>NZ_KI911783.1:102500-702500 GCF_000515415.1 Bradyrhizobium sp. WSM1417
AAATCACGCAGCTTACTGTCCATCCGGACTAGTAAGTGCGAAGTGATGTTTCGCGGACGACGGTATGAGTAGTCGGTGATCAAACCATCTGGTGGAGCCAGACGGGATCGAACCGACGACCTCATGCTTGCAAAGCACGCGCTCTCCCAGCTGAGCTATGGCCCCGTAACCAGAAGACGAATGCTCACTCGATGAGTGTGGTGGGCCTGGGAAGACTTGAACTTCCGACCTCACGCTTATCAAGCGCGCGCTCTAACCAACTGAGCTACAAGCCCCTAACGCATATCCAGTCAAGGACCAGGGATTCTGCAAGGTTGCAGCCCCAGCGCGTGTTCGTCCGCGAAGAAAGAGAAACGAAGACGGCGAAATCCCGCCAATGCAGCTCAACGATCCTGACGACCGTTGGCCACTGATGTTTCTAAAACGGTTCGATAGAAGCAAGCTTCTGAAGAACCATCCTTAGAAAGGAGGTGATCCAGCCGCAGGTTCCCCTACGGCTACCTTGTTACGACTTCACCCCAGTCGCTGACCCTACCGTGGCCGGCTGCCTCCCTTGCGGGTTAGCGCACCGTCTTCAGGTAAAACCAACTCCCATGGTGTGACGGGCGGTGTGTACAAGGCCCGGGAACGTATTCACCGTGGCGTGCTGATCCACGATTACTAGCGATTCCAACTTCATGGGCTCGAGTTGCAGAGCCCAATCCGAACTGAGACGGCTTTTTGAGATTTGCGAAGGGTTGCCCCTTAGCGTCCCATTGTCACCGCCATTGTAGCACGTGTGTAGCCCAGCCCGTAAGGGCCATGAGGACTTGACGTCATCCCCACCTTCCTCGCGGCTTATCACCGGCAGTCTCCTTAGAGTGCTCAACTAAATGGTAGCAACTAAGGACGGGGGTTGCGCTCGTTGCGGGACTTAACCCAACATCTCACGACACGAGCTGACGACAGCCATGCAGCACCTGTGTTCCAGGCTCCGAAGAGAAGGTCACATCTCTGCGACCGGTCCTGGACATGTCAAGGGCTGGTAAGGTTCTGCGCGTTGCGTCGAATTAAACCACATGCTCCACCGCTTGTGCGGGCCCCCGTCAATTCCTTTGAGTTTTAATCTTGCGACCGTACTCCCCAGGCGGAATGCTTAAAGCGTTAGCTGCGCCACTAGTGAGTAAACCCACTAACGGCTGGCATTCATCGTTTACGGCGTGGACTACCAGGGTATCTAATCCTGTTTGCTCCCCACGCTTTCGTGCCTCAGCGTCAGTATCGGGCCAGTGAGCCGCCTTCGCCACTGGTGTTCTTGCGAATATCTACGAATTTCACCTCTACACTCGCAGTTCCACTCACCTCTCCCGAACTCAAGATCCTCAGTATCAAAGGCAGTTCTGGAGTTGAGCTCCAGGATTTCACCCCTGACTTAAAGACCCGCCTACGCACCCTTTACGCCCAGTGATTCCGAGCAACGCTAGCCCCCTTCGTATTACCGCGGCTGCTGGCACGAAGTTAGCCGGGGCTTATTCTTGCGGTACCGTCATTATCTTCCCGCACAAAAGAGCTTTACAACCCTAGGGCCTTCATCACTCACGCGGCATGGCTGGATCAGGCTTGCGCCCATTGTCCAATATTCCCCACTGCTGCCTCCCGTAGGAGTTTGGGCCGTGTCTCAGTCCCAATGTGGCTGATCATCCTCTCAGACCAGCTACTGATCGTCGCCTTGGTGAGCCATTACCTCACCAACTAGCTAATCAGACGCGGGCCAATCTTTCGGCGATAAATCTTTCCCCGTAAGGGCTTATCCGGTATTAGCACAAGTTTCCCTGTGTTGTTCCGAACCAAAAGGTATGTTCCCACGCGTTACTCACCCGTCTGCCGCTGACGTATTGCTACGCCCGCTCGACTTGCATGTGTTAAGCCTGCCGCCAGCGTTCGCTCTGAGCCAGGATCAAACTCTCAAGTTGGACTTGAACTTTGAACCGGCTGATCACAACGTTTTGACGAGGTCCCACCATTTTTCATCGACCGAAGTCGATGAGCTGCCCGCGATTCACATCGCTGGCAACGATGGTGTAACCTTAAAACGTGTACCGCCGAAGTCTTTCGTCCCCTCTCAGAACTCAAAAGCCGAAGCTCTTCAGTATCCGAGAGGCGCAAGGACTCCGCCGTCCACGTTTCTCTTTCTTCATCTTCACTTGTCAAACAGCCCGGGACCAGGAGGCCCCAACCTTCCAGAGAGGAAGGGTTCCGACACCCTTACCGACGATGGATGAACTCCAATCGACTTACGTCGACTGTTGTGTCACTCAACAAGGTGAGGAGCATCAGTGGCGCGTTCGCTCGCCTTGGTCAGTGACCCGGCGGCGCCGCGCTCAGTGGTCGGGTTATAGGCCCCACCCATCGGGGTTGTCAACGACCATTGTCAGAAAATCGTCGCACGGTGGATTGTTCGAAAAATCCACGCAATTACAGCAGGTTAGAAAGTCGCCGAGCGGCTGGATCGGGCCGGCGCGGAGAAAAAACCCAAAAAAAGTTTGGGCCCCAGGGGGCTCCGGAGGCGGCGCGGAGGCGCCTTGAACGCGGCTTGGACGTGACTTGGAGCGCCCGCCCCTGGAAGGCCCCTGGCGCCCAGCCGTTTCCGGAAACTTTTCCATATTAGGCGCCGTACTTGAGCCACAATCCCCCGGCGTTCTGGTACAGACAAAGCTAGAATCGCAGGGATGCCAGTGGGGGCTGCCGGCGGTTTGTGTGGGGTCAGAGGAAGGCGATCATCCGATGAAGCGGCCTTCTTCAGACATTCGAGACACATCGAGAGATCTTTTTCCGCTTAGCTGTTCGTAATTTCGGCCGGTCCGTCATATGGGCCTTCTGACCGCGGACGCCTATGCGGCTTGCCTTTTCCAGAGACGCCCCGAAGGGGGCGGCGTAAGGAGGGGCTCAAAACAGGGTTGCTCGGAACGGGACTGCTCGACATCGGGCTCTCGGGTCGTTGATTGGGGGACTTGGGTTGAACCACAGGACGTCACGCGGCGCTTACGGGCGTGAGACCGGGATCATCGATCTCGGCCACGAGCCGCCGCTGTCCGTCGATGGTTCCGAAGCCGCCGTCATCGATCGCCGCCGTGTCTCGGTGCAATGGTTCAGCGGGACGATTCTAACCGGACTTTGCGGCGCAGCCCTGATCGGCGGCGCCGTTTTCGCTTCGCTCGACGGTGAGATGACTTTCGCCAAGGTGCCGGAGCGCGTCGAAGGCGCGCTGCGCGGCGCATTCGGCGCAGCCGACCGCGCCGCCACGCTGCACAAGAGCGACCGCCTGCCGCCGCCGAACGAATCCACGGCCTCGCGTAACATCGTGCGCGTATCGACCGTCGCCCGCGTCGGCAACCGCGACGTGATGCGGGTGCGTCCCTTCATCCGGATTGCCGGCAATCTGTCGATGACGACGAGCGACCTGTCGGCGAAGATCCCGCCATTCAACGCCCAGCGCCTTCTCACCGATGTCGGGTCCGATCCGAAGGCGGCATCCGAGGATCCCAACAATCCGGAAGCCGTCGAACCCGACGCCGAGGTCTCCTTCGTCACCAAGGACCTCTCCCAGGTGCTGCCGAAAGCCAAGATTTCCGCAGTGGTGGCGCTCGACGACATCCTGATGCGGGTCCGCGATGCCGCCAACTGGCGCGGCAATGGCGGGGTGCGCTACGCCGCGCTCTCCAATGCTGCGGCCGACGTCTCCGGCGCGACCGGCCCGTCCGACATCAGAAGCGCCTACGCCACCGAAGTGTCGCCGTCCGACCCCTATGCCGGCTTCGAGACGCGCGTGGTGCCGGAAAACGTCACGCTGCTGCCGAAGACCAAGGAACAGATCACCGGCGGCAATCCCAACGGCGAACGCGTTCACGTGGTCAAGAAGGGCGACAGCGTCGCCGGCGTGCTGCGCGATCTCGGCGCCACGGCCGAGGAGATCAAGGCGATCACCGCGACGCTCGGGCCGCGCGGCCGCGACGGCGGCCTGAAGGAAGGCGAGAAGCTGCGCATCCTGATGGCGCCCGCAAGCCCCGGCGCCCGTCTGCAGCCCTACCGCGTCGTCATCGCCAACGAGACCATGGTCGAGGCAATCGCGGCGCTGTCCGATCTCGGCAAATACGTCGCGGTCGACGTCTCCAGCATGAATACCGTCGCCGACGCGGCGGCGAACGCCAACAGCGACGACGATGACGACGATGACGGCACCGGCGTGCGGCTCTACCAGAGCATTTACGAGACCGCGATGCGCAACAAAGTGCCGATGCCCGTCATCGACGACATGATCAAGATCTACTCCTATGACGTCGATTTCCAGCGCAAGGTCGCGCCGGGCGATTCATTCGACGTGTTCTATGCCGGTGAGGACGAAGGCGTGACGGCGAGCGAAAAGAACGACGTGCTGTTCGCTTCGCTCACGCTCGGCGGCGAGACCAAGAAATACTACCGCTACCAGAGCCCCGACGACGGCGTCGTCGACTACTATGACGAGACCGGCAAGAGCGCGAAGAAGTTCCTGGTGCGCAAGCCCGTCAACAACGCCATCATGCGCTCCGGCTTCGGCGGCCGCCGTCACCCCATCCTCGGCTTTGTGAAGATGCATACCGGGGTCGACTGGGCCACCTCCTACGGCACGCCGATCTTCGCCTCCGGCAACGGCGTGATCGAGAAGGCCGGCCCCGAGGGCGGCTACGGCAAATACATCCGCATCAAGCACAACAACGGCTACGAGACCGCCTATGGCCATATGTCGGCCTTCGCCAAGGGCATGGAGCCCGGCAAGAAGGTGCGGCAGGGCCAGGTGATCGGCTTCGTCGGTTCGACCGGCGCGTCGACCGGCCCGCACGTCCACTACGAAATCCTGGTCAACGGCCGCTTCGTCGATCCGCTCCGTGTGAAACTGCCGCGCGGCCGCTCGCTGGAAGGCCCGATGCTGGCCGGCTTCGAGAAGGAGCGCGACCGGCTCGACGGCATGATGAGCGGCCGCGCCGGCGCCATCGCCCGGATGTCGGACGCAACCGGCGGTCCGTTGCAGGTCACCAACAGGTAAAAGCCGGCGACCGGCCGAGATCGGCCGATCATCTTCAAACACGATCCGGGTTTGACGTCGTCGCACGAGGCCGCTTGGCCGCATCACAACGTCAAGTTTCGTTTGCCAAAGCGGCATGAGGAGCGAATACTTTCCAAAAAACGGGAGGTCTCGCCATGAAGAACAGGCTCGCCTGCGCAGCCTTCGTTGCTGCGGTCGTCTCCGCCACCAGCGTTTCGGCCGAAAACTGGGAGGTCACCAAGCTTGTCCCGGGCTCGGCGTTCCACGGCGTGCACGGCCTTGCGATCGACAAGGCCGACCATCTGTTTGCCGGCAGCGTCGCGGGCGCGGCGCTCTACGAGGTCGACATCGCCGGCGGAACCGCCAAGGTTGCAATCCCCGCTCCGGTCGGAATGGCCGACGACATCGCATTCGCCCCCGACGGCACCATGGCCTGGACCGGATTCCTGGCCGGCGATCTCTATTCGCGCAAGGGCGACGGCCCGATCAAGAAGCTCGCCAGCGGCCTTCCCGGCATCAACTCGCTCGCTTACCGCAAGGACGGCAGACTCTACGCCACCACCGTCTTCCTCGGCGACGCGCTCTATGAGATCGATGTCGAGGGCGTCAAACCGCCGCGCCAGATCATGGAGAAGATGGGCGGCCTCAACGGCTTCGAGTTCGGCCCTGACGACAAGCTCTACGGTCCGCTCTGGTTCAAGGGACAGGTCGCAAAGGTCGACATCGACAAGGCCGAGCTGACCGTCGTCGCGGACGGCTTCAAGGTCCCGGCCGCGGTGAACTTCGATTCCAGGGGCAATCTCTGGGTGGTCGACACCGCGCTCGGGCAACTCGTTAGCGTTGATCCCAAATCGGGCGCCAAGACCATGGTCGCGCAATTGAAGCCGTCGCTGGACAATCTCGCGATCGACGACAAGGACCGCATCTACGTCTCCAACATGGCCGACAACGGCATCCAGGAGGTCGATCCGGCGACCGGCCAGGCGCGGCAGGTCATCATCGGCAAGCTCGCTTTGCCCGGCGGCATCGGCGTCACATCAGAGAACGGCAAGGATACGATCCACGTCGCCGACGTGTTCGCCTATCGCACGGTGGACGGCGCGACCGGCGAGGTCACCGAGAAGGCCCGCATGCACGCCGCCGGCGTCACGCTCGAATATCCGATGAGCGCGACGGCGAAGGGCAACGACGTGGTCCTGTCGAGCTGGTTCACCGGCACGGTGCAGGTGATCGATGGCAAGACCGGCGCCACCCGCGACATGCTGCACGGCTTCAAGGCGCCGCACGACGCGCTCGTGCTCGCGGACGGCAGCATTCTGGTCGCCGAGCTCGGCACCAAATCGCTGGTCCGCATCAGCGGCGAGCACGGCAAGGACCGCACGGCGATGATCGGCGGCCTCGAGGGCCCGGTCGGGCTGGTCGCCGGACCGCGTGGCGAGGTCTATCTGACCGAAGCCTTTGCCGGCGTCGTCTCGATGATCGAGAGCAACGGTGAAAAGACGGTCATCGCCAAGGACCTGAAAATGCCCGAAGGCATCGCACGCGCCAGCGACGGCAAGCTGATCGTGGCGGAGGTGGGCGCCAAACGGTTGATCGAGATCGCGCCGGAGAATGGCACGATCACCGAGATCGCGGCCAATCTCCCGATCGGCCTCGTGGGTGCGCCCGGAGGGCTGCCCAGCAATATCCCGACGGGTGTGGGGGTTGGCGCGAGCGGCGTGATCTATTTCAGTTCAGACATCGAGAACGCGATCTACAAGGTGGTGAGGAAGTAGCGGCGGCCAGCGGAATCTGGCTGCGAGGGAGCCGGTCCGCCGGCTCCCGATCAGAGGCTAACGGGACCGACCACCACGAGGATCGCTCCATGACGCGCCTCTCACGCGACGATGGCGACGGGTGCGCGAGCTGGTGGATATTCCTTCGGAGCTTGAGGCGGCGGAGGACGAAGATGAGGCTACGAGCGTTCCTCCCGTCGAGTAGGTCGACCATCGCCAATTCAGTGCCAAGCACAGACTTTCGCACGGCGATTGGACCAGCAGGCCCCTTTTCGTCTCAATGGGCCCAGGTCCGAATGCGCATGACTTTCAGCAGCGACCCCATTCCAATAACCATGCGCCGTCAAGGGCGTGCCCTCAAGGCTCACATACGCAAAATATTTCGAGCTTGATTGATCGGCCACGCCGACGGTGAAGCTGCCGCCAGGATGAATCTCGATATTGCATCGCCCCTTGAGGAAGGTCCGACCGTCCATCACGATCAGGCATCTTCCTTCAACCGCCTGGCTCGACACAGTTGATTCGGCAAGGGCTACACCCAGGCAAACGATTGTAAGTGCCATTGTGCTCCAGCGCCGAGCCGGCATTGCGACTATCCTTCGAGCCGTTAGTGGACCTCTCCGCTAGAAGCGAGCGCTGTGAACATGCCACAAGATCTCGAAAGATTGCTACGCTGTGACCGCAAAATGAATGTGATTACCGTGGTCACTTATTGTCCCCGGCGAGAACGGATGCGGGTGCCCTTCATTGAAATTGAACTTGTTCGGATCATTGTGCGGGTTGATAATGCGGGCGTCGAAGATCAGCTCGTCAATTCGGAGCTCGGTGACCATCTGTTGTGTCGCAATCTGCGGCAACAGCGCGCCGGCAATTTCCTGGTTCCCGATATCGACAGCTCGACCGATGTTGTGAAAACTTCCTCCCCCTGATCGCACCAGAGAACTGATTTGGATGTGCGGAGTCAAATCGCACAATCGCAGGACCAACGCCTGCAGCTTTGGGGTCACTTTCGTTCCAGTATTGAGCCCGAGTAGTTGCTCCCTCAGAATCGGCGAGTCGAAAGTAATCCGTCCATCGCTGATCAACTGTTGCAGGCTATTGGCCTGCGTTCCGGGAGTTCCTGCCCCCCTGAACGCGCCCAGCGCGCGGCGCGCCCACATGATCCGATCATCCATCGCGACGACGCCGGCGACTTCGAACTCCAGCTCGAAGATCTCGGTCGCCTTTTCCAGAGTCGCCGTTGATTTCAGGTGAGGCACGACGCTCTTCTTAGACGTCTCCAGCTCAAGCTTCAGAAATCCGTAGTTGGCTTTGTCGCTCTCTCGAACGAGGTTGTTGTCGCTGCAGAACTTCTCAAAGAGCACGCGGCGATCACCCGTCCATTGACACCAACCAAATCCGCCCGGAGGCACTCTCGGGTGACGTTCCTGGAATAGCGTGAAACCTCCGGTTTCGCGGCCCATATTCCCGAGAATTCCGGCGGCCTGAAAATCGGTGAACTCGAAATCCCTGATCAGGTCGCGCATGATGCCCGGGGCCTTTTCGGTGAATGTCGTACCGCCACCACTGGATTCGGGCACGCTGACGAGCGGAACGGCCTCGGGAATGAATTCCTTGATGTCGTCGAACGCCTGATTCAGCGTCTTGTCGAGAAGACTTTCTATCTCGGTGACGACATCATTCAGAGATTTCTGCCCTTTGGTTTTATCGGCCTCGGGGCTCGCGCCATCCGACTTCGGGGCTTCCTTGCCGAAAAACTTGTCGCCACGGGCCTGGTGCAAAGCCGTGACCTCGGCGTCGGACAGGGTATCGCGCAGGAATTTGGTGAACGGCAGATTGTGATTGGCGCTGGTCGCATGCGCGTCCCGGATCGCGAGCGCGGCGGCGGGACTGTCGGTCAGGTAGGCGAAAAGAATGTCGAGGAGCTGCGGCACAAAGGGATCGGTCGAACCGGGCGGCGTACGCAATTGGCTCAACGCCTTTCGGTCCGAATGCATCCGGAATGCCGCCGCTGGGATTTGAAAGATCGGGTGATCGCGATCCGAATCTTCGGCATCTACCGCGAGTGCGCCCCCGTTCTGCGTAAAGCTCTTCCATTCCTTGGTTGAGACCTGCATCGGGCCAACGCCGTCGGACCCAGGAACTAGCAGGCCGGCGTTAGTAACGTCAGTCTCAATAATCGCGCGCGCCAGGAGAAAATCCGCAAGGACGAAAAACGGTCTGATCGTCACGGAATCATTGAACGTCACTTCCGCAAAAACGCATTTTTGCACCACGCCTGCACGCTCGACCGGCGGTCTATCGCCATCAACGCTCTCCACGCATGATGCCTTGAGCACAAACCCCTTATCCGCTTGCAGCGGACCAACATCGACCGTGAGCCACTTCCCGTCTTCGCTAACCGGACACTCGCCAAGGTCCTGGCGTGGCTCGAGTGATCTCTTCGCCTTCGACGTCTCCGATTGCTTTGCCCGCAAGATGGCAAAATCGTCACCAACTCTGAATTTCATCAGCAGCTCCCAACTCGCCCAAGTGACGACAAGCTCATAACCCCTGCAACACGTCGGCAATATCCCTGGTCCATTGCCTGGCCATCGAAAACGGACGATCCTTCAATTTGCCGGCATTGGCCTGCTTTCCGGCGAGCGACTGCCGCACCAGCGCGATCCTGTCGCGCGCGTCGTTGAGTGACGTCGTCAGCGGAAGGTCGTTAAGCCCCGGCAATTTCTCCGTGTTCAAGAGTTTGATGATGGCGCTGACGTCGGTGAGCGTGCCGTTCTTCGTCAGCCGCCGCTCGAAATAAT
Organism: Bradyrhizobium sp. WSM1417; assembly: GCF_000515415.1. Classification (NCBI taxonomy): domain Bacteria; kingdom Pseudomonadati; phylum Pseudomonadota; class Alphaproteobacteria; order Hyphomicrobiales; family Nitrobacteraceae; genus Bradyrhizobium; species Bradyrhizobium sp. WSM1417. The sequence goes on from NZ_KI911783.1 coordinate 112,139, forward strand.
TCTGCGCCGCGCTCTTGTTGCAAGGCGCTTCACCGATCAGGAGATCCCGTTCCTTTGTATCGATCTTTCCGTCTGCGGTTATCTTCTTCGCGTCCGCCACCCGTTCGGTACTGGTTTCCTCGAATATCGCGATATGAGACGACGTGGTCGATTGGACCCCGGGCGGCTGGCCAACCTCTTCCTTGGGCACGCACATCACGTTCTGAAGCAGCGTGATGGTGCTGATCGGAAATTGTGCGGGGACGTAGTCCTTGAACCACACCGCGAATTCTGGATGCGGGACTTTCAGGCCACCACGATCTGGAGGGGTTGTCGGCGCAGGATCGCGAGCCCTAAACGGCGTCAGCGTGGGGAGCACGGGACCGGCACCTGGAGCTGTCCCGGTTTGCTTGAACACGGTCACCGTTGAATTAATGTTTGCCGAGATCGTCATCGGCATGCAGATCGACAGATAGGTTCGCAGCGTGTGGACGGCGAACGGCTTGTTGTCGATCGACGACGAGACCTTGAGCAGATCCTCCCGAAAGACCTGGCGGTTTCCGACAACAACAGTCTGCACCGTGGTGTGGTCGACCTGTAGCAGCAACGAATTGAAATTGCCGACCGTGTTGGTGGCCAATCCGAAGGCTGCCGAAACCGCAGCCAACCCGACCGCACTGACACCCGTCACGTTGGGGTTCGTGAGCGCGTCAACCGCGAAGCGCACCGCACTGATTTCGGTCAGTATCGCGGCATTCTCCCGCCTTTTTTGATCGAGCCACGCCAAATAGGAATCGCAACGCGCATCGATGTCGTTCAGGCCTGCCTGAACAATCAAGGGCCAAACGTTGGACGGCACGACGTGATCAGCGCAGCTAGGCACGTTAGGGCCGATTCGGGATTCGGATTGCCGACAGAGATAGTCCAGATAGACATTCAGAAACTCGGTGGCCGCCGCGGTATCCGCCGTGTAGAGCTCCGTACCGATGCCCTGGCGGAAATACTCCCTTTCGTTCGGGTTACACGCCGCCACGGTCAGTGCGATCCCCAAGCACGCAACGATCGCCCAAACGCTACGCATCGATGCAATCCCGCGATTTAAATGGAGTATTTGACGACCCTCGATCAAATTGCTCAAAAGCATTCACATGTCCCCAACCATCGAAGAATCGTCTGAACGGCGGCTGGTGATTCATTGCGTCGTCGATATTGCGCACGACTCGTTCCTCAATGTTCAGACGTCGGCGGTTCAACGGTCCAAGTCGCCTGCTCTTCATGCGCGCCCTCTGCGACATTCAGATTGGCGGTGACGATCGCGAACGCGCGTTGCACGTCATCCACCACGTCGCGCCGTCGCGTATTGATGTTGCGGACGAGAACCCGCCAACGGCCGTCTCCGCCGGCACCGGCGGTTTCCCGCCAGAATCGCAGAATGAAAACCTGATCCGAGAGCGGCTGTTGTGAGCTCATGGGCCAAGCGTGGCATGCCGCGAACTCGTGGAGATCGCGCGATCGTTCCGGCATGCTGGCCCTCCGGTCACGGCGGCTTGCGGTAGCAATTCCGCAGCGATCACGGCAGAATCACGGTGCGGCCGGGCAAGGCAATGCCTTGCCCGGCCGCACCGTGGCCAGGTTCGCGATATCAGACGGATTCGGGGACTGCGGCGGCTAGTTTGTAGCTCGCCGCCTCTCGTCTCGGCTCATCAGCCGCACACGCAAATGCTGGGCATCATCGGCGTTATGGAGATTCTTGATCTCGTCAATGATAACACGCGTCGCTGGAAGCGGAGAAATTCCCAGCTCCTGCTGGATCATGCCGATCCATTGATCGTAGTACCTGATGGCATCGATTCGCCTCTCATCGAGCGCGAGCAAAGTCAGGAGATGCCGAACCAGCTCCTCGCGATACGGATCGAAGCGCAGCGCGTGACGGGCGAGCAGAATCGCATCATGATACTGGCCACAGAGCCCCAGATGACGAACGAGGATCATTGCCGACTGCACAAATAGGGAATGCAACCGCTCGCGTTCGTCCAAGATCCAGTCGGCATCCTCGCCGTCCAGGAATGGCCCCTCGTAGCGGTATAGGACGGTGAGAATCTGCTTCATCCTGGAGGGATCCACGTGCGCCTCAACGCCGCTGAGAGCCGACTGTGCCGCTTCGAGTAGAGCCCAGGTGTCGACGTCCAGCCAAGACGTTCTCTCGAGAACGGTCTCCGAGCCAACTGTCCTGAGGCCATAACCCTCTCTGTACTCCGGAGCGGATGCGAGCAGCCTTCGCAAGCGCCAGATCGCAGAGTTCACGGCTCGGCGTCCCCTGTCGGTATCGTACTCCGGCCAAAACAAATCGATAAGTCGCTCGCGACGGTGCGGGCGGTCCGGAAAGGTGAGGAGAAAGCCGGCCAATCTCCGTCCTGCCGGACCGAGATCCAACCAAATCTGCTCGTTACCGCGCGTAACCCGGCTTGCCCCCAGCAAACTAACGGTCAACACCGCCGCCCCTCCACGCAAAACACAACAAAAAACAGCCTGTGGCGTTCAGCCATCGCAGCTCGAAATTGCGAGCTCAGTCTAAAATTTTCAGTTGCCAAGAACTCGCGCGAATTCCCTGAGTTCGTGGCCGCAGGACACGCTTGACATTGGAATTATGACAAGGAAGCCTTTGGTTGTTCAACACCAATTTACATCCCAAGCGAATAACCGCAATGCGTGTGTCTTTCGAACGACACAACACTACACGGATACCCCGCTTCTCCGGAAAGGCGAAAGGCCTCTCCGCGCAGGCGGAGAGAGCTTTCCAATCCGAGTGCCCGATCGCGCTCAGTTCAGCTTCCGCTTTGACGCCGGCGCCTCGAACTGGGCGATCTCCGCGGTCTGCGGCGCCTTGCCGTTGAAGGTCAGCACGTTGCCCTCGGAGGAGATCGCAACGTTGTCGCCGTCCTTGACGTCGCCGGCCAGGATCATCTCGGCGAGCGGATCCTGGACGTGACGCTGGATCACGCGCTTGAGCGGCCGTGCGCCGTAGGCGGGATCCCAGCCCTTGGCGGCGAGCCAGTCGCGGCCCGCAGCGTCGAGCGTCAGCACGATCTTGCGATCGGTGAGGAGCTTCTGCAGCCGCGCGAACTGGATCTCGACGATCCGGCCCATCTCGCTCCTCTGCAAGCGGTGGAACAGGATGATCTCGTCGACGCGGTTCAAGAACTCTGGCCTGAAGTGCGCCCGCACCATTCCCATCACCTGCTCGCGCACGGCAGAAGTGTCCTCGCCCTCCGGCTGGTTCACCAGAAACTCCGAACCGAGGTTCGAGGTCATGATGATCAGCGTGTTGCGGAAGTCGACGGTGCGGCCCTGGCCGTCGGTGAGGCGGCCGTCGTCGAGCACCTGCAACAGGACGTTGAAGACGTCAGGATGCGCCTTCTCGATCTCGTCGAACAGCACGACCTGGTAGGGCCGGCGCCGCACCGCTTCGGTCAGCGCACCGCCCTCGTCATAGCCGACATAGCCCGGAGGCGCGCCGATCAGCCGCGAGACCGAGTGCTTCTCCATGTACTCGGACATGTCGAGGCGGACCATCGCGGTCTCGTCGTTGAACAGATACTCGGCGAGCGCTTTCGTCAGCTCGGTCTTGCCGACGCCGGTCGGCCCCAGGAACATGAACGAGCCGGTCGGCCGGTTCGGATCCTGCAGCCCCGCGCGCGAACGGCGCACGGCGGTCGCGACCGCACGCACGGCCTCGGCCTGACCGACGACGCGCTTGCCGAGCGAGTCCTCCATCCGCAGGAGCTTGTCCTTCTCGCCTTCCAGCATCTTGTCGACGGGCACGCCGGTCCAGCGGGAGACCACCTGCGCGATGTGGTTGGCGGTGACCGCCTCCTCCATCATCTCGCCGGAGTTCTCCTTGGCCTCGATGTCTGCAAGCTGCTTTTCGAGCTCGGGGATCCGGCCATAGGCCAGCTCGCCGGCCTTCTGGAATTCACCGCGGCGCTGCGCGTTGGCAAGCTCGACCCGCAAGCCGTCGAGCTCGGCCTTCAGCTTCTGGGCGTCGGAGAGCTTGTTCTTCTCCGCGCTCCAGCGTGCGGTGAGCGCCGCGGACTTCTCCTCGAGATCAGCCAGCTCCTTCTCAAGCGTCTGCAGGCGGCTCTTCGAACCGGCATCGCTCTCCTTCTTCAATGCTTCCTGTTCGATTTTCAGCCGGATGATTTCCCGATCCATCGAATCCAGCTCTTCCGGCTTGGAGTCGACCTGCATCTTGAGCCGCGCGGCCGCCTCGTCCATGAGGTCGATAGCCTTGTCCGGCAGGAAGCGGTCGGTGATGTAGCGGTTGGACAGCGTCGTGGCGGCGACCAGCGCGGAATCGGTGATCCGCACGCCATGGTGCTGCTCGTACTTGTCCTTCAGCCCGCGCAGGATCGAGATCGTGTCCTCGACCGAGGGCTCGCTGACGAAGATTGGCTGGAAACGCCGCGCTAGCGCCGCGTCCTTTTCGACGTGCTTCTGGTACTCGTCGAGCGTGGTGGCGCCGATGCAGTGCAGCTCGCCGCGGGCGAGCGCAGGCTTGAGCAGGTTGGACGCGTCCATCGCGCCATCGCCCTTGCCGGCGCCGATCAGCGTGTGCATCTCGTCGATGAACAGGACGAAATTGCCCTCGCTCCCGGTCACCTCCTGGAGCACGGCCTTCAGCCGTTCCTCGAACTCGCCGCGATATTTTGCACCTGCAATCAGCGAGCCGAGGTCGAGCGACAGCAACTTCTTGTCCTTCAGGCTCTCCGGCACGTCGCCGTTGACGATGCGCAGCGCCAGGCCCTCGGCGATGGCGGTCTTGCCGACGCCGGGTTCGCCGATCAGGACGGGGTTGTTCTTGGTCCGGCGCGACAGCACCTGGATCGTGCGGCGGATCTCCTCGTCGCGGCCGATGACCGGATCGAGCTTGCCGTCGCGCGCCGCCTGGGTCAGGTCGCGGGCATATTTCTTTAGCGCGTCATACGCGTTCTCGGCCGTCGCGGAGTCCGCGGTTCGGCCCTTGCGCAGCGCTTCGATCGCCGCGTTGAGGTTTTGCGGGGTGACGCCGCCCTTGGCCAGGATCGCGCCGGCTTCGCTGGTCTTCTCCAGCGCAAGGCCGAGCAGCAGCCGCTCGACCGTGACAAAGCTGTCGCCGGCCTTCTCGCCGGCCTTTTCGGCGACGTCGAAAGTGCGGGCGAGCTCGGGCGCCAGGTAGATCTGGCCGGCGCCGCCGCCAGAGACCTTCGGCACCTTGTTCAGGGCGTCCTCGGTCGCCTTCAGGATTGCGCGGGAATTGCCGCCGGCGCGGTCGATCAGGCCGGCAGCGAGGCCTTCATTGTCGTCCAGCAGCACCTTCAGGACGTGCAGGGTCGAAAACTGCTGGTGCCCTTCGCGCACCGCAAGCGACTGCGCGGATTGGACGAAGCCCCTGGAGCGTTCGGTATATTTTTCGATGTTCATATCGTGGTCTTTCCCTCGGCCTGCCCCTGGAGCCCTCTAAGGCACTCCAAACGGCATCTTCATTGGGTTTCCGATGACCGCATTGACGTTTCTCAAGCGGCAACAGTCGTTATCAGCCGACGCTGGCGCCGGCCTGCCCCAGATGTGGGAAGCGAGGCCTCGGACCGGAAGAGGCGAGTTCACAATTTCGTGCGCGGGTCCGCCCGCTTGGCGCCGGTGGGCCGAATCCCCTAAGTAGCGGCATGACCCCTAGCGCAATGACAGCCAGCCAAACCGCCGAGATCACCGGGCTCTACCGTTATCCGATCAAGGGCCTGACGCCGGAGCCCCTGCCCCGCGTCTCCCTGCGGACCGGCCAGACCCTACCGGCCGACCGCCGCTACGCCATCGAGAACGGTCCCAGCGGCTTCGATCCGGAACAGCCGCAGTGGAAGCCGAAGATCCAGTTCCTGATGCTGGCGCGCAATGAGCGGCTGGCTTCGCTCGACAGCCGCTTCGAGGACGCGACCAACCGGCTGACCATCCGCAAGGACGGCCAGATCGTCGCCAGCGGCGATCTCGAGACCGCCGCCGGGCGCGCCGCCATCGAGGACTACTTCAGGGACAACTTTCAGCCGGAGCTGAAGGGCCCGCCCAAGATCCTGTCCGGCCGCGACCACAGCTTTTCCGACGTCGCCCGCAAGGTCGTGTCCATCATCAATCTCGACAGCGTCCGCGCGCTCGAGACCATGCTCGGCGGCGCCGCCGTCCACCCGCTGCGCTTCCGCGCCAATCTCTACGTGAAGGGCTGGCCGGCCTGGTCCGAGCTCGACCTCGTCGGTCAGACGCTCGCGATCGGACAGGCCCGGCTGCAAGTGGTCAAGCGCATCAAGCGCTGCCCGGCCACCAACGTCGACCCAGATACCGCCAGGCGCGATCTCGAAATCCCGGCCACGCTCTCGAGCAATCTCGGCCACATGGACTGCGGCATCTATGCCGAGGTGATCGCCGATGGCGACATCGGCGTGGGCGACGCGGTTGCATTGGAAGAACCGAGGCTGGTGTGACGCGGCGCGCTGGCCCGGCCCCGTCATTGCGAGCGCGGCGAAGCAATCCAGGAATGCGCCCGCGGAGACGGTCTGGATTGCTTCGTCGCTTCGCTCCTCGCAATGACGGCCGTCAGTTCGGCATCACATACGCATAGATCCGGCCGCGCGAGATCGGCGCTTCGCGGACGCGGTTGCCGTTGTTGCCGGAGATCATGATCGGATTACCCTGCGCGTCGATGCCGGTGATGATGCCGACATGGCCACCCCGACCACCGCGCGACATCACTGCGATGGCGCCGACCTGCGGACCGGAGACGCGCGCGCCGTAATGCGCGAACGAATTCGCCATGTCGGAGCCGGTGCCACGGTGACCGGTCTTCTCAAGCACCATGTTCATGAACCGTGCGCACCACAGGCTGCCGCGGCCGGTCGGATTACCGCCGACATAGCGGCGTGCCTCGGACACGAGGCCCGATCCGCCGCCGAAGCCGCCGCTGCTCGTGGCGCTATTGGCCCCACGACCGACATTCGCGTCAGTGGCCATTCCAGCGCCACGCCTCGCGGCGATTCGACGGCTGGCGCGCGTGGTCATCCCGCCGCTATCGCTGGTAACCATTCCGGCGTTGCCGCTCATAGCCATTACACCGGTGCCGCTCATAGCCATTCCACCGCTCATGGCGATGCCGCCGCTATTGGCGTTCGGGTCATAGCTGGCGAAGGTGTTGCCGAAACCGTTCGCCTGCAATTGCGCCGCGCCGCGCTCGAAACGCGAGCTGCGTGCATGATACCGGGAATGATGATGTCTGCTGGCGAGATGCGCGTAAGCGTGGCGCTCTGCGCTATGACGATGAGGTCGTGCTGACGCCGGAGAGGTGAGCGCGGCGACCGCCGCGAAGAAAACAGCCAGCGCGACGACACAGCGCGACAGGCGAGACGCAAACAACTCGAACATTCTTCATCCTTCGTTGACACCCCACTTCCCAATCGGCCCGTGCGGTGGCCGACATCCGCGGGCTGTATCAGTATCCTGATGTGGCGAGAACAAGACGCGGTCGCGGAGATTTTGGACGATGATTAAGATGATTAATAAGTGTTAGGATCGTATGCGCTGACCGCAGGACGGCATTCCAAAGCCGCAGCCACCTCTGGGAGAAAACCGGATGCCTCACGCCCTCACGAAGGACAATTGTCGCCTCTATTTCGAAGACGCAGGCACTGGCACGCCGATACTTTTTCTGCACGAGTTCGCGGCCGACTACACCAATTGGGAGCCGCAGATGCGTTACTTTTCGCGCGGCCATCGCTGCATCACCTATTCCGCGCGCGGCTACACGCCATCTGACGTGCCTGATGGCGAGGTCTACGGCTACACGCATTTCTATACCGATGCGCTCGCGGTGCTCGATCATCTGAAGATCGATCGCGCGCACTTCGTCGGTCTCTCGATGGGGGCCTATTCGTCGCTCCAGATCGGGCTCAACGCGCCCCAACGTGCGCTGTCGATGACGCTCGCCGGCGTCGGCTCAGGCTCGGAGATCGAGAACCTCGACGCCTGGCGCAAGCAGTGCCGCGCCAACGCGGAGCAATTCGAGATGCTCGGCTCAGCCGAAGTCGCAAAAGTCACGCGCGAGACGCCGAGCCGGATTCCCTTTCTGGTGAAGGACCCGCGCGGCCACGCCGATTTCTATGCCGCCCTGGCGCGGCACGACGCCAAGGGATCGGCGCGGACGATGCGCGGCTTCCAGGCCGGCCGCCCCTCGATCTTTACGATGACGGACGCGATCAGGGCGGCCACGACGCCGGCACTCATCATCTGCGGCGACGAGGACGATCCGTGCGTGGGCGCAAGCCTGTTCCTGAAGAAGCATCTGCCTGCGGCAGGGCTCGCCATGTTTCCGAAGTCCGGCCACGTGCTCAATCTCGAAGAGCCCGCGCTGTTCAACGAAACCGTGGAACGGTTCGTCACGCTGGTGGAAGCGGGAAGATGGCCGGTGCGCGACCCGAGGTCACTGGCGGCGCATTAGCGCTGCGCTCGCAATGACGAAGAACTACTTCCTGCCGCCCCGCGTCAGCAGAAACACCCCCTGCTCGCCGAACAGATTCCACACCCACCAGGGCATCCGCAGCCGCAGCGGGCGGCCGTAGAGGTCGAGCGCCTCGGCACGTTCCATCTTGACGTCGATCGCATCGCATAGCTCAACGAAATCCTTGATGGTGCAGAAATGGATGTTGGCGGTGTCATACCAGCTTGCCGGCAGATTCTCCGTGCGTGGCATGTGGCCGCCGATCAGGAGCTGGAGCCGCATCTTCCAGAAGCCGAAATTCGGGAACGACACGATGGCGCGGCGGCCGATGCGCAGCAAATTCTCCAGCACAACTTTCGGCTGCCGCGTCGCCTGCAAGGTCTGCGACAGGATCACGTAGTCGAAGGCGTCATCGGGATAATTCACGAGGTCGGTGTCGGCATCGCCCTGCACCACCGCAAGACCCTTGGCGACGCAACGGTTGACACCCTCGCGCGATAGCTCGATGCCGCGGCCGTCGACGCCGCGGGTTTCCAGCAGCTGGAGCAGGTCGCCCTCGCCACAGCCGACGTCGAGCACTTTCGAGCCCGGCTTGACCATCTCGGCCACCAACACATGGTCGGCGCGAAAATCGCCGGGCTGCCCGGTCGCAAGGCCGCCCAGCGGCAGCGCTTCCTGTACAGACATGACTAGCCGTCCTTTAAGCTTTCTTGGCGGTGAGCCCGCGCGCCTTGCCTGCCGACTGCAGGAACGCACGGGCGATGTCGAAGAACTCGGGCACGTCGAGGAGGAACGCGTCGTGACCGCGATCGGTCTCGATCTCGGCGAACGACACCCGCGCGCTCGACGCATTCAGCGCGTGCACCAGCGCCCGCGATTCCGAGGTCGGGAACAGCCAGTCGCTGGTGAAGGAGACCACGCAGAACCGGGTCTGGATTCCCGCGAACGCCTTCGCCAGCACGCCGCCATGGTCGCCGGCGATGTCGAAATAGTCCATCGCGCGGGTCAGATAGAGATAGGAGTTGGCGTCGAAGCGCTCGACAAAGGACGAGCCCTGGTAGCGCAGGTACGACTCGACCTGGAAGTCGGCGTCGAACGAGAAGGTCGGCAACTCGCGGTCCTGCATGCGCCGTCCGAATTTGCGATGCAACGCGGCGTCCGAAAGATAGGTGATGTGCGCCGCCATCCGTGCGACAGCGAGCCCACGATGCGGATGGATACCTTGATCGGCATAGCCGCCATGGTGCCAGTCGGGATCGGCCATCACCGCCTGGCGGCCAAGCTCGTGGAACGCGATGTTCTGCGCCGAATGTCGTGTCGAGCAAGCAATCGCCAGCGCGGAGAATACCCGGCTCGGATACGCCGCCGTCCATTGCAGCACTTGCATGCCGCCCATCGAGCCGCCGACGACTGCGAACAGCGTGTCGATGCCGAGCCGGTCGATCAGCATCGCCTGCGCGCGCACCATGTCGGGGATGGTGATGACGGGGAAATCGAGGCCCCAAACCTTGCCGGTCGCCGGATTGATCGAAGCCGGACCGGTCGAGCCCATGCAGCCGCCGATCACGTTGGAGCAGATGATAAAATACTCGCTGGGATCGAGCGGTCGGCCCGAGCCTACCAAAGTCTCCCACCAGCCGGGCTTGCCGGTGACAGGGTGCACATTGGCGACGTGCTGGTCGCCGGTCAGCGCATGGCAGATCAGGATCGCGTTGGAGCGATCGGCATTCAGCTCGCCATAGGTCTGGTAGGCGATCTGGAATGGGCTAAGATCGACACCGCAATCGAGCCGCAGCGGCTGTTCCAAGCCAAACTGCGCGACGTGCGAACTCGGATGATCCACCTCGTGCGACCGCTCGTCGGCGGTGATCGCGGGACTCGGAATTGACTGGACGCCAACCATCTGACCATCGACCTCGTTTGCGGTCGTCGTGGTGACCGCACTGACATCAGGCCATAAAAAACCCGGCCTGAACGATAGGTTCGGCCGGGATCGAAAGCGTCCCCGGCCTGTTTAGCGAGTTTTTTAACGTGGCTGCAAGCCGGCCGGCTCAAATGACCACGGAACGGCTAAAAACTACCGTCTTGGATGGTTTTCGTCAAGTCGCGGCCCGGATCAGCCAAATTCGCCGGTCGCGCCGCCAGCGGAAGGGCCCGATTTCCCTTTGCATTTCTCTTTGCTTTCGCAGCCCCGACTGCCTAATCAGGATATCCATCACAGCGGTGACGGCTCGACTGAGCCGCATTGGAACGCTCAACAGCACCTGTCAGACATGTCCCAACGTCCGCCCGCGCCACCATCGCTCCAGGAATTGCGCAAGGAGATCGACGCGATCGACGAGGGCATGCATCGCCTGCTGATGCAACGCGGCGACATCATCGACCGCCTGATCCAGGTGAAGCAGACCCAGGAGGTCGGCTCGGCGTTCCGCCCGGCACGCGAGGCCTCCATGATGCGCGACCTCGTGCAGCGTCATCGCGGCATCCTGCCGCTCGACACCGTCGAGAGCATCTGGCGCGTCATCATCGCGACCTTCACCTATGTCCAGGCGCCGTTCTCGGTGCACGCCGACATCTCGGCAAGCGAGCCGGCCATGCGCGATTCCGCGCGATTCCATTTCGGCTTCACCGTACCTTATGTCGCGCATTTCAGCGCGCAGGCGGCGGTCGAGGCCGTCGCGAAGTCCAAGGGCGATCTGGCGCTGGTCTCGGCGACATCGAGCCGCACGCCGTGGTGGCTGTCGCTGGAAGAAGCCGGCGCGCCAAAGATCATCGCGCGGCTGCCCTTTGTCGAGCGCGCCGACCATCCGGCGGCGTTGCCCGTGTTCGCGGTTTCGCGCGTCGCCGACAGCGCCCTGGTGACGGAGGTCGAGACCTTCAGCGTCCGCGTCTCTGGGTGGAACGCCGAAGTTGCGCGCGCCCTGTCGCCGCTCGCCGAGATCGTGGCGGTGCCCGACACCGCCTTCGACGGCGCCGCGCTGCTGGTCTCGGTCACCGCGACGAGCAGCATCGACAGGATCAAGGCAGCCCTGATCGAAGCGGGGGGCTCGGTGCGCTCCACGGCCCTCGTCGGCAGCCACGCAACGCGCTATACGGTGCCCCCGATCGGGTCGAAATCGTAAGTCGCGAACCGCTTAAGCCAGTCCGGAGTTGAAGATGTCCCGCCCCGTGCCGAACCCCGGCATTCTCGATATTGCGCCCTACACGCCCGGCAAGACTCCGGTGGCGGAGCCCGGCCGCAAGGTGTTCAAGCTCTCGGCCAACGAGACGCCGTTCGGGCCTTCGCCGAAGGCGATCGAGGCATTCAAGCAGGTGGCGGATCATCTGGAAGACTATCCGGAAGGGACCTCGCGCGTGCTGCGCGAAGCGATCGGGCGCACCTTCGGGCTCGATCCCAACCGCATCATCTGCGGCGCCGGCTCGGACGAGATCCTCAACCTGCTCGCCCACACCTATCTCAGCCACGGTGACGAGGCGATCTCGACCACGCACGGCTTTCTGGTCTACCCGATCGCAACCATGGCGGTCGGCGCGAAGAACGTGGTTGCCGCCGAGAAGGACCTGACCGCGGATGTCGACACGATCCTGAAGGCCGTCACGCCGCGCACAAAACTGGTCTGGCTCGCCAACCCCAACAACCCGACCGGCACCTATCTGCCGTTCGACGAGGTCAAGCGCCTGCGCGCCGGCCTGCCCTCGCACGTGCTGCTGGTGCTGGACGCAGCCTATTGCGACTACGTCTCGCGCAACGATTACGAGATGGGGATCGAGCTGGTGGCGACCACCGAAAACACGGTCGTGACCCACACCTTCTCCAAGATCCATGGTCTTGCCGCGCTGCGCATCGGCTGGATGTTCGGCCCCGAGCGCATCATCGACGCGGTCAACCGCATCCGCGGTCCCTTCAACGTCTCGACGCCGGCGATGTACGCCGCCGTTGCCGCGATCGAGGACACCGCGCATCAGGCCATGTCGAAGCAGTTCACCGAGACCTGGCGCAACTGGCTCGCCGAGGAGATCGGCAAGCTCGGGCTGAAGGTGACGCCGAGCGTCGCCAATTTCGTGCTGATCCACTTCCCGACCGAGGGCAAGACCTCGGACGCAGCCGACGCCTTCCTCACCAAGCGCGGGCTGGTGCTGCGCGGCTTGAAGAACTACGGCCTGCCGCATTCGCTGCGCATGACCATTGGCACCGAGGAGGCCAACCGCCTCGTCATCGAGGGCCTGCGCGACTTCATGGCCGGACGATGAGCGCGACCCCGCACTTCCAGCGCGTCGCGCTGATCGGCTTCGGCCTGATCGGCGGCTCGATCGCGCGCGCCGCGAAGCTCCAGGGCCTGGCTGGCGAGATCGTCACCACCGCGCGCTCGGAGAAAACGCGCGCACGCGTGATGGAGCTCGGCATCGTCGATCAGGTCGTGGCGACCAATGCAGATGCCGTGAAGGACGCCGATCTCGTCATCCTCTGCATTCCCGTCGGCGCCTGCGGGCCGGTGGCGCAGGAGATCGCCGCGCATCTCAAACCCGGGGCGATCATCTCCGACGTCGGCTCGGTCAAGGGCGCCATCGTCAGGGATATGGCGCCGCATCTGCCGAAAGGCATCCATTTCGTGCCGGCGCATCCCGTCGCAGGCACCGAGCATTCGGGCCCCGATTCCGGCTTCGCCGAGCTCTTCATCAACCGCTGGTGCATCCTCACTCCGCCGGAGGGCGTCGATGCGGCGGCCACCGATCGCCTGCGTGCGTTCTGGGCGGCGATGGGCGCCAAGGTCGAAATCATGACGCCGGATCATCATGATCTCGTGCTCGCGATCACCAGCCATCTGCCGCATCTGATCGCCTACACCATCGTCGGCACCGCCGACGAGCTGGCGCAGGTGACGGAGTCCGAGGTCATCAAGTTCTCCGCCGGCGGCTTTCGCGATTTCACCCGCATCGCCGCCTCCGACCCCACGATGTGGCGCGACGTCTTCCTCGCCAACAAGGAAGCCGTGCTGGAGATGCTCGGTACCTTCACCGAGGATCTGGCCAAGCTCACCCGCGCGATCCGCCGCGGCGACGGCGAGGCGCTGTTCGACCACTTCACCCGCACCCGCGCCATCCGCCGCGGCATTGTCGAAATCGGCCAGGACTCGGCCGCGCCCGACTTCGGCCGGCCGCACGCGCAGCTCGGGAACAAGCCCTAGCGCTGAAGCAGCCCGGATGGAGCGCAAGCGTAATCCGGGACCTCCGTGGCTTGAGGCAAGATTCCCGGATTGCGCTTCGCACCATCCAGGCAACGAGCCCGCGTGGCTCCGCGACTAGAACGGATAGTAGCGGATCTGCGTCATGACGACGTTGTCGTCCGTCCTCGGAGCGCCGCCGACGCCGGCGAACGCGAAGCGTTGCGTGTAGGAATATTGCAGGCCGGCTTTCAGCGTACCGAAACTGCCCTGGTAGATGGTGTCGTAGATCCCGGCCGTGATCTGCCGGACCTCCCTGGTGTTGCCGTTGCAGGTCGCGGCTGCCGAGTTTTCGGTGAAGCAGCCGGTGTTGTTGTAGAGCGGATTGCCGTAGCCGAACGGCACCGTTCCAACATTGGCGAAATTCGCCTTGGCCTTTTCTAGGCCTGCATAGGAGTAGACATCGAGGCTGGGCGTCGCGTGCCAGATCAGGCCGACGGCGGCCGCCGTGATCGTCAGCGGGAGGATGGTGCCGTCCTGCGCCACCGCCGCGTCGGGGAACGGTGTTGCCGTGAAGCGGCCCAGCACGCCGTGCGAGCCATAGAGCTGAAGATCAAGCGTTTTCGGAATCAGCTCGGCGAAGATGTGACCGCCGAAGCTTCCGGTGTCGTAGGTGTGATTGGCGTTGTTGAAGCGGTCGAACAGCTGGCGGTAGAGCGCCCACGCCTCGACATGCAACTTATAGGGCCCGAGCCGTGGGTCCCAGGCTGCCTTGACGGTAAAGTCGGGCACCTGATTCAGACTGACATTGTTGAGGTTGTTGAAGAAGCTGCCGCCGGGACCGGTCAGATTGACCTGAAGGTTCGGGTTCAGCACGCCCTGCGGTCCGATGGCGGGTGTGCCGACGGCCGGGACGTTGCCGCCGAAGAACGCTGTCTGGGCATTCTCGACCGAGGCAGCCAGCTTGAACTCCGGTCCGATGTCCTGCCAGACGCGCAGCCCGGGCTGGCGTGCCGCAAGAAATCCCGGAACGGATTCGAAGTCGATCACGCCGGGCGCGTCGACGCCACGAGGATCGATGCCGGACTTGGTCGGCGCGTTGAGCGACCAGGATTGCCCGGCGAGGAAGTGAAGACCGAGATCACTGCGGTCCAGTTCCAGGCTAAGCTGCCGCATGCGCGGATTGAACGAGTTGGTCGCAACCGAGCTCGCCGTCTGAGCCGCACCTTCGAAATCGATCTCGCCATAACCCGCGAGGTGCGAGTCGGCATCGGCATTGCCCTCGGCGAGCACCGAGAACCTGCTCTGCCGCGCGGAGAAGCGCGTTTCCGGAATGTTGAAGTTGCGGCTCTGCTGATAGGGGATGAAGTTGTAGACCGAGCCGGTATCGGAGGCCAGATTGCGCGAGCGGTAGATGCCGGTGAGATCGACCCAGCCACCGAAGGTCAACGTCACGCCCTTGTAGCAGACCTTGCCGGCCGCACATGGATCGGCGGCGAGCGCCTTGTAACTTCCCGGCAACTGAACGGCCTTCGCCTGCGCTTCAACCTGCCGCGTCTTGCGCGCCTCCGAGTCTACGCGCTGCTGGAGCTCCTTCAGCTTGGCCTTCAGCGACTGGATTTCGGTTGTGACATTGTCGTCGGCACGCGCCTGCCCGGAACAGGCAGCGAGAATGCCCAGCATCAGCCCGCAATTGATGATCCGCACTTGAAGCTTCCTCCATTTGGGAAGCGGATTGGATTCCGCGCGCCGGCTCCGGCGCATGCATGCTTCCCTGGTGTGCAGTGATTTGAATGCGGCTGCGGTTATTCGCGGCGCCGTGCATCTTCTGCATCACGTTTTCCTGACGATCCTGTTCGGAATATTTTCGTTGGCTGCCGATCCGCACGCGCGATCGTTCAAGGCACAGTTCAAGGCAATGCGCATTGGGCCCGGCCGGGACATGACCGGGCCCACTTCGCGACGGGCAAGTGGTGGGACGGCGGCTATTTGCCCTTGGTCGCGCGCATCACCGTGGGGCGCGGTGATTTCGGCGTGGGGACGAATGCCATCGTCTCCCGCGTCGTGGGATTCGAGATGTTGCGATCACCGTTCGGATACATCGAGGCGTATGCGGCCGGCTCCTGCGACTGCCATTGCCACTGCGCGAAGGCGGGCGTCGCGATCGCGGCCGAGATGGCGACGACGGCAACGAACAGTTTGGACTTGGTCATGATATCTCTCCTGCCTGAGCGGACCGCATCATCGTGCGGCCGACATGGAGAGAGAGCGGAGTTTGCGGCTCCCCATTCCCGGCGGGTCATCACGATCCGGCGAAGCGGCCGTGAGTTCAGCTCACAACCCGCATGGAGAGTTACGACAGCTGAGGGCGATGAATGGAGAGAGGCGACTCTGATGTCGTCCTACTGCTTCGCGCTGCGACCAATCTTTCCCGGCTTGAACAGATCGAGGTCGATGGCCTGTCCCATCGCCAGATATCCGGTGCGGTTGGGATGAAGCTTGTCGCCGGCGCCGCCAGTCGTGCTTTCGGGAACGAACTCCGGCTTGAGGCCACCCGAGGCCGGATCGAGCGTCGCACGATCAAAATCGATCACGCCGTCGAATGTCCCCGAGCTACGGATGAATGCATTGAGCGCCTTGCGCTTGTCATCCTGCTCGGGAAAACCATGTGCTGCGCTTGTGCTGCCCAGTGCCGAAACGACGGTGGCGCCAATGATCCGGGCTTGCGGCCATTTTGCACGTAGCCTCGCGACGCCATCCTTCATCGCGGCGATGACCTGGTCGGCGGTAAAATTGCCGTTCTTGCTGAAATCGTTGATGCCTTCCAGCCAGATCAGGCTCGATATGCCGGACAGCGACAGCACGTCGCGATCGAGCCGCTGGCCCGAAGCGGGGCCGCCCGCGTACGGTTTGTCGGGACCATATTCGGCGGGGCCTGCGATTTGGTTGCCACCAATGCCGCCATTCACGACGGCGACCTTGTTGCCGTAGACCGCCTTCAGGCGACGCGACAGCACGTTGGGCCAACGATCGTCGCCATTCATGGTTGAGGCGGTCCCGTCGGTAATCGAATCCCCAAACGCCATGATGGCGAAGGCATCGGCAGGCGCAGTCATCTCGATCGCATCGAGAAAGAACCACGACGCAGTCGCATAGGGGAAGGAAGCCTCGTCTTCGAGGGCGCCCTTCGCACCGGCGCCGGGCGTACTGACATAGGAGGTGGTCAGCGCTTTGGCGTGCCAGGTCATCGGACCGCTCTGGCCGGCGACATGAAAACTGACCGCAAGCCGGCGGCCGGCGAGGTCATCGGGCCGCTTTGCAAACGGCAGCGCGATCGCATCGCTCCAGACCGAATTCCCCGGCGACACCGTAACGGAAGCCGCGCCGGCGAACGTGACCGGAATGTTGGAGCCACGGATCAACGCGGCACTGCCCGATTGCAAGCCGACGTAAACGCCGTCAAACGTGACGGGTTTGGTGCCGAAGGCGTTGCTGAGCCGGACGCGGGCCTGACGGCCCCAGATATCCGGCCGCACGATCAGGCGAAAGGTCTGGTCCCGCGCACCGGCCGCAGGCTCGGGAAACGCGAATTTCTGTTCGGGCTGGGCAGACGGATTGCCGACGGGGTATGGGCCCTGAACCGCGCCCGTCCAGGACACCACCCAATGTTCGTTATCCTTGGCGGTTGCGGTCTGAAGCGAGCCGACGAGCAGCGATGCTGCCACGAGACAATTCAACGCGCGCATTGTTTCCCCCGAACCCCAGGTAATTTGGGCACGACCTTAGAGCCGTCCGTTGGCCTTCAATAGGGCGGCAGAACGCTACCTGTCCAGACGCGCTGACGCACTCCTCGCCCGACGCAGGAGAGGACCTCGCAGGTTGCGTCGCCGGCGCCGACAAGACGCCCTTCGGAGCGACCGTTCACAGCTTCGAACGCATCAGGCGGACCAAGCTGTCGCCCGACAGATTTATGAATTCACGACCTAATACAGCGGTGGGATCTGGCCGACCTTGACCGGGCCGAGCAGCACGGCGCCATCCACGAACTTCAGCGGGAAGCTGCGAGCCTTCTTGCCTTCCAGCGTGCTCTCGGTGCCGATCGAATTGATGCCGGCGGCCACACCGGCATTGGCGTTCTGCTTGATGACCTTGCCGAGGCCGGGAACGGCGCGGTCGAGCGCACCGAACAGATTGTTCAGATCCTGCGACTTCACGCCGGGCGCGACGCGATCGAGGGTTGCCTGCGGCACCCCCTCTTCCAGCATCTTCTCGATGCCGAGTGCTGGGATCACGCGCTCGAGGCCCGTCACCGTCATCTGCAATTCGCCGTCGAGACGGCCGTTTACCGAGAGCCCGAGCGTGCCGGCCGCAACCGCGATCATCTCGCCCTGCTGGATCCGGGACTGCACGATCTCGATATGGCCGCCGGCGGCCTGGATCTCGCGGAAGCGCTGCGGCCACGGCTTTGGCGTGAGGTCGGACAGTCCGGTGATCTTCGCCCGGGTGTCGGCCTCGAATGGCTCGGCGAGCAGCGGATGAACGCCCTGGATGCTGCCCTGCGCGATCTGGAGCACGGTCTCGATCACGGGATGATCGGACGGCGATCCATCCGCGAGGCGTCCATGCAGCTCGACCTGTTTCGCGCGCGCGAGCGGCACCTGCACGCTGCCGTCG
The DNA here is from genome assembly GCF_000515415.1 of Bradyrhizobium sp. WSM1417. NCBI lineage: Bacteria > Pseudomonadati > Pseudomonadota > Alphaproteobacteria > Hyphomicrobiales > Nitrobacteraceae > Bradyrhizobium > Bradyrhizobium sp. WSM1417. Next base: position 130,466 of record NZ_KI911783.1, read on the forward strand.
ACACGATTGACGGTCGGCTCCTCGAACACGATGGAGGCGCGCTCCGGCACGGCGGGCAGGCCGAACACGCTGCTGCGACCCTTGCTCCAGTTCACGACGAAGGTGCTTTGCGTGACGCCGTCAGTGAGCGTCGCGGGTGCGGTGAATTCGGCGATGACGCGCTTGGGATCGTAGACCTGGGCGACGACCAGGATGTTGTCGAGCTTCGCCGTGAACGGCGTCTTGCTGGCGTTCTGCGACACCAGGGCGACGCTGGCGCCGGAACACTGGACCTCGAAGCGGAAGGGGAAGCCCGCGATCGAGCGCTTGGCGCAATCATAGACGCGGCCGGATTTGGCCTCCTGCGCGCGCCAAGCGTCGGCGGCGATTTCGGCCTGCGAGGCCGCATAGAACCAGAAGCAGCTCCACGCCACCGCGAGGATCAGGAGGATGACAGGGGCGATAAAAAGGCCCCAGCGGGAGCGCCGGCGTGCGGCAACGGTCATATCGGACATGCGGCGATCCTTTGACCCCTGATTTTGTCAAATGTAAGCGAGGTTGGCTTGCTCCGAAAGGCGGAGAATTCGCTTCGCTTGGGAGCGCGGTTCTGGTAGCCGTGCCCGAAATGTCGGAAATCACCCTCCCCTCCGTCACCACTGCCAAAGGCGACCTCTGGGTGTTCGGCTACGGCTCGCTGATGTGGCGGCCGGGCTTCGAATTCGAGGAGCGCGTCCCGGCGCGGCTGGTCGGCGAGCATCGCGCGCTCTGTGTCTATTCCTTCGTGCACCGTGGCACGCCGGAGAAGCCGGGTCTGGTGCTCGGCCTCGACCGCGGCGGCGCCTGCCGCGGCATCGCCTTCCGCGTCGCCGAAAATAACCGCGCCGACGTCGTGGCCTATTTGCGCGGGCGCGAGCAGGTGACGTCGGTCTATCGCGAAGTCATGCGTTCGGTCTGGCTGGAGAACGACGCGCGGCAGCGCGTCTCCGCGCTCGCCTATGTCGTCGACCGCGGCCATGTGCAATATGCCGGCCGGCTGTCGCTCACCGACCAGCATCGCCACGTGCTCCAGGGCCACGGCCAGTCCGGCGCCAACCGCGACTACGTGACCGCGACGGTGAAGGCGATCGAGGCCGAAGGTTTTCGCGATGCGCCGCTGCATCAGCTTGCCATGATGCTGCATGGTGATGCGCATTCTCCGCACGCGCCGGCTCCGGTGGACGATCGGGAAAACCGCTAGCTCTCCGACGGCGCATAGCTCGGCGCCGAGCCGATCAGCTGCTCCTGCTCCTTGCGGCCGGCTTCGACGAGGCGGCCGGTCGCGTCTTCGATCGCCGTTTGCACACGGGAGAGAAACTCATCCTTGGGCAAGCCCGGCGGCAGCGGATCGAGGAACTCCACCACCAGCGTGCCGGGATAGCGCATGAAGGTGCGGCGCGGCCAGAACAGGCCGGAATTGAGCGCGATCGGCAGGCACTGCGCGCCGCAGGACGAATAGATCTGCGCGAAGCCGCTCTTGTAGTCCGGTGGCGCGCCCGGAGCGCGGCGCGTGCCTTCGGGAAAGATCACGAGCTGCCCGCCGCTGCGCACCGCCTCCCGCGCCCGGCGCGTCATGTCCAGCAGCGCCTTGACGCCGGCGTTGCGGTCGATCGCGATCATCCCGGTCTTGACCAGGAACTGACCGAACACCGGGATCTGCATGAGCTGACGCTTGAGGATAAAAATCGGACGGTCGAAAAAGCCCGGCAGGACGAACGTCTCCCAGAACGACTGGTGCTTCGCCACGACGACCAATGGTCCCGTCGGAATCTTTTCGAGGCCGCGGAATTCCACCTTGATATTGCAGACCGCCCGCATCAGGAATAGCGTCGCCTTCGCCCACCATTGCGCGACAGTCAGCATAGCGCGCGGCGGCAATGCGAAGGTCGGCAGCGCCACGATCGCGAGGCACACCAGTACGGTGTAGAACAGCACGTTGAACACGAGCGATCGCAGGAAAATCAAGAACATCGAGGATCCGATCAATTGCCGATCAGTTGCCGATCAATTGGCCTGTGCGGTGGCGGGCCGCTTTGGCTGCAGCCCGGAAGGCTGCTCCGACATCTCGGGCGAAAGGTCAATCCCGAAATCCTCCAGCCGTACCCTGAGCTCGGCCGCGATGTACTTGACATATTCCGACAGCAGCAGCCGCAAGGTGGACGCCGAGGTCCACCACGGCTCCTCGCGCCATTTGTCGCCGACCACCACGAACGGGATCAGTGTCGTCTCCGGCATCGCATGCGAGAATTCCACCAGCGCGCGCGGCATGTGATAGTTCGAGGTGACCACGATCAGCGATTTGAAGCCGCGTCCCGCGGCCCAGCGCCGCGCTTCCGCGGCATTGCCCCGGGTCGAGACCGCGGTGCGGTCGAGATCGACGCAGCAACGCATGAAGGACTGGTTCTCCGGCAATGTCCGGGAGATGTCGCTCGCCGTCGAGGTCGGATGCACGCCGGAGATCAGGAGCCTCCTGCCGTAGCCGGCAGCGAGCAGCTCCATCGCATCCGACACCCGCGAGGAGCCGCCGGTCAGCACCACGATGCCGTCCGCCTTGCGGTCCGGCGCGATCTCGGCGCCGCGCAATTGCGACAGAAACGCGATGAAGCCCGCCGCCGCGCCGACGAAGGCGAGCGCAATCGTCGACATCACGGCCGCGCGCAGCCAGCCGCGCGGCAGTTTCGGCGATCGATCGTCGGTCGGCGCGGTCATGTGATGTCGGTGATCCCTTCCCAGAGATGATTTTAGGACGTTTTGAGGCGAAGTGGAGTCCGGTTTGTCGGTCTCAATCGACATCATTCAGCGTCGCGAACAGCGTCTGGCGCGAGGCGACCGCGGTGATGGCGCCGATCAGCACGGCCTGCACCGCGAGCACGATGTAGCCGGACGGCCGCAGCGAGAAGGTGCCGAGCAGCGCGGCGAACTGGTCGCCGACGGGGGTGCCGGAAAACCAGCCTGCAATCGACTCGGAGAAGCCGAACACCAGCATGGCGGCGCCGCCGCCGATCACGCCGCCCTCCAGCCCCAGCCTGAGGAAATGACGCAGGAAGCGGTTGGCGATGTAGCGGTCGCCGGCGCCGACGAAATGCAGCACCTCGACGATCGGACGGTTCGCCGCCATGGCGCCCCGGGTCGCGAACGACACCGAGATGATGGTGGCGACGATGACGAGCGCGAGGATGCCGAGGCCGGCGAGCACGGTGGCATTGGTCATCGAGCGCATGCGCTCGATCCAGGCGCGGTGATCGTCGACGCTGGCGCTTGGCGCCACCTGGGTCACGCGGGCGCGCAGAGCGCCGAGATCGAGCGCCGTGCCGGGCTGCACGCGCGCGATGATCATGCGCGGCACCGGCAGATCGTCCATCGACAGCCCGGTGCCGAGCCAGGGCTCGAGCAGCTTGCCGCTCTCGTCCTTAGTGAACGGCTTGACCTCGACGATGCCGGCTTGCGCGCGCATGGCCTCGGTCACCGCCGCGGTGTCGCGTTCGAGATCGCGGCCCGTCTGCGGGCGGACCTGGATGGTGATCTCGCTCGCGACATCCGACTGCCATTCGGCGGCGGAGGCGCTCACCAGCAGCACCGTGCCGGTCGTCATCGACGCCAGGAAGGTCATGATGGCGACGACGGCGACCAGCGCGCGGCCGTGGATCGAGGCGCGCGGCACGATCGGCGACATGTTGCGCGCCCTGGCCGGAAGCGGCGGCCCTTCCTGTCCGAGATCGACCAGCACGCCGCGTTCGTCGGGCCTACTCATAGACGTGCAGCCGTCCCTGGTGCAGCACGAAGCGTCGCGCCTCGTACTGGTCCATCAGGGCGATATCGTGGGTGGCGATGATGACGGCGGTGCCTGACTTGTTGAGCTCGATGAACAGCCGCAGCAGGCGGCGGCCGAGCGTCGGATCGACGCTGCCGGTCGGCTCGTCGGCCAGCAGCAGCTGCGGCCGGGAGATCACGGCGCGCGCGATCGCCGCGCGCTGCTTCTCGCCGCCAGACAGGATCGGCGGCAGCGCGTCCATGCGTTCGCCGAGCCCTACCCATTTCAGGAGGTCGATGACCTCCTTGCGGTAGCTCGATTCGCTGCGGCCCATGACGCGGAACGGCAGCGCGACGTTCTCATAGGTGGTCATGTGGTCGAGCAGGCGGAAATCCTGGAGCACGATGCCGATGCGTTTGCGCAGGTCTGCGATCTCGTCCTTGCCGAGCTGCGAGATGTCGTGACCGAACAAATTGACGAGCCCCCGCGTCGGGCGATGCGACAGGAACAGCAGGCGCAGCAACGAGGTCTTGCCGGCGCCGGACGGGCCGGTGAGAAACTGGAAGGAATGCGCCGGGATCTGGAAGTTGAGGTCACGCAGGACCTCGGGCCCCAGGCCGTAACGCAATCCGACATTTTCGAACCGAACCAAGCTCAGCTCCGTTCGAGAGAGGCCGCGGGCCGCACGGCTGTGCTCCGCCACACGCGATCAGCGGGTTTTGCGGCCGTTATGGTTTCCGGTTCGTTAACGGTCGTCCTGTAGCATAATTGGTAGCATCTTTCCGTCTCGGTTCTCCGCGACCGTGTCACCGTCAAGACTTGTCCATGCATCAAGGCTCGTCCATGCATATCGTCTGCCCTCATTGTACGACATCCTACGCCATCAAGCCCGCGAGCCTTGGGGCGAACGGCCGGACCGTGCGCTGTTCCCGTTGCAAGGAAACCTGGGTCGCCCATGCCGAGGATGCCATCGAGGAGGCATCTGTCCCGGCCATGGCCGCGGCCAGCCGGGGCGACGACCAGTCCGATCTCGCCGAGCAGTGGAACTCCTATGCCCAGGACGACGGCGCCGCTGACGCACCTGTCGTTGACAGCCCCTCGATCGCCAGCGACTGGCCGGACCAGGAAGCCACCGACGCCGAAGACGAATGGTCGGCGGCCGCCCGGTCCGCCGAGGAGGAAGTCGTCGGCGAGCAGCATCAATCCTGGTTCCGCGGCCTGTTCGGCCGCCGCGGCGCCCGGGTGCGCCGTCCGGTCGCCACGGCGGCCCCGCGAAAATCTCATTTCGGCCTGCCAACTGCCTGCGCCGCCATGGGCGCGCTGGTGCTGGCGCTGGTGATCTGGCGCGGCGACATGGTGCGGCTGCTGCCGCAGACGGCAGCCTTCTACAGGATGGTCGGCCTCGAAGTGAACCTGCGCGCACTGGCCTTCAAGGACGTCAAGCTCTCCAGCGAGACCGTGGACGGTAAGCAGGTGCTGGTGATCGAGGGCGTGATCGTGGGCCAGGGCAAGAAGCCGCTCGACATTCCCCGGTTGCGCTTCGCGGTGCGCGACGCGCAAGGCGCGGAAATCTACGCCTGGAACGCCGTTCTGGAACAGACCGTGCTACAGCCCGGCGAGCGCGCCTTTTTCCGCTCGCGCCTGGCCTCGCCGCCGCCGGAGGGCCGCAATATCGACGTTCGCTTCTTCAACCGGCGCGACATCGCCGGCGGCAGCGTATAATCGATTTCGCAGGTCTCGCAGGCAAAGTTGGTCGCGAGATTGATCCCGAGGTTCGTCTCATGTCCAAGGTCCTGATCGCCGACGACGAGGATTCGATGCGCCAGCTGGTGGCGCGCGCCATCGCCATGGACGGCCACGAGATCGTCACCGCGCAAGACGGCGCCGAGGCGCTCGAGATCCTCACGCGCGCGGATGGCGGGTTCGACCTGTTGCTCACCGATATCCAAATGCCGGTGATGGACGGCATCGCGCTGGCGCTTTCCGTCGCACGCGATTTCCCCGATTTGACCATTCTGCTGATGACCGGCTTTGCCGACCAGCGCGAGCGCGCCTCGAACCTCAATGCACTGGTGCATGACGTCGTGACCAAGCCGTTCTCGGTCGCCGACATCCGCACCGCAGTGGCGGATGCGCTGGCGGCGAAGAAGGGATAGCGGCGTCGAGGCGCCACGTATTCCGCTGTCATGCCCCGGCTTGACCGGGGCGTCCAGTACGCCGCGGCCTCTCGATTGAATCACAACCGTCTCGGAGTACTGGATCGCCCGGTCAAGCCGGGCGATGACAGAGAACTCAAAAATCCTTCAGCAGCCGCTCGATGTAGTCGAGCTCAATCTGCGGGCGCGAGCTGTCCCCCAAGCGGCGACGGAGCTCCTCGAGGATGCGGCGGACGCGCTGGGCGTCGATCTCGCCGGGGATCTTGACCGTGTAGTCGTCGCTCAGATCGCGGCCGTGAAGGGGGCGACCGAGCGGATCGGTCTGATTGCCGCCGCTCTGCTGACGGCCGGGCCGGTTGCCGGGACCATCGCCCTGCCCGTCGCCATCGCCCTGCTGCATCGCCTCGGCCATCTTCTGCGCGCCCTTGCGCAAGGCCTCAAGCGCTTTCCCTTGCGCGTCCACGGCACCGTCCGAATTGCCTTCGCCGAGCTGCGAGCCGGCATCGCCCATGGCCCCGTCGGCGGCGTCGAGACTGCCGTCGTCATCGCCCTGGTCGCCGTCCTGATCGCCATCCTGGCCCGGCTGTCCCTGCTCGCCCTGCTGACCCTTTTGCCCTTTTTGGCCCTGGCTCTTCTGGCCCTTTTGCCCCTTCTGCGTGAGGCCGCGCTTGGCGAGTTCGTCCTGCAGCTTCTTTAGACGATCCCGCAGCGACTGCTGATCCTGCTGGAGGTCCGACATCGACTGGTCGCCCTGCTGCTTGCCGCGCGAGCGCTCACGCCGGGAATCCTGGCCCTGCTTGAAAGTCTTGTCGCGCAATTGCTGCTGCTTGCGGATCATGTCGCTGAGCTCGTTGAGCGCCTGCTCCATGTCGCTGTCGCCGGATTGCCCGGGCTGCGCCATCTGGAGATTTTCCATGATCTGCGCGAGCTGCTCGAGCATGCGCTGGGCCGCTTCTTTATTGCCTTCGCGCGCCGCCTTCTCGATTTGCTTCAGCAATTCGTCCAGGTCGCGCTGCGTGATGACGGAACGGTCGCGATTGGAGGATTGGCTCTTTTCCGTCGCGCGTTTGTAGTCCTCGAGCTTCTGAATCGCATCGGATTGATTGTTCAGGCTCTTGCCGGATTCCTTCTGCCTGAGACTGTCGCCGGAATCCTGCATCGCCTTTTCAGCGCCATCGAGCAGGGCATCGACATCCTGATCCTGCTGGGCAGCCGCGGGCGAGACGCCTCCCAACAGGAAGGCGAGGCAGGCGATCGAGATCGCCTTCAAGACTGGCACGCGTGCTAGCTTCCGCATTTACGGTCTCGCGTCGACTGGTTGGCCCCGTCGTTGCCCGGCTTCGCCCGGTTGTTCGCCGACTTGCGATAGGCCTGAAGCTGCTCGCGCAATGCGTCCTGCTGCTTCGCCAGCTCTTCGAGCTGCTCGGGCGTGGCGTTCTGGGTCTTTTGTTTCAGCTCGACGGACTTGTCGAGGATGAGCTGAACCTCTGCCGGGAAAGGCTGCCGGGGTCCAAGCGGATTCTGCTCGGCGCGCCGGGCGAGATCGCGCACCTTGCCGGCCATCGCCTCGCGAAGCTTTTGCGTCAGCGCCTTGATCTCGTCCTCGCTGGCGCCGCGTTCCAGCGCCCGCTTGAGCGCGTCCTGCGCCGAACGCAGCGCGGCGTTGACGCTGCCGGCGACACCGTCGTCCTCGATGGTGACCGCGAACGCCCACATGCTTTTCACCACATCGCGCATCGCGTCGTCGGTGCGGGCGGCTTCCAGCTGCAGCGCCAGGCTGCGCAGGCCGAGATAGCAGCCCGCATCCGGTGTGAACAATTCGGGTGCGATCATCAGCGCGTCGAGCGCGGCGTAGACATCCGAGTTCTTGTTGGCGTCGAGCGCGAGGATGCGGCGCTGCTCGACCAGCGCGCGCGCGAGCGAGTTGGTGAACAGCCGCTCGGGCAGGCGCATGTTGAAGGGCTCGCTCCTGGCCTCGTTGCCCGCCTCGTCCTTGGCGGTGAGGGTCAGCGTGACGTCGGCGCCGGCATAGGGATCCTCGCTGAGGTCCTTCACCGTCTGGCCGACGCCGTTGCGGGTGCGCGCATTCGGCAGCACGAGCGGGAATTGCGGCGGCTGGAATAGCGGCCGCGCGGCGGACTTGGTATCGGCCTCCTTGCTGCCATCCTTGATGCCATCCTTGGCATCGGCAGGACGCAGGCCGATTTGCGCGTCGGCGCCGGTGACGCCGTAATCGTCCTCGACCTTGTAAGTGAGCTGGAGTCCGCCACGGGCCTGGCGCTCGGGATCCTTGGCCAGCGCGATCGTCGGCGCGCGGTCCGGCGTTGCCGCAAACGCCCATTGCGGCTGGCCGGAGGGTGCGCGGACATGCGCGGTGCCGTCGCCGCTGATGGCAAAATGCTTCTCGTTGGTGCCCTTGGGTGCGGCTTCGGTGGGCGCGACTTCCTTGAGGCCGCCGGAGACGACAACATCTAGGCTGCCGCCGGAGGAACGAACGATCAGGGTCGAGCCTGCGGGAACGGCAAGCGGCCCGCTGGCCGGCAGCGCCGCGGCCTCCTTGTTCGCGGCCGACAGGATGATTGGCGGCTTGCCGGTGTAAAGCGGTGGCGTGACCCAGGCATCGACACGAACATTCGTCGGCGCCAGCACGCCGTTCCAGTGGAAGGCAGCCCCGAGCCGCATCGCACGCTCGTCGCCCGCGGCGAAGAAGGTCGCAACCAGCATCACCATGACCAGCGCGCGTAGCGCCCAGGGGTCATGCAGAGCGAGCCGGGGCTTCGGCAGACCGGCCCGGATGCGCTTGATCGAAGCCAGCGTGCGCTCGCGCTGCGCCCGCCACAAGGCCTGCGCAACCGGGTCCTGCGAGCTCAGCGTGTCCGTCAGCGTGGTGGCCGGCCGGTGACGGATGCCGGAGCCGCGGTCGAGCCGGGCCAGCGCCTCCTCGCGGCTCGGCCAGCGGAAGCGACTCAACGGGAACAGGACGGCAATCGCAACGCCGGCGAAAACGACAAGACCGATGGCGCGGGCAATGGACGGCAGCGCCAGCCAGAGGCCGGCCCAGGACACCACCAGGAACAGACCGACGACGGTAAGAAGCCGCGCCAAATTTGGCCAGGCACGCTCCCACGCGATGGCATAAGTGGCCCGTTGCAGGGCTTGCGCCAGCTTCAGCCGCGACAGAGCGTCGCCATCGCGGATCGGGTCTGACGGGTCGGGGGTGACGCCGTTCAATCAACTCTCCAGGTTGCCCGGTAGAGAAGCGTACCACAACGGCAGCACTGAGGCATCCGTTCCTGTACGGGAGACACCCCTTTTCCCGCATAACACGAGGACGTGACTGGCCCGCCGCAACCCCGTAATTTCCGCGCCGCCATCCAAGGAAAAAGAAGGAAACGCCATGGACAAGAAGATGCACGACAAGGGCCTGGAAGTCCGCAAAGCGGTGCTCGGCGAGGCCTATGTCAACAACGCTCTGAAGAGCGTCGACGATTTCAACCGTCCGTTCCAGGAGATGCTCAACGAATATTGCTGGGGCACGGTGTGGGGCCGCGAGGAGCTGCCGCGCAAGACCCGCAGCATGCTCAACATCGCGATGATCGCGATCCTCAATCGTCAGCACGAATTCCGCGCGCATCTGAAGGGCGCACTCACCAACGGCGTCAGCCGCGACGAGATCCGCGAGATCCTGATGCAGGTCGCAATCTATGGTGGCATGCCGGCCGCGGTCGACAGTTTTCGGATCGCACGCGAGGTGTTCGCGGAGATCGACGGCAAGGCGTGAGACGACAACGCTCTCTCCCACGTCGTCCCGGCGAAGGCCGGGACCCATAACCACAGGCAGCCCTTTGGCGATGACTATGCGTTACCTGACCTTGGTCGGTACGTGCGCTATCCGCCAAACAGAGATCACGCGGTATGGGTCCCGGCCTTCGCCGGGAGGACACCGAATGTAGGGGCGCACCGCTCGCCAACAACGAAGAACACAAGGAAACACCATGGACATCGGATTCATCGGCCTCGGAAATATGGGTTTCCCGATGGCGCGGCGGCTGATCGAGGCCGGCAACCGGCTCGTCGTGTTCGACACGCGCCAGGAGGTCGTCGACAAGCTGGTGGCGCGCGGCGCCAATGCGGCGACGTCGCCAAAGGACGTCGCCGACCAGGTCGAGACGGTCATGGCGAGCTTGCCTTCGCTGCAGGCTTCGCTCGCGGTTGCGACGGGGCCGAATGGCGTGATCAAGGGGAGCCGCGTCAAACGCTTCATCGACCTCTCCACGGTCGGCTCCGCGATGGCGGTGAAGATTCACGGCCTGCTCGCCAAGCATGACATCGTGCAGATAGACTGCCCCGTCTCCGGCGGCGTCGGCGGCGCGGAGAAGGGCACGCTGGCGGTGATGGTCTCGGGGCCAAAGACCGAGTTCGAGCTGCTCAAGCCCGCGCTCGACATCATCGGAAAAGTGTTCTTCATCGGCGAGAAGCCCGGCGCGGCGCAGACCATGAAGCTCGCAAACAACTTCTTGTCGGCCACCGCGATCGTGGCGACCTCGGAAGCGGTGGTGATGGGCGTCAAAGCCGGGCTCGATCCCGCCGTGATGATCGACGTCATCAATGCCGGCTCCGGCATGAACACCGCGAGCCGCGACAAGTTTCCGCGCTCGGTGCTGCCGCGCAGCTTCGACTTCGGCTTCGCCACCGGACTGATGGTGAAGGACGTGCGGCTGGCGCTGGAGGAGATGAAGCAGCTCGGCCTGTCGATGGAGGTCGCGGATGCGGTCGGGCGGTTGTGGGAGACGGTCATCAGCGCGGAAGGCGCCGAGTCCGATTTCACCGCGGCGATCAAGCCGATCGAGAAGAAGGCGGGTGTTGTGGTTGGCGGCCGGCCACCCAGCTAGCGCCAACACGAGAACGCAGCGCCGATGACCGGCGCTGCGCTGTCCTCCTTGGATCGATCTGCTACGAGCGGCGTCTGCCAAGTTCCAGAAGGTCGATCGGCTGTTCCAGTTGAAGGGAGGCCGAGCCCCCGCTGCATTTGATATACTTCTCGTCGCACCTGCGCATGCACCGTCTCTCGCTCGAGCATTTCGCAGAGGTATTGTTGCAGCTGACCCACGTAATGTCGCACCGTGTGACCCGGGCCGACGCGACGCCGGAAAGTCCGAGCAGGAAGGCCACGCTGCAAGCTACGAAAAGCATGCGAAGCAGGCCGGCGCCGGCGAGTGAATCGTTCATTCCAATCTCCTGTGTTGGCCGGGCAGGTCTGCGCCTGCGCGCCGAGTTTTTGACGAAGACGCAGTTCAAGCCTTGGCGAGATAGGGGATCGTGCCGGCCAAGTCGGTATCATCGATCAACTGGAAGCGGCTCTCGCTGCCGCCCCTGCGCGCTGCCGCGAAGCGGCTGTAGGCGGGATCAGCGACGAAGGACTCTGCTGCCTTCACCGTTGGAAACGACATGATCGCGATCAGGGAGGTGTCGAGAGGCGCACCTTCCAGCGTCTTCACATTGCCGCTGCGCGAGAGGTACTTGCCGCCGTGCTTGTGCACGAGGTCGTGAACGGAGGCCGCATAGTCCGGCACCCATTTTCCGTCGGTCACTTTGATGTCTGCGATCAGATAGGCTGTCATGCCGCGTCTCCTGGCTCGATGTCTGCCCGGGCCTCGATGGCGCGGGAACGACGTCGGTGTGCCAGAACACAGCGGCCACGAACCAGTACGGGAACTGTAGCGGGGCGATACAAATACTGAATTGCGCCGCCCTGGATCAGCTCGCCAGCTTGCGTTCCTTGGCGAACGGGCTGAGGCCCAGCCAGCTTTGCATGGCCGCGGCAAGGTGCCGATCGCCGGTGAGCAGCATCCGCCGGCTTGCGACGGCCGCGCGCACGGTATCGAGTCCCATCCAGATCGCCGTCATGGTGCGCAGATCAACCGACACGTAAAGGTCAACATCGAAACCGGGATCGATCGAGCAGAGGTCGACACTGTCGTCGGGATCGACGATCAGCCACCACAATCGCTGCGTCGAAGGCAATTCCGGATACGCGAACTGCAGCACACTGCGGCGGGTCGGCATCGGCGTCGTGTTCAAATTCCGCCGCATGTCCCACATCAACAGCTGGACATCGAGATGCTGAAGCGACAGATCCGACTCGATGCGGCGCTGGCCCCAGATGCCGAACGCCTCCACGATTGGGCCGAGTTCGCGTCCGGCTGTGGTCAGCAGATATTCGGTGATACCTCGCTCGGAAGCCGATGCCCGGCGCGTAACGATGCCGGCGGCTTCGAGCTCCTTGAGACGTTGCGAGAGCAAGGCAGGCGACATCCGCGGAACGCCGCGGCGCAGCTCGTTGAAGCGCGTCGAGCCGGCAATGAGTTCGCGAAGGAGCACGACGGTCCAGCGCGTGCATAATATCTCGGCCGCCATCGCGACCGGACAGAACTGCCTGTAGCTGCCAATGGTCATGCGGGCCTCCGTGACAAGCGAAGGTGCAACCTTAGGGCCGCGGCGCGCGGCTTCCTAGTTCAGTTTCTGTATCAGCAGCGATTCATTCTCTGAACTGGCCGAGGACCGTGGTGAGCGTCTATTCGACCGGCATTGGCAAGCCGGCCGCCGCAATCACGGCCCGCCGGATACAGGAGATTACCATGAAGAAATACGATTCAGCGGCATCCAGATTGCTCGTTTCGGTTCGCAGCGCCGCGATTTGCACCCTCGGCCTGGGCGTCGGCGTCATGCCGGCGTCCGCAGCCAATCTGACGAGGAGCATCGAGGTCAGCAGTGCTGCGGCCGAGGTGTGGTCCGTCATCGGGCCGTTCTGCGCGATCAAGGATTGGCTGCCCCCGGTGGGGCAGTGCATTGTGGACGGCAAGTCGCCGCCAACCCGGACGCTCGTCACCAGGGACGGCAAGGCCTCGTTCGTGGAGACGCAGACTGCGCGGAACGACAAAGACTACAGCTATTCCTACGCGTTCCTGTCGAGCCCACTGCCGGTGAGCCAGTACAAGTCGACCATCAAGGTCACGGCAAAGGGTGAAGGCGCGTCGGTGGTGACATGGACCGGCATCTACACGCCCGACCCGGGGCGGGAGAAGGAAGCGGTCGATGCCCTCGGCGGCGTCTATGATTCCGGCCTCGCCGCGATCAAGGACCGGTTCAAGAAGTAGGTGTCAATGCAGCGATGGGCGCAGCGGTAGCTGCGCTCATCGTGGACAATCACAGCCTCACAGCCACGGCGCCGGCGTATCCATCGCGATCAATTGCTCGACCTCGATGCGCGGACGCACGACGGCGTACTGGTCGCCCTTCACCAGCACCTCGGGCACCAGCGGCCTCGTATTGTAGGTGCCGGCCTGCACTGCGCCATAGGCGCCGGCGGTCATGATGGCGATGAGGTCGCCGGGCTTTGGCGTCGGCAGCGTGCGATCCAGCGCGAGGTAGTCGCCGGTCTCGCAGACCGGGCCGACGACGTCGGCCATCATGGTCGCGGCTCCCTTCGCAGGCTGCGTCACCGGCAGAATGTCGTGATGGGCCTCATATAGCGTCGGACGGATCAGATCGTTCATGGCGGCGTCGATGATGACGAAATTCTTGCCGTCAGCGTGCTTCACATAGATCACCTTGGCGACCAGGATGCCGGCATTGCCGACGATCATGCGCCCCGGCTCGAACATCAGCGCGCAGCCGAGATTGTGGCTGACGCGCTTGACCATCGCGGCATACGCATCGGGCGCCGGCGGCGCTTCGCGGTCCATGTAATAGGGAATGCCGAGGCCGCCACCGAAATCCACATGCGAGATGTTGTGGCCGTCGGCACGCAGCGTCTGCACGAATTCGGAGAGGATGCGGAACGCGATCTCCATCTTGGAGAGGTCGGTGATCTGGCTGCCGATATGAACGTCGGTGCCTGTGACCTCGATGCCCGGCAGCTTCGCGGCGCGGGCATAGACCTCGCGGGCATGCGCGATCGGGATGCCGAACTTGTTCTCGGACTTGCCGGTCGAGATCTTTGCGTGGGTGCCGGCATCGACGTCGGGATTGACACGGATCGAGATGCGCGCGGTCTTGCCCGTCTCGGTCGCAACGCGCGACAGCAGCTCGAGCTCGGGCTCGGATTCGACGTTGAGGCAGAGGATGTCGGCGGCCAGTGCGGCGCGCAGCTCGTCTTCCGTCTTGCCGACGCCGGAGAACAGGATCTTGCTTGCCGGAATGCCGGCGGCCAGCGCGCGTTTCAATTCGCCGCCGGAGACCACGTCCGCGCCGGCCCCGAGCCTGGCCAGCGTGCGCAGCACCGACTGGTTGGAATTCGCCTTCATGGCGTAGCAGACCAGCACCTTCTCCCCGGCGAAAGCGTCGGTGAAAACGCGATAGTGCCGCTCGAGCGTTGCGGTCGAATAGCAATAGAACGGCGTGCCGACGGTTGCAGCCAGCTCGGACAGGTTCACTGCCTCGGCGTGCAGCACGCCGTTGCGATAGTCAAAATGGTTCATGGCGTTGGCTCAGTTGCCCCGGCCTATCGGCTGGGTCTTTCGTCCAGGAGCGGGTCGAGGATAAACGGTTTCTTCCTGCCCTTGGTCGCCGCCGGTGCGGCGTCCGCGCCATAGGTGGGATTGAACACGCTCGGCGTTCTCTGGGCTTCGGTCTCGGTATCGGTCGGCGGCGCAACGTTGGCCGTGGACGCGCTGGAGGCGGTCGGCGGCAGATCCAGCGGGCCCTTGCGGCCACAGCCGGCGAGCGCGAGCGCCGTCAGGCTCAAGACAATGATGGCCCACCCCGAGCCGGCCGGGCGAAACTTTGACGTCACGACGAAATCCCCACTACGCGCGGCGCACCATACAGAGATTGGCGCGTTCTGGCGAGACCCGGATGATCATGAAACATAAGCGAAATTTTGCCCTCAGCCCAATTTTCGCTCTTTTTCCAGCCGCCTCAGCCAGCCCTTGGCCTGCGACGCCACGTTCTTCGGCGCAGTGCCGCCGAAGCTGGTCCGGCTCTTGACCGACGATTCGACCGAGAGCACGCCAAGCACGTCCTTCGTGATTTTCGCTTCGATCGCCTGCATCTCCCTCAGCGGCAGCTCGTGCAGCGCCACGCCGCCCTCGGCGGCTTTGGCGACGATGCGGCCGGTGACGTGATGGGCCTCGCGGAACGGCATCTTCAACGTCCGCACCAGCCAGTCGGCAAGATCGGTCGCGGTGGCGTAGCCCTCGCCTGCAGCAAGCTTCATCTTCGCTTCATCAGGCACGAGATCCCGGACCATGCCGGTCATGGCGCGGATCGCGAGCGACAGCGCGGCGAAGCCTTCCATGGCGCCCTGCTTGTCCTCCTGCATGTCCTTTTGATAGGCGAGCGGCAGGCCCTTCATCACGATCAGCAGCCCATTGAGCGCGCCGATCACGCGGCCGGTCTTGGCGCGCACCAGCTCGGCGGCGTCAGGATTGCGCTTCTGCGGCATGATCGAGGATCCCGTGGTGAACTTGTCGCTGAGGCGGATCATGCCGACCAACGGCGAGGTCCAGATCACGATCTCCTCGGCGAAGCGCGACATGTGCACCGCGCAGATCGAGGCCGCCGACAGCGTCTCCAGCACGAAGTCGCGATCGGAGACCGCATCGAGCGAGTTCGCCATCGGACGATCGAAACCGAGCGCCTTCGCCGTGGCGTGACGGTCGATCGGAAACGAGGTTCCGGCGAGCGCCGCAGCTCCGAGCGGGGACTCGTTCAGCCGCTTGCGCGCGTCCTGGAAACGGCCGCGATCGCGCGCGGCCATCTCGACATAGGCGAGCAAATGGTGGCCGAAGGTCACCGGCTGCGCGGTCTGCAGGTGCGTGAAGCCGGGCATGACTGTTCCGGCATGCTCCAGGGCGCGCTGCACCAGCGCCTGCTGGAACGCGGCGAGCGCGGCGTCGGTCTCATCGAGGACATCGCGGACATAGAGACGGAAATCGGTCGCGACCTGGTCGTTGCGCGAGCGCGCGGTGTGCAGGCGACCGGCGGCAGGGCCGATCAGCTCGGACAGGCGGCTCTCGACATTCATGTGAATGTCCTCGAGCGCGCGCTTGAATTCGAAGCCGCCCTTGCCGATCTCTGACAAAATCGTGTCTAGACCCTTGCCGATATTTTTCGCATCAGAGGCCGTGATGATGCCCTGTGCGGCCAGCATCGCGGCGTGGGCCTTGGACGCGGCAATGTCCTGGGCAAAGAGGTGACGATCGACGTCGATGGAGACGTTGATCTCTTCCATGATCTCGTCGGGACGTTCCGAGAACCGGCCGCCCCACATCTTGTTGCTCATGATCCCCTGCTCACGCCTTGCCTGTCGCCGCCGCCCGTTTGCCGACGGCTGCCAGCCGTATTAAGAGGCCTCTGATAGCCATATCTGCGACCGGATGACAAACGATATGCTCGACCCCAACGACAGGCTCGACCAAAGGAAAGCGCGGTCGGCCACGCGCCGTATCCCCGTCGTCATCGCCACCGTGGTGGTCGGGGGCCTGGCTGGCTTTGCCGCGCTGTACGGGCTCGGCCTGGGTCGGGCCCCATCCGGCGATCCCGCCTGCCGGGCGGCGGTGAACACCGCACAGAAGATCGCCCCGCTCGCCCATGGCGAGGTGGCGGCGCTGACCATGGCGACCGCACCGCTGAAGCTGCCGGACCTGGCCTTCGAAGACGCCGAGGGCAGGCCGAAGAAGCTGTCGGATTTCCGCGGCAAGACGCTGCTGGTGAACCTCTGGGCCACCTGGTGCGTGCCCTGCCGCAAGGAAATGCCGGCGCTGGACGAGCTCCAGGGCAAGCTTTCGGGCCCGAATTTCGAGGTGGTGGCGATCAATATCGACACCCGCGACCCCGAAAAGCCCAAGACGTTCCTGAAAGAGGCCAATCTTACCCGGCTCGGCTATTTCAACGATCAAAAAGCCAAGGTTTTTCAGGATCTTAAGGCGATAGGCCGGGCTTTGGGCATGCCCACCTCGGTGCTGGTCGATCCTCAAGGCTGCGAGATCGCGACGATCGCGGGGCCGGCGGAATGGGCGAGCGAAGATGCCCTCAAGCTGATCCGGGCTGCGACGGGCAAAGCCGCCGCGTCGTTCTAAGCGATGATGTTAGGCGGTGACGTTGAGATTGCTGCCGACGCCGGCGCCGACATTGGCAAGCGAGGGCTGTCCGGCGCCGAGCAGCGTCAGGACGGTGGATTTCTCCGCATCCGCGTTCTGCTTCATCAGCGTCGCCGAGATATTCGACTGCAGCGCGCCTTGCTGAGAGGCCAGCATGCTGCTGACCATCGCCATCATGTCCATTACGCAAACCCTCGTACCGCGCGTAACCTAGAGGCGAGCGGTTAACGGGACATGAATTGTCACGAAACGCCGTAGGGTAGGCTTTGTCCGTGTTCCGGACGCGGCGGGCACGAAGTGACGAGCCGGGAGACGAGACCGGCTTATCTCGTCGGAACCGGCTTGGCGCCGCGGTAGTCGTAAAAACCGCGCTGGGTCTTGCGACCGAGCCAGCCCGCCTCGACGTATTTCACCAGCAGCGGGCACGGGCGGTACTTGGAGTCGGCGAGGCCCTCATGCAGCACCTGCATGATCGACAGGCAGGTATCGAGGCCGATGAAATCGGCGAGCTCCAGCGGGCCCATCGGATGGTGCGCCCCGAGCTTCATCGCCGCGTCGATCGCCTCGACGTTGCCCACGCCTTCGTACAGCGTGTAAATCGCCTCGTTGATCATCGGCAGCAGGATGCGGTTGACGATGAAGGCCGGGAAATCCTCGGAGACCGCGACCTGCTTGCCGAGCTTGCCGACGAATTCCTTTGACGCCTCGAAGGTCTGGTCGTCGGTGGCGATGCCGCGGATCAGCTCCACCAGCTCCATCAGCGGCACCGGATTCATGAAGTGAATGCCGATGAAGCGTTCGGGCCGGTCGGTGGCGGCGGCGAGCCGCGTGATCGAGATCGAGGAGGTATCGGAGGCAACGATCGCCTCCGGCTTCAACACCGCGCAGAGATCGTGGAAAATCTTGCGCTTGACCTCTTCCTTCTCGACCGCGGTCTCGATCACGAGATCGCAGTCCGCGAGGTCGTCCAGCTTCTCGCCGGCCACGATACGCGCCATCGCCTTGGCTTTGTCGTCCTCGCTGACGGCCTTCTTGGAGACCTGGCGCGTCAAATTGCCGTTGATCGTAGCCATGCCTGACTTGAGGCGGTCGGTCGAAATGTCGTTGAGCACCACGTCGAAGCCGGCCAGCGCAGCGACATGCGCGATGCCATTGCCCATCTGCCCCGCGCCGATCACGCCGACCTTCTTGATTACTGCCGCCATAATGTCATCCACCGGAACGGCGCGCTATCAACCGCGCCTGCCTATCCCCCGAGCCGGGAGGTCTGATTTAATCAGAACCCGGCCTCGAAACCTAGATTGGATCGCTTCGAAGGCGTGTCCCGCGCCAAAGAAAACGCCTCAAAAAGCAACACCGGCCGGAGTTTATAGCTCCGGCCGGTGTTTTAGCGCGTTTTACTTGCCGAGCTTGCCGAGTTCGGCGGTCAGCTCCGGAACCGCTTGGTAGAGGTCGGCGACCAGGCCGTAATCGGCAACCTGGAAGATCGGCGCGTCCTCGTCCTTGTTGATCGCGACGATCACCTTGGAGTCCTTCATGCCGGCCAGATGCTGGATCGCGCCGGAAATGCCGACCGCAACATAGAGCTCGGGGGCTACGACCTTGCCGGTCTGGCCGACCTGCCAGTCGTTCGGGGCATAGCCCGCATCCACCGCCGCGCGCGAAGCGCCGACGCCGGCGCCGAGCTTGTCGGCGAGCGGCTCGATGTACTTTGCGAAGTTCTCGCGGCTCTGCATGGCGCGGCCTCCGGAGACGATGATCTTGGCCGAGGTCAGTTCGGGACGGTCGCTCTTTGCGACTTCCTCGCCGACAAAGGACGACAGGCCCGGATCGGCCGCCGCCGCGACGCTCTCGACCGACGCGCTGCCGCCTTCACCTGCTGCGGCGAAGGTGGAGGTGCGCACCGTGATGACCTTCTTGGCGTCCTTCGACTTCACCGTCTGGATGGCGTTGCCGGCGTAGATCGGACGCTCATAGGTGTCGGGGGCGACCACCTTGGTGATTTCCGAGACCTGCATGACGTCGAGCAGGGCCGCGACGCGCGGCATCACGTTCTTGAAGCGCGAGGTCGCGGGCGCGACGATGGCGTCATAGGACGGCGCCAGCGAGACGATCAGCGCGGCCAGTGGCTCGGCCAGATCGTGCGCGTAGAGCGCGCCGTCGGCGAGCAGCACCTTCTTTACACCGGCAAGCTTGGCGGCCGCGTCCGCTGCAGCCTTGGCATTCTCGCCAGCCACCAGCACCTCGACGTCCGCGCCGAGCGCGGCCGCCGCGGTCAGGGCCTTGTTGGTCGCATCCTTGAGCGACGCATTGTCGTGTTCGGCAATCAGAAGCGTCGTCATCAGAGCACCCCGGCTTCGTTCTTGAGTTTCGACACCAACTCGGCGACGTCCTTGACCTTGACGCCCGCCTTGCGGCCGGCCGGCTCCGTCGTCTTGAGAACCTCGAGGCGCGCGGTGAGATCGACGCCGTAATCGGCGGCGGTCTTGTCCGCGATCGGCTTCTTTTTGGCCTTCATGATGTTCGGCAGCGAGGCATAGCGTGGCTCGTTGAGACGGAGATCGGTGGTGACGATCGCCGGTCCCTTCAGCTTCACGGTCTGCAAGCCGCCGTCGACTTCGCGGGTGACCTTGAAGTCGCTGCCTTCAACCTCGAGCTTCGAGGCGAAGGTCGCCTGCGACCAGCCGAGCAGCGCGGCCAGCATCTGGCCGGTCTGATTGCTGTCGTCGTCGATCGCCTGCTTGCCGAGAATGATCAGGCCCGGCTGCTCTTCGTCGGCAATCTTCTTCAGGATCTTGGCGACGGCGAGCGGCTCGACCGCGCCTTCCGCCTTCACCAGGATGCCGCGATCGGCGCCCATGGCGAGACCGGTGCGGATCGTTTCCGACGCCTGCGCCGGTCCGATGGAGACCACCACGACTTCGGTCGCCTTGCCGGCTTCCTTCAAGCGCAGCGCTTCTTCGACCGCAATTTCGTCGAACGGGTTCATCGACATTTTGACGTTGGCGAGTTCAACACCCGATCCATCGCTCTTGACGCGGACCTTGACGTTGTAATCGACCACCCGCTTTACCGGCACCAAGACCTTCATCGATCCTCTTTCACTCAATCTGGGAGGGGGTTTATCAACTGGCGCGGAACCTAAAGGCCTGATCCGGCCCGGTCAACGCGCGATGGGGTGTAATTTTGGCGCCCAGAAATGCGCCGCCTGATCGGTCAGCGATTCTGGCCCGGAACCCAGAGCACGTCGCCGGCGCCGTCATTGTTGGCGGCGCGGCTGGCCACGAACAGGAAGTCCGACAGGCGATTCATATACTGGATGCCAGCGGCACCCACAGGCTCTTCCGGCCGGGCCGCCAGTTCCACCATCACGCGTTCCGCCCTGCGGCAAATCGTACGGGCGACATGGAGGTAGGCGGCGGCCGGCGTGCCGCCCGGCAGTACGAAGGAGGTCAGGGGTGCCAGCTTGTCGTTGAGCGCGTCGATGTCGCGCTCGAGCCGCTCGACCTGGCTCGCCACCACCCGCAGCCGCTCCGCCTTGCCCTCACGTTCGGGCACCGCGAGGTCCGCGCCGAGGTCGAACAGATCGTTCTGGATGCGGCCAAGCATCGCGTCGAGCTCGGGCGCATCCCTGGTGTGAAGCCGGACCACGCCGATCGCAGCATTGGTCTCGTCGACCGTGCCATAGGCCTCGATGCGCAGATCATATTTCGGCCGGCGTTCGCCCGAGCCGAGCGCTGTCGTGCCGTCGTCACCGGTTTTCGTATAGATGCGGTTGAGCACGACCATGTTAACGCCCCATCGCCCACACGGCGACCATCGCGATGACGATCGCCACGAACTGAAGCAGCACGCGCCAGCGCATCAGCTTCTGCGAGGTGTTGGGCGAGCCACCGCGCATCATGTTGATCAGACCAAGCAGCAGCACCAACGCCACGGCGCCGACCGCGATTGGCAGAATGAAAGTACTCAGGAGAGATGCCATTCGAGGGTAGATAACACCCTGCGCGCCGGTCCGCCATGGCGTTCCCGATCTGGCTTTCAAGCCAATAATATCAGAAGCTAGCTAGATGAATCTGGATCTCCGCGAACTGCCCATCCTCTTCGCCTCTCCCCGGGAAGAGGACAGAATGCGCTTCCCGCGCGCGGGAAGAGGACGTGGCAACAGCAGTGCAGGTGGCGCGTGAAGGCAATCCGCACCATCTACCTTGTCGTAATGGACGCGTTCTACACGTTCCTGGCCGACGATGGCTGGGCGATCGCGAGCCACATCGCGCTGTCGACGCTGATGGCGCTGTTCCCGTTCCTGATCGTGCTGACCTCCCTCGCCGGCTTCTTCGGCTCCAAGGAACTCGCCGATCAGGCCGCCAGCCTGATGCTTCAGGTCTGGCCCAAGCAGGTCGCGGATTCGATCTCGGGGGAAGTCCACGACGTGCTGACCACGACCCGCACCGGCCTATTCACCATCGGTGCGGTGCTGTCGGTCTACTTCGCCTCCAACGGCGTCGAGGCACTGCGGGTCGCGCTCAACCGCGCCTATGCGGTCGTGGAGATGCGGCCCTGGTACTGGCTACGGCTGGAATCGATCGCATACACGCTGATTGCGGCCTTCACCGCGCTCGCCATGGCATTCCTGATCGTGCTCGGACCGCTGCTCATCGAGGCCGCGCGTGCGCACATTCCGCTGTTCGTTGAATCCAACGAGAGGATTCTCACCTGGCTGCGCTACGGCATCACCGTCGCCGCGTTGGTGGTGGCGCTGATGATCCTGCATACCTGGCTGCCGGCGGGACGGCGCCGGTTCCTCCAGATCCTGCCCGGCATCGTCTTCACCATCGTGGCGTCGCTGATCTCGGGCATCGTGTTCGGGCAATATCTGGCGCGCTTCGCCAACAATTACGTGACGATGTATGCCGGGCTCGCCTCGGTGATCATCGCGCTGGTGTTCCTGTACTTCATCGCCGCGATCTTCGTCTACGGCGGCGAGCTCAATGCCGCGATCATCAAGTCGCGGCTTCCTCACGGCGTGTCGCTGCAAGCAGCGCAGTCGCTAGCGCCCGCGGAGACACAGGCTTGACCAGAAAGGCGTCGGCGCCGGCCTCGCGTGAGGCGACTTCGTCTTCGCCGCGACCGGACACCCCGATGATGGGGATCTGAGCCAACGGCGTCGCCATGGTGCGGATCCGCCTGATCGCCTCGACGCCATTGATGCCCGGCAGCACCATATCCATCAGCACCGCGTCGAAGGCGCCCTGCGCGAGCCGGTTCACCGCGTCCTCGCCGCGCCCGATGAACTCGGCATGATGGCCGAGCTCGGTCAGGATGGTGTTGAGCACGACGCGGCCGAACGGATTGTCCTCGACGCTGAGCAAGCGCAGCGCCGGGACCGCATCCATCTCGGCTTCGCCCTTCGACTTGCTGGACTTGCCCGATCCCGTGGCATCTACCGACACCGTCAACGTAAAGGTGGCGCCGCCGCCGGGCCGAGGGGCGACCGTGATGTCGCCGCCCATCGCGCGCGCCAGTTGCTTCACTGACGACAGGCCCAGGCCGGCGCCGCCGAAGCGCGAGGCAATGGTCACATTGGCTTGGGTAAACGGCCGGAACAGCCGCTTGATCTCGGCCATGGTGAGGCCAATGCCGCTGTCGGACACCGCGAAAGCGATTCCGACGCTGCCTTTGCTCTTTGTTTGGCCTTTGCTCTTGGTGTTGCTCTTGGCGGAACGCCAAGGCGCGACCGTGAGCGCCACGCCGCCGTGCTCGGTGAACTTCACGGCATTGTCGATCAGGTTCTCGAGCGCGGCGCGCAGGCGCACGGGATCACCGACCACCAGCCCGGGCAGCTTCTCCGAGATATCGACCTCGGCCTGGAGGCCCTTGGCCGCGGCGCGACCGGCCAGCGAATCGCCAGCGTTGCGGGCGAGCGTCCGCAGGTCGAACAAATCCTGCCGCAGCGAGCTTCCACCCCCGACCGTCTTCCCGGTCCCCTTGCCACTTCGGGCGGCATCGACGAACAGGGTAGCAAGGTTCGCCAGATGCTCGGCACCGGCCTTGATCGTGTCGGCCCAGCGTCTTTCCCGCTCACCGAGATCCGAAGTCGCGAGCAGGTCGCTGATCGCGAGAATGCCGGTCAGGGGAGTGCGGACCTCATGGGCAAAGGCGGCAAGCGCGGCCTGGACGACGTCCGGCTCGCCCCGCTTGGTGCTGCGCTTGCGCAACCGGGCAGTCGGCCCGGAGCGCTTCCGAGCCACTCGCTTGGACGTCCCCGTAGTGCGCGCTGCGCGCGTTTTCGCCGCCATAACTCCCCTTCGAAGTATCCCCTTCGAACCCCGGGCCGTCAGGTGAGCATGGCACGGCGGAACACCCGGAGTCACGGCGGCGTTTGGCTAACCCCCAGAGAAACTTAATCTAATCCCACCAGCTGGCGGATACCGGCCGGCGTGGCGCCGGCAGCGCGCAGTTCACGAAGGCCGGTCGAGCTGGTTGATTTCGACAGCTTCCGGCCGCCCTCGTCGCGAACTAGCCCATGGTGGCGGTAGACGGGTTCGGGCAGGCGGAGCAGAACCTGAAGGAGACGGTGGACAGAAGTGGCGTGGAATAGGTCCTGGCCGCGCACGATTTCGCCGATGTCCTGGAGCGCATCGTCGACAACGACGGACAGATGGTAACTGGTCGGAGTCTCCTTGCGGGCCACAATGACATCGCCCCAGGCTTCTGGCCGCGCCGGAACGACACCACGCTCACCATCGGGCCCCTCGCCCAGTTCGTTCCAGCTCAGGTCGGCGGCGCGGCGGCAGGCGGCCGCCATGTCGAGCCGAAGCGCATAGGGCGCACCGGTGTCGATGAGGCGGTCGCACTCGTCGGCGGACAGCGATCTGGCGTCGCCGGGATAGAGCGGCGCGCCGTCGGGATCGCGCGGCCACGGCCCAGCCGCTTCACGCGCCGCAACCAGCCTTGTGATCTCGGCGCGGCTTTCGAAGGCGGGATAGACCAGGCCAAGCGCCGAGAGCCTGTCCAGTGCCGCGCGATACGCGTCGAAATGCTCCGACTGCCGCCGCACCGGCGTCTCCCAGGCGACACCGAGCCAGGCGAGGTCCCCGTAGATCGCTGTCTCATACTCTGGCCGGCAACGCGTCGCGTCGATGTCCTCCATCCGCAACAAAAACCGCCCGCCGGTCTCGCGCGCGCGATCGAAATTGAGCAGCGCGGAATAGGCGTGACCGAGATGCAGGTAGCCGTTCGGACTGGGGGCAAATCGGAAAACGGGTGGCATCAGACAAGCGGGAACGGGACAACGGCGCCGCTCTCCCGCTCGAGGCGCTCCACCACGCTGCGATAAAATTCTTCCGCCCGAAGGATCATCGCTTCCGACGCACTTGGTGCACTACCCTCGAAGAGATCGCGAGCAAGCTCGAACTCCGCATCTAGGAAGTCGGCCACGATCGGCGGCAGAGGTGCCGAACCGAGCTCGTGCGTAATCGACTTCCGGGCCATGAGTTCCATGACCTCCAACTTCAGTTCACTCGGCGGGTCGCATTCCTCCATGAGGGTCGGGAAATGCATCGGCGCCACCGCTTCGGCAGGACGCATGCGCAACCATCGCAAAGCGGCAGCGGGTCGAAGGGCATAGAAGATTTTCTTTTGCGCAACGCTGGTCCCGTCGCCGAAATAGACTCGCCGCTGCCGCTCACCAAGATGAAGATAATGACGGCAGACGGCTTCGCGGCTAGCGACCCCTCTGGCAAACGCCAGGAAGTCATCACGAAACCAGGCCTGTCCCCGGTAAACGACGGGCGAGCATAGCCACTCCAAGATCGCCGCATTACCCTTCAACAGGAGCTGGAGCGCCTTGCGCAAGTCCCAACCATTCGCATCGAGATCTCCTTCGAACGGAAGCTCGATGACGTCACGGCTAACCCACGGCGTAATGTGATCGAAAGCGCGGCGCACATAGACAAAGCGGCAGTCATAGTCGCTGTCAGGCGAGGCGAATCCCCAGGCTCGACTTCCGCTTTCGATCGCGAGCGGAAGGAAGACGCGATGTTCGTCAACGACGCGGTCCAGCATGGCATCGATCAGTGCGACTTTGCCGCCGTCCATCTCCACGGGAATACTTCTCAAATTCATCGAACGCTTCCGGATTCCGATAGTATGGTCTTAATCTTATCGTCCCAAGCCGTCCACAGGACGAACAATCCGCATCGCGGCGAGTCGATAACGTCATGACCATCCACCTCGAAACCCAATCCGATCTCGAAGAGGCCGTCCACGTGCTGGTCAAGCGTGATCCGCGCCTGAAGCCCGTACTAGCGACGGCCGGCATGCCGGCGTTGCGGCGGCGCGAGCCGGGCTTTGCGGGGCTTGCCCACATTGTCTGCGGGCAACAGCTCTCGACCGCGAGCGCCGCGGCGATCTGGGGGCGGTTGTCGGCAGCTTTCGATCCGTTCGACCACGAGGCGGTCCGCCGCGCCCGCACTGACCGGCTGGGGCGGCTCGGCCTGTCGGCCGCCAAGATCAAGACGCTGAAACATCTCGCGCGCGAGATCACCGCACAGCGGCTGAACCTGGACGTGCTCGCGGAAGAAGACGCCGATGCCGCGCACCACACGCTGATCGCACTGCCCGGCATCGGACCGTGGACCGCAGACGTCTATCTGCTGTTTTGCCTGGGCCATGGCGACGCTTGGCCGGCCGGCGACCTCGCCGTGCAGGAAGGCATCCGCATTGGGCTCGGCTTGCAGGCGCGGCCGACGGAGAAGCAGATGGCGCCGCTCGCCGAACCCTGGCGCCCCCTGCGCGGCGCGGCGGCGCATCTGTGGTGGAGCTATTATCGCGCGGTAAAAAAACGCGAAGGCGTCATCGCGGGACCCGCTTAGCCCCGCAGCCTAACGCGATCGGTCCGGGCGCAATCGGCGACGAAGTCGATGACGGCCCGCACCGCCGGCAGTTCGACAAGGTCGGGATGGGCGAGCAGCCACAGGTCCGCCACGCTGGCGAGCTTCTGCGGCGCGACACGCACGAGATCGGGATAGGTTTCGGCGACAAAGCACGACAGGGCGGAGATTCCGAGTCCGGCGCGGACTGCCGCCAGCATGTCGCCCTGCGACGAGCAGCGCATCACCACCCTGGCCTGACGCGTGACGACGTCGCTCCACCGCGCAAGCTGGACGTTGGAGGTCTGATCGGCGAAACCGATGACGCTGTGCCCCTTCCACTCGCCGCGCCGTTCCGGCAAGGACCGCCCGCCGGCATAGTCCCGCGAGGCGTAGAACCCGGTGCCGAGACGGCCGATCTTGCGGCCGACCAGATTTTCCTCGCCGCTGTCGAAGGGCCGCAGCACCACGTCCGCCTCGCGCCGGCGCACGCTCGCCGGAAACGGGTGGGTGATGATCTCGAGCTGGACGTGATCATGCGCGCGCAGGAAAGCAGGCAGGCACGGCATCAGCCAATGTGAGGCCAGCGTCGCGCCGATCGACAGCTTGACGGTCCCGCGCGCCTTGTGCCCTCCGGCCGAGACTGCCGTCTCCGCCCGCAGCGCGGCCGCCGCCATCACCTCGGCGTGCTCGCGCAGCGTCCGTCCATCCGCGGTCAGCGCCAGGCCGTCGGCGGCGCGCGCCACCAGCCGGGTGCCGAGCTGAGCTTCCAGCGCCGCAATCTTGCGGCTGACGGTGGGATGGCTGCTGTGCAGCCGGCGCGCCGCGCCGGTGAAGCTGCCGGTATCGGCGACCGCGACGAAGGTCTTGCAAAGGTCCCAGTCCATGAGTGTCCTCTGTTCAAATCTGAATAGTCGCCCGTTCAATATTGAACGATGGGAGGCCGCACTCCAACCCCTATAATGGCGTGAAATGAAACATGGGCGGCAACTCGCCCGCGACAATCAACAGGGAAATGCCTCGTCATCCGCCTGCCGGCGGACTGCGTTTCCGGGAGGACATCATGGCGCTGCCCGCTCTCTTGAAGGATTCGCTCGAGCTGCCCGTGGTCGGCTCGCCGCTCTTCCTAGTGTCGGGCCCGGAGCTGGTGATCGCCCAGTGCAAGGCCGGTATCGTTGGCTCGTTTCCGGCGCTCAATGCCCGTCCGGTGGAAAAGCTCGACGAGTGGCTGAGCCGCATCGAGGACGAACTCGGCGAATACAAGTCGCTCAATCCCGGCAAGAAGGTCGCACCCTACGCCGTCAACCAGATCTGCCACGCCTCCAACGACCGACTGATGAAGGACATGGAGATCTGTGTGAAGCACAGGGCGCCCATCATCATCACCTCGCTGCGACCGCCCGCCGAGCTCGTCGAGGCCGCACATTCCTACGGCGGCCTCGTGTTCCACGACGTCATCAACGTCAAGCACGCGCGCAAGGCCGCCGAGCAAGGTGTCGACGGCCTGATCCTGGTCTGCGCCGGCGCTGGCGGACATGCAGGAACGCTCTCGCCTTTCGCACTGGTACGCGAGGTCAAGCAATGGTTCGACGGCGCAATCCTGCTGTCGGGCGCAATCAGCGACGGCTTCGCAATCGCCTCCGCGCTGACGCTGGGCGCCGACCTCGCCTATATCGGCACGCGCTTCATCGCGACGAAGGAAGCCAATGCTGACGAAGCCTACAAGTCCGCCCTGACACAGCACGCCGCCCACGACATCGTCTACACCAACCTCTTCACCGGCGTGCACGGCAACTATCTCGGGCCTTCGATCGCCGCGGCCGGGCTCGATCCGGACAATCTGCCGGCGGCCGACAAGACGAAGATGAATTTCGGCTCCGGCGGCAACATGAAGTCCAAGGCGTGGCGCGACATCTGGGGCTCGGGCCAGGGTATCGGCCAGATCGCAGACGCGCCGCCGGTCGCCGAGCTCGTCGACCGGATGAAACAGGAATTCGATCAGGCGCGACAGGATTTCCTGATGCGCGCCAGCGCCTGACGGCTCGAACCGACAATAAAACGGGAGGACACCATGAAGCTGGCAGCCGCACTGATCGGCATGTCGTTGCTGACGCTCGCTGGCGGCAGCGCCTATGCCGAAGGCAGCGACGAGATTCGCATTGGGCAGACCCTGCCCTACAGCGGTCCGGCCTCCGGCTTCGGCGCGATCGGACGGACGCAGGAAGCGTTCTTCGAGAAGGTCAATGCCGAAGGCGGCATCAACGGCCGCAAGGTCAAGCTCATCACGCTGGACGACGCCTACTCGCCGCCGAAGACCGTCGAGCAGACCCGCAAACTGGTGGAGCAAGACGAGGTGTTGATGATGTTCGGCTCACTCGGCACCGCCACCAACAGCGCCGTGCAGCGCTATCTCAACGCCAAGAAAGTGCCGCAGCTATTCGTGCTCTCCGGCGCCACCAAATGGGCCGAACCACAGAAGAACCCGTGGACGATGCCGGGCATGGCGGCCTACGAATCCGAAGGCGTGGTCTATGCCAAATACATTTTGCAGGCCAAGCCCGACGCCAGGATTGCGATCCTGTCGCAGAACGATGATTTCGGCCGCGATTATGTGGCGGGGTTCAAGCGTGCGCTCGGGACCAAGGCGGCCGGCATGATCGTCGCGGAAGCAAGCTACGAGACCAGCGCGCCGACGATTAGCTCGCAACTCTCGACGCTGAAGGCGTCAGGCGCCAACGTGCTGTTCGGCGTCGTGCTCGGCAAGTTCACCTCGCAGATGGTCAAGGGCGTGGCCGAGATCGGCTGGAAACCGGAGCTGTTCTTCGTGCCGACCTCCGCGTCGTCGATCTCTTTCCTGGAACCGGCAGGGCTCGACAACGCGGTCGGCCTGATCTCGTCGAGCAACCAGAAGGACACGATGGACCCGCAATGGGCCGACGATCCCGGCGTGAAGGAATATTTCGCCTTTATGAAGCGTTACATGCCGACCGCGGACCTCTCCAACTCCAACTACGCCGCGGGCTATCACTATGCCACGCTGCTGATGACGGTGCTGAAGGCGTGCAAGGATGATATCAGCCGCGACAACATCATGCGCCAGGCGGCCTCGCTGAAGGATGTGAAGCTGCCGCTGCTGCTGCCGGGAATGGCGGTTACGACCGGCCCCGACGACTATCTGCCGTTCCAGCAGCTTCAGCTCCGGCGTTTCAACGGCAAGAGCTGGGTCGGCTTCGGCGACGTGCTGGATGACCGCTAGACGAGCGGGATGAGGAGACGCCATGATCATCAGCGGCGAACGCCAGATCAGCTATGACGACCTCCGGGCCCGGATCAGGCGGGCGATGAGCGGCTTCCGCGCCCTCGGGCTTGCCGAGGCCGCGCCGGTCGCGATGATGCTGCGCAACGATTTCGCCCTGTTCGAGGTGGTTGCGGCCTCGGCCGCGCTGGGAAGTCCGGTGGTGCCGATCAACTGGCATTTGAAAGCCGAGGAGGTCCGTTACATCCTGGCCGACAGCGGGGCGAAGATCCTGGTCTGCCATGCCGATTTGCTGCCGCAGATCCGCGACGGCATACCGGCGGATGTTCTTCTCCTGGTCGTTGCGACGCCGCCCGAACTCGCGGCGACCTTCTCGATCCCTCGGGAGCTGACCGAGATCCCTGTGGGACTGACCGATTGGGACCGCTGGCGCGACGACCATCCGCAAGCGCAGGAGCCACCGCGCCGGGCGGCAGCGATGATCTACACATCAGGGACTACGGGCATGCCGAAGGGCGTACGGCGTATGCCGATGCAGCCCGAACAGGCGGCCGCCTCGGAACGCGTGGGCGGGATCGCCTATGGCATCAAGCCGCGGGAAGACCAAATCGTGCTGATCAACGGCCCGATGTATCACTCGGCGCCGCATTCCTACGGCATGCTGGCGTTCCGCAGCGCTTGCACCATCATCCTCCAGGCGCGGTTCGATGCCGAGGAGCTGCTTGCGCTGATCGAGCGCCACCGCGTCACGCACATTCACATGGTACCGACCATGTTCGTCCGGCTGCTGCGGTTGCCCGAAGCGGTCAGACAGCGTTACGACCTGTCGTCGCTGCGTTTCGTCGTGCACGGCGCTGCGCCCTGCCCGCCGGACGTCAAGCGCGCCATGATCGACTGGTGGGGACCGGTCATCAACGAATATTTCGGCTCCACGGAGACCGGGATCCCGGTGTGGCACTCGGCCGAGGAAGCACTGAAGAAGCCCGGGACGGTCGGCCGCGCCATCGAAGGCGGCATCGTCAGGATCTTCCGCGACGATGGCAGCCCGTGCGGTGCCAACGAAGTCGGCGAAATCTACATGCGCCAGACGGCGGTGCCCGATTTCGACTATCACGGCAGGTCGCAGGCAAGGGCCGAGGCCGGACGTGACGGGTTGGTCAGCGTCGGCGACGTCGGTTACCTCGACGCGGACGGCTATCTGTTCCTGTGCGACCGCAAGCGCGACATGGTGATCTCCGGCGGCGTCAACATCTATCCCGCCGAGATTGAGAACGCGCTGATCGGAATGCCCGGCGTGCGCGACTGTGCCGTGTTCGGGATCCCGGACGCGGAATTCGGCGAACGGCTGTGCGCCTTTGTCGAGCCTGAATCGGACTCCGAGCTCTCGGCCGACGCTGTTCGATCGTTCCTGCGCGAGCGGCTTGCCAATTTCAAGGTGCCAAAGGACGTCGAATTCCGCGACGCGCTGCCGCGCGAGGCGATCGGAAAGATCTTCAAGCGCAAGCTGCGGGAGCCCTATTGGGCGACGTGAGCCGGGAGCTCACTTTCAGCTCACGACAAGAGCCAGTCTTCTCGGGCGAAGTGCAGACTGCATAAACGGGAAAGAGCGGCAATCGTTCCTGGATTCTTGAGAATTCTAGAACGTTGAAGCCACGCGCTTCGATTTCCGAGCTGCCGCAACCAATTCGAATCTCGTCTGTTGTCGACGGGCACAATCACTGCCGGAGGATAAACTATGTCACGTCTCATTTCGCTCGCTGCGGCTGTCCTGCTGCTCGGATCAATGCCCGTAAGCGCACAGTCGCAAAAGGCACAAAGCGGCCCGGGCAACAACGCCGTCAACAGCTCTGATCACAACAACTCCAACGCACCGGTTGCAGGCCGCAACAGCTTCACCGAGGGACAGGCGAAGTCGAAGATCGAGGGCGCGGGCTATTCCAATGTTTCTGGCCTGCAAAAGGACGACAACGGCGTCTGGCGCGGCAAGGCCGACAAGGCTGGGACCAAGGCGGACGTGAGCGTCGATTTCCAGGGCAACGTGAACCCCGCCAAGTAAGGAGGATAAAACATGACCACCACCATTTCTCGACTTTATGACACCTATTCGGATGCGGAACGTGCGGTCAGGCGTCTGGAGGCCGCGGGCGTGCCGCACTCCGACATCAGCATCGTCGCGAACAACTCCGATAATTGGTACGGCTCCTCCACCGGCAAGGTCGACCGCGACCGCGACGGCGTCGACGATCGCGCCGAAGGTGCCGGCACGGGCGCCGGCATCGGCGCAGGCCTCGGAAGCGCGGCGGGCCTGCTTGCAGGACTTGGCTTGTTAGCTATTCCGGGACTCGGCCCGGTGGTTGCTGCCGGATGGCTGGCTTCGACCGCAGTTGGTGCCGCAGCCGGCGCCGCGACAGGCGGCATCGTCGGCGCGCTGACCGAAGCCGGCGTCTCCAACGACGATGCGTCGCGCTACGCGGAGGGCGTCCGGCGCGGCGGAACGCTGGTATCGGCGCGGGTACCCGACCAGGACCGCACGCGTCTCGATGCCCTTCTGCACGAGAAGGCCGTGAACCTGCAGGAACGGAGCGCCGCCTGGCAAAAGTCCGGCTGGAACGGCTTCGATGCCGCAAGTCCGCCGTTGTCGCCCGACGATGTCGGCCGTGAGCGTGAGTTGTACGGCGCCGGCACGCGGGTGAGATAGGGATGTTCCGCTCGCCCCACGCGAGCGGCTGTGAAACCTAAGCGCGAGGGAGGCTCCACCAAGGTGGAGCCTTTTTCGTGTGCCCCTCCTCGAACACCACGAGGGTGCCGCAGGTCTCTCTCAGGGCGCATTCCGCTGAAGCAGGGGCACATGTTCTTACTGCTCGGGTAATCGGCTATTGGCCGTCTGCGAAACAGTATAGCTTTCGACCCTAGAGGAAACGCCGCGAAGACGGCACGAGGTCGCGCATGCTGGACAGGACGAAGGATATTGCGGCATCCGCGCAAGCCTGGCTCGACGAATTTGAGCGCACGCTTGACGCACCCCATGACGCTGGACTGGATCGTCTGCTCCTCGCCGACAGCTATTGGCGCGACGCGCTGGCACTCAGCTGGAACCTGCAAACCATCGCCGGCGGCGACTCGATCAAGCGGGAGCTGACAACGCTCGCGGCAAAGGTCGCGCCGGGCAGCTTCAAGATCGCGCCGAACCGAGCGCCACCGCGCTGGGTGACGCGTGCCGGGACCAACACGATCGAAGCGATCTTCCATTTCGAAACCGCACTGGGGCGCGGCAGCGGCATCGTCCGGCTTGTGCCCGACGCCACCGACGGCGACCGCCTGAAAGCGTGGACGCTCCTCACCGCGCTCGACGAGCTTAAGGGCTTCGAGGAGCAGCTCGGCACCTCGCGGCCGCGCGGCCAGGCCTATTCGCGCGACTTCCGTGGACCGAACTGGCTCGACCTGCGCAACGCCGCGCGCGACTACGCCGATCGCGATCCCGCCGTGCTGGTCGTCGGCGGCGGCCAGGCCGGGCTCGCGATTGCGGCGCGGCTGAAGCAGTTGAACATCGACACCCTGATCGTCGATCGCGAGGCCCGGATCGGGGACAATTGGCGCAAGCGCTATCACGCGCTGACCCTGCACAACCAGGTGCAGGTCAATCATTTGCCCTACATGCCGTTTCCGCCGAGCTGGCCGACCTATATCCCCAAGGACAAGCTCGCCAACTGGTTCGAAGCTTACGTCGACGCGATGGAGCTGAACTTCTGGACCGGCACCGAATTCGAAGGCGGCGCCTACGACCATGCCAAGGGCAATTGGACCGTCACGTTGCGACGCGCCGACGGCAGCAAACGGACCGTGCACCCGCGCCATGTGGTGATGGCAACCGGCGTCAGCGGCATCGCCAATGTGCCTGTCATTCCGACCCTCGATAACTTCAAGGGCACGCTGCTGCATTCGAGCCGCTACGAGGACGGCGAGACCTGGACAGGCAAACGCGCCATCGTCATCGGCACCGGCAACAGCGGCCACGACATCGCGCAGGATCTTCACTCCAGCGGCGCCGAAGTGACGCTGGTGCAGCGTTCACCCACGCTCGTCACCAATATCGAGCCGTCGGCCCAACTCGCTTATGCCACCTACAACGAGGGCACGCTCGAGGACAATGATCTGATCGCCACCTCGATGCCGACGCCGCTGGCGAAGAAGACCCATGTGATGCTGACGGAGCAGTCGAAGCAGCTTGATAAGGAGCTGCTTGACGGCCTCTCCAGCGTCGGCTTCAAGCTCGATTTCGGCGAGGCCGGCACCGGTTGGCAGTTCAAATACCTCACCCGCGGCGGCGGCTATTATTTCAACGTCGGCTGCTCCAACCTCATCGTGGAGGGCGCGATCAAGCTCAGGCAGTTTTCTGAGATCGAGGGCTTCGTCGCCGAGGGCGTCCGGATGAAGGGCACGACCGTTCCGGCTGACCTGATCGTGCTTTCGACCGGTTACAAGACGCAGGAATATCTGGTGCGGAAACTGTTCGGCGAGGCCGTCGCCGACCGGGTCGGCCCGATCTGGGGCTTTGGCGACGGCCTCGAACTGCGCAACATGTATGTGCGCACTGGGCAGCCCGGCCTCTGGTTCATCGCCGGCAGCCTCGCGCAATGCCGGATCAACTCGAAATATCTAGCGCTGCAGATCAAGGCGATCGAGGAAGGGATTTTTGGGGCGTGAGGCGGGCGCAATTTGAGCCTCCTCGTCATTGCGAGCGCAGCAAAGCAATCCAGTGTCTTTCCGCGGAGACAGCCTGGATTGCTTCGCTGCGCTCGCAATGACAGTGTGGAGACGATCGCGCATCGCCGACACGAATAGGAGGAGAACACCCATGCCAGCCATTCTCGGCACCGGCGAGCATTGCTACCGCGTCGTTGAAAACTTCGCAAAGCTGCCGGACGGATGGCAGCTCACCGATGTCGCTTCGGTCGCGGTCGACAGCAAGGACCGCGTCTACGTCTTCAACCGCGGGGCCCATCCGATGGTCGTGCTGGACCGCGAGGGCAATTTTCTCCGGAGTTGGGGCGAAGGCCTGTTCTCGCGCGCCCACGGCCTGCACATCGATTGCGACGACAATCTCTATTGCACCGATGACGGCGACCACACCGTGCGCAAGTGCACCACCGACGGCAAGGTGCTGTTGACGATCGGCATCCCCGAGAAACCGTCGTCATTCATGAGCGGCGATCCCTTCCACCGCTGTACCCACACCGCGTTGTCGCCGAAGGGCGAAATCTACGTCTCCGACGGCTATGGCAATGCGCGCGTGCACAAGTTCACGCCGGACGGCAAGCTCCTCAAGAGCTGGGGCGAGCCCGGCACCGATCCCGGCCAGTTCAACATCGTGCACAACATCGCCACCGACGCTGACGGCTTTGTTTATGTCGCCGACCGCGAGAACCACCGCGTGCAAGTGTTCGACGGCAACGGGAAGTACGAGACGCAGTGGAACAATCTGCACCGCCCCTGTGCGCTGTGCTGTTGCGGTGGCGGCAAAAGCCCGACCTTCATTATCGGGGAACTCGGCCCCGGCCTCGCGGTCAACCGCAAGGTGCCCAATCTCGGCCCCCGGCTGTCGATTGTGGATGCAAAAGGCAACCGCATCGCGCGGCTCGGCGGCGAGGCAGGCCCGGGCGTTGCGAGCGGAAAATTCCTGGCGCCGCACGGCATCGCGCTGGATTCCAGGGGCGACATCTATGTCGGCGAGGTCGGCGTCACCGACTGGAAGACCAGCTTTCCGGACGAGGAGATGCCGGCCGCGGTGCGCGCGACGCGATGTTTGCAGAAGCTGGAGCGGGTGCGGGAGTAGCTGCCTCGGCACACTCCACGTCGCGCTGTCGGGATGACGCCGCCTCCACCGCCTCAGACCTGGAAATGACGGCGTTTTGCGCGCTTTGCCACCCCCCGGGCCGCATCGCTTGGGCCGGAATAAGTCGCTCAACGGGCTTCACAATCCCGTCACGCTGCATGTAGTATGTCAGTTACGTGCTGCTTCGCAGCGTACATTGGAGGCCAGGAGCGTTACTTGAACGCACATGTCTCGCAAGGCCATTGGCCGGTGTTGGTGCTGAATGCGGACTTCCGGCCGCTGAGTTACTACCCACTGTCTTTGTGGTCGTGGCAGGACGCGATCAAGGCGGTATTCCTCGACCGCGTCAACATCGTCGCGCATTACGATCAGGCGGTCCACAGCCCCACGCTGCAAATGCAGCTGCCGAGCGTCGTCTCGCTCAAATCCTTCGTCAAGCCGACCACGCACCCTGCCTTCACCCGATTCAACGTCTTCTTGCGCGATCGTTTCGCCTGCCAATATTGCGGCTCGCCCGAAGACCTTACCTTCGACCACATCATCCCGCGCAGCAAAGGCGGCCAGACCACCTGGGAGAATGTGGTTGCGGCCTGCTCGCCCTGCAATCTGCGCAAGGGCAATCTGACGCCCGTGCAGGCCAAGATGTTTCCACGTCAGCACGCGTTCGCGCCGACCGTGCACCAGCTCCACCGCAATGGCCGCCTGTTCCCACCGAACTATCTGCACGACAGCTGGCTGGATTATCTCTACTGGGATACGGAGCTGGATCCGTAGCGGCGCGAACTGCGCGCCAACTTCACCGCCTCTGCTCCGCCCATCCCGCCTCAGCCGCGGAATCGCGCCGCTACCCTGCTCAACTGAACGCCGTCACCGAGAACCAGAGAGAGCTGAACGTTCTGTCGCGTCGTGCCCATCCATGGGTAGCGCTTAGCGGGCCGGCGTCGGCCGCTCCACCCAGCCTGACGCAGGCGGGACATCACAAGCGGCGGAACCTGAAGTGACGGCGTCCGTTTGCAGAGAAGGCCGCATGTCGCGGGCCCGCCGACTGTCCCGCGAGAGACAGTCCACCAAGCACACAGGAGAGACTTGCGATGCCCCCAGCCGAGCACGATCACGTCTACAAGATCCTGGAACTGGTCGGATCGTCCGAGACCTCGATCGAGGATGCGATCAAGAACGCGGTCAGCCGGGCTGCCAAGACCGTTCGCGAGATGAAATGGTTCGAGGTGGTGCAAACGCGCGGCCATATCGAGAACGGTGCCGTGCGCCACTACCAGGTGACGCTCCGCGTCGGCTTCACGCTGGATGAGTAAGGCAGAAAACGCCGCGCGAAGCCGAGGCCCGAGGCCAGCCTGGTTAGCTCGACAATAGCCCGTCAATTGTCGAGGACTGTTCCGACCGGAAGCGCACAATCCGCGCGGATGTTGCAACAGCCCGTTAAGTCCAAAGTGAGAGGTTTGCGCCGAAATGGAGCAAGCCTGATGACCACAGGCCGCGAACTCGGAAAGACGCGCCTTCCGCTCTGGGCAGCGGGTTTCGTCATCCTGACCTGCTTCGCCATCCTCGGCCTGAGCGCCTGGCGCGAATGGGAAACACGCAATGCCGATCTCAAGAACGCCGAGATCGACGTCGCCAATCTGGCGCATTCGCTGATCCAGCACGCGGACGACACGTTCGAACTCGTTGATACGATCCTTGTAGGCCTGGTCCATCGGCTCGAACTCGACGGGACGGGTCCGGACACGATTACAAAGCTTCAGGCCTATCTGCCGACACGGAAATCATCGAACCGGATCCGCGGCATCTTCGTTTATGACGCGACCGGACAGTGGCTTGCCACGACCGAGCGACTCGACTTCTCCAAGCTCAACAACAGCGACCGCGAATATTTCCAGCGTCATCGCGACTCGCCGAAGATGGGCACGTTGATCGGATCGCCCGTGAAGAGTCGAGCCGGGGGCCAATGGGTCGTCACCGCGTCCCGCCGGATCAACGATGCCGACGGCGGCTTCGCCGGCGTTGCCCTGCTCACGATCGACGTCAGCTATTTCGTCAAGTTCTACGAGCGGTTTGACATCGGTACGAACGGCTCGGCATCGCTGCTCAACGATAGCGGCATCATGCTGGCGCGCAGCCGCGATGACAGCGGCGCCTTTGTCGGACGCGACCTGTCCAATGCGCCCCTGTTCAAGGGATGGGAAAGTCGTCCCGCCGCAGCAGTCTACTATTTCAAGTCGCCGCTCGATGGCATCCAGCGGCTGAGCTACTACCAACGTAGCAGCCGCTATCCCCTGATGGTACTGGCGAGCAAGTCGCGGGACGACGTGCTGGCGCCCTGGCGGCAAGCCGCGGCTGCGCGCACCACCTTCGTCCTCGGCCTCGTGCTGCTAATCGCGGTGATCGGGTTCTACCTGGTCCGTCAGCTCGTGCAGCGGCAGCGCATGGCCCAGGCCCTCGTCGTCAACGAAGCAAACTTCCGCCTGTTAGCCGAGCAATCCAGCGACATGGTGACCCGGATCGGGCTGGACAACCGGCTGCTCTACGTTTCTCCCTCGTGCGTGCGCATCACGGGCTGGTCCTCCAACGAACTGCTGGCCACCTCGGCCCTGGCCGGCATTCACGCCGACGACATCGAGCGGGTCGAGCAGGCTATCGCCGCGCTGAGGAATGGCGAGGCCGAGGAGGCGCGATTCGTCTATCGCCAGCGTCATCGCGACAAGGGCGAGATCTGGGCGGAGGCGGCGTTGCACGTGACCCTGGCATCGGACAGCGGCGAGATCGACGGCGTCGTCGCGGTGGTGCGGGACATGACGGAGCAGAAGGATCTTCAGGACAAGCTCGCCTCGCTTGCAACAACCGACGGCCTCACCGGCCTCGCCAACCGGCGCGCATTCGACGAGCGTCTCGCCGACGAATGGGCCCGCGCCCGGCGCGACGGCTCGCAGCTCTCGCTCCTGCTGATCGATGTCGATCATTTCAAGAAATTCAACGACCATTACGGCCATCCGGCGGGCGACGGGTGCCTGCGCGCGCTGGGCCGGATGCTATCAGCCCACACCAAGCGCCCGGCCGACCTCGCGGCGCGGTACGGTGGCGAAGAATTCGCCGTGCTGTTGCCGAACACCGGTCCCGAGGGCTGCGCCGAGGTCGGCGAAGGGATTCGCAAGGGGCTGCACGATCTCGCGATTCTGCATGCGCAAAGTCCCCCCCCCGCTTGGTGACTGCAAGCGTTGGCGGCGCGACGAGTCTGCCGTCCCAAACCACGGCGGACTGCGGCACGCTGGTCGCCGCCGCCGACCGCGCGCTCTACGCCGCCAAGGACAACGGCCGTGACCGGCTTGTGATGTCGGGACAGGTCGTTCCCTGGCCCGCCAGGAGCGCGTGACGGGATCGACCGTTGCCCCGGATTTGTCGCCTGCGCTTCAGCGCGGTATGGCTTGGTCACGGCCGGATGTTCGGCCAATCCGAGAGTGCTGCTGTGACTGATCAAATCAAACTCGTCCTCTTCGACATGGACAATGTCCTCTGCGACTACGACAGGGCAAAGCGTGTCGCATGGCTGGCGAAGCTTGCGGGGACGACGAGCGAATCCGTCCACAAGGCGATCTGGGACAGCGGCTTCGAGCTGCTCGGCGATTCCGGCACTCTCGATGCCGCGGACTATTTGCGCGGTTTCGGCGAGCGCATCGGCTATCCGCTGTCACTGAACGAGTGGATCGAGGCGCGACGCCGTTCAATGCAGGCCGATCGTGCGATGCTGGAGATTGCCGGCAGCTTGCGTCAAACCATCGACATTGCCGTCCTGACCAACAACACCACGCTGGTCGCCGACCATATCGCCGCGCTGCTGCCGGAACTGCCGCAGCTGTTCGGCGCGCGAATCTACGCCTCGGCCCGGTTCAAGACGGCGAAGCCGGACCCGCGCTGCTACCGTCTCTGTCTGTCGGAGCTCGACGTCAGACCGGAGAGCGTCCTGTTCGTCGACGATCTCATGGCCAATGTCGCCGGCGCGCGAGAGGCGGGCCTCTTCGCGCATCACCACACCTCGGTTGAGGCTTTCAGGCGGGCCCTTTCGGAGCACGGCCTGCTCCACGCATGAATGCGCGCTCCGCTTTTCCCGGCGTCAGGCGAGATGGCACGCCACAAAGTGCCCGCCCGCGCCCTCCTTCAGCTCCGGTGCGCTTTCGGCGCAACGCGGCTGGGCGATAGGACAGCGGGTGTGGAAGTGGCAGCCCGACGGCGGCTTCATCGGGCTCGGAACGTCGCCCTTGAGGCGGATGCGCTCGCGCTTGAGCTTGGGATCGGGCACCGGCACCGCCGATAACAGCGCCCTCGTGTAGGGATGCTGCGGATTGCGGTAGAGGTCGCTGGCCTTGGCGAGTTCGACGATACGGCCAAGATACATCACCGCAACGCGGTCGGAGATGTGCTCGACCACCGACAAATCGTGCGCGACGAAGAGATAGGTGAGGTTCAGTTCGGCCTGGAGATCCTCCAGCAGGTTGATGACCTGCGCCTGGATCGAGACGTCGAGCGCGGACACAGGTTCGTCGCAGACGATCAGTTTCGGCTCGACCGCGAGCGCGCGCGCGATCACGATGCGCTGGCGCTGGCCGCCGGAAAACTCATGCGGATAGCGGCGCATGTGCTCGGCCTTGAGCCCGACCTTCACCAGCAGGCTCGCGACGCGATCCTCGCGCTCCTTGGCGGATGAGCCGAGCTTATGGATGACGAGGGCTTCGCCGAGGATGGCGCCGACCGTCATGCGCGGATTGAGGGAGGCGAACGGGTCCTGGAACACGAGCTGCATGTTCCGCCGCATCGCGCGCAAATCGGTGCCGCTGAGCTGGCCGACATCCTGACCGTCGAACACGACCTCGCCGTCGGTCGGCTCGATCAGGCGCAGCACGCAGCGTCCCGTCGTCGACTTCCCGCAGCCGGATTCGCCGACGAGGCCGAGCGTCTCGCCGCGGTTGACCGAGAACGAGACCCCGTCGACCGCATAAACGCTGCCGACCTGGCGCGACAGCAGGCCGCCATGCACGGGGAAATATTTCTTCAGGCCGCTGACGCGGAGCAAGGGCTCGGTCATGCTGCGCCTCCCAACTGCGTATCTCCCAGATGACAGGCCATGCGGTGGCCGGGCGCGATCTCGCGCAGCAGCGGCTCCCTCTCGGTGCAAACGCTCATGGCGTGGCGGCAGCGCGGAGCGAAGCGGCAGCCGACCGGCGGACTGATCAGGATCGGCACCGAGCCGCCGATCGCCTCCAGCCGCACCTTGTGCTCGCTGGCAAGATCGATGCGCGGGATCGAGCGGATCAGTCCCTGGGTATAGGGATGGCCGGGATTGCCGAAGAGTTCGTCGACAGACGCCTCCTCCACCACCTTGCCGGCATACATCACGACGACGCGCTGCGCGGTCTCGGCGACGACGCCCATGGCATGGGTGATCAGCATCACCGCCATGCCGAAACGTTCTTTCATGTCCTGGAGCAAGTCGAGGATCTGCGCTTGAATGGTAACATCGAGGGCCGTGGTGGGCTCGTCCGCGATAATCAGCTTCGGCTTGCAGGCGAGCGCCATCGCGATCATCACGCGCTGGCGCATGCCGCCGGAGAACTGATGCGGATAGTTGTGCACCCGGCCTTCGGCGTTCGGTATCTGCACCAGCTTGAGCATTTCGATAGTGCGCTCGAGCGCCTGTTTCCTGGTGACGTTCTCATGGCGGCGCAGGCTTTCGGCGATCTGCTCGCCGATGGTCAGCACCGGATTGAGCGAGGTCATCGGCTCCTGGAAGATGAAGCCGATCTCCTTGGCGCGGATCTCGTCGAGCTGACTGCTCGTCAGCGGCACCAGATCGCGGCCCTCGAAGATGATCTCGCCTGCCGCGATGCGGCCCGGCGG
This sequence comes from Bradyrhizobium sp. WSM1417, assembly GCF_000515415.1. Classification (NCBI taxonomy): domain Bacteria; kingdom Pseudomonadati; phylum Pseudomonadota; class Alphaproteobacteria; order Hyphomicrobiales; family Nitrobacteraceae; genus Bradyrhizobium; species Bradyrhizobium sp. WSM1417. The sequence continues at coordinate 171,356 of NZ_KI911783.1, forward strand.
CATCGCGATCAGCTTCAGGATCGACATCGCGGTGACGGTCTTGCCGCAGCCGGATTCGCCGACGACGCAGAGCGTCTCGCCGCGGTTGATGGAGATGTCGACACCGTCGACGGCCTGAAGGATGCCGTCGTCGGTGGAGAAGTGGGTTTTCAGTCCCTTGATCTCGAGCAGCGGCGCCATCAGATCACCCGCCGCGCATCGAGCGCGTCACGCAGGCCATCGCCGATGAAGTTGATGGCGACCACCGCGATGAAGATCGCGCCGCCCGGAAACAGCGCCCAGTGCGGGCCGATGTCGAGAAAGTCCTTGGCATCATAGAGCAGCCGGCCCCAGGTCGGCGTATCCGGAGGGAAGCCGAGGCCGAGGAAGGACAGCGTCGATTCCGCGATGATGGCTGCGGCCACGTCGATGGTACCGGCGATGATCACCGGACCCAGCGCATTGGGCAGGATATGGCGCACCACCTGCCGCACCGGGCTTGCCCCGAGCGCGCGCGCGGCTTCGACGAATTCCTTCTCGCGGATCGACAGGAACTGGGCGCGAACGAGGCGGGCGACGGGCATCCAGCGCAAGCCGCCGATCACGAGCACTATCAGGATGAAAATGCCGCCCTCGGGACCGAAAGCGGCCTTCAGCCCGTCGCGGAAGAGATAGATCAGCAGCAGCAGCAGGGGCAATTGCGGCAGCGACAAAAAGAGATCGGTGAGCCACATCAGCCCATGACCGAGCGCACCGCGCGACATGCCGGCGAGCGCGCCGATCAGCACCCCGACAAAGACCGAGACCAGCATCGCGGCGAGGCCGACCGCGAGCGAGATGCGCCCGCCATAGATCATGCGGGCGAGGATATCCTGCCCGAGATCGTCGGTGCCGAAGGGATGAGCCAGCGACGGCCCCTGCATGCCCGCCACGATATCGATGTCGTCGATCTTGACCCGCCAGACGAAGGGGCCGACCACCACCGCCAAGATCAGAACGAGGAGCAGGAACGCACTGACCACGGCAAGCTTGTGCCGGCTATAGCGACGCCACGTCTCGCGCCAGGGCGAGTAGACGCGCCGCTCAGCGGAGGGAGATGCGAGGGTCAAGCCAGCCATAAAGAACGTCCGCGATGAGATTGAACAGCACGACCAGGCACGCAAAGACGAAGGTGACGGCCATCACCACCGGCGTGTCGTTGGAAAGGATGGAGGAGATCAGCAGCGAGCCGATGCCGGGGATGCGGAAAATCTGCTCGGTGACGATGGCGCCGCCGAACACCGCCGGGATTTGCAACGCAATCAGCGTGACGACCGGGATCATCGCGTTGCGCATCACGTGCTTGATGATCACCCGCCGCTGGCCGATGCCCTTGGCGCGCGCGGTGGTGACGTAGTCCAGCCGGATGACGTCGAGCATCGCCGAGCGCACGAAACGCGTCATCGACGCAGCCTGGAACAGGCCGAGCACCGCCACCGGCATGATCGCCTGACGGATCATCTCCAGCACCCAGTGAATACCCGTGCCCTTGATGTCGGTCGTGTAGACGAAAGGCAGCCAGTCCAGCGTGACCGAGAAGATCAGGATGAACAGGATGCCGGTGAAGAAGGTCGGCAGCGAGAAGCCGACAAAGGCGAGCGTGTTGGCGACCTGGTCGAACAGCGAATAAGGTTTCGTCGCGGCATAGACCCCGACCGGGATCGCGATCAGGAGCGCCAGAATCTGCGCCGAGCCGATCACGTAGAGCGTCGTCGGCAGTCGTTGGAGAATGAGCGTGTCGACGTTCATCCGGCTGACGAAGGAGAAGCCCCAGTCGCCGTGCAGCATGGCGTTGAGCCAGTGCAGGTAACGAAGGTAGATCGGATCGTCGAGGCCGAACTTCGCCCGAAGCGCGAGAGCGACTTCGGGCGGCACGTTCGGATTGGTCGCCAGCTCCGAGAAGGGATCGCCCGGGGCGAGTGCGAGCACGACGAACAGCACGAGCGAAATTCCGAGCAGGCTCGGAATCGCGATCAGGAGGCGACGCAGGACATACTGGCTCATGAAGAAGGACCGCTCTAGGCGTGCGTGATCATTCTTCGCGGTACCAGTCGAACAAATTGTCGGTCTCGTTGGCCCAGCCGGAAACGACCGGGCGCAGATTGTTGGCGGCCGCCTCGACCTTCAGGCGGTGCTGCACCGGGATGAACACGATGTCCTGGTACATGAGGTCATTGGCCTTGATGTAGAGCGCCGCGCGCTTGACCGGATCCATCTCGCCGTCCGCGGCCAGGATGGTCGCGTCGTACTCCTTGTTGACCCAGCGCGGGAAGTTGGTGCCCTGCCACTTGTTCTCCTTGGTGGCGACGAGGTTCGAAAGGTAGCGACGCATGTGCTGCGACGGATCGGGCTGGCTCAGCGGGATCTGGAACATCTCCATGTCGGCGTAGAACTTGGAATAGGTGTCGGGATTGCCGACGTCGGACGAGAAGAACACGGAGGCCACGACCGATTTCAGCTCGACGTCGATGCCCGCCTTCTGGCAGGCCTGCTTGACGATAGCCTGCGTCTTCTGGCGCGGCCCGTTGATCGCGGTCTGGTAGAGCAGCTTCAGCTTCTTGCCGTCCTTCTCGCGGATGCCGTCGGCGCCCGGCTTCCAGCCGGCGTCGTCGAGAATCTTGGAGGCCTTCTCGACGCTGAACTCCCACGAGGTGTTCTTGGACACGAATTTTTCGGGCCCGTTGAGGAAGTTGGCGGTGGTGCGGCCGGCGCGGCCGTAGATCGCCTTCTTGACTGACTCGCGATCGATCAGCAGCGACAGCGCCTTGCGCACCGCCGGATCAGAAAACAGCGGGTGCTTGGTCTTCATCGAGGAGCGTTCGCCATCGACCTCGGTGTTGGGATCGGTGAAGTTCAGCGCGATGAATTCGGTGTCGCCGCCGACGGCGTAGACGGTCTTTCCCTTGCCGCCCTTCTCCAGGCGCAGCAGCACGTCGTCCTCGACCTGAATGTTCCAGCCGAAATCATATTCGCCGGTCTGGATCACCGCGCGCGCGGCAGAGACGGCGTCGCCGCCGCCCTTCATCTCGATCGAATCGAAATAGGGCCGGTTCGCCATGTGATAATCGGGATTGATCACGCCGCGGACGAGATCGCCCGGCTTGAACTCGACGAACTTGTAGGGGCCGGTGCCAACCGGCGAGAGGTTGGTCGGCGCCTCCCGCGACTTGGACCCCATGTAGTCCTTAAACAGATGTTTCGGGATGATGGTATTGGGAGCCCCGACAAAAGCGTCGGCCCAGAACGGCGTTGGCTTGTTGAACAGGATTCGGACCGTGAGGTCGTCCACCTTCTCGACCGTGATGTCGCGGAGCGTCGCGATGGTCAGTGCGGAGGTCGCCGGATCCTTGGCATATTCCCAGTTGAAGACGACGTCGTCGGCCGTGAACGGCGTGCCGTCATGCCATTTGACGCCGGGCTTGAGCTTCCAGGTCACCGACTTGCCGTCGGCGGCGAGGCCGCCGTTCTGGATCGAGGGAATTTCGGCGGCCAGAACCAGCTTCATGTTGCCGTCGGGATCCCAACAGGCGAGCGGCTCGTAAAACAGGCGAGCGCCGTCCTGGTCCTTGGTGCCGGTGGCGAAATGCGGATTGAGCAGGGTCGGGCCCTGCCACCACAGCAGCTTGAGCGCACCACCACCGCCGCGCTTGGTCGGCTTGTAGGTCGAGGCGCCCTCAGCCATGGCGACCCCGCCAAGGGCGAGGATCTGATTGGCCAAAGGCGCGGTGAGACCCACGGCAGCAAGGCGCTGAATGAAGCCGCGGCGATCCATCCGCCCGTCCTTCACGTCACCGATCATCGAACGCAGTTCTTTATCCAGCATGGTTGTCCCCGTCTGGTTCCCGAATGGATGCAGGCGGTCGCGCGAGGCGACCACCGGGCTTGGCTGGCGGTAGATGGCACACCGAATGGGGTGCGCGTCAACTGCGACCGTGTGTATGCAAACGGTCTTCTGACTGTCTGTTGGGCAAAACCATATTCCGCAGCCCATCCCTTCGGCAATCCAGCATCAAAACACGCTGAATTCCGCGCTGCACTGCAGAAAATTTGATCGCCGCATCAGACGAAGTATCGAGGCGAAATTCTACGCCACGGACATGTCGAGCGGCGGCGCGACATGGTCCGGCAGCGGACAGACGTAAGGCGTCTTGGCCGTCCGCTTCTCAAGGTCAGCCTTGGCAGCCTTGATCAGCTCCGGGTCCGTCAGCGCCTTGATGCCGATGCCGGCCATCGCCTTGGCGGCCTGCACCATGGCCTTGTGCGCATGGGCGCTCTTGCCCTGCGCGACCACCTGCCAGGTGTGGAAGGGTGTGCCGATTGCAACCGTGGGTGCGTGGACCTGCACGGTCGGCACCACCCAGCTCACGTCGCCGACGTCGGTCGAGCCGACCAGCGGATTGCGCTTCGCATCGAGTGGCACCAGGAAGTCAGCCAGCGGCCGGTCGGTCGGCTCCATGCCGATCGCGTAATAGACCGACTCGATGTCCTTGTCGCTCAGCGTCGCGCGGATCTCCGTGGCAAAGCCCTTGTCCGCGTCGTCGAAATGCGGCGGGCCGAGCTCTTCCATGACCCGGTGCAGCGCCTGCTCCAGCGGCGTGTTCGGCAGGATATTGGAGACCGCGGAGATGATCTTCATCTCGACCTTGGTCTCGGTCATCAGCGCCGCGCCCTCCGCGATCTTGCTCACGCGTCCGACCAGCTCGTTCATGCCGGGCAGATCACGGGCGCGGATCGAATAGCGCACGCGCGCATGCGCCTGCACCACGTTCGGGGCGATGCCGCCGGTGTCGAGCAGCGCGTAGTGCACGCGCGCGTCGCTCGGCATGTGCTCGCGCATATAGTTCACGCCGACATTCATCAGCTCCACGGCGTCGAGCGCGGAACGGCCGAGATGGGGCGAGGCCGCCGCATGCGAGGTGCGGCCGGTGAAGATGAAATCGGCGCGGGTGTTGGCGAGTGACGGCGTCACCGCCACTTCCCAGAAGCTGTGTGGATGCCAGGTGATGGCGATGTCGGCGTCTTCGAATGCGCCGGAGCGCACCATGAAGGCTTTCGCCGCGCCGCCCTCCTCCGCGGGGCAGCCGTAGTAGCGCACGCGGCCCGGCACCTTGTTCTCGGCAAGCCAGTCCTTCACCGCCGTCGCGGCGAGGAGAGCTGCGGAACCGAGCAGATTGTGACCGCAGCCATGGCCGTGGCCGCCGGTCTCGACCGGACGATGCTCCGCGACGCCCGCCTCCTGGCTGAGGCCCGGCAGCGCATCATATTCCCCCATGAAGGCAATGACCGGTCCGCCCTCGCCCCATTCGCCCATCACCGCGGTCGGAATGCCCGCGACCTGCTCGGTGATGCGAAAACCCTGATGACGCAACTCGGCGAGATGTTCTGCGGCGGACCGCGCCTCGGTGTAGCAGACTTCGGGCATGCCCCAGACCTTGTCACTGAGGTCGATGAAACGTGCCTTGATCGTGTCGATGCCACGCCAGATGTCGCTGCGGTTGTCCATGCTTCGGTCCGTGATCCCTGGGTCAAACGAAGCGGCAATGGTTAGCAGCTTCATTGTACGGCGCCTAGCACCTCGCCGGACAGCAGCCATGCGGTCAATGCCGGAGAGCCGCCCGACCGACCGTGCATAACCGGTCCTGTGCCTTTCAAAGATTTCACACGGCGTTCTCTGGAATAGTTAGGAACGAGGCTTTCAAGACGGCCTCCTCCGGCCTAAATTATGCGTGCTTCGTGCGTCGTTCCGCTAGCCACGGCGGAGCGATGCTCTCAGCCAGGAGAACTCCATGCCCGCCCTGACCGAATGGAGAGTGCCGCCGGCCAATCAGCCGCGTGCGAGCGATTACGCTTTCGATCTCGACCACGCGCTCGCCTCCGTCGTCGGCCTGCACGCCATCATCCCGCCGGACGCCTTCAGTGCCGAGACACTGGGCACCGAACGCGCCGGCAACGGCGTTGTGATCGACGACGGGCTGGTGCTCACCATCGGTTACCTCATCACCGAAGCGGAGTCCGTGTGGCTGCATGTCGGAGACGGGCGCGTGGTGGAGGGACATGTGCTCGGCTTCGATGCCGTTACTGGCTTTGGCCTGGTGCAGGCGCTCGGCCAGCTCGACGTCGCCCCCTTGCCGCTCGGTGTCTCGGCCGAGACCCGGCTCGGCGACCGCGTCGTGGTCGGCGGCGCCGGGGGACGCACGCGTTCGGTCGCGAGCCAGATCGTGGCCAAGCAGGAATTCGCCGGCTACTGGGAATATCTGCTGGACGAGGCCATCTTCACCCATCCCGCGCACCCGAATTGGGGCGGCACGGCGCTCCTCAACGAGCGTGGCGAGCTGATCGGCATCGGCTCGCTCCAGCTCGAACGCGAGCGCGACGGCAAGGCCGAGCACGTCAACATGATCGTGCCGATCGACCTGTTGAAGCCGATCCTCGACGATCTGCGCAAGTTCGGCCGCGTCAACAAGCCGGCACGGCCATGGCTCGGACTCTTTTCGACCGAGATCGACAACCGCGTGGTGGTGATCGGAATCTCCGCCAATGGTCCCGCCGCCCGCGCCGAGCTCAAGACCGGCGACGTCATCCTCGCGGTCGACGGCGAGAAGGTCACAAGCCAGACCGGCTTCTACAAGAAGCTGTGGGGCCTCGGCGCCGCCGGCGTCGACGTACCGCTGACGGTACATCATGAAGGCGTCACCTTCGACGTCACGGTGACCTCGACCGATCGCTTCAAGCTCTTGAAGGCGCCGAAGCTGCACTGACAAGGCGAACTGACGCAGGGAAACGACGATGAGCGAGGCCGTCGTTGACGACATCGTGGCCGTGATGCCGCCGCTGCTCAATGCGCTGGAAGCGCTCGCCTTCTTTCAGCGCAACCTGCACCCGCCGGCCTTCGGCTCCGTGATGAACGCGATCGGCGCTCCCGACGAGGCGCTGCAAACGGCGCGCGCGGCAATCGGAGAATGGCCGGAGCAGTTCACCGGACTGCGCGAGCGGCTCGATCGTGCCTGCGACGAAACGCTCGCCGCCTTTGCCAGCCTGCGCGAGGTCGAGCGTGGCAATGGCGACCTCGTCGCGGTCTTCCGCGCGCTACGTCATGTGCCGCGCGCGCAGGAGGCGCTCTATCCGCTGGCCGTGCAGTTTCCGCCGGTCAGCAGCTTCTTCCTCAACGCCGCCATGCGCGAGAATGCCGACCTGTTGTCGCGGCTCGAAGTCGGCGCGGACGCGCACACCGGCATCATCCACGATCACAACGAGCCCGGCAGCCGCGGCGGCTTTTCGGTCTACGTGCCCGAATATCATACGCCCGATCGCGCCATGCCGCTGGTGGTGGCGCTGCATGGCGGCAGCGGCAACGGCCGCGGTTTTCTGTGGAGCTGGCTACGCGACGCCCGCAGTCTTGGTGCGATCTTGGTGGCGCCGACCGCGACCGGCCCGACCTGGGCCCTGATGGGTGACGATTCCGACACGCCCAATCTCATGCGCATTCTCGAAACCGTGCGCAGCCGCTGGACCATCGACGCCTCGCGCATGCTGCTGACAGGCATGAGCGACGGCGGCACCTTCTGCTATGTCACCGGGCTCGACGGCGCCTCGCCATTCACGCATCTCGCGCCGGTCTCGGCGACCTTCCATCCGCTGATGGCAGAGATGGCCGACGCCACGCGCCTGCAGGGCCTGCCGATCTTCGTCACGCACGGCAAGCTCGACTGGATGTTTCCGGTGCAGACCGCGCGGCAGACGCAGGCAGCCCTCGCCGCCGCCGGCGCGAATGTCACCTATCGCGAGATCGACGACCTCAGCCACACCTATCCGCGCGAGATCAACGCGGAGCTGGTGCAGTGGCTGAATGGAGAATGAACAACCTCTCCTTACCTGCGCCGCACTGTCGCGGAACAATCGATCCGGGTCGACGTTATCGCCCGTCATTGGAGGTTTCGCGATGCGGATGTTTCTTGGAATGATTTTGGGCGCGCTGCTGCTCGGCTGCGGCGTGTATGTCTATGACTCCATGCAGACGTCGTCGGTTGCTAATGGCGAGGTCGCGACGACCAATCGCACCATCGTGAACTGGGATGTCGCGAAAGCCGACTGGGACGCGCTGCGCGATCGCGCGCACAAGGACTGGGTCCGCATCTCCTCGAAGTAACGACGTGGTATCATGAATGAAATGAGGCGCCGTCGCGGGTCCGCGGCGGCGCCTTCGTATTGCGCGGTGAATATCGCTCGGCTCAGTTCATCTTGGCCTTGCGGGCGTCGGCGATGACCTGCTCGAACTCGTTCATGCTGAGCACGCCCGGCACGCGGTACTTGCCGACGATGAAGGACGGCGTGCCGCGGAAACCGAAGGCTTCGGCCTGCTCGTTGTTGCGCTTGAGCAGGGCGTCGATGTCCTTGGCGTGGTCGGCGAGATCGCGCTTCAACCGATCCATGTCGACGCCGGCGGCCGCGAGCAACTCGTTGATGCGTGGCTCGGTCAGGCGCGAGCTGACGCCCATCATGGCGTCATGGGCCTGGTGGTACTTGTCCTGGAATTTCGCCGCGAGCGCGGTCCGCGCCGCCGTGACTGAGACCGGCCCGAGTATCGGCCAGTCCTTCATCACCAGCCTGACCTTGCCGTCGTCCTGGACGACCTGACGCAACTCGGGCTCGAGCTTGCGGCAATAGGGGCAGTTATAGTCGGACCATTCGATAATACTGATATTCCCGTCGGGATTACCGGCGACGGGAATATCCGGGTCGCGCAGCACCTTGGCTTCGGTCAGCACTTCGTCATCGTCGGCCGCCGCGCGCGCCGCGGTGATCCCACCCGCGACAAGGGCGCCCGCTCCAATCAGCGTCAGCGCCGCGCGCCGCGTCGGCACAAGGGCTTTATTCCTGAATCCAGCCATATCTCGTTCCATTTCGGTCCCATCTCCGTCGATACGGTTCGAGAATGGGAATTGCTACAGCTCATATAGAGTGTCGCGGCGCCGATGTCATCGCACCAGCAGCGTGACCGCCAAGGGTACCAGGAAGGAGGTCACCAAGGCGTTCAGGCTCATGGCGATCCCGGAGAAGACGCCGGCGATCTCGTCGACCTGGAACGCTCGCGCGGTACCGATCCCGTGCGCGGCAAGGCCGGCGGCAAAGCCGCGGGCGCGGAAATCGCTGATGCCGGTGCGGTTCATCAGCGGCGTCACGATGATCGCGCCCATAATGCCCGTAAGGATGACCGCAACCGCAGCCAGCGAGGGATCGGCGTGCAGCGATTCGGCGATGCCCATGGCAACGCCGGCCGTGACGGATTTCGGCGCGAGCGACAAAACCACTTCGCGCGGCAGACTGGCAAGCTGGGCCAACAACACCACGGACACCACGGCCGTGACCGATCCCGCGACCAGCGCCACCAGCATCGGCACGATCGAGGCGACGACGCGCTTGCGGTTCTCGTAGAGGGGAACAGCCAGCGCGACCGTCGCGGGCCCCAAAAGGAAATGCACGAACTGCGCGCCGGCGAAATAGGTCGTGTAGGAGGTGCCGGTTAGCAGCAGGAACGCGCCGACGATCCACATCGCATGCAGCACGGGATTGGCGAGAGGATGACGCCGCGTCGCCAGCGACACCGCGTCCGTGCTCGCATAGACCAGCAGCGTCACCGTCAGCCAAAGCAATGGCGACTGCGAGAGATAGACCCAGAGCGAGAACGGATTGTCCTTCATCGCGCGTCCTGTTGCCTCAACAGGCGGCTGACCAGGCGGAAGGTGAGTACGGTTGCGAGCAGGGTGACGACCACCGACAGCGCGAGCACGAGGATGATGGCGATGCCGTGGGACGCGAGCAGATCGAGCTTCTGCACGACACCGACCCCGGCCGGCACGAACAGCAGCGACAGATGCGCCAACAGACCCTTGCTCGCCGTCTCGACGCCATCATCACACAGCGGCCCGCGCGCGAGAAGCGCAAAGCGGTCGCGCGCGAGCAGCAGGATGAGGAGCAGCAAGAGGCCAAGCACCGGGCCCGGCATCGGCAGGCTGAGGCTGCGCACGACGGCTTCGCCGATCAACTGGCAGAGAAGAATTAGACCAAGGCTTGCAAGCATGACCGGAGTATCAGGGGATGCGTCGGCGGTCTTGTCAATCGCCGCTATGCAGCGCTCGTGCGCGGCTCCTGCGCAGCCGCAACGCGCGGCAGCATCGCCATCATCGTTCCGGTCATCGTGGCGATCAAGGTGACCTTGCCCTCGTGCTCGGCAAACGCCCTGGCCTCGCAAAAGGTCAGCGTGCGGCCGGGCTTGACCACTCGGGCCTTGAAGACGAAACGCTCGCCCCGTGCCGGCGCGAGCAGCGTGGTCTTGAACTCGACGGTGAGGATATCGGCCTCGCGGGGCATCAGGGTGAAGGCGGCGACACCACAGGCATTGTCGAGGCCCGCGGTAATGATGCCGGCGTGGACAAAGCCGTTCTGCTGTGTGAGGGCCGGCGAATGCAGCATGGCCAGTTCAGCCTCGCCCGGCGCAAGGCGGACGATCACGATGCCGAGCGTGTGCATTGCCGGCTGGCGATCGAACATGGCGACGGCAGCCGCGCGATAGCCCGGGTTCTTCGGCTCGTATGCGGCCATGACTCAGGCCTCCGCCGGCTCGGCGAGATGCCTCAAGGCGATCTCGCGAATGGCATCCGTGAACGGCACCGATTTGCGCTGGCTACGGTCCATGTGCACGCCCGTGATCTCGCAGAACGCGGCGATCTCGCCGGTCTCAGCATTGGTCATGTCGTGCCGGAAGCGGATCGATTTGTCGCGGATCTCGAGCAGGCGACTGCGGATCTCGACGATGTCGCCGGCGAGCAGCTCGCGCTTGTAGGTGATGTTCTGCTGCACGGCGGCCATGCCGCAGCCGGAGCCGCGCAGATAGCTCGGCGTCAGCCCGAGGCGGGCGAACAGATTCCAGTTGGCCTCGTCGAATTTGCCGACATACCACATGATGTTCATGTGACCGACGTGATCGCACTGCCACGGATAGACAGTGCCGCGATAGGTCGCCTCCTGCTCCATCGCAATTCTCCCTGGCCTTTTCTGGCTTTGATTGCTGATACGGTAGCGTATCAACCTCCTCCCGCGTTAGCAATACGGCACCGTATCAACAATCGGCGAGGCTGCCTGCATGAGTGACGGCAAAGGCGATGTCTGGGTCGAGGCGGGGTTCACCGAGCTCGCCCGATCGGGGGTCGAGGGGGTGCGGGTCGAGGTGCTCGCCAAGAATTTGGGCGTCACCAAGGGCGGGTTCTACCGCCGCTTCGCCGACCGTGCCGCGCTGCTCGGTGCCATGCTGGAACGCTGGCGCGAGGGGCGCTCAACGGCGATCGCACAGCAGACGAGTCTCGATGGCCAAGAGCCCCGTGAACGGCTGAGGGCAGTGATCCAGCTCTATTCGGAGCGGCTCAATCCGGACGGGATGGCAATCGAGCTTGCGATCCGGCAATGGGCCCGCTCGGACGATGGCGCCGCGGCAGCGGTGGCGAACGTGGACGCGGCGCGGTTGAAGCACGTCGCCGAACTCTATCGCGCGACCGGCCTCGAGACCGAGGCAGCCGAAGCGCAGGCCTTCCTGTTCTACTGCTTCATCTTCGGCCAGAGCCTGCTGTTCGTCGAGCGCGGCCCGCGCAAGCGATCGCAGCTCGTGGCGAAATCGGCCGAGAAGCTACTGGATTAAAGCAAGAGGCCGGAGCTTGGCTCCGGCCTCTGCGTCGTCTTGAAGCGTCAGGCGGCGCCCTTCAGCTTCTTGTTGCATTCGCTGTAATAGCCGCCGCCCTTCTCAATCCACTTCATGCCGCCATTGCCGTTGGTGGTCTTGTTGGCGTTGTACTGGTCGACGCAGGTGTGCAGGCGCCCCTTGCCGGGGGTCTCCTTGGCGTATTTCGGATTGACCGCGTTCGGATAGATCGCGGGGCCGGCCGGCAGGGTCGGCGCAGCAGCCGGGGCGGCCTCCTTCTTCGCCTGCTTCGGCTCGGCGGGAGCGGCGGGCGCAGCAGGAGCGGCCGCGGTCGGCGCAGCCGCTGGTGTCGCATCCGCGCCGCATTGGGCCTTGCGGAAGTCATTCCACTTCGTGGTACCGAGCGAGCCGTCCTTCTTGGCGGCCTGGTATTTCGCGCTGCACTCCTGCGAGGTCAGCGCCTGCACCGGCGCACTCACCACCAGCGCGGCAAAACCCGACAGCGCAACTGCACACAGCAACTTTGATTGCATCGTCATCCTTGGTCTCCTCCTTGATCTTCCCCCGAGGGAAGTGAACCGAGGATTGCTATCCTAGCGTGCCGCGCGCTCGCGACAAGGAAGCGATGGCTGCTGCCGCCAAAATATAGTGATCCTCCACGTTCGAATTATTCATGTCGCGTTCAGCAACGCCATCCGACTTTCGCGCCCTTCGCAATTCCCGCAAGAAGAGTGCAGCACCATGATCTTCACATCCCGCCTCGCCGTCGTCGCTCTCGCCTCCCTGCTCGCCACCGGCACTGCCTTCGCGCAGACCGCCGCGCCGGCAGCAAAGACCGACACCAAGACCACAACCGCCGCCCCCATGGACAAGAAGGCACCGAAGGAGCACTCGGCCGAGTCGCTCGAATGCTCCAAGCAGGCCGACGCCAAGGGCCTGCACGGCAAGGAGCGCAAGAAATTCCGCTCCGAATGCATCAAGACCGCCAAGGCCGGCATGGCCGCGCCGGCTGCGGACAAGAAGTAAATCCTTCCCCTGCTCGCGGCTTCGGCGAGAGGCGCGCATTGCGGCATGACGTGGCCGCAATTGTGCGCCTCTCGCCGATTTGCGATAAGGCGGTGTGAAGCAAATCACCGCCTCCCTGCCGTTCGAATGGCCGAGCCGTGCCAAGATCTTGAGCACGGCGGAAACGCTTGTCATCGGCACTGCCGGCGGCCTCGTGTTTCTGCTCGTGAGCCTTCCCGGAGGATTGATCTCGGGCTCCATGATCGCGGTCGGGATCGCCGCGATCGCCGGTCGCCAGCTGACGCTGCCGCCGATCCTGACCCAGACCGTGCTGGTGCTGCTCGGCATTTCGTTAGGGTCGGTCGTCTCGCGCCACTTGCTTCAGCAGGTCAGTGCCTATCCGCTCACCATCGGGCTGCTCGCGCTCGCGACCTTCTGCTCGACCTTCGGCTCCAGCTATTACCTCCAGCGCATCCACGGCTGGGACCGCACCTCGGCCTTCCTCGCCGGCAGCCCCGGCGCGCTGTCGCAGATCACGATTTTGGCGGTCGAGCGCGGCGCCGACCTGGCGGGCATCGCGGTGGTGCAGACCATGCGCGTCATCATCCTCACCGCGGCGCTGCCGATGGTGCTGGCGTTCGCCGGCGTCGCCCCCTCCGTCGCGCCGTCGCTGACGACGACCATCGCCTCGCCGCTCGACCTGATCGAACTGGTCGCGGCCTCGCTGGCCGCGGCACTCCTCCTGCGGCTGATCAAGTTTCCGGCGAGCTGGATGTTCGGTGCGATGATCGGCTCGAGCGTGCTGCACGGCGCAGGCTGGGTCGAGGGCGGCCTGCCGGACTGGGTACGCGGCGTGGCGCTGATCGGCATCGGCGCCCTGATCGGCAGCCGCTTCGCGCGGATGCGGATCAAGACGCTCGCCGGCCACATCAACGCGGCGCTGGGCTCGTTTGCCGTCGCCATCGCCGTCTCCGCGATCTTCGTCGGCATCGTGGCGCTCACCACGCAGGTGAAATTCTCCGACGTCGTGGTCGCCTACGCACCGGGCGCGATGGATGCCATGCTGGCGCTGGCCCTGACGCTGCACATCGATCCGATCTTCGTCGGCGCCCATCACCTCTCGCGTTTCGTCTTCGTGACGATTGCGACGCCGGGCATCGTGCACCTGTTCGGCCGGACGCAGGACGATGTGGATGATTGAGCCTCAGCGCTTCGCCGTCGCGACGATTCCCCATGCGGCGATCGCAGCCATCAGGAGCGAGATCAGCACGTTATACCCGGCAAGCGAGAGGCCGAGAAAGCGCCACTGCACCTCGTCGCAGCGGACCACTTTCACGGTGTCGAGCCGCGACAGCAGGTCGGTGGCGCTGCCGAGATTGACGACGGGACCGGAGCAGTCGGTCGGTCCCCTCCAAAAGCCCCATTCGACGCCGGCGTGATAGGTGCCGAGCCCGGCATTGGCGACGCTCGCCAGCACAAGGATCGCGAGGCCTGCGAACAGCAGCTGCCTCGGCGCACCGCCCCGCGCCGCGAGTGCGATGAGCAGGCCCAGCGGGATCGCGAGGTAATAGGCGTAGCGCTGCTCCAGGCAGAGCGGACAGGGCACGATCCCGAGCACCAGCTGGAAGAACCAGGCGCCCGCGATGGTCGCGGCTGCAATCAGCGTGACCGCGAGCGAAGCGACCAGCGCGGGGCTCGTGGCCGCCGGATTGAATGCAGGTATTGCGGCACTCTGACTGGTCACGGCGGCCTCTTCCGGATGGATGCGGACTAAGCCTCTAGCCCCGCCCCATGCGGCTGTCGAGAACGGGCGGGATCACTTTGGCGCGGGTTGACCCCGTCCGGTCCATGGCTATAGTCCGCCGGCTTCGCGACGCCCTGTTTAGGGCTGACCGAGGGCCCCTGTGGCGGAACTGGTAGACGCGCTCGACTCAAAATCGAGTTCCGCAAGGAGTGCTGGTTCGATTCCGGCCAGGGGCACCACGCTTCGCCCTTTCGGGCTTCGCGTGGCGCAGCCCGCGCCAAGCCCGAAAGGGTGAAGCGTGTCCGGCGAAGCCTCTTGGCGAAGACGGACTGTCTCGGCTTTCCCCCTCCCTAGCAATCGTCACGTCCCACCTGTATAAACCGGTAGCTTCTTCCGCAATTCGAAGGAGCTCATATGAACGACCTGCACACGTGGCTTTCGCAACAGCACCACGGCCTGCGCACCTTCCGGATCTTTCAGCAAAAGCTCGAGATGCTCGGCCGCGACGACCCCGAACAGCGCGGCCTGTGCCGTCTATTGAGCGGTCTCATCGGCAGCTATGTCGAGACGTTCGAAGAGGCCCCGCTGCCTGTCGAGGTCGCTGACGGCGCCTATCATCGCCTGCTGACGCTGGTCGGAAGCCTCGACCTCGAGGGCGACACCAGCCGGCGGCTCGCGGACATCAACCGGGTTGCGACCTGCGAACTCTGGCAGTGACGAGAGCGGGCCGCCGAACGGCTCGCATCCGCATCCCTGGGACACTTCGCCAGGAGAGGGCCGCGTGCTTTCCGGCATGCCCTCTCTCGCCGGTTCGACTTCGCCGGGCCAGTCCCTATATCGTGAGGCAACACGTATCGATACAGCGAGCAGCTTCGATGGCCAGGAGACGCGCGACGGAAGCGGACGCCGAAGACCTCCCCCGCTTCTTCGTCTGGGTCCGAGGCCTCGAAGGCCCCGAACCGCAGAAATGGATGGCGATGGATTTCGGCGTCGGTGACTGGAAACGGCCACTCGTGCTCGCCTATCTGGAGCTGCCGCAAGGCGAGCGACACTTGCCGTTGTCGGCGCTGGCCCGGCGATATCCGCCGCCGCGGGGAGAGGCTTCGTAGACGAGCCATCCTGGGCGGACGCGAGGATCTCACCAGCCCCTCAACCCAGAGCGAGCAACCGTATCACTGGCCTGCTTCACCCATGTCGTCCTGCAGCTGCGCGTTCCTGCTTGCTACCTCAGCGGGATTGTGTGCAGAATGCACCTGCATTTTCACGACGCAACCATTGCAACCATTGATTGGCTTCGGGGAGTGTAGCCCGGCTCGGGCCTGAAGCGTCCCCGTCGAATTGCCGGAGGGCTCATGCCGCACCATGATGGCGCGCCGAATGCCGATTATGCCGGACCAGAACGCACGCATATCGACGAGATGCATTCCGACGGGACGACCACCGCCATCCCGGCAAAACGCAAGCTGGTGCTGTTCGCCGACGGCACCGGCAATGCGTTTACCACCCAGGAATCCAGCGTCTGGCGTCTCTACGAGGCGCTCGATCACACCCAGCCGGACCAGATTGCCTACTACATCAAGGGCGTCGGCACCGCCGGCTGGGCGCCGCTCGCCGCGCTCGACGGCGCCACGGGCATTGGGGTGCCCGGCAACGTCCGCAAGCTCTACCGTTTCCTGTGCTGGAACTGGCGCGAGGGCGACGAGATCTACATTTTCGGCTTCAGCCGCGGCGCCTTCACCGCGCGCACGCTGGCGTCGCTGATCGCGAGCCAAGGCCTGGTGCCGGCGGAGGTTGACAAGGTTGCGGTGTCGCATGTGGAAATGCAGCGCAACACGATGGCTGCCTGGCGGGAATATCGTAAGGAGTCGGTCGGCTATCGTAGCCTGCCGACGATCTGGATCGTCCGCTGGATCCGCGATGTCCTGAGCTATCTCTATCACCTCGTCCTTGGGCATCGCTCCTATGCCAAGGTTCGCGAGGCGATGGACGGCCGCAAACAAATCGAGATCGAATTCCTCGGGCTGTTCGACACGGTCGAGGCCTTCGGCGTCCCGGTCGAGGAGCTCCGCCTCGCGATCGACTGGGCGATTTGGCCGATCTCGTTCCGCAATCACCGGCTGTCGAAGACGGTCAAGCGCGCGTGCCATGCGCTCGCGCTCGACGACGAGCGCACCACCTTTCATCCGCTGCGGATCGACCAGCGCGATCCTCCGCAGGGACAGGTCGTCAAGGAGGTGTGGTTCACGGGAGTCCATTCTGACATCGGTGGCGGCTATCCGGACTCTACGCTGTCCTTCGTGCCCCTGGTCTGGATGACTGATCAGCTCGACGGCAGGCTCCGGTTCCAGGACGGCACGATCGAGCATTTCCGCGAGTACCAGTCGGCGATCGGGCCGATGCATGATTCACGCAGCGGCGCCGCGGTGCTCTACCGCTACGGCCCCCGGCCGATCGCGGACCGCAAGGAAGATGGCGGATCGCCAGTGGTGCACTTCGCCGTCGTCGAACGCATGCTGCACGGATGCGACAACTATGCACCGCTGATGCTTCCGGCAAATGCCCGGGTGCTGCTGCCGAGCGGAGAGGTCTTGCCGCTCACGAAGGACGAGACGCGCAAGGCCATGAAGTCGGCCTACGCCGCAAGAACAGGGGATCGGCAAAAAGCGGCAGAAGCCGACGCATTCACAGCGATGAGCCCGCCGGATGCCGAGATGGCCAGACAGGTGCTCGATACCGTCTGGTGGCGTCGCGTGGCCTACTTCTCGCTGGTTATCGCGCTTGGCCTACTTGTCGCCTGGCCCTGGATAGCGCGCGCAGTGGTAGGGTCGTCGAAGGATCACGGTCTCCAGGACACCGGCCTGCTCAAATGGATCACGTGGTTCGACAACGGCACCGGCCCCGTCGTCAAGCCGCTCGCGGATCTTCTCGCGAATGTCCTGCCATCCTATGCAGCGCCGTGGCTTGCCATCGCACTCTACTATCCCTTTCTCACTACGGTTCTTGTCATTGTGATCCTCATCGCCTGGAACAGGAACGCGGTGCTGCGCGACAGCATTCAGGAGCGCGCGCGGCTGGCTTGGTACAGGCCCGACCGGAAGACCTCCAGACGCCGGGTGAGCAAATCGGGTTGGCTGCTCGGGATCGGACGCTGGATGCGGCTGCACGCCTGGCCGGTGCGCATGGCATTTACCAACCTCCTGCTGCCGGGTATTTTCCTCGCCGCCATTTTCGGCTCCGCGTTGCTGTTGACGTCCCGCGGTTATCTCAACTGGCGCGCAGGCATCGGCGACATTTGCACGAGCAGCGCATCGACGCGTGCGGTTGGCGACACGCCGGTTACCGCCCGTGACGGCGACTTGTTCGACGTCAGCGATTTTTGCTGGGCGAGCCGCCTCGCGGTCGAAAAGGGACGCAAATACCGCGTTTGGATTCAAATGGCCGATCCGTGGTTTGATCGCACCATCATGACCGGCTTGAACGGATTCAAGACCCCACCGGATTGGAACCACCGCTCGGCTGTCCCGATCCTGCGGCTCTACAGCGCAGACTGGTTCCAGCCGATCGTGCGGGTGGGCGCCAGAGGATCGAACAATCTGCCGCTGCAAGCCATCAATGGAATCCCGGCGGACGAGCTGCCGCGTCGGGTCAACGCGACGGTGCCGGCATACGAGGACAACACCAAGGACAATTACCCCAGTCGTGTCGAGGACTCCGTGGAGTTCGATAAGCCAGACAGCGAATTGAAGCGTGTCTGGCGCCCATTCGGAGATTTCGAGCCGATCCCGACCGAGGCGCTGCCAGCGGCACGCGCGCTATGGCGCGGGCAGGGATTGTCCGATCTGCTCGTCGCGGAATTCGTGGCACCAGAGTCTGGCGAGCTGTTCTTCTACGTCAATGACGCCGTCCAGTTCTTTCCGCAGGTCGTTCCATTGCGGTTTGCACCGTGGTGGCTAGTTCCGCTCCAGGGACCGCGTGTCCAGTTCTACAACAACAACAGCGGCACGGCGACAATCAGGGTCCAGCGGATTCCTGCTCCGCCTCCGGCCGACTAGCGAAGCCCCCGGGGCTGATTGCATGGAGGAGCCAATTGCGCCCCCATGATTATGGGTGTCGCGGCGCCCGCACCGCGGCTAAACTTGGCTCTGCGCCGCGGGGGACACGCGGTGCAGGACGATGATCATGACCGAACAGGGCGAGATGGGTGAAGCCATCACCATCCTCCTCGTCGAGGACGACGCGCCGACCTGCTGGCGGCTCCACGACGCGCTGGTCAAGGCCGGCTACGAGGTGCGCAGCGCCGGCACGCTCGCAGAGGCCCGCTCCGGGCTCGGCGAGCGTGCGCCGCGCGTGCTGCTCACCGATCTGCGGTTGCCCGACGGCCACGGCGTCGAGCTGATCCGCGAGACAAGGCAACGCTTTCCCGACACCGAGATCATGGTGATCTCGGCGCTCGGCGACGAAGAGAGTGTGATCTCCGCGATCACGGTCGGCGCCACCGGCTATCTCCTGAAGGACGCGTTCCCCACGGATATCGCCACCACCGTGCGCGATCTCGTCGCCGGCCATTCGCCGATCTCGGCCTCGATCGCCCGTTTCATCGTGCGCAGAACGCAAGGTGCCGCGCAGAATGTGGCCGAGCCTCCGCCGGGTCCCGCCCTCAACACCGCAAGGCTCACCCCACGCGAGATCGACATCCTCTGGGGCATCGCCAAAGGTTTCAGCTACGCCGAAATCGCGAGCCATCTCGGCCTGTCCAGGCAGACTGTGCCCGGCCACATCAAGAACATCTATCGCAAGCTCGAGGTGCACACCCGCAGCGAAGCGGTGTTCGAAGCGGTGCAGCAGGGCCTGATCAAGCTGTGAGCGAAATCGCGGCGAAGGCACCCGTCAAACCCGCGCGGCGCCGGCTGCTGGTCTCGCGCCTCGTCCCCTATCTGCTGCTCCAGGCGCTGATATTGGTCGCGACCGTCCTCGGGCTGCGGCTGCTCCAGCCCAGCGACCCCGACGACTTTGCCCTGAGCGAATTCTCGCTGCGCGAGGACGGCGTGGCGCGTCCCGTGACGTTGCCGCATTTCACGTCATCACGCTATTCCCTGGCCGACCCGCCGCTCTACACCGGCGCCTTCACGTTCCGCCGCGGCGATGTGGCGTCGGGATGGTCGGTATTCCTGCCGCGTTTCAGCAACGCGGTGGAAGTCGCAATCAACGGCGTGGTCATCCTGGATTCCCGACGCGATGCCAACGCCAACCGGCCCGACCGCAACACTCCGCAGATCGGGTCGATCCCGTCCTCGCTGCTGCATGAGGGTGCGAACGAGATCACGGTGCGGCTGCTGGTTTGGGGACCGCTCAAGGGCTTTCTCGATACCGTCTATGTCGGGCCGGATGCGGCCTTGCGGCCGGCCTACGAGACACGCACGCTGATGTTCGTCACGTTGCCCGTGGTGTTCTCCGCCTGGCAATCGATCCTCGCCGTCATCCTGGCGATCATGTGGCTGATGCGCCGCCGCGAGCCGGTTTACGGCGTCCTGGCCGTGGCGATGGTGCTCGGGGTGGTGCAGGCCTTCGCGCCGCCACCGGTGCCCCCCGTCAGCACCTCCCGGCTCGCCGCAGTGTTGCTCGCGTCCGCACCGATCGAAAGCGCCCTGGTCGTCGTCTTCGGCGTGCTGTTCTTCGGCTGGCGTTGGCCGCGTTACGGCATGCTGCTGTTCGCGCCGGGGCTCGTCGTGTTCGGTGTCGGGCTGATCGCCGGCCCGCCGCTGCCGCGCATTCTGTTTCTCCTGTTGGGGATTCCGACCGTCGGGCTCTGCCTGTTGCTGATGGCCTGCGTCACAGCTGCCGCAGTGGTGCGGCGGCAGGACGCGGCAAGCTTCACGCTCGGCTGCGCGGTGACCATCGTGCTGATCTGCTGGGTCCACGACATGCTGTCGGTGTTCGAGATCGTGACCGACGAGCGCATCTTCCTCTCGCGCCTGTCCTATTCGGCGATGCTGGTCGCGATCGGCGCCGGCTTGACCTGGCGGTTCGCGCGCGCGCTGAACCAGGTCGACAGCTTTGCCGACCAACTCGTGACGCGCGTTCGTGAGGCCGAGGAGCGGCTGAAGGCGAGCTTTGCCCGCGAGGAGGAGCGTGCACGGGCCGCCGCACTCGCCAATGAGCGCACGCGGCTGATGCGCGACCTGCATGACGGCCTCGGCGGCCAGCTCATCAGCATCGTGGCACTGTCCGAGCGCGGGCACGAGGGCGCGACCATCACCGACGCCGCCCGTGCGGCGCTGAAGGACCTCCGCCTCGTCATCGACTCCATGGACGACATCGGCGGCGATCTGATGCTCGCACTCGGCTCCTGGCGCGAGCGCGCGACCGCGCAATTGCGACCGCACGACATCGCGCTCGACTGGCACGTGGCCACGCCGCAGGGGTTGCCGCTGCATCCCGAGCTCAGGCCATGGCATGTCATCCAAATCGTGCGCATCCTCGACGAGGCCGTGACCAATGCGGTCAAGCACGCAGAGGCCCGCCGCATCGCGGTCACCATCGAGACGGTCGACGGAGGTCAGGGGCCGTACGGTGTGATCAGGGTCGCGGATGATGGCAAGGGCTTTTCGAACGGTTGTGCGCCGGCCGGCAGCGGAGGGGCCGCCGACGCGAGCCAGACCGCGCGGGGCCTTCGCAACATGAGGAGCCGTGCCGCGCGCTGCGGGGCGACGCTCGATCTGAGCTCGGATTCCTCAGGCACGCGCGTGCGACTGCAATTGCCGCAGGTTTTCCCCGACAGCGATGCCGCCGTCCGCTGAAAAGCCCCCTCTCCGAACGTATGGGACGCGCGGAGAGAGGGACGGGCCGGATCATTTGCCTGCGGAGGACGGGGGGATTCGTCCGCAAGGCTCCTTCGCCCGAACTCTTTCGTCGTTGTTCTCAGCGCACGCCGACGCGATTGACCGGACCACCGCGATTCATCGGCGTGCCCGCGCGCACGCCGACGCCAGGTGCGCCGACACCGGGTGTCGCGACCGCGACCGCAGCGGCCGGCGCAACCACCACTGCCGCGGTCGGCCGCACCACGCAACCCTTGGGTATCCCGACTGTCTTGCAATAGACCACCGCCTGCGCCGGGCTTGTGCCCAGCGACACCATCGCTGCACCTGCCAGCGCCAAAATCGTCAGCCCGGCGCTCAGCGCTCCCGCTCTTTTCGACATCTTGCTCTCCTGCTTCCCGTTCGGCGTCCCGATGCAATCACCGGGTCTCGCAGCCGACGTACAGCCTGAATGACAAAAGACGGCGCGCTGATACATGCCATGAAAATGGGGGTACGGCGGCGGGACGGGCTGGCCGATGCCATGAACATGGCATGGACCTGCGCCCGGCGCTCGCGAGATGGTCCGGCCCGCTTGATCCCATGCGGGACCAACGACATCCCAAGGAGGTGTTTTATGAAGATTTCGGTTCTTGCCGTGCTGCTGCTCGCCGCGACCGCCCAGACCGCCGCTGCGCAATCCGGTCCGACGCCGCAGGAGCAGATGACCTGCCGAAGCGACGCGAGCAAATTCTGCGCCGAACACATCGGCAAGCCGCCGCAGATGAATGCCTGCCTGCGCGAGAACAAGTCGAAGCTTTCGGACGGCTGCCGGAAGGTCGTGGAGTCACACGGCGGGTGAGTGGTCGCCGTCCACAGCGCAAATCTCGCCGGTGTTGCGTCAGATCATAGCCGTCGATGCGCCCGTCATAGATCGCGCGCGACGGCGAGGACGGACCTAATCGTCGTCGCCGAATAGCCTGATCTGCGGAAAGCCGCCGCGCGGTCGGCTCGGGACCTCGCGCGCATCGGCATCTTCGCGGATGTTGCGCGCGACGTCGTCCCAATCGGTCCGGTCGCGCATCCCGCGCGGCTCGCGGGAATCGTAGTGACGGCGCTCGGCCCAGCGCTCACGGCGCTCGGTCCGGCGCCGTTCAGACGTGGCCCGCTTGACGTCCGAATCCCTGGCCTTGGCATAGGCGTTGTCGGGTGGGGATGACGGCTCTGTCGAGGCCTGCTGTGCAGCAGGCTTCGCGAGTTGCGGAGGCGATGCCGGCGCTGGCTTGGGCGGCTCTACCGCAGCCGCTTGCGAGGGCTGTTCAGCGTTGGCCTGAGTGGTCTGCGTGCCGGGCTTCGCAGCTTCGGATTTTGCTTCAGGCGTGGATTCGGGTTTAGCGTCGGATTTGGCTTCGGCCTGCGCCGGCGCGGCGACCATGGCGCCAAATGCTTGCGAGCCGGTGAGATATTGCAAGCGCTCGGATGGCGCGTCCGTCGTGGCGGGCTTGGCGTCAGCGCGTTGCGCCATCTTGCTGGTATCAGGCCCCTGCTTGGGCGAGACCGGATTCATGATATTGCCGGCGACAATGCCGCCGCCGAGACCAATGGCGATGGCTGCGACGATGGTTCCTGCACCGACGAAATAGGCTGTCGAGGCGCGCATTGGTCCACTCCCTCTTTGGAGCGGGCAACGCTTGTCAATTGCCGGATGTTCCCGATATAGCCGCAATTCCGGAAGGAACTTGCGGGTTAGATCTGCTGCGCGACCTTCTCGAGCCCGATGATGCGGGCGAGCTTGCGCACTTCCTCTTTCTGGTCGTCACGCAGCTGGAACAGCAGCGGCATCGCCGCCGACTTCAACTGCTGGACCTCGTCGCAATTGGGATCGATGGGAACACCCTGCACGTTCGGATTGGACAGCTTGTTTGCCGAGATCTTGCGGACAACATTGCGCAGCGCGGTTTCAACCGAGGGCCAGTAATATTCTTGCGACGACGACAATTTCAGACGGTCCCTGATGCCCGCGATCTGCACGTCGGAGAGCAGCGAATAGGATTTCTGCGGCTGCGGCTTGGCGACGACCTTCGGCTTGGCCGGGACTTCGACGGCAGGAATCTCTGCAGCGGCCGGAGCCTCGTTCACGCTCGCCTTGGGCATCGGGAAATCGGATGGCGTGGCGGCGGCAAACGCCTGGCGCAGCGGCTCGGTCAGCACGGGCATTTGCGAGAGCTTGTCGGCAGGAACCTGGACCGGGTCGAACGCGGCCGAGGCCAGTGCCAGCGTCGGAACCAGACGATCCGCCTTGGCGGCCCGATTGGTTGCAAGCGGCTTGGGTGCCGGCGCCTGCGTGATCATTTCGGCGCTGACGCTGGGCACGCTGTCGCGGCCGAGAATGGCGGTGGTGGCGGCGCCGAGGACAAGGAAGCAGGTCAGCACGACGATGGTGATGGCTTTCGACAAACGTCTCTCCGCAACCGGCTTCAAGTCCACGTGATCACTGCCCGGAAACTGGGCGAAAATTAAGGCTTAACCGTGCCATTGCGACGGCAATCGCGCGGACTGCGGCGACATCGCCTAGAAAGCTCAACAAAATCAGGCAGCTATCGCCAGATCGTAGGCGTCCTGGATGTCGGCCACGATCTCCGAGGCCTCCCAGACTCCGCGCGGCTCGACCGATTGCAGCGCCACCGTCCAATTGCCGCCCCGGCGGGTGCGGGGGACGCTGACGATGTCGAAGCGCACATTGCGGCACAGCGGGTGGCGGGCCAGCGCATGGGCTACGCGAACACGAATCTCGTCCAGCGAAGCCGCCGTCTTGGCGTTCAGAAAGTCGAAGTCCATCGCCTGTCCCTCTCGGTCCTGATTGGCGGCCGTGAGAGGGAGTCTTGCCGGGCGTTGGTTAATCTGCCGTTAAGTGGGGGCCTCTAAGGAGCGCTCGATTAACCGTGAAGGGGGCGATGGGCCCTGTCGATCTCCGCATTTTTACGGGGAGAGGCGGCCACCCGCCTCCCGATACTCCGCGACCGTCCGCGCGACGAGACCGTTGACCTCCATCACTTCGGTCACACCCGATATCGAATGCCCGCCGCTCCAGATATCGCGCCAGCGCTTGGGGCGGCTCTCGCGTGCGTTGACATCGATGTCCTTGCCGATGTCGATCGCGCCGCGCGCCGGCAGATCATCGGGGTCGAGACCGGCCGCGACGATCGACGGTTTGAGCATGCTGGTCTGCAGGCCAGTGAACGCGGTGGTCAGCAAAATGTCGTCCGCGCTGCCGTCGACCAGCATGCGCTTGTGACGCTCGTCCGCCATGCTCTCGTGGGTCGCAATGAACTTCGTGCCCATGTAGCCGAGATCGCAGCCGAGCACTTCGGCGGCGCGCAATGCGTGCCCGTCGCTGATGCCCCCCGCGAGCACGATGATGCCATCGTAGAACGCGCGCACCGCGCGGACGAAGGCGAACGGATTGAGCCAGCCGGTTTGCCCGCCCGCGCCGGCGGTAAGCAGCACGAGCCCGTCGGCACCTGCTTCCGCCGCGCGTTCGGCGTGGCGGATCGAGGCAACGTCCGCAAGCACCAATGCACCGGCTTCATGCAGCGGCTTCAACACCGGCGCGGGCGATCCAACGGAGGTAATGACGAGCTCCGGCTTGTGGCGCAGCAGCACGGCGAGATCCTGCTCCAGCCGTGCATTGGAGCGGTGCACGATCAGGTTTGGGCAGAGTGGCGCGGCTTGGCGGCCGGTTTGATCTTCGTGCCGCAGCAGCCGCGTTTCGACGTCTGTGAGCCACGCCTCAAGCTGCTCGGCGCTGCGGCAATTCACGGTAGGGAAGCTACCGATCACGCCGTTGCGGCAGGCCGCGACCATAAGCTCGACGCCCGACACCAGAAACATCGGCGCGGCAATCAGTGGCAGGGCGAGGCGACCGTGGAAACGTTGCAGCCGATCCGACGTCACGCATGCCTCCCCTCGCGCGGGCTTTGTCGTTCCATCCCGCATTCCCTATGCTAGCGTTGCGGCAAACATTGGCACGCCAGAAGCCGATGACAAAGCAGCGAGGAAACATATGTCCGATCCGCTCCACGCATCGTCTCCGACTTGCGCGCAGGCGCTGCGGGCACTGTCGCGCTATCCGAGCCGCACTGCTTTCGCCTGGCCCGGCGGATCGCTGAGCTATCAGGGCACCATCGACCTGATCGGACGCATCCAGGGCGTATTCATGCGGCTTGGATTGCAGCCCGGCGCGCGGGTCGCATTCCTCACCGCCAATCGCGCCGACACCTGGTGCGCCGGCGTCGCCGCGCAGCTGTCGCGGCTCTGCGTCACCTGGCTGCATCCTTTGGGATCGCGGGGAGACCAGCTGTTTCAGCTCGAGGATTCCGGGGCCGAAATGCTGGTGGTCGATGCGGCCACCTTCCGCGAGCGCGGCGGCGAGCTCGCAGCGCAGGCGGCCTGGCTCAAGGCGGTGTTCACCACGGGACCGGCCGACTATGGCGTCGACCTGTTGCAGGCGATCGAGAGCGAAGGCCATGCCAGCGCGCATTGCCTCGCCGTCGCCGACGATCTCTCGACGCTGAATTACACCGGTGGCACGACCGGCAAATCCAAGGGCGCGTTGCGCTACCACCGCGAAAATGCCGGGGCCGCGGCCGCGATCCTCGCCGATTTCGAGATCCCCGATGGCGCGCGCTATCTCGCCGTCGCCCCGATCAGCCATGTCGCCGGCACGAAGGTGCTGCCGACCCTGATGCGTGGCGGCACCGTGCACATGCTGAAGGGTTTTGATCCCGAGGCCGTGCTGGCGACGATCGCACGCGAGCGCATCAACTTCACGCTGTTCGTGCCGACCATGATCTATGTGCTGCTCGATCATCCCGCGTTGAGCAGGACCGACCTCTCCTCGCTCGAACTGGTGCTCTACGGCGCCTCCGCGATGTCGCCGAGCCGGCTGATCGAGGGCATCGAGCGGATCGGGCCGGTGTTCTCGCAGCTCTACGGCCAGACCGAATGCTATCCAATCTCGGTGCTGCGCAAGGCGGATCACGATCCCAACAGGCCGGAGCTGTTCCTGTCATGCGGTTTCCCGATCGCGGCATGCGAGGTCAAGATCCTCGACGACAACGACCAGGAAGTGAAGACGGGCGAAGCCGGCGAAATCTGCGTGCGCGCTCCACACGTCATGGCGGAATACTGGAAGCGGCCGGACATCACCGCCGAGACGCTGAAGAACGGCTGGGTGCACACCGGCGACATCGCTCGCAAGGACGATCGCGGCTACATGTTCATCCTCGACCGCAAGAAGGACATGATCGTCTCCGGCGGCTTCAACATCTTTCCGCGCGAGGTCGAGGACGTGCTGTCGCAGCATGCGGACGTGGCCATGGTGGCGGTCGTGGGCATCCCCGACGAGAAATGGGGCGAATCCGTCACGGCTGTCGTCGTCCTGCGCGAAGGCGCAAAACCTGACGCCGATGAACTGATCAATCTGGTGAAGACGCGAAAAGGCTCGGCCCATGCGCCGAAGCAGATCCAGTTCGTCAAGCAACTGCCGATGACCGGCGTCGGCAAGGTCGACAAGAAGGTGCTGCGCGCGAGCTTTTGGAGCGGGCGGGGCCGAATGGTGGGATAGATAAGGAGCCTTACCGCTTCTCGATCACAAGGCTTTGCACGGCGCGACCGAAATAGCCCTGCCGGTCGGCGAGCCGCGACATCGCAAGCCCGGCGCCGTCGGGACCGATCCAGGAATCGCCGTCGAGCAGGATCCATTCGCCGATCGGCTGGCGCGAAAAGCTCACGGTGAGGTCGGCGTTGATATAGGTCCAGGCGCGGAAATCGAGCGACGAGGCGGTGCCGTTGGAAAAATCGGCCGCGACCACGGCGCGCATCGCCTGCGAGAGCGCTTCGCCTGCGATCAGGGGATGGTCGACGCGAAACCAGATCGCGCCGGCACCGGCTTGCCCGAAGCGGCCGCGCGCGGCGCGCATCGACACCGATCGCACGAACGGACTGGTGGCGGCATGACCGTCCTCGAGCAGCGAGTCCTCCGGCGACGGCAGCGTAACCGGCAGCGCCTTGACGTCCTCGGGCAGCGTCAGCGCCTGGCGCTTGATCTTGAGCACGGTGGCGCCAACCACCTGGACGCCGTCGGCGAGCAGCTTGACCCCGCAGAGCTGGATCTTGCGGCCCTCGCGCAAGATCTCGGTCGCGATCGTGAGCGGCGCCACCGGCACCGGGCGCATCAGGTCGATGGTGACGCGCGCGATGTCCATTGCAACTGGCGTCGGAATGCGCTCAGCCGCCCACGTCACCAGCGAGGCCGGCGCCGAACCGTGCTGCATACGCCGGTCCCACGGGCCCGCGGCATCCGGGCTGGTAATGACGCTGTCGCCGTCGACGCGGTAGATGGGGGTCATTCTTCACTCGATCTTGCTGGCGTTCCCCGGACGCGGCGCAGCACGCAGCGGTGCGCCGCAGATCCGGGGTCCATGTTGGGCGATGGGTCCCGGCTCTGCGCAGCAGCGTTGCACGCTGCAGCGCGTCCGGGAGACGAGACCGATCACAACGGCGGATCGACCGCCTCGTCGTACTCCTTCTTGAAACGCGCGATCATATCGGCGGCGGGGACGATGCCGTCGATGCTGCCGACGCCCTGGCCTGAACCCCAGATTTCCTTCCAGGCTTTCGGCTTGGCGCGCTCGCCGGAGGCGTCGGTGCCGAAGTTCATCTTGGAAGGGTCGGACGTCGGCAGGTTCTCCGGATCCATACCGGCGGCGAGAATCGAAGGCTTCAGATAGTTGCCGTGCACGCCGGTGAAGAGGTTGGAATAGACGATGTCGTCGGCCGTCGCGCCCGCGATCATCTCCTTGTACTTCTCGACCGCATTGGCTTCCTTGGTGGCGATGAAGGCCGAGCCGATATAGGCAAAGTCGGCGCCGAGAATGCGCGCGGCGCGGATCGCCTTACCGTTGCCGATCGCGCCCGACAGCGCGATCGGGCCGTCGAACCATTTTCGTGTTTCGGCGACGAACGCCAACGGCGAGATCGTGCCGGCATGGCCGCCCGCGCCCGCCGCGACCAGGATCAGGCCGTCGGCACCCTTCTCGATCGCCTTGTGCGCAAATTTCTGGTTGATCACATCGTGGAAAACGATGCCGCCCCAGCCGTGCACGGCCTGATTGAGCTCCTCGCGCGCGCCGAGCGACGAGATGATCATCGGCACCTTGTACTTGGCGCAGAGCTGCATGTCATGGTCGAGCCGGTTGTTCGACTTGTGCACGATCTGGTTGACCGCAAACGGCGCCGACGGCTTGTCGGGATGCGCGCGGTCATAGGCCGCGAGCTCTTCGGTGATCCGCGCCAGCCACTCGTCGAGCAGCTCCGGCGGCCGCGCGTTCAGCGAGGGAAACGAGCCGACCACGCCCGCCTTGCACTGCGCGATCACGAGATCGGGGACCGAGATGATGAAGAGCGGCGAACCGATCACGGGGATCGACAGGCGCCCCTTGAACAAGGCAGGCATGGACATTGCGAGACGATCCTCTGTTGGCGGTCAAATCGAAGCTGGGAGCCATACCAACAAGGCAATCTTTCCACTGTCAAGTATTGCGTTTTGGTGCCGTGGAGGACGGCGTTACCGCAATTCCAAGCCGCGGAATTCAGCGCGGGACGACGCCATCACGCAAGCAAATCCGGATTGATCAGCCGCTCGAACGAGAACATCTCGTCCCATTTCTCCTGGGTCAGCAGCTTGCGTTCGACCACGACGATCTGGTGCAGCGACTTGCCGCTCTTGTAGCCCTCGCGCGCGATCTCGGCGCATTGCTTGTAGCCGAGCAGCGGCTTCAGCACCGTGACGATACCCAGTGAGTTCAGCACCATGTTGCGGGTGTGCTCCGCATTGGCAGTGATGCCCACGACGCAATTCTCGCGCAGGCTGTTGACCGCGCGCTCCATGGTACGAATCGAGAAGAACAGCGCGAACGAGATCACCGGCTCCATCACGTTGAGCTGGAGCTGACCCGCGGATGCCGCGAGCGTCACGGTGGTGTCGAGCCCGATGACGAGGAAGCTGGTCTGGTTGACGACCTCGGGGATGACAGGATTGACCTTGCCCGGCATGATAGAGGAGCCCGGCTGAAGCTGCGGCAGGTTGATCTCGTTGAAGCCGGCACGCGGGCCCGAGGCGAGCAGGCGGATGTCGTTGCAGATTTTGGTCAGCTTGCTCGCGGTGCGCTTGAGGACGCCGGAGAGCTGCACATAAGCGCCGGTATCCGACGTCGCCTCGACGAGATCGCCTGCAAGGATGAAGTCGACGCCGGTGAGCGCGCTCAGATGCCGGACCGCGAGCTTGGGATAGCCGTGCGCCGCGGTGACGGAGGTGCCGATCGCGGTGGCGCCGAGATTGATCTCGCGCAGCAGCGCGCGCGCCTCGGAGATGCGATCGACCTCCTCGCCCATGGTGGTGCCCCAACCGCGGAATTCGGCGCCGAGTGACATCGGCACCGCGTCCTGCAAATGGGTGCGGCCCATCTTGAGCACGCGATCGAACTCCCTGCCTTTGGCGAAGAACGCCTCCTGGAGCTGACGCAGCGCCGTCATGTAGCTCTCGAGCCGCAGGATCAGCGCCAGCCGAAAGGCGGTCGGATAGGTATCGTTGGTTGACTGGCCGTAATTGACGTGATCGTTGGGGCTGACGTGCTGGTAGTCGCCCTTCGCAAAGCCGAGCGATTCCAGCGCGAGATTGGCGATCACCTCGTTGGCGTTCATGTTGGTGGAGGTGCCGGCCCCGCCCTGGATGAAGTCGGTGACGAACTGGTCCATCATATCGCCGGCGATGACGCGATCGCAGCCGACGATGATGGCTTCCGCGACCTTGGTGTCCACCGCGCCGAGATCGCGGTTGGCCATGGCGGCGGCCTTCTTGACGTAACCGAGCGCCTTCACGAAGTAAGGCTCCTGGTTCATCGGAATGCCGGTGATGTGGAAGTTCTCCTTCCCGCGGATGGTCTGGACGCCGTAATAGATGTCGTCGGCGATCTCACGCTGTCCGAGAAAGTCCTGCTCCGTGCGGCTCATGGGCGCTCCTTGCTTGCTCGCGCGACGTCCTCAGTTCTGGCACAGCGCGCTGGTGACGAAGGTGTCGGTGCGGCAGTCATCCGGTTTGCGTTGCCTACCCGGGATCAGAACCTTGGCCGAGCACTTTTCGGCGGAGTCGGCATTCAGGCTCTTTCCTTCCGTGTAGCCCTTGCTCTGGCAAAGTTTGTCGGCGGCGAGCTTGCAGTCGGGCGCGCCGTTCGACGAGGCCGGACAGGCTACGCGTCCCGACACCATGGTCGACGGCTTGGCCAGGCGCGACAAGTCGTTCATGGTCTCGCTCGGGCTTTTGATCGGCGGCAGGATCGAGGGCAGCTTGTCGAAGAGCTTGCCCATTTCGTTGATCAGCCCGGGATTTTCCTCATGCGCCGGCGGCGACGAAGGGGCTGTCGAGGGCGCCGGTGCGACCTGCGGTCCTTGCTCCTGCAAGCCGAGCGCCGGCGGTGCGGATTGCGGCCATCCGGTCCCGCCGGCAACGAGCAGGACGGAAAGCACCGCAAATGTCAGCGTGCCCAGTCGCAGGACCGGATTGCCGGATCGAAGCATCATGACGCCAACCGTAGCCGAACGAGGCGCGGGGGCAAAGCGCCTTCGGGTTAGATCAATTTGACTGCGACGACAAAGCCGAGCACGAGCACCGCGGCGCCGATTGCCACCACCAATCCGAGATGCTTCTCGATCTTGACCCGGATCCAGTCGCCGTAGCGGTTGAGCAGGATCGCCACGATAAAGAAGCGCCCGCCACGCGCCACGATCGAGCACAGGATGAAGAGCCCGATATTGTAGCCGGCAAAGCCGGACGTGATGGTCACGAGCTTATAGGGGATCGGTGTCAGGCCCTTGAGCAGGATGATCACGGCACCCCATTCGGCATAGGAGGCGCGGAAGGCGTCGACCTTGCCGCCGAGGCCATAGACCTCGATCAGCCAATGGCCGACCGAGTCGAAGAGCAGCGCACCGATGGCGTAGCCCAACAGGCCACCCAGCACCGACGTCGCAGTGCAGATCGCCGCATAGACCCAGGCGCGTTGCGGGCGCGCCAGTGACATGGGGATCAGCATCACGTCCGGCGGGACGGGAAAGAAGGAGCTTTCAGCGAAAGCCACGGCGCCCATGATCCAGAGCGCGTAAGGCTTGTGAGCGGCGTCGATGCACCAGTCGTAGATACGTTTCAGCATGGCGCCGCGATGAAGCACCATGGGACGGATTTGTCCATGCCGAGATGGGACCGATTTGTACCAATACTAGTGGCGCTTGCGCGTGGTGCGGCCTTCGAGCGCGACGATAGGCCGCCTTGCGGCGACGCGGGGTGACGCAACTTTGGGCAGTTTCATCGCCGACTTCGGCAGCTTCTCGGCGATGCCGAGCATGTCTTCACGCCGCGTCATCTCGCGCCAGACGTCCTCAGGGCGCACGCCGGCAGAGGCCCAGAGCACGGTGAGATT
The DNA here is from genome assembly GCF_000515415.1 of Bradyrhizobium sp. WSM1417. Taxonomy (NCBI): domain Bacteria; kingdom Pseudomonadati; phylum Pseudomonadota; class Alphaproteobacteria; order Hyphomicrobiales; family Nitrobacteraceae; genus Bradyrhizobium; species Bradyrhizobium sp. WSM1417. The sequence continues at coordinate 203,144 of NZ_KI911783.1, forward strand.
GTAGAGCAGATCGGCGCTTTCCCGGATCACGGCTTCGCTATCGCCGTTGACCGCGTCGATGACGACCTCGATAGCCTCTTCAGCCAGCTTCTTCGCCATTTTGGACGGGCCGCGCTGAAACAGCCGCGCGGTGCGCGATGTTGCCGGATCAAGGTCCCTGGCCGCGAGCACAGCCAGATATAGCCGCTCAAGCGAATCACTCATGTACGCGAAGCTACTCTAAACCCATGGCGGGGACGTTAACGCACGGCAGCAAAAGCAAAAAGCCGGCCGTAGCGGCAAGAGCGACGGCCGGCTAGTCGACACTTGCTAGCCAAAGCTAGTAGCAAGTCGAAAGGTTACCTTGGCCGCCCTGCGCGGACTGGTATGGGCCGCCGCAACGGTGATACGGGCGCGGACCGATATACGAGTCGCCGCCGTAATAGACCGGACCGTCGTCGTAGTAGACCGGGCCGCCGCCGTAATAAGCAGGAGCATCATAAGCGTAGGCGTCACGGGTCGCTGCGATTGCGAGGCCGGTGCCGATAGCACCGGCAATGGCCGCGCCGGCAAGGGCCGCACCGCCGCCGCCACCATGCCAATGACGGCCGCCCGCGTATGAAGCGGTCGGAGCCATTGCGGTCAGCGCCAGCACCGCGGCGGTAGCGAGAACGGCCTTACGGCCGACAAATCCCGAAAATCTATCAAACATGTCCTGGACCCTCCTTGGGACCTCGAATGGTGCCTGATGACAGGCTCGTGTCTCTCAAACACCCGCATCCCATGTTGGGTTCCCCTACCCCAACACAAGCTGAACGGGGTTGCGTGATCGTGACGCAACCGCCGCTCATCCGCCGTTCATATTGGCGCGGACAAGCTTGTCGCCAGCCGGCGCTCCGAGCGTCACCAAATCATAACACCGGACCGGCGCGACTGATGTTCGAATTCACGACAATCGCTCTTCGCGGTCTGCTGGCCGCTGCAATCTCGCTTGCGGTGCTGACTGCGCGCGACGTCACGGCGGCCGAGACCGCTGTGCCTTCCATTGCGATCCACTTCACCTTCGACCGCCCTATCGATGCGAGCATGGCGCCGTTCTTTCTTGCCGCAAAGGACGGCAGCTTCAGCGCCGAACGTCTCAACGTCTCCTTCAGCAGCGCGGCCGGATCGCCGGAGGCGCTTGCGCGCGTCGCCAAGGGCGACAGCGAACTCGGGCTCGTCGACATCAACGAGCTGATCCGCTTCCGCGACAAGGATGCGACACCGGTCAAGGCGGTGTTCGTGCTGTTCAATCGCGCGCCCTACGCGATCATCGCCCGCAGGAGCCGCGGTATCCACCTCCTGCCCGACCTGGACGGCAAGACCGTCGGCATTGCCGATAGCGATCTGTCGATGCGGCTGTGGCCGGCACTGGCGCAGCAGAACGGCATCGACACGGCTCACGTGAAATTCCACAAGATCAGCGCCGCGGTGCGCGAGCCGATCCTCTCCGCAGGACAGGTCGATGCCGTCGCCGGCTTCAGCTATCTCTCGGCAGTAAATCTGCGCGACCGCGGCGTGCCAGGCGACGATCTCGTCGCGCTTCGCTATGCCGATTATGGTTGCGAGGCCTATGGCTTTGCCGTCGTGGTCAACCCGGCTTTCGCCGCGGCCAAGCCGGACGCCGTGAAGGGATTCGTCCGCGCATTGATCGCCGGCATCAACGCGACCGTCAAGGAGCCGGCGCGCGCGGCGGACGAGGCCGCGAGCCGCATCGAGGACGGCGACCGCCATCTCGAGCTGGAGCGCCTGCGCACCGTCCTCGCCGACAACATCCTGACCGACGAGGTCAGGCGCAACGGCCTCGGCGACATCGACCCCGCGCGCATGGACCGCGCGATCGACCAGATCGCGCAGGACTTCAAATTCCGCAAACGGCCGGCGGCGGGCGATATCTTCGACGGCGGGTTCTTGCCGCCAGTCGCAGGGCGGTTGATCAACTGAGCAAAACCGACAGCTTCCGCTATATCTCGCCGCCGATCCCTGATTAGAGTATGGGCTCACTCCGTTCGATCCGCCCGAGCTCCTCGCCCATGCCCATTCTCCGCCTCTACACCCGCGTTCTCGAGCTGCTCGGCAAGGAGGCACGGCTGGGCTGGCTGCTCGCGATCGTCAATCTCCTGCTTGCGGGCTCGCAATTCGCCGAGCCGGTGCTGTTCGGCCGAATCGTCGATGTGCTCTCCGGCAAGACGGTCGCAGGCTCCAACTCGGCCTGGCCGTTCCTGGTTGCATGGGTCGCGTTCGGGCTGTTCACCATCGCCTGCAGCGCGGTCGTAGCGTTGCAGGCCGACCGGCTCTCCCACCGCCAGCGGCAGGCGGTCCTGACGGACTATTTCGAGCACATCATGCAGCTGCCGCTGACCTTCCATTCGGGCACCCATTCGGGCCGGTTGATGAAGGTGATGCTGAACGGCACAGATGCGCTGTGGCGATTATGGGTCGGCTTCTTTCGAGAGCATTTTGCCGCGATCCTCTCGGTCGTGGTGCTGCTGCCGCTGTCGCTCTACCTGAACTGGCGGCTTGCAATCCTGCTGTTCGTGCTCTGCATCGTCTTCACCGCGCTGACCACCTTCGTGGTGCGCAGAACCTTCGGCATGCAGATGGAGGTGGAGGAGCACTACAGCGAGCTCTCCGCGCGCGCTTCCGACGCCCTTGGCAATGTCGCGCTGGTGCAGAGTTTCGTGCGCATCGATTCCGAGGTGAAGGGCCTGCGCTCCGTCGCCGACGAGTTGCTAGCGGCGCAAATGCCGGTGCTGTCGTGGTGGGCGCTCGTCACCGTCATCACGCGCGCCTCCACCACGATCACGGTGCTCGCGATCTTCACTTTCGGCATCGCGCTGCACGACCAGGGGCTGACCTCGGTCGGCGAGATCGTGATGTTCGTGAGCTTCGCGACGCTGCTGATCCAGAAACTGGAGCAGGTCGTGAGTTTCATCAACAACGTGTTCATGGAAGCCCCGCGGCTGCGCGAGTTCTTCAACGTGCTCGATGCGGTGCCTGCGGTGCACGACCGGCACGACGCGATCGATGCGGGTCGGCTCTCCGGCCTCGTCGAATTCAACGACGTCACCTTCTCCTATGACGGCAAGCGGCCGGCGGTGGAGGACCTCTCCTTCACCGCGCTTCCCGGCCAGACCATCGCGCTGGTCGGCGCGACCGGCGCTGGAAAATCCACTGCGATTGCGCTGCTGCATCGCGCCTTCGATCCGCAGTCCGGCTTCATCAGGATCGACGGCATGGACGTGCGCGGGGTGACGCTGACATCGCTGCGGCGGAACATCGGCGTAGTCTTTCAGGAGGCGCTGCTGTTCAACCGCTCGATCGCGGAGAATTTGCGCGTCGGCAAACCGGACGCCACCGAGGCCGAGATGCGCAAGGCGGCGGAGCGCGCTCAGGCGCTCGAATTCATCGAGCGCAGCGGCGGCTTCGAGACCAATGCCGGCGAGCGCGGCCGCATGCTGTCGGGCGGTGAGCGCCAGCGGCTGTCGATCGCACGTGCACTGCTGAAGGATCCGCCGATCCTGATCCTGGACGAGGCGACCAGCGCACTCGACGCCGTCACCGAGGCCAAGGTGAATACCGCTCTCGACGAAGTGATGAAGGGCCGCACCACCTTCGTGATCGCCCATCGCCTCTCCACCATCCGCAATGCCACGCGCATCCTGGTGTTCGAGAACGGGCGTGTGATCGAAAGCGGAACTTTCGATGAACTCGTGTCCAAAGGCGACCATTTCGCCGACCTCGCCAGGGCTCAGTTCATGGTTCAGGAGAACGCACGGGCCAGCGTGACAGCGGCTGAGGCTGCCGCGACTGCAGCCAAGTCGCCTTAGTAAGTCGCCTTGGCAAGCCGCTTTGGCAAGTTCTCATGGTATCGTCGAAATTCGGCCTATTTCATTGCGGAATACCCCGCTGATGCCCCTATTCCCGACGCACCAGCCGGTATAGGTTTGCGGCGCCGCAAGCGGCGGCGCTGGATTTCAGAACCGAACATCAGATCACGAGAGCCGACCGGAACCGGCGGGTCTCCAAGGACCGGAATCGGATAGTGCACGCTCTTCGCCCGCTGCTTCGTCAATCTCTGTTCAACCTGCTCGCCGCGGCCCTCGCATGCGGCGCATTGCTCGCGCCGCGCGCGGCGAGCGCCGAAGCGCTGCTCCTGATTGAGGCCGACAGCGGCAAGGTGCTGCAGGCGGAAAACGCGACCATTCCCTGGTATCCGGCTTCCGTCACCAAGATCATGACCGCCTATGTGACGCTGAAGGCGGTCAAGGACGGCAAGCTCACTCTCGACACACTTCTCACGGTGTCGCCGACGGCAGCCTCGCAGTCGCCGTCGAAGATGGGGTTTCGCCCGGGAACGCAGCTTACCGTCGACAACGCACTCAAGATGATGATGGTGAAGTCGGCGAACGACATGGCCGTCGTGCTCGCCGAAGGCGTCGGCGGTTCGATCGACGGCTTCTCGGTGCTGATGAACGACACCGCGCAGAAGCTCGGCATGACGCAGACGAGCTACGTCAATCCGAACGGCCTGCCCGCCGACGGACAGATCACCTCCGCGCGGGATCTCGGCATTCTCGCGCGCTCGTTCCTGCGCGACCTGCCCGAGTACGAGTATTTCGTGCATATTCCAGCAATCCGCTTCGGCAAGCGCGTCACCGGCAATTTCAACAAGCTGATCGGCCGCTATCCCGGCGCCGACGGTTTCAAGACTGGCTTCATCTGCGCCTCCGGCTACAACCTCGTCGCATCGGCCACCCGCAACGGCCGCCGGCTGATCGCCGTCGTGCTGGGCGCCAACTCCGGCACCGCGCGCGCGGTGAAGGCGGCGCAGCTGCTGGAGCGCGGCTTCTCGCAAGACAATCTCACCTGGCTCCGGCCCTCGCTCGGCACCGTGGACAAGCTGGTGCCGGTCGACGCGTCGCCGCCGAACCTGCGTGACGACATGTGCGGCGGCCATCGCAAGCGGCCGGCCAGCGACGATGACGACGCGCTGATCGCGACCAATGGCGGCACATCCGGATCGGCTTCGGCCACGGGCGGCGAAGCCCAGGTCACCTTCTTCACGGCCGGGCTTCAGCCGCCCCTGATGAAGGCCTCCGAGCTGATGGCCTCGGCCCCGGCGGCGACCGAGCCCGTGCTGGTGTATACCGGCCCGACCCGCACCGGGACTGCGCTGATCGCGGCGGTCGCGGCCGATGCCGACCAGCAGGCCACGCCAAAGCCGCGTGGCAAGAAGTCGCGCGTCGCCAAAAAGCCCGACGCGGCAGACAAGCCGAAGGATGCCAAGACGGCGGCGGCGAAGCCCGACAGCAAGCCGATGGCGGCCGCCAAGCCGGCCGACGGCAAATCCGCAGCCAAGCCGGCCGGTACCAAGCATGCCGCAGCCAAGCCCGATGCGGCGGCAAAGCCTGCGGCAAGCGGTGAGCAGGCGGCCAAGCCCGCCAAGCCCAAGGCCGCGACCAAGCCCGCCAAGCCGGCCAACAACAGTTAACGGCCGACGCGAGCCGAGACCGCGCAGCATTTCGCACTTGCGGCAGCGCCATTTGCGAGGATTCCGATAGCCACTCCCTGACGTTTGTCTTAAGCCTCGACCGCTTGCCACCCGTTCCGGCAGGCTCGATACTGACGGCAATGAGGCAAGCCCGAGACACAACGGGCTCTGGTCAATGAGGGGAGTTTCCATGGAGCGCATCTGGCTTAAGCAATATCCGCCCGGCGTCCCCGCCGATATCGAGCCGACGCAATATTCATCGCTGGTCGACCTTCTGGAGGAGAGCTTCGCCAAGTTCGCCGACCGCAAGGCGTTCATCTGCATGGACAAGTCGATCAGCTATCGCGACCTCGACCAGATGTCGCTGGCGATGGCGTCCTACCTGCAAGGGCGAGGCCTGCAACGCGGCGCCCGCGTCGCGATCATGATGCCGAACGTGCTGCAATATCCGGTCGCGACCGCGGCCGTGCTGCGCGCCGGTTTCGCGGTGGTCAATGTCAATCCGCTCTACACGCCACGCGAGCTCGAGCACCAACTCAAGGATTCCGGCGCCGAAGCCATCATCGTGCTGGAGAACTTCGCCCACACCGTCGAGCAGGTGATCGCGAAGACGCAAGTCAAGCACGTCATCGTCGGCAGCATGGGCGACCTGCTCGGCTTCAAGGGCGTGATCGTCAATCTGGTCGTTCGCCGCGTCAAGAAGATGGTGCCGGCCTGGTCGCTGCCGGGCGCGGTGTCCTTCAACGACGCGATCTCCGCCGGCCGCTCTCTGGCCTTCAACAAGCCGAAGCTGTCGCCCGGCGACGTCGCCTTCCTGCAATATACCGGCGGCACCACCGGCGTGTCCAAGGGTGCCACCCTGCTTCATCGCAACATCGTCGCCAACGTCCTGCAGAACGACGCCTGGCTGCAGCCGGCGATGGCCGCGCCGCCGCACGTCGATCAACTCATGGTCGTCTGCGCGCTGCCGCTCTATCACATCTTCGCCCTGACGGCTTGCTACCTGCTCGCGGTGCGCGCCGGCGGCTGCAATCTCCTGATCCCCAATCCGCGCGACATCCCGGGCTTCATCAAGGAATTGGCGAAGTACCAGGTCAACAACTTCCCCGCCGTGAACACGCTCTACAACGGCCTGATGCACCATCCCGACTTCAAGAAGCTCGACTTCTCCAAGCTAAAGATCTCGAACGGTGGCGGCATGGCGGTGCAGCGCCCGGTCGCCGAGCAGTGGAAGGCGATCACGGGCTGCTCCATCGCCGAAGGCTACGGCCTGTCGGAGACATCTCCGACGCTGACCTGCAACACCACGACCGATCCCGAGTTCAACGGCACCATCGGCATCCCCGTGCCCTCGACCTGGATCTCCATCCGCGACGACGACGGCAACGAGATGCCGCTTGGCCAGCCCGGCGAGATCTGCGCCAAGGGCCCGCAGGTGATGTCGGGCTACTGGAACAGGCCGGAGGAGACCGCCAAGGTGATGACCGCGGACGGCTATTTCCGCACCGGCGACATCGGCATCATGGACGAGAGGGGCTACACCAAGATCGTCGATCGCAAGAAGGACATGATCCTGGTCTCCGGCTTCAATGTCTATCCGAACGAGATCGAAGAAGTGATCGCGAGCAACCCCGGAGTGCTCGAATGCGCCGTCATCGGCATTCCCGATTCCAAGTCGGGAGAGGCGGTGAAGGCGTTCGTGGTCAAGAAGGACCCGAACCTTACGGCGGAGGCCCTGGTCAAGTTCTGCCAGGAGCAGTTGACGGGCTACAAGGTGCCCAAGCACATCGAATTCCGCACCGACCTGCCGAAGACCAATGTCGGCAAGATCCTGCGCCGGCAGCTGCGCGACGAGAAGAAGGCGGAGGCGGCGTAAGCGCCTCTTTCGTTCATGACCGACGACAGCAACATCAGTCCGGCCGGCATCCTCGCCTTCTGGCGCGAGGCCGGCCGCGATGCATGGTACGAGCGCAACGACGCATTCGACACGGAGGTCAGGCGCCGCTTTCTCGCGCTGTGGCAGAAGGCGGTCGCCGGCGAGCTTTCGTCATGGGAGGCGACCGACGGGGGCGCACTCGCGCTCGTCATCGTGCTCGACCAGTTTCCGCGCAACATGTTTCGGGGCACGTCGCAGGCCTTTGCCAGCGACGCGTTGGCGCGCGACGTCGCCCGCCGCGCCATTGCACGGGGTGCAGATCAAAGGATCGACCCGGTCCTGCTCGAATTCCTCTATCTGCCCTTCATGCATTCCGAGCACCTGCCCGACCAATTGCACTGCGTCGCGCTGTTTCAAAACACCGAGAATGCCGAAAACCTGAAATACGCGCGGGAGCACGCCGACATCATCCGGCGGTTTGGCCGCTTCCCCCACCGCAACCGTCTGCTCGGCCGCGACACCACGCCGGACGAGCAGGCCTTCCTCGACGGCGGCGGTTTCGCCGGCTGATGACATAACGGTGAAGGGTCCCGCCCTCACCGCCTCCGGGTCACTATCCGTGCCGGCAACATTGTGCAGCGCCGCCGCACGGTCTAAAAAGCGGGACCGATTTTCAGGGAGACTGACGATGGCGATCCAGACTGGCGACAAGCTGCCCGAGGCGAAATTCCGAGTGATGACGGCCGAAGGCCCGCAGGTGAAGACCACCGACGACATCTTCAAGGGCAAGAAAGTAGCGCTGTTCGCGGTGCCCGGCGCCTATACCGGGACCTGCCACAAGATGCATCTGCCGAGCATCTTCCTTAACGCCTACGCCCTGAAGGACAAGGGCGTCGACACCATCGCAATCGTCTCCGTCAACGACGCCTTCGTCATGAACGCCTGGAAGCGCGACACCGACCAGCGCGACGAGGCCATCTTCCTGGCCGACGGCAATGCCGACTTCACCAAGGCGATCGGCATGGAGCTCGACGCCTCCGGCAACGGTCTCGGCATCCGCTCCAAGCGCTATTCGATGCTGGTCGAGGACGGCGTGGTCAAGAAGCTGAACCTCGAGGCGATGCCGGGCAAGGTCGAAGTGTCCGGCGGCGATACGCTGCTCGGGCAGCTGTAAGCGGCCGCCGCTTTCAGCCACAAACGACACTGTCATGCCCCGCGAAAGCGGGGCATCCAGTATTCCAGAGACAGTTGTTGTTAAATCGAGAGCCGCGGCGTACTGGATCGCCCGGTCAAGCCGGACGATGACGGCGGAGCATGAGGAAGGAGCGCGGATCCGCGCTACTCCGCCACCCGCGCCTGCAACCGCGCCTTCACAATCCCGTCGCGCGCGAGCTGATCGGCGCGTTCGTTCTCGGGATGGCCTGCGTGGCCCTTGACCCAGTGCCAGCGCACGTCATGAGCCTTCAGCGCGGCATCGAGGCGCTGCCATAGCTCGACATTCTTCACCGGCTTCTTATCGGCGGTGCGCCAGCCGTTGCGTTTCCAGCCGTGGATCCAGCCGGTGATGCCCTGACGGACATACTGGCTGTCGGTATAGAGATCGACGGTGCACGGCTTCTTCAGCGCTTCCAACGCGGAGATCGCCGCCATCAATTCCATCTGGTTGTTGGTGGTGTGGCGCTCACCACCGTTCAGTTCCTTTTCCTTGTCGCCGAACTTCAGGATCGCGCCCCAGCCGCCGGGCCCCGGATTTCCCGAGCAGGCGCCGTCGGTGTAGATCGTGACAATCGGGAGCTCGCTCACGCCACCAGCCCCGACGGCATCAGCCCGTAGTCGCGCACGCTGGAAACACTCTGGTGGAAGCGCAGCTTGCGGACATATTCCAGCGGATCCTTCGGCCGAACCAGCGCGCCCGGCGGAACGTTGAGCCAGTCGACCAGCCGCGTCAGCAGGAAGCGCATCGCGGCGCCGCGCGCGAGCAGCGGCAGCGCGGCCTCTTCCGCCTCGGACAGCTTTCGCACGCGGCCATAGGCATTGAGGAAGGCCCGCGCCTTGGTAACGTTGAAGGAATGATCCGGCTCGAAGCACCAGGCGTTGAGGCAGATCGCAACATCATAAGCCAGCATATCATTGCAGGCGAAAGTGAAGTCGATGATCCCGGAGAGCTTGTCGCCCAGGAAGAAGACGTTGTCGTTGAAGAGATCGGCGTGGATCACGCCTTCGGGCAGCTGCGTCGGCCAGACGCCGCTCTCGAGGTAGTCGAGCTCGTGGCTCAGGAACGCGCGCAGGCCGGGCTGCACCTCGTCCGCCCGCTGTGACGCCGCATCGAACAGCGGCCGCCAGCCCGGGACCGATAGCGCGTTCGCACGCCTGATCGCGAAATTCGCGCCAGCCAGATGCATCCTGGCGAGCCCCTCGCCGACACCGGCGCAATGGGCCGCGTTCGGCTTGCGCGGCCAGACGCCTTCGAGAAAGGTGATGATCGCGGCCGGCCGGCCCGACAGCTCGCGCAACGCCTCGCCGTCCGTTCCCTTCACCGGCAGCGGGCAGTTGACGCCGTGCTCGGCCAGATGCGTCATCAGCGCGAGGAAGAACGGCAGATCGTTCTTCGCCACGCGCTTCTCATAGAGCGTGAGGATGAACGACCCCTTGGTCGTATGCAGCAGGAAGTTGGAATTTTCGACGCCCTCGGCGATGCCCTTATAGGAGAGCAACTCGCCGAGATCGTATTGGTTGAGGAAGTCCGCAAGCTCGTCGGCGGCAACGTCGGTGTAGACCGCCATGAAGGTCTACTCGGCGGCGGCTTCGGGGCGCACCTGACGCGGCAGCGGGAAGAATTCGTTTTCTTCCGCGGCCGAGACCGTCTCCACATGCAGCGTGAAGCGCTCGGCGAACGCGTCCATGATCTCCTCGACGATCACTTCCGGGGCCGAGGCGCCCGCGGTGATGCCGAGGCTGGTGATGTTCTCGAACCGCTTCCAGTCGATTTCGGTGGCGCGCTGCGCCAGCACGGCGATCGGGCAGCCCTCGCGCTCGGCGACCTCACGCAGGCGCTGCGAGTTCGACGAGTTCGGCGCACCGACCACGATCAGGGCGTCAACCACCGGCGCCACCTTCTTCACCGCGAGCTGGCGGTTGGTGGTGGCGTAGCAGATGTCTTCCTTGTGCGGCCCGTTGATGTTCGGGAAGCGTTCCTTCAGGAGCGCCACGATCTCCGCGGTGTCGTCGATCGACAGCGTGGTCTGGGTCACGAAGGCGAGGTTGTTCGGGTCCTTCGGGGCGATGGTCTTGGCGTCCTCGGCGGTCTCGATCAGGGTCACGGCGCCGGTCGGAAGCTGGCCGAGCGTGCCCACCACCTCCGGATGATGGGAATGGCCGATCAGGAAGATCTCGCGGCCGCGCTTGAAATGGATTGCGGCCTCGCGGTGCACCTTGGTGACCAGGGGGCAGGTCGCATCGAGCGAGAACAAATTGCGGGACGTGGCGTCGGCCGGAACCGATTTCGGCACGCCGTGGGCCGAGAACACCACCGGCGCGGTGGTGTTTTCCGGGATCTCGGCGAGTTCCTCGACGAAGATCGCGCCCTTCTTCTTCAACCCATCGACGACGTACTTATTGTGCACAATCTCGTGGCGAACATAGACGGGGGCGCCGTATTTATCGAGCGCCCGTTCCACGGTGTCGATCGCCCGGACCACCCCGGCGCAGAAGCCACGGGGAGAACAAAGCACGATCTTGAGGTCTGGTTTGGCTGACATTGAGCGATCTCGGGACCGAATCACCTCGCCAAATGGGCGGGAAGCGGTCGATGAATGAATAGGGCTTGGGTACGGTCTTACAGGGACTTCAGAGGGAATTGGGCCCCCTTTCGGGCGCTGTCAAGGCACTATCTATAGCAGAACCATTGCGTGGCTACCCCCTCCGGGCTTATATAGCGCGAATTCCCAGTCATCGCTGATGACCACCGGTTTCGCCTCCAAAGGGGTGGGCGAAGCACAAAGGAGATTTGCCATGAGCAACGCACCTCTGATGCCCAAGGCGACCGCCGTCTGGCTGCTCGACAACACCGCGCTGACCTTCGATCAGGTCGCCGATTTCACCAAAATGCACCCCCTCGAGGTGCGCGCGATCGCCGATGGCGACGCCGCTCAGGGCATCAAGGGCATGGATCCGCTCTCCAACGGCCAGCTGACCCGCGAGGAGATCGAGAAGGGCGAGAACAACCCGGACTACCGACTCCGCCTCCAGGAGAGCAAGGTGGTGCTGCCGCCGCAGCCCAAGCGCAAGGGCCCGCGCTACACCCCGGTCTCGCGCCGCCACGAACGCCCGAGCGCCATCCTCTGGCTGCTGCGCAACCATCCCGAGCTCAAGGACGCCCAGATCATGCGCCTGGTCGGCACGACCAAGAGCACGATCGCCAGTGTCCGCGATCGCACCCACTGGAACACCTCCCAGCTGACGCCGATTGATCCCGTCACCCTCGGCCTCTGCTCGCAGATCGAGCTCGATTTCGAGGTCGCGCGCGCGGCCAAGGAAAAGCCGATCGACGCAGCCTATGGCGGCGCCACCCTGCTGCCGGCCTCAGAAACCACCAAGAAGGACGAGTACGAACCCGCGGAGCGGTCCAGCGACGATCTCAACGTCGATGCCGTGTTCGCCAAGCTGAAGACGCTCGGCGGCAAGAAGCAGGACCAGGAGGAGGAGTAATCCTTCACTCCCTGTTGGTCATCGAATGGGAATGCGAACGCGGCGGGCCAACCCGCCGCGTTTTTGTTTGTAACTGTCCGCGGTCGCGCGGCAGCGTGCTCCCGCCAAACTTCAGAACTTATACGTCACACCACCGCCGACCAGCCACGGGTCGATATGCGCGGTACCGGTAACCGGCAGACCACTGACCGTCGCCGAATAGTCCGGCCGCAACCAGAGCTTCTTGACGTCGACGTTGAGGCCCCAGTGCCGATCGAGCATGTAGTCGAAGCCGAACTGCACCGCGCCACCGAAGGCGTTGCTGACATGCAGGCTCGTGGCGGTGGCGACGATCGCGGGCGGACCGACGATCGCGGCCGGCGCGTTGGCCGCGGAATTGTTGAAGAACACGGTGTAGTTCACGCCGGCGCCGATATACGGCTTGAACGCGCCGAAATTGTCGAAGTGATATTGCAGGGTCAGCGTCGGCGGTAGCAGCGTGGTCTTGCCGATCGGCAGATTTGCCAGCGAGCCGGTGCCGCTGATCGAATGCCGGGTGACACCGAGGATCAGCTCGGCCGCGATGTTCTTGGTGAAGAAATAGCTGATGTCGAGCTCAGGCACGACCTGGTCGCTGATCGAGAGGCCCGAATTCGGCGACGACAGCGACGGAACGCCGGCGACATTGACGGTCGAGCCGCCCGCATCCGGCAACACGCCTAGTACCCGCAAACGTACCATCCAGGGATTGAAGGCTTCTACCGGCGGCGGCGCCTTTTTATAGATCGGCAAATCGGCAGCCTGTGCCGAGGCAAGAGCTCCCACCAGCGTCGCACCCAGCGCCGCGAGCCGCGCCATGTTTCTTGTCATTCCGTCCATTGCATTCCCCTTCAGCCTTGTGCGCGCTTCGTTGCGCGACATCAGCGTCAGAGCAGAAAGGCAATGGTGAAGGATTTGATGCCGATCAAATCAGGACAAATGCGATTGCGATTTGGCTGCGGCGTTGCAGATGTGTCGCGGCAGGATAATGCCGCAGCTTACATCATGGCCGGTCCGGATGGTTCAGCATGTATTCGCCGAGGTCGCGCTGGCGGCGGTCGGCGCGGGTGGTCGCGGCGCTGCGCTGGACGTCGCGGTCCTTGCGGCAGGCCACGTATTCGGGCGAGCCGGCCGCATAGCCGCGACTCTGGCAGACCGCGTCGTCATCGTCGCCGCCCATCGCCACCGGCGTCTGGTAGCGCGCGGAGCAGGCGGAGAGAATGAGGCCCGCAAATGCAATCGCTAGAAACGGCTTCGAATTCATGGCAGGCCCTTCATCCTCATGGTGAGGAGCCCGCGCAGCGGGCGTCTCGAACCATGCAGGCCAAGCTGCAGCAGCGGGCCTTTCATCCTTCGAGACGCGCGCCAGGCGCGCTCCTCAGGATGAGGATTGAGCGGAAAAATGCGGCCTATTCAAGCCCCATTGCAAACCTCACACCCGCCCCTTCAGCGCATCGCCGATCTCGTCCAGCACCTTGGGGTCCTCGATCGTCGCCGGCATGGTCCAGGCTTCACCATCGGCGATCTTCTTGATGGTGCCGCGCAATATCTTTCCGGAGCGCGTCTTGGGCAGGCGGCCGACGGTGATGGCCAGCTTGAACGCGGCAACGGGACCGAGCTTGTCGCGCACCAGCGCGATGATCTCCTTCTCGATCTCGGCCGGGGCCCGCTTCACGCCCGCCTTGAGCACCAGGAAGCCGCAGGGGACCTCGCCCTTGATCGCGTCCTTGACGCCGAGCACGGCGCATTCGGCGACGTCGGGATGCGAAGCCAGGATCTCCTCCATGCCGCCGGTGGAGAGCCGATGGCCGGCGACGTTGATGATGTCGTCGGTGCGGCCCATGACGAAGACATAACCGTCTTCGTCCTTGTAGCCGGCATCCGACGTTTTGTAGTAGCCGGGAAATTCGGTGAGATAGGCTTCCTTGAAACGTTCGTCCTGATTCCACAGCGTCGGCAGGCAGCCCGGCGGCATCGGCAGCTTGATGACGATCGAGCCCATGGTGTTCGGACCGACCGGCTTTGCCGCTTCGTCGACCACGTCGACCTGATAGCCCGGCATCGGCACCGTCGGCGAGCCGTGCTTCACCGGCAGCTGGCCTAAGCCGACCGGGTTGCCGGCGATGCACCAGCCGGTCTCGGTCTGCCACCAATGGTCGATGACAGGCACTTTCAGCTGCTGCTCCGACCATTCCACCGTCGGCGGATCGGCACGCTCGCCGGCCAGGAACAGCGTGCGGAAGGTCGAGAGATCGTATTGCCTGATGAATTTTCCTTCCGGATCTTCTTTCCGGATCGCGCGGAACGCGGTCGGCGCAGTGAAGAAGGCGACAGCCTTGTGCTCGCTGATCACGCGCCAAAACGCGCCGGCATCGGGCGTGCCGACCGGCTTGCCCTCATACATGATCGAGGTCGCGCCGTGCAGCAGTGGGCCGTAGACGATGTAGCTGTGGCCGACCACCCAGCCGATATCGGAGCCGCACCACCAGACCTCACCCGGCTTGACGCCATAGAGGTTGAACATGGACCATTTCACCGCGACGAGATGGCCGCCATTGTCGCGCACGACGCCCTTGGGAATGCCGGTCGTGCCTGACGTATAGAGGATGTAGAGCGGATCGGTAGCGGCGACCGGCACGCAAGGCGCCTGTTTTCCGTCGTTCATCGCCTTGCGGCGCAGGCCCGCCCAATCATAGTCGCGGCCGGGCGTGAGGGCGCAGACGAGCTGCGAACGTTGCAGCACGATGCAGGCCTTCGGCTTTGCCCCCGCAAGCCTGATCGCCTCGTCGAGCAGCGGCTTGTACTGCACGATCCGGCCGGGCTCGATGCCGCAGCTCGCCGACAGGATCAATTTTGGCTGCGCATCGTCGATGCGGGTGGCGAGCTCTTTCGCGGCAAAGCCGCCGAACACCACGGAGTGCACCGCGCCAATGCGCGCGCAGGCGAGCATCGCGACCACGGCCTCCGTGACCATCGGCATATAGAGGATGACGCGATCGCCCTTGGCGACACCAAAATCCTGCATGATGGCGGCGAGCGCCTGCACTTCGGCCAGCAGTTCGGCGTAGGTGAATTTGGTGACGCTATTTGCCAGCGGCGAATCATGAATCAGCGCGATCTGGTCGGCGCGGCCGCGTTCGACGTGGCGGTCGAGCGCGTTGTAGCAGGTGTTGACGACGCCACCGCTGAACCAGCGGCCGTAAACGCCCTGTGAGGGATCGAAGATCTTTTTCGGTGGCTCGATCCAGTCGATCTCCTTGGCCGCCTCGGCCCAAAAACCCTCAGGGTCGGCCAGCGAGCGCGCATAAACCTCGTGATAGAGGCTCTTTCCGTCGATGTTTCCTCGGACGTTCATTCCCGCGCTCCCGTTCCCTTTATTCGCCTGGCCCTGACCTTGTGGCAGGACAAACGTCCCGCCATGACAGGGATCAAGTACCGGCCATGTTTGGGGGGTATTTTCCCGGGAACGGGCCACGGTTCAAGCTGAAAAGAACAGTGTTCAGCTATCCATCGCATTGAGCCGCTGCAGCCGCTCCTGCATGACCTTCCTGAGATCATAGCCCGGGCGGCCGAAGCTCGTATTGCGGGTGGCGAGGAAATCGCGCTGGGTGCGACGGAGGTCGCTGGCCGAGCGCGATCCCGCCGATTTCAGCACGCGCTCATAGGTCTCGGCGATCTGGCGATCGAGCACGCCCAGCTGCGGATCGGCACAAATCACCTTCTCGACCTCGCGCTTCGCAGTGGCACAATCGAACGAGGGGCCATTGCCGGAATTCGCAGCGAGCGGCCGCAGCGGCTCGCCGCCGAATTTCGCAATCTCCGCGATCATAGCGCGGCGGCCGGCGGCGGCGTTGTCATTGCCGGGATCGAGCCGCAACGCGGTCTCGTAGTCGGCCAGCGCCTTCCTGCGTTCGCCCATCTTCTTGTAGAGCACGGCGCGGTTATTGTAGGTCTGCGCGAAATTCGGATCGAGTTTCAGCGCGGCCTCGTAATCGTTCAGCGCCGCGCCAAGCTCGCCCTTGAGGTGGTAGGAGTCGCCGCGGTTGGTGAAGAAGTTCGGTCGCGGCGCCAGCCGCAGCGCCTGGTCGTAATCGGTAATCGCCTTGTCGTACTCGCCCATCGCGGCCAGCGACAGCCCGCGATTGTCGTAATATTCGGGCACCTTCGGATCGAGCCTGATCGCCTCGCCGTCGTCGGCAACCGCCTTGTCGAGCTGACCGAGCTTCTTGTAGGCGGCGCCACGATTGGTGTAGCTGCGCGGCCGGTTCGGATCGAGGCGCAACGCCTCGCTGAGATCGCGGATCGCCTTCTCGTTGTCGCCGCCGAGATAATAGGTCACGCCGCGGTCTGACCAGGCCTGTGCATTGTCAGGCTTCAGCTTGATCGCCTGGTCGTAATCGGCAAGCGCGCGGTCGAGCCGGCGCTGGTTGGTGTAGACGACGCCGCGCAGCTCGTAAGATTCCGAATCCTGCGGATCGAGCTCGATGGCCTTGCTGAGGTCCGCCGCGGCGCGGTTGAGATCGCCGCCGGCCTCGCGGAGGAGATCGCCGCGCAGGCGCCAGGCTTTTGCATTCTTGGCATCGAGCGCAATGGCGCGATCGATATCTCGCAGCGCCTGTGTGAGGCCGCCCGAGATCCGCGCATTGGCGTCGGCGCGCACCAGCAATGCCGCGGCGCGATCGGAGGATGGATTTGAGGCCTGGTCAATGATGGCGCTGCAGGCCGGGATCAGCTCAGCCGGAGCGGCCTTGCTCCCCATCACGCAATCGACGCCGGCCGAGGTAGGGGCGACGAGAACGACGCTCATTGCCGCGCTGAGCAGGAGCGAGCGAAGCGAGATCTTGGCAAACGAGAATATTTGCGCGGAAGGATGCGTGCCGCACATGGCAGAGGGCTCCGGGACATCAGGCTTTCACCATTGTCGCGGCGGGGACGCGATGGGTTCAAAATTGAGCCAGTCAGGGGCGCGCCAGCGCCCTTCTCACGAGAAGTCGTCATGCCCGGGCCTGAGGTTGCGGAGGCCCTAAAGCTTCAATACCCGTCCACCCCGTTGAGCCGCTGCAGCCGCTCCTGCATTGCCTTCTTCAAATCGTACCCCGGCCGGCCGAAACCGGCGTTGCGGCGGGCGATGAAATCGTCCTGCTCGCGCTGAAGCGCCTTCGCTTCGCCTGCATTGCGGGCTTCGCGCAACACGCGCGCGTTGGCGGCAAAGACCTCACGGTCGAGATCAGCGAGCTCGCGGTTGGCGCAGATCGCCTTCTCGACGGGACGGCGGGCACCCTTGCAAATGAAGCTGGGCTTGCCCGCGACCGCCATCTGCGCGCCGATCCGCTCGATCTCGCGCGCCATCGCCTTGTGGTTGACCTTGGCCTTCTCGTGGTTCGGATCGATCTTCAATGCCGCGCCGAAGTCCTGCACCGCCTTGGGCTTGTCACCCTTCCTCAGCCAGAGTTCGCCCCGCGCGTTGAAGATATCGGCGAGACCGGAATCGAGCTCCAGGGCGCGGCTGTCGTCAGCGATTGCGCGGTCGACCTGATCATGCCGGGCAAACAGCGCGCCGCGCGCGATCAGCGCCTTGATCAGGTCGGCCTTCGCCGTCTTCTCATTGTCGATCACGGCGGCGCAGGCCGTGACGGCCTTGTCAATATCGTCGGCCGCGGCAGCCGCGAGGCACGGCGCGATGTCGACCTGCGGGACCGCGGGCGGTTCGCCGCCGGTCGCGGCATGAGCCACGACGAACGAGAGCGCGAAGAGCACCCCGGCGCCGGACCATTGAATGAGGAAACGCATGCTCGTCACAGTCGGCAAATCTTGGGTTTCAATCTTGAGTTAAGGTCCGGGTTGAGGCCTTGCCTTGGGGCTGCACTATCCATCATACGGCCGGATTGGTGCTAGCTTGTGGCGCCGCTCAAATCGGTTTCGGGGATCAACGTGTCGACATTCGAATGGATCATCGTGCTTCTGCTCGGCGCCGTTGGATTATCGGCGCTGGCGCGGCGGATCAAGGTCCCCTATCCGACCTTTCTCGCGATCGGGGGTGCGCTGATCGCCTTTGTGCCGTCGAGCCCGTCCTGGACGCTGGAGCCCGACCTGGCACTGGCTCTTTTTGTCGCACCGGTCCTGCTCGATGCCGCCTTCGACACCTCGCTGCGCGATCTCCGCAACAATTGGGTTCCGGTCTCCACCCTGGTCGTCGCCGCCGTCGGCCTGACCACGGCCGCTGTGGCCTACGTCGCGCATCGGCTGATGCCTGACATGCCCTGGGCCGCCGCGGTTGCACTCGGCGCCATCGTGGCCCCGCCGGACGCGGCCGCCGCAGTCGCGATCCTGAGCCAGGTCAAGCTGCCTCACCGCATGGTCAAGGTCCTTGAGGGCGAGAGCCTGCTCAACGACGCGACCGCGCTGTTGATCTATCGCATCGCGGTCGGAGCGGTTGCCACCGAGCATCTGGCATGGAGCCAGGTCGCGCCGACCATGGCGCTGGCCCTGGTCGGCAGCGTCGTGGCCGGCTATCTCGCCGCGAGAGTCATGCCACTGGTGATCGTGCGGATCACGGAGGCTCCAAGTTCGATCATCATGCAATTCGCCACCACCTTCATGGTCTGGATCGGCGCTGAACATCTCGGCCTCTCTGGCATCCTCACCATCGTCGTGTACGCCATCACGATGGCACGCGCTGCACCCGCCCGTATGCCGGCGCGGCTGCGGGTGCCGTCCTACGCGGTGTGGGAGACGATGGTGTTCGTGCTCAACGTGCTTGCCTTCATGCTGATCGGCATGCAGATGCGGCCGATCTGGACACGGCTCGACGCGGACGTACGCTGGGAATATTGCCTGGCCGCCGCCTGGATCCTGCTCACCGTGGTCTTGGTTCGGCTGCTCTGGGTCACGTTCTACCGCACGACGCTGCGCACGCTGGTGGCGCATGGGATCTACCATCCCAAGGATCCGAGGCAGGTCGCCTCGGCCAAGGGCGGCCTCATCATCTCCTGGTGCGGCATGCGCGGCCTCGTCACGCTCGCCACCGCCTTTGCCCTGCCAGAGAGCTTTCCGCATCGTGACTTCATCGTCTTCTCGGCGTTTGCGGTCGTGCTCGGCACGCTGGTCATTCAGGGCCTGACGTTGCGGCCGCTGATCCTGGCGTTCGGCCTCAAGGACGACGATCCCGTCGGCATCGAGGTCGCGCGTGCCCGCGCCGTCGCCTATCGCGCGGCGCTCGACGCGATCGAGGACGATCCGTCGGAGGAAGCGGAAATCCTGCGGCTCGAATATCGCGCCATCCTGATGCAGGCCGACGACGATCCCCATGGCGGCATCACCAACGGCGAACTGCCCGCCGACCCGCTGCGCCGCCGTGGCATCGCGGCCGCGCGAAAGTCGATCTTCGACCTCCGCGCCAAGGAAGTGATCGGCGACGATGCGTTTCATCGGATCGAGGAAGAGCTCGATCGCGCAGAATTGAGCGCGGGGGGTTAAATCCCCATCCTCGACAAGTGCCCCTGCACAGGTGGCTAGGGGCTTGAACCAAACGCCGCCTCTCCAGACTCATCCCTCATGACGACCCTGATCGACGACCGTCGTGTGCGCGCGCGAGATGCGTCGCCCGCACGATATTTCTATCTCCACATGGCACTGGCCTGCGCGGCCACCGCCTTTCTCGGCTTCGCACCGACCTATTTTGTACCGCTCGCCAACCGGACGTTGTCCGCAAGCCCCGTCATTCATTTCCACGGTCTGTTGTTCTTCACGTGGTCTCTCTATTTCGTGATCCAGACCTGGCTCGCCGCCTCAGGCCGCGTGGTCAATCACCGTGCGCTCGGCATCGCCGGCGTTTCGCTCGCGACCGCGATGACGATCTTCGGCTTCCTCGCCTCCGTCCATGTGATGCAGCATTCCGCGGCGCTCGGCCAGAAAGAGGCAGGCATTGCCTTCTCGATCGTGCCGATGAGCGGGATCGCGTTCTTCGCTGGTGTATTCGTGCTCGCGATCATGAACACGCGAAAGCCGGAGATTCACAAGCGCCTGATGCTGCTCGCCGCGGTCTCGATCCTCGATGCGGCGATCGCGCGCTGGTTTCTCACCTTCCTCGCGCCTCCGGGACCGCCCGGGCCGCCGCCGGTGCCCGTCACCATCGCACCCGCGATGGTCGCCTCGCTGCTGCTCGTCGTCGCCATGGTACGCGACTGGCGCACCGAGGGCCGCGTGCATCCGGTCTACATCACCGGCACGCTCGCGATGCTGACGGTGAAGGTGCTGAACTGGCCGGTCAGCGAGACTGCGGCGTGGCATTCGTTTGCCGGCGGGATTCTGGCGCTGGCGCAGTGATGTCGTCCTGGCGAAAGCCAGGACCCATTACCCCGAATGCCTGTTGTTGAAGAAAGCTGGAGCCATCAGCCTTCGCCGAACTTCTCCCTGTGGTTATGGGTCCTGGATCAGCACTCGCTACGCTCGCTTGTCCAGGACGACGGCGGAATATGGAGGGGCGCCTACGCCCCCGCCTTGCATGTGATCCCGCCGTCCACCACGAGCTCGATCCCCGTCACGTATTTCGCTTCGTCCGAGGCCAGGAACAGCGCGGCGTTGGCGACGTCGAAGGCGTCGCCCATGTGGCCCATCGGCACTTGCGCATCGCGCGCGCGCCACATCGCTTCGACGTCGCCCTTGGCATAGCTGTTCGCAAGACCTGCGGAATGTTCCACCATCGGCGTCTTCATCAGGCCGGGCAGGATCGCGTTGACGCGGACATGGTGGCGCGCAAACTCGATCGCGGTGGTGCGGGTCATCTGGTTCATCGCCGCCTTCGAGGTGCCGTAAGTGACGTAGGAGATACCCATGTGGCGGATCGAGGCGATCGAGGAGATGTTGATGATGGAGCCCCCACCCTGCTTCACCATCACGGGGATGACGTGCTTCATGGCGAAATAGGCGCTCTTGAGGTTGACGCTGAAGACGCGGTCCCAGCTCTCCTCGGTCACCTCGACAACGCTGCCCATCTCGGCGATGCCGACATTGTTGTCGAGCACGTCGATGCGGCCGTAGGCCTTCAGGCACGCCGCGACCATCGCCTCGACCTCGCGCGCACGCGAGACGTCGGCCGTAAACGCGCTCGCCTTACCGCCTTCGTCCGTGATGATCTTCACGGTCTCCTCGGCCGCCGCGCCGTTGCGATCGACGCAAAACACCTGCGCGCCCTCACGCGCAAAGGTGACCGCGGTGGCCTTGCCGTTGCCCCAACCCGGCCCGATCGAGCCGGCGCCCACCACCATTGCAACCTTGCCCTTAAGCCGGTCCATCGCGTTTCTCCCGTGTTGTTGTTTTAGTAGCCCGGATCGTTGCAGACCTTCATGGTGGTGACGCTAGCACCAATGGGATGACCGACAATCTCGGACAACGTCCGGCACTTGCCGTCATGGCATAGCCGCCATTCACCAGCCGCGCCCGAATTGCCAAGCACGACCTCCGGCATCGGCGCGCGCGCGGGCCTCCATTGAAACCAGCCGTCGACCAGGCGCGCCTCGGGCGGCGGCTCCATGCCGGGGCCGGTGCCCTTGACGCGTGCCTGCGTCAGTTCGAGCCCGGCGGGGGTGACGCGCCAGTCTTCCTGCCAGTCGACCTTCGCGATCGAATGCGTCCACACCAGCGTGAATGCGGACAGCGCCAGCGCCTTCACGCCTGAGGCTGTGACGAAGCAGAGGCTCACACCGCCTCGACCGACGCCGGCGGACGCCGCCGCCACTGCCACAGCACGATTGCCGCAGCGAGCAGGAAGCCCGCGGTGTCGCTGAACGGGAAGTCTCCGAGCAGGCACAGCGCGGCACCGAGCGCGACCAAACGTTCGAGGAATGTCAGGCGCGCGAACAGGAAGCCGATCGCGACCATGCCGAACAGCGCGATCGCCACCAGCGCCTTGAGAGTCGCCAGCGCCACCGCGCCGTAGAAGCCGAGCTTGGCCGCCATGGGATCGCCCGCCTGCAGCATCAGCGCCGGCGAATAGACGAATATGAAGGGGATGACGTAGCCGGCGAGCGCGATGCGCATCGCCTCCCAGCCGATCTTGTCCGGATTCTCCTTCGCGATCGGTGCTGCGGCTAACGCTGCCAGCGCGACCGGCGGCGAGAGGTCGGCCATGATGCCGTAATAGAACGCGAACATGTGGCTCGCGATCAAGGGCACGCCGAGTTTGGCCAGCGCAGGCGCCGCGAGCGCTGCCGTGATGATGTAGGTCGGGATGGTCGGGATGCCGGTGCCGAGCAGGATCGACAGCAGCATGGTCATGATCAGCGCCAGGAACAGGCTCTTCTCGCCGAGGCCGATCACCCAGCCGCCGAAGATGGTGCCGACCCCGGTCTGCGACATCATGCCGATGATGACGCCGACGATGGCGCAGGCCATGCCGACGGTGATGGCGGATTTCGCGCTTTCGGCCAGCGCATCGCGGCAGGCGCGCAGGGCGGAAAATCCGCCGCGCACGAACGCAGTGATCACGATCAACGCGACGACGACGCAGGCGACCGGCACGATCTGGAGACCATCGCGCGAGAGCGCGGCGACGACGAGAGCGAGCCCGATCCAGAAGATATAGCGGATCGCCATCGAAGACGCGCCTGTCGTGATGGCGGTGCCAAGGATCAGCCCCACTGTGAGCGCGAGACCCATGCTCCCGGCGTAGAGCGGCGTAAAGCCTTCGAACAGCATGTAGACGAGGGCTGCGAGCGGCAGCACGAGGTACCAACCCTTCACCAGCGCCTTCCAGGCGCTCGGGGTCTCCGACTTTTTCATGCCGGTGAGCCCGTGCTTGCCGGCTTCCAGATGCACCATCCAGAAGGCGGAGGCGAAATAGAGCATCGCGGGAATCGCGGCCGCTTTCACGATCTCCGAATATTGGACGCCGAGCGTCTCCGCCATGATGAAGGCAACCGCGCCCATCACCGGCGGCATGATCTGTCCGCCCATCGAGGCTGTCGCCTCGACGCCGGCCGCGAATGCGCGGCGATAGCCGAACCTGATCATCAGCGGAATCGTGAATTGGCCGACGGTGACGACGTTGGCGACGCCGGAGCCGGAGATCGTGCCCATCATGCCCGAGGCGAACACCGCCACCTTGGCCGGGCCGCCACGGGTCCTGCCGAATAATCCAAGGGAAACGTCGGTGAAGAGCTGGATCATGCCGGCGCGCTCCAGGAACGAGCCGAACAGGATGAACAGGAAGATGTAGGTCGCCGAGACGTAGATCGGCACGCCGTAAAAACCTTCGGTGCCGAACGACAGATGCGTGACGATCTGGTCGAAATCATAGCCGCGATGGTTGAGCGGTGACGGCAGATACTGGCCGAAGAACCAGTAGACGAGGCAGGCGCCGCACATCAGCGGGAGCGCGGCGCCCATCAGCCGCCGCGTGCCCTCGAAGATCAGGACGGCGAGCAGCGTGCCGACCACGAGATCGAGGCGCGTCGGATCGCCGTCACGTGCGATAAGATCCGCATAGAAGATCCATTGATAAAGCCCGCACAGAAAGCCCGCGCCGCCGATCAGCCAGCCGATCGCGCGGCCGAAATCGCTTTTGGCGGTGAAGTTGCCGATCAGACCGAAGGTGAGGAGAATGAGGAAGCCGACATGGACGCCGCGCACCACCTGGCTCGGCAGATAGTTGAAAGCCGCGACATAAAGCTGGAACGTCGCGAAGGCGATGCCGATCCAGTAGGCGAGCGTGCCCCACCAGCCCGGGCCGAAGCCTTCCGGAAAACCGTGCTCGAAATTGTCGAACTCGACCTTGATGGGCTCTTGAGCGCCCTCTGCCTTCTCCAGCATTTCAACCCATCCCCAATCGTCGAGCGCTTATAGCATTGGCACGGTCCATCCGCGCCGTCATGCCCGGGCTTGACCCGGGCATCCACGATCTTTCTCGCTTGGCCTTGGAACGTGGATGGCCGGGACAAGCCCGGCCATGACGTCCGATAACGAAAGCTGATTACTTGATCAGCCCTTTTTCCTTGTAATAGCGGATCGCGCCGGGGTGCAGCGGAACGGGGCTGCCGCTGGCGGCCGTCTCGAGCTTGATCTCCTTGCCGGCCGCATGCGCGTTGGCGAGCTCGGGCAGCGACTCGTAGATCAGTTTTGTCATCTGGTAGGCGAGATCGTCCGACACCGCCGAGCTGGTGACGAGATAGTTGATCACGGCCGCGGTCGGCACGTCCTTATCCTGCCCGGTGTAGGTGTTGGCGGGAATGGTCGCCGCGACGAAGGGCAGGCCGATCTTGTCGACGGTCTCCTTCGGCACCGACACCACCGTGATCGGGCTCGAGGTCGACAGATCCTTCAGCGAGGCCACGCCGAGGCCGGCCGATTGCAAGGTCGCGGCGAGCTGGCGGTTCTTCATGAGATCGACGGATTCGGCAAACGGCAGATACTCGACCTTGCCGAGATCCTTGTAGCTCATGCCGGCCGCCGCCAGGATCGCGCGCGAATTCAGCTCCGTGCCCGATTTCGGCGCGCCGACCGACAGGCTCTTGCCCTTGAGGTCCGCCAGCGTCTTGATGCCGCTCTCGGCGGTCGCGACGATCTGGATGTAGTTCGGATAGATCGCGCCGATGGTCCTGAGCTTGTCGAGCTTGGACTTGAAGCCCGCTTCCTCGTCGCCATCCCAGGCGGCCTTGAGCGAGTCGCCCAGCGTGAACGCGATCTCGCCGCGGCCCTGCTGAAGCAGGATCAGGTTCTCGACCGACGCCTTGGTGGCCTGCACCTGCGTCTTCACGTTCGGAATCTTGTCGCCGTAGATCTTCCCGATCGCGACCCCGAGCGGATAGTAGACGCCGGAGGTGCCGCCGGTCAGCACGTTGATGAAGGATTGCGCCTGCGCACAAGGCGCCGACGCCGCCAGAGCAAGAGCCGTGGCCACGCCGAAAATTGTCCGTTTCATGTTCTTTCCACTCCCCAAACCGGCCGGGAAGTTGGCCGGATGAGGGGTGCGGGTCAACCCATCCAAAAGTCAAAACAGGACTGCGGTAAATGGCTGTCCTGGCTCGATTTTTGGGGAACTCGGCGGGTGCGGCGAGGTGGCGCAGCCAGGCGTGGACAGCCCCTCACTGGAAGGTCATGTCCAGGCATTTGGAGATGTCGGAGCCGAGGCCGGACGAGATGATGATGCAGCCGCGGACTTTCTGCGCGCCCACGTCGGCGGCCCAGACCGAGTAGCCGCCGGGGCCGAAGAAGGAATTGGTGTTCGGCGGCTCGGTCTCGGTGGCGTCGAAATCGTAATGGCCGTCGGTCTCGAAGATGCGCGGCTTCTTGGTGCAGGCGCCGTCGGTCTGGACGTTGATGACTTCCTTGTTGTCGCGGGTCAGCGCCAGCGAGACCTGGCAGCGGAAATATTCCGAGGTCTTGGTGTTGAAGAGGTAGGTGTATGACTTGCAGGTCGCGGTGTTCAGCTTGCCCGGGGCCAGGCCGCGGCTGCACGAAATCCGCTGGTTGTGGCTGAGCTGGTAATCATCGGCCCGGGCGGCCGGCGCGAGCGCCGTCAGCATCAGGCCGGCGGCCCAGCAAGCTTTCATGACGAGGTTCATTCGAATCATCCCCTACCCAATGTTTTTGTCGAATTGCGTTCTAGACGGAAAGCGGAACATAGTCGCGCGGGGACGAAGGGAAAATCACAAACTGCTCGGCAAGACGTGAACCGCTGCGGCGCTTTCGCAAATTGACCCGGATGCATCGTTCGTGATTTGTTCAAGCCGGGCGCCTCGATGGGGAGGATAGGGTGATGGCAATTTCAACAAAGATCTTTCTGGTGACGGCCGTGCTCGGCGTGTTCGCTGCGCCCGCATTGGCGCAGACCGCTGCAACACCTTGGGAGCTCAAGCCCGACACCGGCTACGCCTATGACAAGGACGGCAAGACCTTTTCCTACAAGATGGGCACCAGCAATGCCGGTGAACTCCTGAAGGGCGCCAAGAAGGTGCCGAAGGGCACGCTGTTCTTCCTCGGCCACAACGGCCAGCTCTACATGCGCAGCGGCCCGTATCTGGAAGGCGACGGCAAGTTCAAGTTCGGGTCGGATCAGTAGGGCGAGGCTGGCGGACGACAGCGCCGCCGCGCCCTCGGTGTCATCGTCCGCGAAGGCGGACGATCCAGTATTCCAGAGATGGTAGTGCTTGAACGGAGACGCCGCGGCGTACTGGATGCCCCGCCTGCGCGTGACATGACAGCTACCGAGGACTAAAACGCGCCCGCCAGCTCCCGCGCGCCGGCATTGTTGCTGTTGCTGTCCATCCTCGTGTCCGTCACCGCCAGCAGCTTCGCCACCGTGTTGTGGCGGATCGCGACCGGGTTGCGCTCGTAGCCACCGCGCTGGAAGAAGTTCGAGGTCGGCACCTGCTCGCGCATCGCCTGCGGCATCGTCACCATGTCGAGGCCGGTGCCGTCGCCGGTGAGGTTCATCATCTCGAGCTCGGCCGCGCTGAGCGGGCGGCTATAACCCTTGGCGCGTGCGAACAGCACCGAGGTGAGCAGCTTGTGGGTCTGCAGCATCGGCCCGATGTCGATGTCGAGCACCATGGCATGCATGGCCCAGCCCTGCGCGGTGTTGCCGATCTTCTCGTGCTCCGACCAGGTGTCGGGCACCGATTTGGCATGCGCCACCATTTTCTTGAGCACAGTGAGCTTGTGCTCGAGCGACTGGCGCGCCGGGCCCGAGGTCCTCGCCACCTTGTCTGAAAGCGCGCGGATGAATTCATGGCCTTGCTCGGCCAGCAACTCGACGCTGTTGGTCGTCAGCAGCTGGTTGTAGCCCATCGCGGTCGAAATGGCGCGCTTGCCGCCATGCTCGATTCCCGCCTGCACGTCGTAACTGCCGGTGCCGCCGGTCTCGAACGCATAGACCCGCACCGCCTGCTCGCGCGTCAGCCCCGAGGCCAGCGCGTAGCGTGCATAGACGCGCTTGAATTCGACTTCGCTGGCCGGCCGCTGCGGCGTGAACTGGTAGAGTTCCTGCGCCGCACGCAGCAGATCGGCGACCACGGGGATCGGCTTTTTTGTCGGGCGGTCCGGGGTTTCCTCCGGCTCCGGATTCACCGGCCGTTTCGGCCCGTTATAGAGCGGCGGGTGCTCCAGCACGTAGTCGTCGAGCGTGATCTGCTGACCGCTGCGCCGCTTGGCGTTGCGACCTTTCCGCTTCTCGGAGATCTGACTCCAATAGGCGCCGGCTTCCTCGTCAAAGGCTGCGCGCGCCGCCTGATACTCCTGCAGCTTGCGACGATATTCGAGCACGGCGGGCGACCCGCCGCCTTGCGCAAAGAACTGCGACAACAGCTGGGCATTAGCATTGCGGACGGCCGGCGGCAGCGCGTCGGATTCGCCACCGCGCGCAACGGGCGCGAGCAGGACGAGCGCGAGTGGAACCAGTCTCACGGCATTTCGAATCGATTGATGCATGCTGCCCTCTTAGCAGGCATCCGGTAACCGTCACGTTAACACGTCGTTTACCTCGTTTTCGTCCCTCGCGTCACTTCCAGGCGAATACCGGCTGTTCCAGCTCGGTGACGCGGGTGTGCCGCCCCGCCAGTACCTCGCGGAACTGGTAGATCAGGGCCGCCGTCGGCGCGTGGATCAGGCTCGACTGATGATGAAAGCGGATCACACGGCGCGTGCTCTCGGGGATCACGACGAAATCGAAAGCGTCGGAGCGCTCGACCGTCGCAAGCGCGATGCGGTGGACGGAGGCGACCTCGTCCGGGTTTGGTTTGATCGCGGCACTATCGGCGGCCCAGACCACGACCGGCGTAATCAGATAGCCCGAGCGGGTCGGATAATCATCCAGCGTGCCGAGCACCTCCGCGCTGGTGAGGTGGAGGCCTAGCTCCTCGTCGAGTTCGCGCAGCGCCGCCTCGACCGGCGTCTCGCCGGCATCGCAGCGGCCGCCGGGCAAGGCCCATTGCCCGCGATGGGCGCGCAAATGAGATGCGCGTAGCGTGAGCAGCAACGCCGTGTCATCGCTCTCGCTGGCCGCAGTCAGCGCAACTGCCACCGCGGCGCGCTTCAACGCCGCCGGCGCTTCGTCCTCCGGCAGCCGCGTGAAGGCCGCGCAGGCGGCCGCGATATTCCGCCGTGTGGCATCGTCGAACGGTCTCATGATGCTTGACTACACCACGTCCGGCCCCGATGAAATGAGATCGCACGACCCGCTCAGGAATGGACGACATGACCAATAAGGCAGCCGCAAGGCTGAAAGCAGACGGCTGGACCATTCTGGAGACCACGGGCTTCATGCATCTGATCGGCCCCCTGTGGGAGCGCAAGGTCGACGGCCAATACGAATTCGCACTCGCAACCGAGGACAAGCACCACAATCGCCGCGGCATGGTCCAGGGCGGCGTGATGATGACCTTCGCGGACCGTACCTGCGGCATGACCGCCCGCTACGTCTCCGGCAAGGAGTTCATGGCGACGGTGCAGCTCGACACCCATTTCGTCGAAGCCGGCCAGATCGGCGATATCCTGATCTCCCGCCCGCGCGTGGTGCGCGCGACGCGCAGCCTGATCTTCATGAGCACCGAGGTCAGCGTGGACGGCCGCTGCTTGGTGATGGCTAATGGTGTGTTCAAGATTTTGAAGGGGCCGGGGTAGGAGCGATACCCACCGCTGTCATTCCCCGGGCAGGCGGGGAATCCAGTACACCGCGGCTTCTCGATTGAACTATAGCCCTCTCGGAATACTGGATCGCCCGGTCAAGCCGGGCGATGACAGTTGAGAGCGTAGGAAGCATCTCCGCCAACGTCGTCATTGCGAGCGCAGCGAAGCAATCCAGACTGCCGCCGCAGACGCATCTCTGGATTGCTTCGCTGCGCTCGCAATGACCGAGTGAGACGGTTATGCTGTCGCCCGAAGAAGCAGCTAAGGACGCGCCCCATGCAATACCGCCAACTCGGCCGCAGCGGCCTCAAGGTGTCGCCGATCTGTTTGGGCACGATGATGTTCGGCGGGCCGACCGATGAAGCCACCTCAAAGCGGATCATCGCGAAGGCGCACGAGGCCGGGATCAACTTCATCGACACCGCCGATGCCTATTCGAAGGGCGCATCCGAAGAGGTCGTGGGACGCGCGATCGGCAACAACCGTCACGCTTGGGTGCTCGCGACGAAACTTGCGAACCCCATGGGCGAGGATCCCAACCGTGTCGGCCTGTCGCGACGCTGGGTGTTGCAAGCGGCAGATGAGAGCCTGAAGCGGCTCTGCACCGACCGCATCGACATCTATTATCTGCACAAGGAAGACCATTCGACGCCCCTGGAGGAGACGGTGCGCGCGATGGGCGACCTGATCCGCGCCGGCAAGGTGCGCTATTTCGGCGTCTCGAACTACCGCGCTTGGCGCGTCGCCGAAATCTGCAACATCTGCGACCGGCTTGGGATCGACAGGCCCGCGGTGAGCCAGCCCTATTACAACGCCATGAATCGCATGCCCGAAGTCGAGCACTTCCCGGCCTGCTCCTATTACGGCCTCGGCATCGTGCCCTACAGCCCGCTCGCGCGTGGCGTCCTGACCGGCAAATACAAGCCCGACGCGGCTCCCGACAAGGAGACGCGCGCAGGCCGCAACGATACGCGCATGATGCAGACCGAATGGCGGTCGGAATCGCTCCAGCTGGCGCAGGAGATCAAGGCCCACGCCGAGAAAAAGGGCATCACCGCAGGCCAGTTCG
This sequence comes from Bradyrhizobium sp. WSM1417, assembly GCF_000515415.1. NCBI lineage: Bacteria > Pseudomonadati > Pseudomonadota > Alphaproteobacteria > Hyphomicrobiales > Nitrobacteraceae > Bradyrhizobium > Bradyrhizobium sp. WSM1417. The sequence goes on from NZ_KI911783.1 coordinate 232,946, forward strand.
CGGTCGCCTGGGTGCTGAACTCCGCTTTTGTCTCCTCGATCGTTGCCGGTCCGCGCACCGAGGAGCAATGGGACGGCTACACCGGCGCGCTCGACTATCGTTTCACTGCCGAGGACGAGGCGCTGATCGACAGACTGGTCGTGCCGGGTCATCCCTCGACGCCGGGCTACAACGACCCGGCCTATCCGATTGAAGGACGTCGCGCGCGGACGGCCTGAGCCGGAGACAAGAATGGCCCTCGAAGATCGCTACGGCCTGCCGCTATCTACCTCTTCGCCCGAGGCGGCATCCGCTTATGGCGAGGGTGTCGACCTCATGCTCGCGGGCTGGACCGGCACGGCGGAAACGCTGGAGCGCGCGATTGCGCTCGATCCGGATTTTGCGCTCCCCCAGATCGCCCGCGCCCGCGTGCATGCCTTCTATCAGCAAGGCGATCTGGCACGGCAGAAGGCAGCACTCGCGCGCGAGCTCGTGGCGAAACGCGGCACGGAACGCGAGCGCTCGCATGTCGAGACGCTGGCGCTCGCAATCGAGGGCCGGCTGCCCGAGGCGATCGCGGCGACGATGAAGCACGTCGAGGCCTGGCCGCGCGATGCATTGGTGCTGTCGCTGCCGCTCGGCGCGTTCGGCCTGTACGCGTTCTCCGGCATGGCCGATCACGACCGCGCACGACAGGAGCTGTGCGAGCGCGTCGCGCATCACTATGGCGAGGATTGGTGGTTCCTCACCATGTACGGCTGGGCGATGACCGAGAACGGCAATGTCAGTCGCGGGCGCGGCGTCACCGAGCGCGGCTTCGAGCTGCGCCGGCAGAATGCCCATGCCGCGCACGCCGTGCTGCATGCGATGTTCGAGGACGGTTCGATCGAGGCGGCCGACCGGCTCGTCGACGACTGGATCCCCTGTTACGACCGCGCCGGAATTTTGCACGGCCACATCCGCTGGCATCAGGCGCTCGGCGCGCTGGAGCATGGCGATGCCGCGCGGGCGCTCGCGATCTATGCCGATGTGCTGCAGCCGAAGGCCACACAAGCGCCGCCGCTCAATCTCGTCACCGACGGTGCGTCACTGCTCTGGCGCCTGTCGGCTTACGGCCACGCCGTGCCGAGAGCGCTCTGGCTCGAAGCCGATGCCACCGCGCAAGAATTGTTTCCGAAATCAAGCCTGTCCTTCGCCGATATTCACATGGCGCTGTTCGCGGCTGCGACGCAAAATCGCGAAGCGCTCGCCGCGCGTCTTGCCGCGATCGAGCAGCGGCTCGCCGACGGCAAGCTGCCGGCCGGTCCCGTGGTGCCGGCGGTCTGCCGCGCGCTGGCCGCCTTTGCGGACGAGGATTACGCGGCTTGCGTGCAAATGCTCGCGCCGGTCCTCGGCGAGGTCGTGCGTCTCGGCGGCAGCCACGCCCAGCGCGAGTTGATCGAGGACACTTTTGTCGTTGCCCTCATGCGCAGCGGCGAGCTGGCCCGCGCCCGCGCCCTGCTCGACGCGCGCCTGCACCGCCGCCCATCCTTGCGCGATGCGCGCTGGCAGGCGGCGATGGGGTAGCCCCGCCACGAAAAAAACACCGGCCGGGCGGCAAGTGCCGGCCGGGAATGGGTCGGGCGATCTGGGCGAATCGCCGTTGGGGTGGCGCGGTGGTATTTCAGACGGATTTGGCTGAGCAAACGGGATCGCAACCAATTTGCGGTTCGCTGGTTGTCGGACGGAACTTTTCCGTGGTTCCCTGGCATGTGAGCCTTCCGATGCGCCTCTGCCGATCCATCCTCGCTGTCGCCCTCGTCGCCACGTTCGTCCTCTTGACAAGCCCTTGTTTTGCCGAGTCTTCCGCGCCGATTCCCGTCAACAATCCACCCGGGCAGCAGAGCGCCTTTATCGACTTGCTGGCGCTGATGTCCGGCCACTGCAAGACGTTGAAGGTCGCCGGCCGCACCTTCGCCTGCAAGACGGTGGCCTACGCCCACGGCGACAGGGGCCGGGTCAATTTCACGGTCGCGGTCGACGATCCCGCCGACGAGAATCACGTCGTGTCGTTCTCCGGCGAGAACGGCAAGCGCGCCGACGACAACTCCTATGAGCTGCCGATCGACCGCATGCTGCTCAACTCCAAGGACCGCCCCAAGGTCGACGGACTGCCGGTGCCGGCCGAGCAGACCTCCACCGGCCTCTGCCGCCAGACCGGCAATTTCGCCGCCAAGAAGGTGACTGACGTCACCTGCTCCGCCACCGACAGCGAAGGCCGCCGCTACGAACTGCTGTTCGTTTCCGACGGCTCGCCCGTGAGCGTGCGTCGTATCAGGCAGTCGGCGCCGTCGATCCAGGATCCGTTCAAGTAGCGGTCCTTCTTCGCTCTGCATGCGGGCCAAGTGAACCGCCGCCTGCGCGGCACAGCCGGATCAAATCCTTTCATTGAAACTTCGGAACCGGCAGGTATGCTCGGATGCGACCTCATCGAGGAGGCGCCCGTTGCAAACACAGGCCAGGCACAGAGTCAGCAATGAGGATGGTCATCGCGATCAAACGGCTCCTGATCGCCTGCCTGTTCGCAACCCTGGCACATGAATGCCCTGCAGCCGACGGTCCGGGGCAGCGCTCGATCCTGGTGCTGGAAGACGCCGACTTTCGTTCGCCATTTTATTCGGAGATTTTTGCCGGTATCCGCACGGCTGCGAAGGAAAATGGAGAGATCCACACCGTGATCTACGGCGAAAGCCTCGATCTCGCCCGTTTCCCGGGACCGGACTACGAGGAGAGCCTGGTCGGTCATCTCAAGACCAAATACGCGCATCGGTCGATCGACGTCATCGTCTCGATCGGCGTCGCGTCGGCGAAATTCCTTCAGGGGCGCAAGCACGACATCTGGCCCGCCGCACCCGTGGTTTACGGCTTCGTGCCCGATCTGCCCGAGACGCGCGCGCTGTTCCTGCCCGGCACGACCGCAATCTTTGCCAAAGTGTCTCCGACGCAGATACTGACTGCGGCACGCGCGGTCGTTCCCGACTTGACTGGCGTCGTCCTCGTTGGCGATGCATGGAAAAATCCGCTGACATATGGCCACTGGAAGCAGGAATTCGCGGCCGCGATGCCGGATCTCGAGATTATCGATCTATCCGGCATGGTGCTGCGGGAAGTGCGCGAACGGGTCGGCTCCTTGCCCCCTCGCTCTGCAATCCTGACCTCGGCGATGTATTCCGACGGCGAAGGCACCCACTATTTGCCGGCTGCAGCGCTTGCCCGTGTCGCCGAGCGCGCGAACCGCCCGATCATCATCACTTCCGATACATTTCTCGGGCGGACGGGAGTCGGCGGCTTCCTGCTGCTGCCCGAAACCATCGGACGGGAAGCCGGCCAATTGGCAATGCGGATTCTCGGCGGCGAATCGCCGTCGAACATTCCGTCCGTTGCCGGGGACAACGTGAAGCCGATCTTCGACTGGAGACAGCTCAAGCTCTGGAATGTGGACGAAGCCCATCTGCCTCCGGGCAGCGAGGTGCGTTTCCGAGAACCGAGCTTCTGGGAGCAGTATTATTGGCGTGTCATGATCAGTGTCGGCGTGGTGCTGGTGCAGGCGACGATGATCGCCGTCCTCCTGCGCGAGCGCAGGCTGCGATTCCTGGCGGAGGTCGAGGCACGCCAGCGCATGTCGGAGCTTGCCCACATGAATCGCCTTGCGACCGCGGGCGAGATGTCTGCGACGATCGCGCATGAGCTGAGCCAGCCGCTCGCCGCCATTCTGATCAATGCTGAGACCGCCGAGCAGGTGTTGCAGACACAGGCACCTGACCTCGGCGTGATCAGGGAGATACTGGGTGACATTCGCCGAGACGACAAGCGCGCGAACGAGATCGTCGTTCAGGTGCGCTCATTTCTGAAGAGGGCCCGCACAGAGCGGATCGAGCTCGACCTCAACGCGGCGGTCAGCGATGTGTTTAGGTTCCTTTCCATTCAGGCCCTGACCTACGACGTTTCGCTCGCGACGGATCGATGGTCCTCGGATATTCGCGTAAGTGCCGACAAAGTGCAGCTCCAGCAGGCTATTCTGAACCTGGTCATGAATGCCATCGAAGCGGTGGCCGATCTGCCGGAGGATCGGCGACGCATCGTCGGTCGAACCAGCCTTGCGAACAATCAGGCCATGATCTCGATCGCAGATGCCGGCGACGGCATCCGCACAGAAAAGGTAACCGAAATCTTCAAGCCGTTTTTCACAACCAAGACGCGGGGGATGGGCATCGGCCTCTCGATTACGCGCACGATCATCGAGGCACATGGCGGGCGCATCTGGGCCGAGAACGCGCCGACGGGAGGCGCCGTCTTTCATATCAGCCTGCCGCTGGCTGTGGCACGGTCGTGAGTCGAGGCCCTCTGCCGTTCAAGTAGCTCCACCCGTCACATGAACGCCTTTTCCAGCGTCGCGAAGATCACCGCGAGCGATTTGTCGTGCCGCGTCACCGGCGGCACCGGGCGATCGATCTTCATCAGCTGATAGACCGCCATCTGGGCCGCGCGCACCGAATATTCGACGGTGAACACGACGTCATCGGGGATTTCGACGAACTGGCTGACGAAGGCGAGATTGACGGAATTCCTGGGCACCGGCAGCGGCCGGTCGGTCGCGGTGCGCGGCATGAACATGCTGGTGATATAGGGCATGCGGCAGGGAACGCAGATCGCATCCTCGAAGACGCCAGGGTCGAAGTTCAGGTGACCGCAAAGCTCCTTCAGGATGTCGGCGCCGCCGCAATCGGACATCGGCTTGGCCACGAAATTGCCGACGCGATCGGGATGCAGCGCATAGCCCCAGAACACCTGCACGTTGTTCGGCTGTCCGGCGAAATGCGGCTGGTGATACAGCACTACCGACATCAGCCAGTTGGAGTCCCTGAACGTGACGAGGCCGCCGGTGCCGGCCTTGTTGCCGGAGAACGCCTCCATCTTGTCGAAGAAGCGCGGATCGCGGCAGGTGACAGTGAATGACAGCCAATAGGATTCCGGGATCGACGCGTTGAACGCGGACGGCTTGCCGAATTCGGGACGCCCCTTCGCGATCTGTTCCCACAGCGCCCAACCCCGGCTGTCGGACTTGGTCAGGCGAGGAGCCGGCTCGGTCATCGAGCCCAGGCTCGAGGCATCGGTCATCGAGCCGTTCTGAAAGAACACGAGATCGCCGTCCTCGATCTGGACATTGGCGGTGCGGCCGTCGCGGTCGAGTACGAGCTGGCGCACCCGCAAGAGTCCGTCCTCGCTCTCGATCGCCATGTCGGTGACGGCAGTGCCGCGCACGAACTGAACGCCCTGCCCCTTGAGCCAGTCGGCAAGCGGCCGCACGATCGCGTCATACTGGTTGTAGACGGTGCGCTTGACGCCGGCGAGCGTCTCGATGCGGGGGAATTCGTTCATGAAGCGATGCAGATAGCGTTTCAGCTCGACCGCGCTGTGCCAGGGCTGGAAGGCGAAAGTGGTCTGCCACATGTACCAGAAATTGGATTCGAAGAATTTGGGCGACAGCCAGTCGGTGATGCGGCTGTTGCCGAGCGTCTCCTCCGAGGCCTCCGTGAGCCGCAGCAACTCGAGCCGGTCGCGCCCGGAAAATCCCATATGCGAGACATCGAGCTTGAAGCGGTTGCGATCGACCAGCCGCGCGCGCGAATGCGCAGGGTTCTCGGTGTTGAACGCGACGGTTTCCTCGCGCACGCTGAGGCCGGGATGTTCGAGCGAGGGAATGCTCGACAGCAGGTCCCAGGTGCATTCGTAGTGATCGGTCGTGAGCATGCGTCCGCCGCGCAGCGAATAAGCGCCGTTCGCGAGCAGCGCGCCGTCGAGGCTGCCGCCGACCAGCGGCTGCGCCTCGTAGATCACGATGTCCCGCCCCGGCAGCTGCGCGTCACGAACCAGGAACGCCGCGCCCGCGAGCGATCCAACGCCGCCACCGATGAAATACGCCTTCATGTCTTGCCTCGATCTGCAATTCGAATTGTCGCGGCGACATTGCATGGCGAGACACTGGCCGGAGTTGCGCTGGATCAAGCGCAACGCGCATGAGGATCACGTTGAGTTGAGCGATTGACTGATCAGCCCCGGCATGGCGTCCTTTCGCGACATCATCGAATCATGTCTTGACATTGCGGCCGTACCTCGGAGCGACCCATGATGCGCGACCGCCTGTGATTGCGTCATTCGCGGCAGAGTGATGGCGGAGTTGCGGTCGACGCCCGTGATGCGACAATAAATCTCACAGACGCACGCAGCCGCGCGAATCGAACGCGCTGAAACTGCGTCGTTTCGACGCCCGCACTGGCCGGAACGCGCGGGCTGACCATGTGTTGTCACACGACATTAAACTGGAGTGATGACATGAAGTATCTCTTTGTCGCGATGGCCGTCGGTGCTGCGGCGCTTGTCGGCGGATCCGCGGCGAACGCGGCCGATCATTCAAGCGCAAAACAGAACGCACCAACCGCCCAGTCAACCGATATCAGCGCGCAGCACAGGCACCACCATCACGGCCATCGCCATCACTGGCGTCCTCACCACCATCACGGCTATTATCGTCCGCACTACCGGAGCTACGGCTATTATCCGCGGCACCACGGGTACTACGGCGGCGGACCGTACGGATATTATGGCGGCGGCGGTCCCAGCGTGACGTTCGGCTTCGGCGGCAGCCGCTGGTAAGACGGTCGCCGGTAAGACGAAAGGCCCGCGAAATGCGGGCCTTTTTTTGCTCGTCAGCCTATCCCCGCAAGATCATCCCCGCCGTCTGCTGACCGCTCGCCAGCGCCGCTTCGACCGTGCCCATGTCGGCTCCGCGATAGAGCGCCTCGCCGGAGAACAGCACCGGCCCGTCGGCGCGCGCGAGGATCGTTTGCGCCTCGCGCGTTCGCGGCGTCGCCCAGGAATAGGCGCCGCGGGCGTAGGGATCGTGCGCCCAGTTTGTCGCAACGGCCGCGATGAGCTCGCGCGCGAGGTCCTCACGCGAGAGGCCGAAGACGGTCGCAAGCGAATCAAGCCCGGCGTCGATCAGCGCTTGCGGGTCGAGCTGCGCCAACGCTGCCGTGCGCGGGCCGCCGAACCATCCGGTCAGCACGAGATGCCGGTTCGGATATTGCGTCCACCACACCGGGATGGCCTGGTCGGTCAAAAGGAAGCTCATGTCCGCGAGCTCTTCCTTGCGCTCGCGCCACCATGGCCGCCTGAAGTGCAGCAGGATTTTTACTACGTTACCGAAGCCGATGTCGTCGGCAGACGCCGCCTTCACGCGCGCGCTCTCCGGGAGAGCGATCTCGCGCAGCAACGGCAACGGAACAGTGAGGATCACGCGATCGCAGCCATGTACCCCGCGGCCGACACAGCGAACGGCGAGCGCGCCGCCCTCCTCCTCGATCGCCGACACCACGCAGCCGAAGCGAAAAATCACGCCAAGCTTGCGGCACTCGGCCGTCAGGAACTCGATCATCGCACCATAGCCGCCCTTGACCCGCGCCTGCGGAGAGTGCCCGCCAGCCATCCATTCCTCGCGCAGCGCCAGCGTCGAAGCGCGCTCGGGATCGGCCGCATCATAGCCCTCGACCATTCGCTCGATCGCATGGCGCAGCCGCGCATGCTCATCGCCGGCAAAATGCCGGCGCAGGAAGTCGGCGACGGTGAGGTCGTCGTTCAATTCCCGAACCACGGCGTGCAGCTCAGCCTCATGCGGATCGTGGCGATCCTCGCGCACGATGTCTGCGCCGTCAAAGCCCCACCGCTCGCCTTCGATCTCCTGCAGGGATAGCCCGGCCTCCCGCAGCAGCGCGCGCGTGACCGGCGCCTCGCCGTGGACGAATTCGGCGCCACCATCGGCGGGGTAGCCGAATTCCGAAGCAGGCAGCGGATGGATGCGGCCGCCGCAGCGCTCGCGCGCCTCCAGGATCGTCACTGTCTTGCCCGCGCGCGCCAGCTCGCGCGCCGCCATCAGGCCGGCCGCGCCGGCACCGACGATGACGATATGCTCTGATGTTGCCGACATCTCGGTGCTGCTACTTGCCCACAGCCTGCGGATCGTTCTGGAACAGATAGCGCAGCAGCAGGACACCGCCGCCGAGATCCCGCGTGCTCTCCAGCGTCATCGCGCTCAGCGGTGCACGCCGATCGCCCTCGGCGTCCGTGGAATCGAACACGAAGGGAGCGCCCCTGGCGCCGTCGATCGCGGGACTGAGGACCAGATTGAACTCGTCGATCAGGCCGGCGCGCAGGAACGCGCCGTTGGCGACGCCGCCGCCCTCCACCAGCAGGCGCTTCACGCCGAGCTCGCGGTTGAGAATGTCCACTGTCAGTGCGAGGTCGATCTCGGACTTGCCGGCAAAGATATAGGAAACGCCCTCGCCGCGGAGCCCCGCGAGATGCGAATCCGAGACGCTCTCGGTCAGCACGACGACGATCGGATCGCCGCCGATATCGGAGCGGCCCCAGCCGATCTTGCCCTGTGCATCGAGCACGACGCCATAGGTTTTCGCGTCGCGCCGCGCGAACCAGTTTTCGCGCGGAAATTTCGCGTCCGTCGTCGCGGGATAGGGCTCGCCCTTGGCGAACTCCGAGCCGGTGACGCGGCCGATCACCCAGGCATCGCCGCCGAGCTCGTCATGGATCTTCTCGAACCAGTCCGTCCCTGCCCCCTTCGGGCGCCAGCGGCTCGGATGGGTGCGGCCGTCCAGACTCGAATGCATCAGACAGATGACGTAAGGCTTCATGCGTATCTCCGGGCCGCGCTCAGGCTGCCGGTTCATTGCCCTTCTCATTCCCCGTAGCGCGATCGTTCACGATCACCGCGAGGGGATTGAGCTTTGGCGGAGCGACGAGTTTCAGCGTGTTGGTGTCGCGATGGTTGAACGGTGCGCCGCGCACGAACAACTCGGTCTGGATCAGATAGGTCCAACTGCCGTCGTCGTTGAAGGTGATGTCGCAGCGGTAAGCATCGGTGCGGAACGCTTGTTCCAGAAAATCAGTCGAGCAGATCCCGTAGGCGGTGTCGCCGCGCTTGGCGGTGACGGAGATCTCCTTGTCGTCCGGCCCGGCCTTGCCCGACGCCAGCAGCACCTGCCCGCGCGGGATTGCCAGCGTCTGCATGATCAACCCGGTCGCGGGCTCCCACAACCAGTAGCCGACCTGGTCGTGGAAGGTGATGTCTTCCTCGGGGGTGTTGATGTGGATGTGATAGCGCAGCCCATAGAGCAGCTGCGGCCCATTGGCCTGGGGATCGATGGGGTCCATCCGGATGCGCTCGATGAAGGTCCGCCGCTCCGGCCCCTCCGCCTTTGGATTGATGTCGATACCCTTGTCGGCCTGCCAGACGCCGGCGAGACGGCGGAGCGGACCGAGATTGGCGAGGCCGTCGGGCGAGACGTCCTCGGGCTCGGTGAAGATATCGGCGGGAAGGGGCAGCATGGGTGTCCTCGCGTCATTGCGAGGCAGCCATAGCATGAGGGCGCGGGCGTGGCTCGTTCTGAAGCCTCACAATCGCGAATGGACATCCGCGCCACACGCAGACGATCCACGACGCGAAACGGAGCCAGGACGCTTAGTGGCGGTGGTCGCGGACCTCGGGGTGAGTCCGGTGGTCCCGAACGATGGTCGTCGCGTTCGAAGGTGTCACCACGTTCGCCAATGCGATCGCTGCGAGAGCCACGAGGATGTAGTTGCGCATCAGTCTTTCCCTTGCCAGGTGGATCACTGCGATCCACCTGACAACAGGCTAGACTGACCGGCTGGAATGATATGTGTCGTCAGTCACGCGCTGATCGTCGACACCCCCTGCGGCTTGCCTCGTGCAATCGGAGGAGAGGCCATCCGCGCTGCTACTTCAACGCAAGGCTGCTGCAATATGCCGACGTTTCGCCGCTCCGCCAACCCGTGACGCGTCCCGCTTCCTTGCACTCGTCGTAGGTCTTGTAGTTGCCGACGTTACGGCACGTGAACGAATAGACGCCACCCGAAACGTTGCAACCAACCCAGGGCTTGTCGGCCGCCTTGAAGCTCGATTGACAACCGCCGACGCAGCTGCCCGTGGCGGCGGCGAGCTTGGCAAGCTTCGCGGCGTCCGAGTTCGGCGCCAGTGACGCCGTCGAAGCGGCTGACGTGCGCGATGCGATACTGCGAGCTGTCGCGTGATGCGCCGGCCGGTGTGGCCGCGCCACATGCTTCGGCGCATCGACCGTGACGCCGGGAAGCTGGGTGTCGGCGGCGGTCGTGGTCGGCGTCGGTTGCGACATCGCGGTGCCGCCGAGGGCGCCGAGTAGCAGTGCAATCGATGAGATGGCGACAGCGGGACCCGTAACGAAGCGTGATGACAACGTCATGGCCATGTCCTCCCAGATGCGGGGACGGTCAATTCCGCCCCGAAGGCCAGGATATCACGCCTGATCCAGGTTGCATGGAGAGGAACTATGCAACTTGACACGGGCTGGCGACGCGCTCCGCATCGCGGGGGCAAGACGGTGCGGTCGGCCCGACCTGCGTGCGGACGGCCCCGGAACCTGTCGCAGCGATCATTCCGCAGTGATCCAGGACCTGTCCCCGTTCGTTTCCAGACCCACAGGTCGCTTGTCGAGGCGCTATGATCGCTGCTATCCGAGCTTTAGATGCGCCAATTCGGGCGAAGGCTGGTTTTCCCCGGAGGTTTGAAGCGCGGCTGTCGACTGGCACGAGCAAAGGGCCGAACACAAAGGTGGATTGGGCTGATCTGATCGGACGCGTCGCCTCGGCCGGAGACCGGGAGGCCTTCAAGCGCCTATTCGAGCATTTCGCGCCACGCATCAAGGGACTGATGCTGAAGGCCGGGTGCAGTTCGGACGAGGCAGAGGAGATTGCTCAAAATACCCTGATCGCCGTCTGGCGGAAGGCAGGCCAGTTCGATCCTGCGACGGCCGGGGCAGCGGCATGGATATTCACCATCGCGCGCAATTTGCGCATCGATTTTCTCCGCAGCAGAGCGCGGGCAGACCGCCTGCGGGGCACCTCTGAGCTTCCCGAGACGCCGGATCCCGCCGAACCCGCGGATGCCGTCATGTCCCGCGTGCAGGACGCGGCGCGGATCAATTCGGCGGTCAAGCAGCTCTCGATGGAGCAATCCATGGTGGTGAGGTTATCGTTCATCGAGGAGAGGCCGCACCCGGAAATCGCAAGCCTGCTCGGCATTCCGCTCGGAACGGTAAAGTCGCGGATCAGGCTGGCGATGAACCGCCTGAGAGACATATTGGACGAAGAAGCATGACGATCACCCATCATCCGCCGGAAGATCTTCTGGCCGACTTTGCGGCCGGCAGGTTGGAAGAAGCCCATCAATTGGTGGTGGGGGTGCATGTTGCGGGTTGCGCACGGTGCGGCCGGTTCGTGCAAGCCATCGAGCAACTGGGCGGCTTGGCGCTTGAAGATGTCGAGCCGGTGCCGGTTGCATCGGATTCGTTCGAGCAGGTGATGTCCCGCATTCACGAGGCTCCTGAAGGACGAGCGGCGCGGACTGCCGAGGTCGCTGGCGGCAGCGAGCAGGATGTTCCGGCGGCGCTGCGAAACTACCGCATCGGCAAGCGCAGGCGCATCGCTCCGGGTCTGAGCATGCGGCCGATCGAGTTGTCCGGATCGGGGACGGCGCGGGCATTTCTGCTTCGCTCCGCGCCGGGGAGCCGCATGCTCGAACACACGCACACCGGAACCGAACTGACCCTCGTGCTCGAGGGCAGCTTCAGCCACGAGGGCGGTCGGTTTGGTCCGGGTGATTTCGACTATGGCGACGATGAGGTCGACCATCGACCTGTGGTGGGCGACGAGGGCCCATGTGTTTGCCTGGTCGCAATGACTGGCAACCTGCGCATGAACGGCCTGCTCGGCAGGTTGATCGGGCCATTCGTGCGGCTTTGATCCGCTCGCCTCCTTCTTCCGCCGGGTGATCCGAACGCGATCCCGGAGCGTTTCGATGGAAACGCAAGGGAGACAGGTCATGGCCGGCTTAAGCCTGACAGGACAGGCGCAGAGCGAAACATTGCCCGAACTGCTGGCATGCGTTTCGGCGGGTGACACACGGGCCTTCGCAGCGCTGCATGTGCTGACGCGGAGCAGGCTGCGCAGGACTGCGCTCGCCGTCGGAACTCCGCCCCACGACATCGAGGACATTCTTCAGGAAGCCTATCTGAAGATCTGGCGCAACGCGGGTCGGTTCGACGGCGACCGGGCTTCGGCGATGACCTGGATGTCTGCCATCGCCCGGAATACCGCCATCGACCATCTGCGGGTCAGAAGACTGCCGACCTACGAGTTGGACGAGGCGCTGCTGGTTCCAACAATTGCTGATCAGCCGGCGAGCGACGATTTCGACTACGCCCGCGCCGAACCGATCGCACGCAGCGTGCTGGCTCGTTTGCCGGAAGACCGCCGCCGGCTGGTGGCGCTGGCTTATCTCGAGGGTGAGAGCCGCGCGAGCTTGTCACGGCGCTTCGGTGTGCCGGTCGGCACCATCAAGACCTGGCTGCACCGAACTCTTCTGGCGGTACGCAAGGACTGCCTTGCCGCATCGGCTGCAGCCTGAAGCAGGCGAGGGACCCGCGCGTGGCCGCAGAAATCATCGAATTCCCCAACCGTGGACACCAGGACCCGCTTGTGTCCTCCGTTGCGAGACTTGAGCAAATCGTGAGAGAGGTCGACGGTCTGGCGGCCAGCCAGCCCGCGGAAGGTCCCGATCATTTGCTCGCTGTCATGGAGCGCTTCGGCGATCGACTGGTCGATCTTGCGCACCTCGTGCTTGACGACGATGCCAAGCGGAGTGTCCAGATCGCATTCACGTCGCTCTCCGACAAGATCGCGACGACCCGAGAGGCCTTTGACGGGTGCGATGGAGCGACGGATCCCTGATTCGGCGCCACGCTCGTCCGTTCGACGCGTGAAGTCAGTTATGCGCGCCGATCTTAATTGAGGCGGAGCAGCGAGATGTTCAGCAAAGTCGCAAAACCCACCCAGCCGGCATAGAGAATGAAAAGCGCCGCTGCCAGCCGATCGTGCGCCCATTGACGCCAGACAAAGGCAAGGATCGCAGCAAACAGCGCAACAATGACGCCGAGCGCCACGTCCATGCGATGAAGCGAAAAGAAGATGGGAGACCATGCAAAATTCAGGATCATCTGCAGGCCCCATAATCTCATCGTCGTTCCCCGCGGCTCCGCTTCGAAGGTGCGGAAACCCGCCACGGCGATCATCAGGAACAGGGCCGTCCAGACCGGTGCGAACACCGCATCCGGCGGATTGAAGGATGGCTTGTTGAGCGCCGCGTACCACGCTCCCGGACGGTTCAGGACCCCGATCAGAATCCCCGCGGCAGGGACCAGAAACAGGAAAGCGGCGCATCGGTACCATCTGCCGCGCTTCCGGTCGCCATCGTGTCGCAGTGCTCCGTTGTGCGACCCATCCATGATCAGTGCGCCATCCTTTGAGCGACGAGAAATCCGGTCCAGGCGCTGACACCGGCGAGGAAGGATCCCCAGCACACGTCCGCAACAGTGAGTGCCGTCGACCAATTCCTCAGCGTGGCCTGGTTGGTCAGATCGTAGGTCGCATAAGTGAAGCAGCCCAGCATGACGCCGGACGTGAAGGCACGCAGAGCGCCGCCATCCTGCTGAGCCGGCAGCACCGCGAACCAGATCAGGCCGACGGGATAGGCCAGATAGAACACTGCGGCGGCGGCGAGGTCGGGCTGCGAGCGCAACATGTCGCCCAGCACCGGCCGGTAAAGTCTCTCGACCATGGTCTTGAGCCAGATCATGTCGAGGGCAACGAAGGTCGCAGCGACCGACAGATATGTGAAAAGCAGGCTCATGTCCGGTCTCCCTCCGGTGGTGTCGCAACCGGTTTGACAAAGGCAACGCCTGTAAACGACGTGAGCCCCTCGCTGGATCACGCTGCGCGCTCGTTCCGCCTGCCGCGCAACCCTGTCAGGCCCTTGAACCAGACTGTGCGGCGTCGGAGTTCCGATCATTCCGGCGCCTTCTTGGCGGCGAACGGGTGATCCACGCCGTCCGTTCGAACGTTTCCTCAGTGCGCGTGTGGCGGGTCAGCTATCTGAGCCGGGCGATGGACGACATTGGCCCGAAACCGGATGTTCCGGCCGCCGCTGGTGGTATTGGGGGGCGACAAAGCATGCGTTTGGCGGTGATCGGGACGGGAATTGCCGGCAATGCCGCCGCATGGCTCCTGTCCGAACGTCATGCCGTGACCGTCTACGAGCGCGAATTGCGACCGGGTGGACACAGTCATACAGTACGGGTTGACTACGATGGCGAAGAGATCGACGTCGACATCGGCTTCATCGTGTTCAACGAGCCGAACTACCCGGAATTGACGTCTCTGTTCGCGCACCTGGGTGTGAAGACCGAGGAGACATGCATGAGCTTCGCGATGTCGGCCGACCATGGCCGATTTGAGTGGCGGGGCGGCGGCGAGACCTTCCTGCAGGTCGCCTCCGGCCTGTTCGCCCAGCCGCGTAACCTCTTCTCCCCGCCGTATTTTCGCATGCTGGCCGAGGTCCGCCGCTTCAACAAGGAAAGCGTCTCCGACTTGCGGGCTGGCCGGCTCCAGAACCTCACACTCGGCGAGTATCTGCGCCAGGGAGCGTTCAGCCCGCGCCTGTTCAGCGATTATCTGGGACCGATGGGGGCCGCCATCTGGTCGTCGCCCTCAGCCGAGATCCTCGCCTTTCCTGCGGCAAACTTCGTCGCGTTTTTCGACAATCACCGGCTGTTGCATCTGGATCGGCCGCTCTGGCGGACCGTCCAGGGCGGCAGTAGGCGCTATGTCGAGAAGCTCACGGCCAGGTTCAAGGCGAGCATCCGGCTCGGCTGCGCGGTGACGTCGATCCATCGCACCGAGCACGGGGTGACGATCGGCGACAGTCACGGCAATCAGGATTCGTACGACGCTGTCGTGATGGCCTGTCACAGCGATCAGGCCCTGACGATGCTGTCGGATGCCGACCCACGCGAGAGATCCATTCTCGGCGCGATCCGTTACGCTCCAAACACCGCCTATCTGCACCGCGACCTCAACCTCATGCCGAAACGCCGCAATGCATGGGCATCCTGGAACTTCTTGCGCTGGCGACGCGAGACGCCTGCCCAGAACGACGTCGCGGTGACTTACTGGATGAACCGGCTGCAGGGCATCGAGGACAGCAAGCCGTTATTCGTCAGCCTCAATCCCCCTTTTGAGCCGGCGCCTCATCTCACTTTCGGCAAGTTCACTTTCGCGCATCCGCAATACAACGCGGGCGCGTTTGCCGCGCAGAGGAATCTCCCCGAAATCCAGGGACGCCGCCGCACCTGGTTTTGCGGCGCGTGGACCGGCTACGGATTCCATGAGGATGGCTTGCGCTCCGGCATCGCCGTTGCAGAGGCACTTGGCAGTGCGGTGCCGTGGCGGCAGTCCGGCGCGTTGCTGGCGCAGGCTGCTGAGTAAGACATGTTGCAACCGGGCGCCCCAGAACGAAAGGCGACGTCATCTGCAGCCGCGCTCTACCTGGGCCGGGTGATGCACGCCCGCATGCGGCCCGTGCACCACAGGTTCGCTTACCGGATCATGAATCTGCTCATCGACCTCGACCGGCTTGATGAAGCGGATCGCCAGTCTCGCCTGTTCGGCATCAATCGCGCGTCGGTCTTCAGCTTCCACGAATCCGATCACGGCAAGCGTGACGGCGCATCCTTGAGCAGCCATGTGCGGCGCCTGGCCGAACAACGCGACATCGATCTGTCGGGCGGGCGAATCCTGCTTTTGTGCTATCCGCGGCTCTTCGGTTACGTGTTCAATCCGCTTTCGATCTACTTCTGCTATGGCAGCAGCGGCAATCTTGCGCTGCTGATCTACGAGGTCCGCAACACTTTTGGCGAAATCCATTCCTACATCCTTCCGGTCGAGGATGCTGCTGCCGGCGGTGCCATACGACAATGCCAGGCGAAGGAGTTCTACGTCTCGCCATTCATGGAGATGCAAACGCAATATCGCTTCAGCATTGCCCCGCCCGATCAGCAAGTGAAGGTCAAAATCGTGCAGACCGATGAGCACGGTGCTATATTTACGGCCGCATTCTCCGGGCAACGTCGCCCGCTGACCAGCCGCTCGCTGTTGGCGACGCTCGTCACTCTGCCACTTCTCACCTTCAAGGTCGTCGCGGCCATCCATTGGGAAGCGATCCGGCTTTGGCTGAAAAATGTCCCTTACGTCCCCCGTCCGAACCAACGCTGAATGTGAAGCCATGGATCTCGCAGCCACTCACCAGACTGCTCGCTTCGATGACGTTCCCTTGCTCGCGCGGCTCGCGCTGCGGCTTGCCTCGCGGCTCAAGCTCGGCACCGTGGATGTTCGCCTTCCCGACGGCAGAACGGCGGTGTTGCGGGGAACGCATCCGGGGCCGTCGGCGATCATCGAACTCAACAGCTACGCCTTCGCGCGAAGCCTGGTGCTGGGCGGCGATATCGGCATGGCCGAGGCTTACGTTCGAGGCGATTGGAGCACACCGGATCTCTCCCAGCTGCTTTACGTGTTCTGTCTGAACGACGATCTGGTCGACAGCGCCTTCGCCGGCAATGCACTGGTCCGGCTTTGCCGGCGCGCGCTGCATCGGTTGCGTCGAAACACGCGACTGGGATCGCGGCTGAATATTCACGCCCACTATGATCTCGGCAATGCGTTCTTTGCGGCCTGGCTCGATCCGGGCATGACCTACTCGTCGGCCTTGTTCTCGCCCGATGCGACCGACCTGCTCGCCGCTCAACGGCACAAGTACGAACAACTGGCGAAAGCGATCGAACTGCGGCCCGGCCATACCCTGCTCGAGATCGGCTGCGGCTGGGGCGGCTTTGCCGAATATGCCGCCAAGACTTGCGGCGCTAAGGTCTTGGCGCTCACCATCAGCAAGGAGCAGCACGCATTCGCCAGCCGGCGAATCCACGAGGCCGGGCTCGGCGACAAGGTCGAAATCCGGTTGCAGGATTACCGCGATCAGGACGGACAGTTCGACCGTATCGCCTCGATCGAGATGATCGAGGCCGTCGGCGAGCCGTTCTGGCCGACATACTTCAATCAACTGCATCAACGGCTCAAGCCAGGCGGTCTTGCCGGCATCCAGGCGATCACCGTCCGCGACGAGCTCTTTGACAGCTACCGGCGCCGCGTGGACTTCATCCAGAGATACATTTTTCCGGGCGGGATGCTGCCTTCGCCGAATGTCCTGCGCTCGCTCGGCGAACGCGTGCAGATGCCTCTGATCCGCGAGCGGGTCTTTGGACAGGACTACGCCAAGACGCTCGCAGTCTGGCGAACGAGCTTCGGCCATGCCTGGACGGACCTGACCTCGCTCGGATTTGACGAGCCGTTCCGACGGCTGTGGGAATATTACCTCTGCTACTGCGAGGCAGGTTTCAGGGCCGAAAAGATCGACGTCCGGCAGCTGGTATTCGCGCGCCGAAGCTGACGTCGCTGACGTTTCTGATGTGAACGAACCCTCAAGCCGCTTCCGACGTTGATCGCGCACGCTGCTCGAGCACGCCGATCGTCGAGACCAAATTGTCGCGTCGCGCGCGAAGATTAAGCGCAAGAAGCGGGTATGACGGCTGAAGCGGGTCAAACACCCCTGCTCTCGCCTCTTCCTCGAGAATGTCTGTGTTCATGAGCCGAACGCGCCACCACAAATCGGCGACCAACGCATCGAGCCGGAGTTCGCCAGCAGCACCAGAACGGGACACTTCCTGCATCACTTGCCTCAACCTGAAACGGCCTCTCTTCCAGGCCAGACTTTGGTCCTGGCTGAGCAAGCAGAGTGCCAGCAATGGGCGGGCGCGATCTGGTTCCGGAATGGATTGCTGCGCGAGCCGGCTGGTCAAGGCTGGCGCTAGGGAAGTGTTGCCCGTGGAGAGCGGAATGGTGCCCAGGGGCGGAATCGAACCACCGACACTGCGATTTTCAGTCGCATGCTCTACCAACTGAGCTACCTGGGCGTGCTCCAAAGAGGGGCCAAAGCCCATCGAGCGGGCGGTTTATAGTGGGCTGAAGGCTGCCTGTCCACCCGGCTTCGCCAAGTGGCTTCGCCGGGCGCGGCCTGGCTGTGCACAAGGCGGGACGTGGCTTGGAGGAAACGGCGCGCGGCGGTGCATCGAGAATTTAAATAATTGATAGAACACGGTTATTCTTCCCCGTCTGCCTCGTCATCCCGGCCGGGAATGACATAGGAGCCTTTCAGCCAGCGGTTCAGATCGACGTCGCGGCAGCGTGAGGAGCAGAACGGGCGGGTGGCCTCGGACTGTGGCTTGCCGCAGATCGGGCAGGTTTTGGGGGGGCTTGCGGGCTTTTTCACCTGGTCGTCCATAGGGTGCCGAGCTTACACGCGGTGAGAGAGTTCAAGAGCCTGTCGCCAAAGGGGTTCCTCCGGCGGACGCGCAGGCGTCCCGGCCAGGTCCCGCGGGGCAATTCTACTGTGCATGGGGTTGTTTTCGAGATTTTTTGCAGGAGCAGCTTGTCGGCTCAGATGGCGGTGGCGTTGAGCCAGCCGAAGCGGATCGGGAAACCTTCGCCGCCAAGCAGCGTGGTGGTCTCGTAGAGCGGCAGACCGACGACGTTGGTGTAGGACCCCACCATCTTGACCACGAATGACCCGGCGATGCCCTGCACGGCGTAGCCGCCGGCTTTGCCGCGCCATTCGCCGGAGCCGATATAGGCCTGGATGTCGTCCTCCGAGAGGCGCTTGAAGCGGACGCGGGTCTCGACCAGGCGCTGGCGGAAGGCCTCGCGCGGCGTCACCACGGTGATGGCGGTGTAGACGCGGTGGTTGCGGCCCGACAGCAGCCGCAGGCACTGCGCGGCCTCGTCGACGAGATTGGCCTTGGGCAGGATGCGGCGGCCGACCGCCACCACCGTGTCGGCGGAGAGGATGAAGGCGCCGCGCAGCTCGTCGTCGAGCTGCACCGATTTGAGCGCCGCATCGGCCTTGGCCCGCGCCAGCCGATTGGCACAGGCGCGCGGCAGCTCGCCCCGCTTCGGCGTCTCGTCGACGTCGGCGGGCCGGAGCGCGTCCGGCTCGATGCCGGCCTGGTTGAGCAGCGACAGGCGCCGCGGCGAACCGGAGGCGAGAACGAATTTGGGGCGGCCGAGCATCAGGTGATTTGGGGAATGAAGCAGGGGGTGAATTGCGCGCGGAACCTATCGGACGGGGGCTGATTTCACAACCCGGGAACCCGGACTTTACTGATTCGACGGGTACGGGATGCGTGTGCCCGCAGTCTGTGACGCGGGTGTTACGGGCGCCGAATGCTACCCGTTTGGCGCGCCTACCTTCGAAAATCGCCGGCGGATGCGCAGCAGGAGCTGGTCGCAGACGTCGCGATAGGCAGCCAACTTCTGGTCGCGGCTGCCTTCCATGGTGGTGGGATCAAGCGTCGGCCAATACTCGACATCGGCGGCGAGCGTGCGGGTCAGCTCCAGCGCCTTGTGATGCGCCTCCGGCGAGAGCGTGATGATCAGGTCGAAATTGAGCCCCTCCCAGTCCTCCAGCTCCTCGAAGGTCTGCGGCTTGTGGGTGGAGATGTCCTGGCCGAGCTCGGCCATCACGGACACCGCGAACGGATCGAGCTCGCCGCGCCTCGCGCCGGCCGACCTCACATAGAGGCCCTGCGGAAACATGTGCCGCAGCAGGCTCTCTGCCATCGGCGAGCGCACGCTGTTCATGGCGCAAGCGAACAGCACCGATTGCGGATCGCGTGCGCGTGGCGGACCCGCCATCGCGCTTAACCCTTCCAGTGCAGAACAGTAATGAGCGTGAACAGCCGGCGCGAGGTCTCGAAATCGACCCGCACTTTGCCTTTCAAGCGCTCCTGCAGCGTACGCGATCCCTCGTCATGAATGCCGCGGCGGCCCATGTCGATGGCCTCGATCTTGTCCGGCGTCGCCGTGCGGATCGCCTGGTAGTAGCTGTCGCAGATCATGAAATAGTCCTTCACGATCCGCCGGAACGGCGTCAGCGACAACAGATGCGCGACCACGGGCGTGCCGTCCTCGCGGCGGATGTCGAACATCAGCCGGCTGCCGGTGATGCCGATATGGAGCGTGAACGGGCCCTTCCCGTCGGCGCCCTCCGGCGCGAACAGATTCTGCTCGATCAAATCGTAGATCGCGATCGCGCGCTCATGCTCGATGTCGGGCCCGGAACGGCCGATCGAGTCCTCGTCGAGCGTGACGCCGACGATGCGATTGGTCGAGTCGTCCTGTTCGGGCGGCTGGGTCATGACAAATTGAGGCGCAATCCAATCGAGCGCGAATGGGCATCTAGCCCCTCCGCCTTGCCGAGAATCATCGCGGCCGGACCCAGCGCACGCAGCTGATCCGGGCCGCATTTCAGGATCGAGGTGCGCTTGAGGAAATCGTGCACCGAAAGACCCGACGAGAATCGCGCCGAGCGCGCCGTCGGCAGCACGTGGTTGGAGCCGCCGACATAGTCGCCGATCGCCTCCGGCGTATGCGGCCCGAGGAACACGGCGCCAGCGTTGCGGATCCTTGCGGCGAGCGCGTCGGGATCTTGCGTCATGATCTCGAGATGCTCGGCGGCAATCGCATCTGCGAGCGGAATGGCGTCGTTGAGGTTCTTCACCACGATGATGGCGCCGAAATCGGCCCACGAGGCGCTGGCAATCGCGGCGCGCGGCAGCGTCTTCAACTGCGCCTCGACGGCCTTTTCGACATCGGCGGCAAGGCGCGCGGAATCGGTAATCAGGATCGACTGCGCGCTGGCATCATGCTCGGCCTGCGCCAGCAGGTCGGCGGCAATCCAGTCGGCATTGCCGGTGTCATCGGCGATGACAAGCACCTCCGAGGGACCGGCGATCATGTCGATGCCGACCTTGCCGAACACCAGCCGCTTTGCCGCGGCCACATAAGCGTTGCCGGGTCCGACGATCTTGGCGACGGGCGCGATCGTCGCGGTGCCATGCGCGAGCGCGGCAACCGCCTGCGCGCCGCCGACGCGGTAGATTTCGGTGACGCCGCCAAGCTTTGCTGCCGCCAGCACCAGCGGGTTGAGCTTGCCGTCGGGCGAGGGCACCACCATGACGAGACGGGTCACGCCGGCGACCTTTGCCGGCACCGCATTCATCAGCACCGAAGACGGATAGGC
This sequence comes from Bradyrhizobium sp. WSM1417, assembly GCF_000515415.1. NCBI lineage: Bacteria > Pseudomonadati > Pseudomonadota > Alphaproteobacteria > Hyphomicrobiales > Nitrobacteraceae > Bradyrhizobium > Bradyrhizobium sp. WSM1417. The sequence continues at coordinate 254,112 of NZ_KI911783.1, forward strand.
CGCGGTGCCGCCGGGCACGTAGAGGCCGGCGGATTCGATCGCGGTGTAGCGCCAGCCGAGTTCGACGCCGAGCGAATCGGTGAAACGCTCGTCCTTTGGCAGTTGGCGGCTGTGATAGGTCTCGATGCGATCGCGTGCGAGCTTGAGCGCATCCAGCGTCGCTGCATCGCAGGCTGTCACCGCGGCCTCGATCTCGGCGGCGGTGACGCGCAGGCCGGATGCATCCAGCGTCAACCGGTCGAACTTTGCCGTGGCCTCGAGCAGGGCGGCATCGCCCCGCTTCGCCACGTCGTCGACGATGGCACGCGCGGCCGCCTCGACATCGGCCGAGGCCTCGCGCTTGGCGGCGAGGAAGGCCCCGAATCGCTGGTCAAAATCGGCGCTGCTGCGGTCGAGACGAACGGGCATCTTGGCTTCTAACTGGTTTTTGGGGGCGCGGTTTGGCTCACCAGGCCCCTGCTCAATGGCGCGGCGGGGAAGCTGCGTCAACCCTTGGGCCGGGCCGTTCCCCTCCGGCGTCGTCCCGGCAAAAGCGGAATGCGTGGCCTTGGCATGCCACCTCACCCCTCCCCTTCAGCCTCCAACCCCGTCCCCAGCTGATCCGCCCCCAGATCCGTCAGCTCGCATTCAAGGCATTCGACGTCGAGGCGGATGGCGCCGCCTTGGGCAAACAGCAGCAGCGCGCTCCCGCCGGGGGCGTCCTGGCCGTGGAATTCGATGCCGACGAGGTCCAGGACAGTGTCCGGCGCGTCGAGGTCGATGTTGCGCGACTTGCAGGCGAGCACGCGGTCGAAACGGAGGGCGGCCACCAGCCTGCGCGGCTCGGCCTCGCCGTCCAGTGTCTGCTCCCAGTCCAACCGGCTCATGCCGACGACCAGCCGCTTTTCGCTTTGCCGCCAGATGATGTCCGAGGGCTGCACGCGGGCGTCCTGGACGTGGGCCGAGATCACGGAGAGGTCGTCGGCGTCAAGTGCGATCAGTTTGAGCTGGGGAGACATCGACGGCGCTTTCTGCTTCGGGCGGACGGGGCTCAACGCGCGCGGGCGGCGAAATTTCCCTAGAACTAACGCCCCACTGGACTAGAGGCTATTGATATCCTCCATCTCCAGCACCTTTCGCGGATACCCCTCCCGCGCAACCCGGATCATGGCGCGGCCGATCTGCTCGGTCGAGGTGACGAGCCGCGGCGACAGCCGACGCAGCACCGACCACAGTGGCCAACTTGCTGCATACACGGCCTGCACCCACGCGGTCTTGGAGCGGGCGCCGTGGAGCGGCTGGATCGCGCCGGGCCGGAACATGTAGGCCGCCTTGAACGGCAGCTTGAGGAGATCGTTCTCCGTCTTGCCCTTGATCCGCGCCCACATCCGCGAACCCTGCTCGGTGGAATCGGTGCCGGCGCCCGTGACATAGACGAACGTCATCTGCGGATTGAGCCGTGCCAGCGCGGTCGCCGCTGCGAGCGTGATATCATAGGTGAGATGACGGTAGCGCTCCTCGCTCATGCCGATCGAGGAGACGCCGAGGCAGAAGAAGCAGGCGTCGAAGCCGGTGAGCTGCGTTTCGATCGCCGAGTAGTCCGTGAAATCGCCGTGCGTGATCTCCATGAGCTTGGCGTGGCGCACGCCGGTCGGGCTGCGGCCGACCACGAGCACGCGATCGATGCCGGCATCGACCAGGCATTCGCGCAAGACGCCCTGCCCGACCATGCCGGTCGCGCCGAAGATGATGATCTGCATCGGGACCTCCCCGCAGCGCGCCTTCCGCGGCAGACTGGCTAATGAAGGGCTGCAGCCACCGGCTCACACGCGACTGGAACGTGTCCGCACCCGGCCCGTTCGAAATCAGATCGGTCCGCGCGTGGACTGAGGCCGCTCACCCCTTGAAGAATGCCAGCAAATCCGCGTTGATGGTCTCGGCGTGCGTTGTCGGCATGCCGTGGGGAAATCCCTTGTAGGTCTTCAGCGTGCCGTTCTTCAAGAGCTTGGCCGACAGCGGCGCGGAATCGGCGTAAGGCACGATCTGGTCGTCATCGCCGTGCATCACCAGCACCGGCACGGTAATCTTCTTCAGATCCTCGGTGAAGTCGGTTTGCGAGAACGCGACGATGCCGTCGTAATGGGCCTTCGCGCCGCCCATCATGCCCTGGCGCCACCAGTTCTGGATCACCGCTTCCGACGGCTTTGCGCCGGGACGGTTGTAGCCGTAAAAGGGGCCAGCCGCGATGTCGCGGTAGAAGCTGGAACGGCCGGCAGCGAGCTGCACCTGGAAATCGTCGAACACGCTCTTCGGCAGGCCGCCGGGATTGGCGGCGGTCTGCACCATCAGCGGCGGCACTGCGGAGAGGATCGCGGCCTTCGCCACCCGGCTCTCGCCATGGCGCGCGATGTAGTGCACCGCTTCGCCGCCGCCGGTGGAGTGGCCGACATGGATCGCGTTCTTGAGGTCGAGATGGGCCGTCACGGCTGCGAGATCATCGGCATAATGATCCATGTCGTGGCCGTCGGCGACCTGCGACGAACGGCCATGGCCGCGACGGTCATGGGCGATGACGCGATAGCCGTGCGTGACGAAGAACATCATCTGCGCGTCCCAGTCGTCGGCCGACAGCGGCCAGCCATGGCTGAACACGATCGGCTGGCCCGAGCCCCAATCCTTGTAGAAGATCTCGACGCCCTCCTTGGTGGTGATGGTGGGCATTGTCAGGCTCCTTGAATGATCAGGCGAACGCCATTGGCTTGAAGCGGCGCCAGGCGCCGATGGTGAGCACCACGAAGAACACCAGCACGAGGCCCTGCACCACGGCGAACACGGGACCTCCGGGCGGCGCCGGCGCCACGGCGGGTGCGAGCGCGGCGAGCGCCGGCACCTTCAGGAACGACTGGATCACCAGCACGAAGACGTTGAAATAGAGCGAGATCATCGCGGTCACGATGTAGACCGGGCGCCAGACCCCAGCGAGCTTCATGCCGTAGAGCGCGATGCAGGCGATCGCGAGCAGGACCAGCGAGATGATGCCGATGATATGCGACGGCAGCAGCTCCTTGACCGGAAACAGGAAGCCGGTGGCGCTGGTGAGGATCGTGAACGCTAAGAAAATCGCGGTGAGGCCCGGCATCGCCTTCGAGCCGAGCAGGCCGAACATCACGACGAGGCCGGCGGCGATGCCGATCAGGCTGATGACGACATGAATTAGCGTGAAGGCGGGCAAGCTCAACCCAAGAACCATGACATCTCTCCTACTCTCCGCATTGAGTTCGGGATTGATATTACGGTCCTCATCGGATTGCCACACGCGCTGGCGTCACACATGCGTGCACAGCCATGCGTCATCGTGCGAATCGAAAAACGCATGGCTGATATTTTTGCACCGCTGTCACAAACGACGGCAGTTAGCCGACCAAAGTCGAATCGCGGCTCACACTTCCTTGGTGTCGAAGATCAACAGGTCGGCGCCGCCACTGGCGAATTTCGGCACGTCAGCGCCGGTCGCCTTACCTTCCGGGCTAGCGAATGCCGCCTGGATGTCGGCCGTGCTGTCGAAGGTGAGAATGGCAACGAGATGGATTCCGGAAGGTCCAGCGGGGGAGCCGACCGGCCCCTTGCTGATAGCGTACTTCTTCAGGCCTGGAAGTTTCTTCGCGAGCGGAATGTGGGTCTCGGCATAATATTTGTCGAAGGCCGCAGCATCCGTGGGCGTTTTATACAGCACGACGATTTCAGCCATTTAGTCCTCCCGTTAAGCGTTTTCTTTGTCGATCCTCATGGTGAGGAGGCGCGCGAGCGCCCCTGCGGACGATGCTTGCGCATCGCCGCGCGAACCATGCAGGCCCGGCTTTGGCGGCTGGGCCTTCATCCTTCGAGACGCGCGCAATGCGCGCTCCTCAGGATGAGGAGATAATCCCGCATCACATCGCAGGATGGCAAGCCTCAATCGACTTGCCATTTACTTGCCTTGTCCTTGACTAAAGCGCCGGTTTTGCGGCGTCGCCGAGGAAGCCGTGCAGGGAGGCCACGACCTGGGCGCCCTCGCCGATGGCGCCGCCGACGCGCTTGACCGAGCCGGAGCGGACGTCGCCGACGGCGTAGACGCCGGGCACCGACGTCTCCAGCGGCGCGACCAGCCGGCCCTGGTTCTGCTCGGACTGCGCGCCCGTGACGACGAAGCCGCCGCGATCGAGCGTCACGCCGCAGCCATCGAGCCAGCTGGTGGCGGGATCGGCGCCGACGAACAGGAAGAGATTGCGGAGGTCGGCGAAATCCTCGTCGCTCGAGAGCCGGCTTTTCCAGCGGATACGCCGCAGCAGCGAGGCCTCGTCGCCTTCGAGCGCCGTAATCTCGGTGTTGAACATCAGTTCGATGTTCGGCGTGGCTTCGATGCGCTCGATGAGATAGCGCGACATGCTGGCGCCAAGGCCGCCGCCGCGGATGATCATCAGCACTTTCTTGGCGTGCCCCGAGAGGAAAACAGCGGCCTGTCCCGCGGAGTTGCCGGCACCGACAAGCGCGACCTCCTCACCGGCGCACAGCTTTGCCTCGACCGGCGAGGCCCAATACCAGACGCCGCGGCCCTCGAACTTGTCGAGGTTCTCGATCTCGGGCCGGCGATAGCGCGCACCGCTCGCGACCACCACCGCGCGCGAATGCAGGGGGTCGCAGCCGTCAAGCGCCACCGAAAACGCGCCGTCCTTGCGCGTGCAGTCGAGCGACTTCACCGTCACCGGGATCATGATCTCCGCGCCGAACTTTTGCGCCTGGTTGAAGGCGCGCGCGGTCAGGGCCTGGCCGGAAATTCCGGTCGGAAAGCCCAGATAATTTTCGATGCGCGCGCTGGCGCCGGCCTGGCCGCCGAAGGCGCGGGTGTCCAGCACGGCGACCGAAAGGCCTTCGGACGCGGCATACACGGCGGTGGCGAGCCCGGCCGGTCCGGAGCCGACGATCGCGACGTCGTAGATGCGGTCGTTGCGCGGGCCGCCGATCATGCCGATCGCGCGTGCAAGCTCGGTTTCGCCGGGATTGCGCAGCACAGCTCCATCGGGGGTGACGACCAGCGGCCAGTCGTCCGGCTTGGGCGAATAACGCGCGATGACGTCGGCGGCGTCGCGGTCACGCGCGGGATCCAGCAGATGATGCGGCTGGCCGTTGCGGGTGAGGAAGCCCTGCAGCCGCACCACGCCTGCCGAATGCGAGGGACCGATCAGCACGACGCCACCGACGCCGCCTTGGAGCAGATTGACCCGGCGCAGGATCAGCGCGCGCATGATGCGCTCGCCGAGCTCGGCCTCGGCGACCAGTAGCGCGCGCAGCCGCTCCGGCGGCAACAGCAGCGTCTCGACTTCGCCTTCCGCGCGGCCGTCGACCAGCGCCGGCCGTCCCGAGAGCTGGCTGAGCTCGGCCAAAAATTGTCCCGGCCCCTGGTCGATCAACGGCGTGACATGGCCCAGGCCGTCGCGCTGGGTGATGGCGACGTGGCCCTTGAGCACGACGAACATGCCCGGCCCGGGCTTGCCGGTCTCGAACAGGAATTCGCCATCGGCATAGTTGCGGACCTCGCCGAAATGCCTGACACGCTCGATCTCGGCTGGTGTCAGCGTCGGAAATGTCTGTTCAGGGCGGGTGAACCGCGACATCTGCGCGTCACTCTCGGGTCGTTGCGATTCGTCCTGCCCCATTGCCACGTCCATGCACTCCAAAAAATTCTAGTCGCCAGTCTTGTCGGCTATTTTGCCGGCGGTCCCCTCATTTAGGGGATCATCTTCGTTCTGCGAGGGGCCACCACTTGCGGCCCGTTCGCGCGCCTGCATTTTTCGCCGCTTCAGGTTTTCGCGCAGCGCCGATTTCAGCCGGTCGTCGCGGGACGCCCTCGCCTGTTTCGAATTCTGCTGCTCGCTCTTGTCGTTCTCGTCTGCCATCGGGGTCCATTACAGCGATCGGCGGTAACATGCCCGAGGAATAAGGCAGCTCAAGAGGCCCGCGCGATCCGATCGTGCGAAAAATCGAAATGGATCGAATCCGGCGCATCGGGCAACTGGCCAGTTGGGTGGGGATATCGGAACCGATTCCGCGGAAAGTCGGCCGTTTCGAGCCAAAACAGGCATTTTGGCCCCGATATCGACCCGATTTTATCGCTTTGGCGGAGCTAGCAAGCTTGCACAGGAGGGGGGCTTGTGGCAGATATCGGCCCGCTTGGTAGGCCCCTCGTGGCGGCCGATTCTTACCCCAGCACATGCTGCCGTAGCTCAGTGGTAGAGCACTCCATTGGTAATGGAGAGGTCGACAGTTCAATCCTGTCTGGCAGCACCATTTCCTGGGTCGATCACGCACAGATCAGCATTCTCGCGGCACGAGATGCCCGAGGTTTGCTTCTACCTTGACCCTCCTCTGTGAAGAGGGCGCAGGGAAGACCGGGTGCCGGCTGGCACCCACGGTCCGCTGCGCGAAAGTGTAGCGCAAAGAGACCGCACAGCAGCATACAGGTGACGCCGAACACTCGGCCTTCCCTGCGCAGTGGGTTGACGGCTTATGCCGCGCTCTCCCCGGCGACGAGTTCCTTTTTGTCACCGTCGCCTTGCGAATTGACGATGCCTCGAGACCCGGTAGAGCCCCGATCCATCTCCGCAAGGCTTGACCGTAGCAACGACGGCCAGGACCATACGATTTTGCCGTACGCAGCGATCCGGCTTTGCCAAGAGGCTTCGCCGGACACAGGCGCCGTTCGTCCGCACGCTAGACAAGACCTCACGAGGTTCATCTCGCCCTGGTCCCGTCTTCGTGCCCGACGCTGCCGCGTCCACCACCCCCCGATCCACGTTCGTTACGACGGACGATCGCCCCTCTCCCTGGACCGAGATGGCGGACTGATACTGCGATTCCGAATTTCGGTAAAGTGGAATATTTTTGTAGAGGAGGATTGACACGGTTTTGCGGGAGCCGGGTGTTTTGGCCGACGGGTCGGTGCAACGGTTCCCAGGATTGATCGGGCGGCTTTACGCATCGATTCCAGTACAAGGCCGTGATCGTTTCACTCTGCTATCGCTATAAATTACCTGCACGCGCGCCCCGGATTTGCGCCGCTCCCATTCAACTGGGACAGCATCTTACTCCGTCGAAAGGCCATTCTGAAGCACACCCACGAATCCCGTTGCATCCTTGCGAAGTATATGCCGGAGCGCTGGACCATCAACTTTTCGAGCTAAAACCCAAACGTTTGCTTCTCCCGCAACAATAGAAGCAGCGGAAATGACGTGATCGATGTCGTGGATCATGGCCCTCCTGCCAGTGATCTTGGGCTGGAGATCGAAATGCGCAATTGCCGTGTTTCGCAGCTCAGCCAATGTTGCGATTGCTTCCCCTAATTTGCCCCGCCGAAGTGCGCGACTGTATTTTACCAACCGCTGCGCAGAAATACCTGCCAATTCTGCACTGCCATTGCGGGCATGAAGCAGCTGCAAGAACTCGGATCGGTCCGGCCTTAGTGCTGCGGTCAATGTCCTTCGGAGGCTGGCCGCACGCCGGTCCTCGTCAAACAATGCAGCGGTCGATATAATCATTGACCTGAGTAGTGTTGCCACCACGATGTTGGCCCCCTCAGCTGCCGTGCTGTGGTTGCATGCGTCTACAAACCGCTTTGATCTGGACATAGCGCGGTAAAGAAATAGCTGCCCCAGCAACACCCGGATCTCTCTAGTGATAAGGAGCAATTCACGTGCAAGCGCTTTATCGTCTTCGCTTCCGAATGCTTCCGTAAACTCCGGCATCAGCATCGAGATTTGGTCGTCACGCACAACTTTTCCTCGCATTTTGGAGCCCAGCTCGTAAGATGGGTAGAGCGAAACGCAAACAATCAAGGCTTTTCGAAACGCGACGTGATGGGTTTCGCTTGCGTTCTACGCATCCTGCCGCCTTTCAATTGTCGTCATGCACCTGCTGCCCGGCAAATCGATTGTCGGCCCGACGCAGCCGTCGGCATAGCTCGCGATTGATGTTCTGCAGGACGATCACATAGGCGTGGATATCGGCCTTGTAACAGGCGTAGAGCTTTTGGGCGGTCAGCTCGTACAGCACCGTTGGAGTCTCCGCGATCACCGTGGCAGAACGATTCTGCATTTCGATCAGCGTCATCTCGCCGAAGAAATCGCCGGGCTCCAGAACTGAAATCGGGATGACCCTGCCCGCATTCGCCCGTTTGCTCACCGCCAGCCGGCCGGATTTGACGATGAACAGCGAGCGTCCGGGCTCGCCCTCCGTCACGACGGTTGCTCCGGTATCAAATCGGCACTCGACCAGCATCGACATCAGGAGGTCGAGACTTTGATCCGGGATACCGCCGAAGAACGGCGTGGCGAGCAGGAACGCCTTCACCTCGGGGACACTGACGGCCATCGCGAAAGGTTACGCCCGGTCGCTGACTGCGGCAAGCGGGGTAGCCTGCTCCGTCATTGCGAGCGTAGCGAAGCAATCCAGAATCTTTCCGCGGAGGGACTCTGGATTGCTTCGTCGCAAGTGCTCCTCGCAATGACGAGTTGAGAGAGCTTCGCCTCTTGAGCCCAGTGAGCTACTGCCGCGCGACACTTTCCCCCCGCGGCGTCCTTCGCTTTCGCCACACTTGCAGGTCAATCATGACCTTCACGGTTGCCACGAGGATCAACACGCACAGCGCCGCCTTCGAGATCGTCTCCATCGTCCCCTCGATCAGCAGGCAATGGGCCACGCTGCAGGCGACGATGACGATGGCGAGGGGAATATGGACGATGCGCCAGGTGCGCAGCCGCAATCCCAAGCGCCGGCGCAGTAGCGCCATAAGCGCGACGGTGAAGATGGCCCACATGGCGGTCACGCCGAAGGGGGAGAACGGCGTCGGTGAGGTATAGGTCAGGGCGTCGATCATGTCGGGCGGGCTGGTGATCCAGAGGCCGGCGACGTGGATCACGACTGCCAGAGCGAGCGCGCCGCCGATCCAGTGATGGGCGCGCCGGCCGCGATAGGCCGACAATCCCGGCAGATATCCGCCGATCAGCAGGGGCTGAACCAGCACGAGACCGAGCGCGATGATTCCCGCGAAGCCGGCGAGGATGTAGACCGGGCCGCGCCATGCGAGTTGCTCGCTTCCCGCAGCGAGCGCGATCGGCACGCCGATGGCCAAGGCAAGGACGACCCAGATCAGGCTCGCCCGGGCCGATCGCCGCCCCTTCATCTGCAATGCGATCAGGCCGGCTGCAGCACGAAGTGTGCCTCGAGGCTGGTTTCCTTTGCGCTCCGCATCACCGGCCGGAGGAACACGGTTTTGAACTCGCCGCTGTCATAGGCGAGATGGCCATGGGGCTGGCCGAAGATCGGAATGATCTGCGGCATCTCGAGCCGGAATCTTCCGTCCTTGTCGGTGAGCGTGGCCCCGTGACTCTGCGGCTGGTGCTCCTGCCCCTCGGTGGTGTGCGCCCAGATCTGGATGCGCTGGCCCGCGAGCGGTGCCCCGTCGCCGGCACGGCGCACGGTGCCGCTCATCCAGAAGCCACCCTTTCCGATCCGCTGCACGACCGCCGCGCCCTTGCGGTAGTTGTTTGCCCCGCCCGACATCGTCTCGGTTGGCGCGAGGCCGTCCGCGCGGGCACGCAAGAGCAGGCCGGGAACACCGGTTACCAAAAGCCCGGTTCCGAGGATCGAGCCGCCCGCGGCGAGGAGGCTCCGGCGATTGAGTACGACCGTGGTCATATCGGTTCCTCCTGGCGAGCGTCCAATGGCTCGGTGAGTGTACAACAACGGGCGCCAGCCGCCCAGTTGGGCCGAGGGGCGCAACGGGTCGCAATGACGGTGTTGTGAACGGGGTGCATGCCGCCCGCATGCCGTCAGTGATCGTCGTCTTCCTTGACCAGCGTCAGCAAGCGAAGGGTCAGGAACGTGAATAGGGCGACCGTCACCGCGACATCGTACGCGCCGAGCCCGACGGAAACGCCGATCGCGCCTGTAGCCCAGAGGCTCGCGGCCGTCGCGGTGCCCTGCACCGAATTCCCCTGCTTGAGAATCGCGCCACCGCCGATGAAGCCGATGCCGGTGATGAGCCCCTCGATCACCTTTGCCATCCCGTCAGGCGAATGCACGAGCAGGCTTTCGCTGGCCTGCACGAAGCCGCAGCTTGCCATGGCGACCAGCGGAAAGGTGCGCAAGCCCGCGCTGCGCGCGCGCTTCTCGCGGTCCCAGCCAATGGGAACGGCGAGCGCGAACGCCGCAGCCAGCGCGACGACATGAACGCCGATGTTGAATCTGTCCAAAGAAAGCCCCCGAAATGAAAATCGTAGCCGTTGATCAAACCGGCCGGCAACGCCGCAATGCGGCCCGCGGTTTCCATGCAGGCGAATTTGCCGCATGCCTCAGCGCAGCGATGGCTTGGCCTCCGCGCAATGGAGCCGCCGGCGCAGCACCATGATCGTTTCGGCTGGTATTCCCGGGGCCGGCTCCTACATGTCGAGTCACGTTCCCATCGCATGCTTCCGGACCCGCCCATGATCCCCTTCTCCGTGCTCGACCTCGCGCCCATCCGCCAAGGCGGCGATGCGTCACAAGCGTTCCGTAACTCGCTCGATCTGGCGCAGCATGCGGAAGCCTGGGGCTACAAGCGCTTCTGGCTGGCCGAGCATCACAACATGACGGGCATCGCGAGCGCGGCGACGTCGGTGGTGATCGGGCATGTCGCGGCCGGCACCAAGACGATCCGGGTCGGCTCCGGGGGGATCATGCTGCCGAACCATTCGCCGCTCGTCATCGCCGAGCAGTTCGGCACGCTGGCCTCGCTCTATCCCGGGCGGATCGATCTCGGGCTCGGCCGGGCGCCGGGCACCGACCAGTTCACCGCGCGGGCGCTGCGGCGCGATCTCGCCACCAGCTCCGAGAATTTTCCGCAGGACGTGCTGGAGCTGCAGGCGCTGCTCGGCGATTTGCAGCCGAACCAGACCATCCGCGCCGTGCCGGGCATGGGAACGAAGGTGCCGCTGTGGATCCTGGGCTCCAGCACTTTTGGCGCGCAGCTTGCGGGGATGCTCGGGCTGCCGTTCGCGTTCGCCTCGCATTTCGCGCCGCAGATGATGATGCCGGCGCTGCGGGAGTATCGCGCGCGATTCGAGCCCTCGGCACAGCTCGACAAGCCCTATGCGATGGTCGGCGTCAACGTGTTCGCCGCCGACAGCGACGCGGACGCGCAGCGCATGTTCTCCTCGCTGCAGCAGCAGTTCATCAATCTGCGCCGCGGCACGCCCGGCCCGCTGCCGCCGCCGGTCGACGACATGGACGCGCTGTGGTCGCCGGCGGAAAAGGCGATGGTCGGCCAGTCGCTGTCGTGCTCGGCGGTCGGCTCGCCTGAAATGGTCGAAGAGAAGTTGAAGGCACTGATCGCCGAGACCGGCGCGGACGAATTGATGACCACGGGCCAGATCTACGACCACGCCGCGCGGCTGCGCTCGTTCGAGATCGCAGCCGGGGTGCGGGACCGGCTGGCGGGGTGAGCAGGCGCGAATAGTTGCGACAATAAAGGTGCGCTCCCTCCCCCGCCTGCGGGGGAGGGTTTGGGAGAGGGTCTATCCGCACCGGGACAATCCCCTAGAGGGGAGAGCCCTCACCCCGACCCTCTCCCGCAAGCGGGAGAGGGAGCGCACCGCGCTCGGGGCAGGCCGTGAGCCCTAATCCGGAAAGCCGAACAGCTTGGCCGGATTGTGCACCAATATCTTCTCCAGCTCCGCCTGATCGGCTGCGTAACGGTACATCAGCTCGAGCAGATCAGCGTCGTTCGGTGGCTGCTTGACCGAGACCGGATGCGGCCAGTCGCTGGCCCAGACGCAGCGGTCGACGGCTCCCTCGATATAGGCACGCGCGATCGGGATGACGTCGTCGTAGGGTGGCCCGAGCTTCGAGGTCTTCTCCCCGAGCGACAGCATCACCCAGAAATTGCCCTTGGCGAGCAGCTCGAGCATCTTGCGCAGGTTCGGATCGTTCCTGCCGGCTTCAGGATCGGGCCGCGCCATGTGGTCGATCAGCACGGGCACGTCGAGATTCTCGTATTTGGCGACGCTGGAGACGATGCCGTCCTTCTCCGGCTGGATCTTGACGTACCAGCCGAGCTCGCGGATGCGCGCAATGGCGCGGGCGAAATCGGCATCCGACAGCACGGCGCCGAGTTCCTGGCGGAAGCTGAAGCGCGCGCCGCGGACACCGGCATCGTGCAGTTTGGCGAGATAGGCATCGTTCGCCTCCGCGAACACCAGCGCGTTGGCGCAGCCGCGATAGTTCGGCCCCATCGCGGCGAGACCGTCGAGCACGACGGCATGGTCGGCGCCATAGGTGGTGGTCTGCACGATGATGCCGCGCTCGATGCCGAGCGTCTTGTGCACGCGCAGCGCCGCTTCCCAGGTCGCGGTCGGCATCCGATAGGCCGCGCCGGGACGCTCCGGATATTTTTCGATGGGGCCGAGCACGTGGAACTGGCTGTCGACAGTCTTCGGCGGCGGCGCCTTGACCGGGCGGCGCGGGTTCGGGTCGAACGGCAGATAGGTCGGCATGCGCAAACTCCTTTAGTCGATCACGGCAGTGAAGTCGCACTGCACCAGCGCGCCGCCGTCCATGTTGTCCATCGGCAGCGCGTGGCGTGCCGGGCGTGAATGCTCGTCCGGAAACATGTTAAGCCACTCGACATTCACGGGCCCGCGCTGCGTACGGTCCTTCAGCCACACCGTCATCTTGATGATGTCGTCCGTGGTGCCGCCCGCGGCCTCCACCGTCGCCTTCATGTGCGCGAACATGTTGGCGCATTGCGCGTCCAGGCTCTCGGGCATCGCGCCAGCCGCATCGCGGCCGAGGATGACGCCCGACATCACGAGATTGCCGATGCGGCAGGCGTTCGGAATCGGATTGGCGTGCTTGAAGCCGCCGATATGGATGCTCTTGCGCCGCGTGTGACCGGTCATGATGCGCTCCCTCTTGCTTATTGGTTCAGACGAATTGGCACGACACCGAGCCGAACGCGCCATAGTCGCCATGAAACGTGTCACCGCGGCGGATGTCGACCGGCCGCGTGAACGATCCTGCCAGCACCACCTCGCCGGCGGCGAGATGCTCGTCATGCGGCGCGAGGCGGTTGGCGAGCCAGGCAATGCCATTGGCGGGATGATTGAGCACGCCGGCGGCAAGGCCGGTTTCCTCGACCTCGCCGTTGCGGAACAGCAGCGCGCCGATCCAGCGCATGTCCGCGTCCATCGGACGGAACGGCCGGCCGCCGAGCACCAGCGCGGCGTTCGCCGCATTGTCCGAGATCGTGTCCATGACTTTTCGCGCCTTCCCGGTCTGAGGATCGACGCGGTGCATGCGCGTCTCCAAGATCTCCAGTGCGGGCGTGACGTAGTCGGTGGCGTTGAGCACGTCGAAGATGGTGCAATCGGGCCCGCGCAGCGGCGCCTTCAGCACGAAGGCGAGCTCCACTTCGATTCGCGGCGCGTGAAAACGGTCGAACGGGATCGGCGTGGCATCGGCATAGAACATATCGGCAAACAGCACGCCGTAATCGGGCTCGCTGATGCCGACCGCGTTCTGCATCGCCTTCGAGGTCAGGCCGATCTTGTGGCCCTTGATGACCCGGCCGCGACTGAGCTGAAGCTTGGTCCAGGCGCGCTGAACGGCATAGGCATCCTCGATGCTGAAATCGGGATAGTCTTTGGTAAACATCGTGATCAGCGTCTTGCTGCGCTCGGCTTCGTCGAGGCGCGCGGCAAGGCGTTCGATCGTGGCAGTATCCAGCATGGCTCAACTCTCCGCGGCTACGGTGTTGCGCAGTACGCCGATGCGGCTGGATTCGACCTCGACGACATCGCCGACTTTGAGCCAGCGCGGCGGGTCGAAGCGGGCACCCGCCCCGGTCGGCGTGCCCGTCACGATCATGTCGCCAGGCTTCAGCGTGGCGAAGGTCGAGAGATAGGAGATCAGGAAATCGAACGGGAACATCAGCCGCTCGGTGGTGTCCTGCTGCCGGACCTCGCCGTTGACGCGCGTGATGATGTCATGAGGCCCGCGCGCATCGAGCTCGTCCGATGTGACGATCCAGGGACCGATGCTGCCGGAGCGGTCGAAGTTCTTGCCTTGCGTGACATTGAACTTGCCGTGGCGCAGCCAGTCGCGGATCGTGCCCTCGTTGCACAAGGTCATGCCGAAGATGTGCGCCCAGGCCTTTTCGCGCGGAATGTGGCGGCCGCCCTGACCGATCACGATGACGAGCTCGCCTTCGTAATCGAGCTGATCGGAGACGTGAGGCTTCTCCAACGGCTGACCGGAGCCTGTCATCGAGGACATGCTGCGCACGAACAGGCTGGGATATTTGGGCAGGTCGGAGCTGTCTTTATACTCCGCATTGCGCTCGGCGTAGTTGACGCCGATGCACCACAGCTTTTCGGGCGCCAGCACCGGCGGAAGCAGCACGAGATCGTCGAGGGCGTAGTCCGGCTTTTGTCCGGCGACGGCTTCCTGCGCGTCGGCCAGCGCATTGGCCGCGATCAACGCCCTCACATCGGAGAAGTCGCGGCCGATCCGCCGGGTCAGGTCGACGACACCGCCTTCGATGGCGGCACCGTAGCGCGGCTCTCCGTCAACGATGTAGCTTAGGAGTCGCATGGTCGTTCTCCAATGGTCTTGAGGCGCGCGCGGGGCAGCGCGCTCAGTCTTTCGACTTGGGGGTCTGGAACACGCCGCGCAGTGTCACGATCTCGCCGAGCCGGGCGTAGCGCGGCCCGCCGATGCGCGCGATCGGGTCGAGCGCCGCGGTTTCGACCTTGCCGTCGTTCACGAGGCCGTCGCGGAGGTGGAACATGACGACCTCGCCCACGATGAGACGGCTGCGGGCGTCGCCGAATTCGAGGCATTGCCGGAAGCGGCATTCCATCGCAACGGGTGCAATGCCAAGACGCGGCACCTTGATGCGCTCGCTCGGGATCGTCTCAAGGCCAAGCTCCGCGACCTCGCTGATCTCAGGCGGATGCTCGACCGATGAGTCGTGCACGGCCTGCATCAGCGGGGTGTCGGCGATGTGGATGACGTATTCCTCGGTGTCGAGGATGTTATGCGCGGTGTCCTTATAGTCCGCGCCCTTGCGGCCGACGCTGATGGCCAGCATCGGCGGCTTCTGCGAGACGAAGGTGAAGGCACTGAACGGCGCGAGGTTGAGCACGCCTGCGGGCGACAGGCTCGTTACCCAGGCAATCGGACGCGGCACCACGATGCCGGTCATCAGCCGGTAGATGCGTTCGGCGCCGAGCTCGGTGGGGTCGATCCGCATCGATCAATCCGCCTTGATGTTGGCCTTGCGCACGATCGGAATCCATTTGGCATCCTCGCGCTCGAGATAGGCCTTGAATTCGCCGGGCGTCATCGCGACGGCTTCGCCGCCGAGCTTCTCGAACTTGTCGACCACGGCGGGATCCTTCAGGATCGCGGTCAGCGCCTCGTGCAGCTTGTCGATCACGGGCGCCGGCGTGCCTGCCGGTGCGAACAGGCCGGTGAAGGTCTGGCCGTCGAAATCCTTGTAGCCGAGCTCGGCGAACGTCGGCACGTCGGGCAGCGACTTCAGGCGGTGCGGGCTGGTGACGGCCAGCGCCCGGAACAGGCCGGCCTTGATGTGCTGCAGGCTGACCGTGAGCTGGTCGAACGCGAACTGCACCTGCCCGCCCAAGAGATCGTTGACCGCAGGCGCATTGCCGCGATAGTGCGCGGTGACCCATTGCAGGTCGAGGCTGGACTGCATCAGCTCGCTGAGCAAATGGTTGGTGGTGCCGGGACCGGGCGAGGCCATCGTCAGCTTGCCCGGCTCGCGTTTGGCGAGGTCGATGAATTCCTTGAAATTCGTCGCCTGCACCGACGGATGCACCTCGAGCACCAGCGGCGTCATCGAGATCGTCGTGATCGGCAGGAAGTCCTTCTTCCAATTGTAGGCGTCGCGCTTGTTGATTTCGGTCGCGAACAGCACCGGGCCGTTGGCGCCGACGAACAGCGTGTAGCCGTCGGGCGCGGATTTCGCGAAGGCCTCGCCCGCGATCATGCCGCCGGCGCCCGCCTTGTTCTCGATGATGAAGGGCTGGCCGAGCTTTTCCTGGAGCTTGTCGGCGATGATGCGCGCGGCGCTGTCGACATTGCCGCCGGCCGGATAGGGCACGATCAGCTTGACGTTGCGCGCCGGCCATTGCTGGCCCGACGCCGGTCCCGTCAACATCGCCACTGCGGCAGCTATGGCAATCCAGATTAATCTCATGTTAACCTCCCGGCGGCGCTTCCAATTTTAAATCGAGTGCCCCGAACGTCGTACACGGCATCTCGATTCGGAGCGCAATCTCCAGATGCGCGCTTTACCTGTCGAGTGAATTGTGGCGTTCTTGTCCATATTATGGACAAGACCTCTTCCGCGAAATCCGCCCGCCGCATGACCGAACCGCGACAGGGCGCGCAGGCGATCCGGCGCGCGCTCGCGGTGCTGCGCATTCTCGCCGCAGGCCGCGAAGACGGCGTGCCGCTGGCCGAGGTGGTGCGGGCGACCGGCCTCACCCGCCCGACCGTGCATCGCATCGTCCACGTGCTGATCGAGGAAGGCATCGTCGAACGGCATGACAAAACCGGCCGCTACGCGATCGGCAACCAGGTGCCGGAGCTCGCGCTCGCACGGGCCCGGCCGTCGCGGCTGCTGATCGCCGCCAATCGGTCGCTGCAACGCGCCTCCACCGAGATCGGCGACACGCTGTTCCTGACGGTGCGGACCGGCAACGACACGCTGTGCGTCGATCGCAGGATCGGAATCTATCCGATCCAGGTGCTGTCGATCGAGGTCGGCGCGCGCCGGCCGCTCGGCGTCTCCAGCGCAGGCGTTGCCATCCTCGCCGCGATGCCGGCGCAGGACGCGCGAAAAATCGTCGCAGCCAACGAGAAGAGACTGGAGGCCTACCGGACCGACGCGGCGACGGTGCTGGGCCAGGTCACCGCCGCAAGGCGGCTGGGATATGGCATGAGAGAAATTGGTCTGGTGCAGGGCACGAAATCGATCTCGACCTGGATCAAGACCCCGGACGGCCGCCCCGCCGCCGCGATGACCGTCTCCGCCGTTCGCACGAGGCTCGGCCCGCGCCGCGAACAGGAGGTCGCGGAGATTTTGCTGCGCGAGGCGCGGATCATCGAGCAGGCGATCCGGGGGAATACTGGATAGCGCTGACGGTGCCGCTTCACCTCTCCCCGCTTGCGGGGAGAGGTCGGATCGCTCTTGCGATCCGGGTGAGGGGGTACAGGTCTCTCGACCATCTCGCGTGCGGAGAGAGGCCCCTCACCCCACCCCTCTCCCCGTAAGAACGGGGCGAGGGAGCGCACCGACGATGCGTCGCTGTCAATGGGCTGACTTCGCGCGCCGTTTTGTGGCACAAGGGCCGCCTCCGCCGACCGAGCAACGAGGCCCCGCATGCCCGCGCCAAAACCGCCCGCCTTCGAGACCCTGAGCCTGCATGCGGGCCAGCATCCGGATCCCGCGACCGGCGCCCGCGCCGTGCCGATCTACCAGACCACGTCCTACGTGTTCCAGGATTCCGACCACGCCGCCGCGCTGTTCAACCTCGAGCGTGCGGGCCACATCTATACGCGCATCTCAAATCCGACCACGAGCGTGCTGGAAGAACGGCTTGCGGCGCTGGAAGGCGGCGTCGGCGCGATCTGCACCGCGAGCGGCATGGCCGCGCTGCATCTGGCCATCGCGACGCTTCTAAACGCCGGCGACCATATCGTCGCGTCAAGCTCACTCTATGGCGGCACCATCAATTTGCTGGCGCACACGCTGCCGCGCTTCGGCATCACCACAACGTTCGTGAAACCGCGCGATCTCGACGCGTTCCGCGCGGCTATCAAGCCGAACACGAAGCTGTTGATCGGCGAGACCATCGGCAATCCCGGGCTGGAGGTGCTGGACATTCCGAAGGTCGCGACGATCGCGCATGACGCGAAGATTCCGCTGCTGATCGACAACACCTTTGCCACGCCCTATCTCAGCCGTCCGATCGAGCTCGGCGCCGACATCGTCATGCATTCGGCAACCAAATGGATCGGCGGCCACGGCATCGCGATCGGCGGCGCCATCGTCGACGGCGGCCATTTCGACTGGCGTTCATCCGGAAAATTCGACGTGCTGACCGAGCCCTATGGCGGTTATCACGGCATCGTCTTCGACGAGCAGTTCGGCACCGCCGCCTTCATCATGCGCGCACGCACCGAGGGCCTGCGCGATTTCGGCGCTTGTCTATCCCCGACCAACGCGTTCCAGCTGTTGCAGGGCGTCGAGACGCTCGGCGTGCGCATGGACCGCCACATCCAGAACACGCATCTCGTGCTGGAAGCGCTGAAAGCCAACAAGGCGGTCGATTGGGTGCTTCATCCATCGCTGGAGGACCACACGGACTACCAGCTCGCAAAACAATTGCTGCCGCGCGGCGCCGGCTCGATCGTCTCCTTCGGCATCAAGGGCGGACGGCCCGCGGGCCGCAAGTTCATCGAATCGCTGCGCATGATCAGCCATCTCGCCAATGTCGGCGACGCCAAGACGCTGGTGATCCACCCGGCGTCGACCACGCACCAGCAGATGGACGCCGAGCAGCTCAAGGCCTCCGGCATCGGCGAGGAGCTGGTGCGGCTCTCGGTCGGGATCGAGACCGCAAGCGACATCATCGACGATCTCGCGCAGGCGCTGCGCATCTCGCAAAAGGTCTGACACCATGAAGCTCTCCGTCAACGGCGCCGAGGTGCTGGTCGCAACCGGCGGCCGCGACTTCGACAGATCCCTGCCCGCGGTCGTCTTCCTCCACGGCGCCGGCTTCGATCATTCGACCTGGGCGCTGCACACGCGCTGGTTCGCCCATCACGGCTTTGGCGTGCTGGCCCCTGATCTGCCCGGTCACGGCCGCTCCCCCGGTCCTTCGCTCGGCAGCATCGCCGAGATGGCAGACTGGACGGCGGCCCTGCTCGATGCGGCCGGGGTGACCAAGGCGCATCTGATCGGCCATTCCATGGGATCGCTGATCTCACTGGAGACGGCCGCACGTCACCCCGACAAGGTGTCCGCGCTCAGCCTGATCGGCACTGCCGCGACCATGACGGTCGGCCCGGATCTGCTGAAGGCGGCCGAAATCAATTCGCAGGATGCAAACGACATGGTCTCGATCTGGGGCCTCGGCTTCAACGCCGAGCTCGGCGGCAGCCTCGCACCGGGCCTGTGGATGCATGGCGGAGCGCAGGCTGTGTTAAAACACTGCGAGCCGGGCGTGCTGTTCAGGGATTTGTCGGCCTGCAATGCTTACGCGAATGCGCTTCAAGCAGCCGCGAGTGTGAAGGTGCCTACGACGCTCATCCTCGGCGAGCGGGACATGATGACGCCGGTGAAGGCCGGCAAGGCACTCGCGGCGGCGATCCCGAATGCGAAGACCGTCGTGGTGCGGGGCGCCGGCCACATGATCATGGCCGAATGCCCGGATGAACTGTTGGCAGCGCTGACGGGCTGAGTCTGCTCAGGAACCCGGCGTCGATCATGCGTTTTGGCGACGTCTGAGCCAGCGCCTCGTCCTTCGAGACGACCGCTTTCAGCGGTCTCCTCAGGATGAGGGCTCAGCTCGGTTGCGCGAACTTTGAAACTGCAGCCACCCCCTCCGCCCTCATCCTGAGGGCCCGCCGAAGGCGGGCGTCTCGAAGGATGGCCACAGGCAATCTGCCCACCACGTTCTTCTTCATATGATATGCGATTCCTGTGGTGGGACGGGGAAGGGGGGACAACCACTCACCACATCGTCGCTGCCGCACGCTCCGGCCAAGCGCGATCGTACTCCGCGCCGCCGATCTTGTTCTCGCTCATCTCGGCGAGGATCTGGCCGGGTGTCGGCAGCGTCTTGGGATCGATGCGCTTGTCGGGATTCCAGAGGTCGGAGCGGACGATGGCGCGGGCGCATTGGAAGTAGATTTCGTCGACCGTCATCACCATGACGCTGCGCGGCGCCTTGCCGTCGACCTTGAAGGAAGCGAGCAGTTCGGGATCGATGGACAGATGCGCCCGGCCATTGGCGCGGACCGCATTGCCGGAGCCGGGAATCAGGAACATCAGCGACACCCTGGGATCGCGCACGATGTTGCGCAAGGAATCGACCCGGTTGTTGCCGCGGCGATCCGGCAGCATCAGCGTCTTCGGATCATGAATGCGGACGAAGCCGGAGAGATCGCCGCGCGGCGAGCAGTCGATGCCCTCGGGCCCGATGGTGGCGAGCGCGGCGAACGGGGCCTTTTCGATGAAGACCCGATAGAGCGGGGTGACGTGGTCGGCGACTTTCACGGTCGAGGCGTCGTTGGTGACGCCGTAGATGGCCTCCAGCTGCTCGACCGTTTCGATCACCGACATTCCAGTCTCCTTGTTGCGCCGGCTATTCGTGCCAGCCTTGATTCCTGATCACGCGCAGAAGCTGGCGGCCATGATACTCCGCGCTGCCCGCGTTGAGGATGGTGACGTCGGCCTGCGCCGATGCATCGCCGACGCTGCGTGTCAGCCGTTCCACGATATTGCCGTCACTGTGCCGGGCGCGGGCGGCGAGCCGCTGCGCCAACACCTCCGGCGGCGCCGTGATCGCGACCACCACGACGTTTGCATAGGTCTGACGCAGCGCGCCGATCACTGTGCGCGAAACGTTGGCCACGACGGCGCGTCCGGCAAGAATGTCGTCGTTGAGGTCGAGCGGCAGCGCATAGGAATGGCCATGCGCCTCCCAATGCACGGCGAATTCGCCATGCTCGCGCGCGCGACGGAATTCGTCAGGGCTCACCGCAATATTGTCTTCGTCGGCCGAGGATTCGCGGGTCACGACACGGCGCGGAAAGACGATGTCCTGATCCTCGATGCACGCCGCCCGCGCCAGCCGCAGCAGCGTGTCCTTGCCGGCACCGCTGGGACCGACCACGAGCACGAGCCGCCCGGGCCCGATCGCGCCCGTCTGCGCTCCCGCCACGGTGACGGTCTCGCTCATGCGACGCGGCGCCCTTCGCGCCAAACGCTGCGGACCGCAGGGACGCTGCCAGCAACATGCACGCGGATCAGATCGGCCCGCTTGCCAACCGCGATTTCACCGCGGTCGGACAGGCCGACGGCGTCCGCGGGCGCCTTCGTCACCGTGCGGATCGCCGCCGCAAGACTGATGGCGGGCACATGCTCGGGCAAATGTAGCGCGGCCATCAGAAGGCTCGAGGGAATGTAGTCCGATGACAGGATGTCGAG
The DNA here is from genome assembly GCF_000515415.1 of Bradyrhizobium sp. WSM1417. Taxonomy (NCBI): domain Bacteria; kingdom Pseudomonadati; phylum Pseudomonadota; class Alphaproteobacteria; order Hyphomicrobiales; family Nitrobacteraceae; genus Bradyrhizobium; species Bradyrhizobium sp. WSM1417. The sequence goes on from NZ_KI911783.1 coordinate 275,404, forward strand.
CAGGCCCTCGCGGGCGAGATCAACCGCGGCGATGTTGCCGGAATGCGAGCCGCCGCGCACGACGTTCGGCGCACCCATCAGGATGTCGATCCCGGCCTCGTGCAGGCCGCGCGCGGCCTCCAACGTGGTCGGGAATTCCGCCACCGAAACGCCATCGCGCACGGCGTCGACGACATTCTCCTCGGTGGTATCGTCATGGCTCGCCAGCGGGATCTTGTACTGATGTGCCAGCGCCACGATCTCGCGCATGTTGGTCGCGGCGTAGGCCTTCTGATACTCGAAACGCTTCGCGAACAGTTCGTCGAGCTGGGCGTCGGTCTTGCCGCCGCCCTTGCCGCGATAATAGTCGCGCAGCTTGCCTTCGTCGCGGAACTGGCGCTGGCCGGGGGTGTGGTCCATTAGCGACATCAGCCGCACGTCGGGACGGTCGATCAGCTCCCTGGCCTCCTCGACCACGCTCGGCATCGGGATTTCGCAGCGCAGATGCAGGAAGTGATCGGCGCGCAGCAAATTGGCATCGCGCGCGGTCGTGATCGCGGCGGCAAGCACGCCGGCGCGCCCGTCGACTTCCTCGGCGCCGTCCTCGCGCCAGACCCGGAGCGAGTCGAACACCGTGGTAATGCCCGATGTCGCGAGCTGGCCGTCATAGGAGACGACGGCCGCGACCGGATTCCAGAACACCTTTGGCCGCGGCACGTAATGTGCCTCGAGGTGGTCGGTGTGGAGCTCGATCAAGCCGGGCATGATCAGATCGCCGCCGGCATCCTCTGCCCCCGTGGGCGCCCTGCCCTCGCCGATCTCGGCAATGCGTCCATCGGCGAGAGCGAGCCAGCCCTGCTCGATCACCCGTTCCGCCAGCACGATCCTGGCGTTGGCGATCACGATGTCCTTCTTGGCGTTCATGTCCATTTCCTTCAGGCCGCGGCGGCGAAGCTGGTGACATCGACGATGCGGTCGGCAATCTGATGACGGATTTCGTCGTCATGGACAATGGCGACCATGGCGACGCCGTGGCGCTTCTTTTCGGCGACCAGTTCGACCACGACGGCGCGGTTGGCGGCGTCGAGCGAGGCGGTGGGCTCGTCGAGCAGCAGGATCGGCAGGTCCGAGATGAAGCCGCGCGCAATGTTGACGCGCTGCTGCTCGCCGCCGGAGAAGGTCGCGGGCGGCAGCTGCCAGAGCCGCTCGGGGATGTTGAGACGATGCAACAGTTCGCCGGCGCGCCGCTGCGCCTCCGCGCGCGCCATGCCGTTGACGATCAGCGGCTCGGCAACCACGTCGACGGTCGCGACGCGCGGCACCGCGCGTAGGAACTGGCTGACATAGCCGATGGTCGCGCGGCGGATGTTGAGGACCTGCCGCGGCTCGGCGTTGGCAAGATCGACCAACATGCCGCGATGGCGGATGCCGATGCGGCCGGAGTCGCAGCGATAGTTGCCGAAGATCATCTTCAGGATCGACGATTTTCCGGCGCCCGATGGCCCCGACAGCACGACACATTCGCCCGGATTGACGTGAAAGGTCATGCCGCGCACCACGGGCAGCTCGATGCCGCCTTGGAGATGCATCGTGAAGGTCTTGTTGGCGTCGGTGATGTCGATCATGGCGGTCATTGAAGGACTCATTTTGGAAGGCTTATGGCGGCAGGATCGAGGAGACGAGGAGCTGGGTGTAGGGCTCGCGCGGATCGTCGAGCACCTGGTCGGTGAGGCCGGTCTCGATGACGCGGCCGCCCTTCATCACCATCACCCGGTGCGACAGCAGGCGCGCGACCGCGAGATCATGGGTGACGATGATGACCGCAAGGTGCAGCTCGGCAACGAGGCTGCGCACGAGGTCGAGCAGGCGGGCCTGCACGGAAACATCGAGGCCGCCGGTCGGCTCGTCCATGAACACCAGCCGCGGCTCGGTGACGAGATTGCGGGCGATCTGGAGACGCTGGCGCATGCCGCCAGAATAGGTACGCGGCGCGTCGTCGATGCGTGCGATGTCGATCTCGACGCGGGTCAGCCAGTCCGACGCGGTATCGCGAATGCGGCCGTAGTGATTCCAACCCACCGCCATTAACCGTTCGCCGACATTGGCGCCGGCCGAGACCGCCATGCGCAAGCCCTGCGCGGGATCCTGATGAACGAAGCCCCAGTCGGTGCGGAACAGGAAGCGCCGCTCGGCCTCGCCCAGCGTGGCGAGATCGCGGGTGACGCCGTCGCGCATCCGATAGGAGACGTGCCCACCGCTGGCCGCGAGCTGACCCGAGAGGAGCTGGAGCAACGTCGACTTGCCCGAGCCGGATTCGCCGACGATCGCCAGCACCTCGCCGGGATAGAGCGCAAAGGACACATCGCGGCACGCCGCGATACGGCCGTAGGACTTGCTGAGGGATTTTGCGACCAGCAGCGGCTCGTCGTTCTCGTGCATGTCTTGATCAGCCATTCGATGCCTCCTGCGCCTTGTCCTTGTACGGCGCGGCGCTGAGGCTGCCGTGATGGCCGGCGGCCTGGCGGCCCTCGCAATAATCCGTGTCGGAGCAGACGAACATGCGTCCGCCCTTGTCGTCGGTCACGATCTCGTCGAGATAGGAATTGTCCGCGGCGCACAGCGCGCAAGGCGCGTTGAAACGATATGGCTCGAACGGGTGATCCTCGAAGTCGAGCGACACCACCTGCGTGTAGGGCGGGATCGCATAGATGCGCTTCTCGCGGCCGGCGCCGAACAGTTGCAGCGCCGGACAATTGTCCATCTTGGGATTGTCGAATTTCGGCGTCGGCGACGGATCCATCACATAGCGCGAGTTGACCTTCACCGGATAGGCGTAAGCCGTCGCGATGTGGCCGAAGCGGGCAATGTCCTCGTAAAGCTTCACATGCATCAGGCCGTATTCGGCCAGCGCGTGCATGCGCCGCGTCTCGGTCTCGCGCGGCTCGAGGAAGCGCAGCGGCTCCGGGATCGGCACCTGATAGACCAGCACCTGATTCTCGTGCAGCGATCTCTCCGGAATGCGGTGGCGGGTCTGGATTACGGTCGCTTCTTCTGTTGCCGTTGTCGTGGCGACGCCGGCGGTCCTGGCGAAGAATTTGCGGATCGAGATCGCGTTGGTGGTGTCGTCGGAGCCCTGGTCGATCACCTTCAGCACGTCCTCGGGCCCGAGGATCGCGGCGGTGACCTGAACGCCGCCGGTGCCCCAGCCATAGGGCATCGGCATTTCACGGCTGGCGAACGGCACCTGATAGCCGGGAATCGCGATCGCCTTGAGGATCGCGCGGCGGATCATCCGTTTGGTCTGTTCGTCGAGATAGGCGAAATTATAGGCGGGCGCGTTCATTCCGCGGCCTCCTTCAAGGCATCAGGCGCATTGGCATTGGTGAATTCCTTGCGCAGCTTGCGCAACAGGCCGAGCTCGGACTGGAAGTCGACATAGTGCGGCAGCTTCAAATGTTCGACGAAGCCGGTCGCCTGGACGTTGTCCGAATGCGACATCACGAATTCTTCGTCTTGCGCAGGGGCGAGTGTCTCTTCGCCGAGCTCGCGCGCACGCAACGCGCGGTCGACCAGCGCCATCGACATGGTCTTGCGCTCGCTCTGGCCGAAAGCGAGGCCATAGCCGCGGGTGAAGCACGGCGCTTCGGTCGCGGAGCCCTTGAACTGGTTGACCATCTGACACTCGGTGAGCTCGATCGAGCCGAGCGGCACGGCGAAGCCGGCGTCTTCCGCCGAAAATTCGACCTCGACCTCGCCGAAGCGGATTTCCCCGGCGAATGGATGGTTGCGGCCATAGCCGCGCTGGGTGGAATAGCCCATCGCCAGCAAGAAGCCTTCGTCGCCACGCGCGAGATTTTGCAGGCGCAGGTCACGATCCGCCGGAAAGTTCAGCGGCTCGCGGGTGAGGTCGCCGACGCTGGCGCCCTCTTCCGCTTGCGGCGAGGATTCGATCAGGCCGTCGCGGCCGAGAATATCGGTCACCCGCGGCGTGGGCGCCGTAGAGGCTTCGGCCGTCGCAGGCTGCTCCGGCACAAAGCCTTCGACGAGCGAGGGATCGAGCAAACGGTGGGTATAGTCGAAGGTCGGGCCGAGGATCTGGCCGCCGGGAATGTCCTTGAAGGTCGAGGACACCCGCCGCTGCACCCGCATCGCGCCGGTCTCGACCGGCTCGCTGGCGCCGAAGCGCGGCAGCGTGGCGCGGAAGGCGCGGACCAGGAAGATCGCCTCGATCAAATCGCCACGCGCCTGCTTGATGGCGAGCGCCGCGAGCTCGCGGTCATAGAGCGAGCCTTCGCTCATGACGCGGTCCACGGCGAGGCCGAGCTGCTCCGAGATCTGGTCGAGCGAGATTTCCGGCACGCTTTGGTCGCCGCGCCGTGCATTGGCGAGCAGGCGATGGGCGTTCTCGATGGCGCGTTCGCCGCCTTTGACTGCGACATACATGCGGCTAGCTTCCCTTGTTCACGACACGCGTGGTGCGCGGGATCGCAACCAAGGCATCGTCGGCGACCAGCACCACATCGGTGCCGCGCGGAAACAGCGTTTCGTTAACGCGCAGGCGCTCGAACAAGTCGAACGGCTTGATCGAGGCCTTGAGCGTCGCGACACCATCGATGCCGGGACCGCGCAGCTCGAAGCTGCGTCCTGCGTCCAGGCTCTCGACCTGCAGGATCAACGTCGTCGACCGATCCGGATATTCGCTGGTGCCCAGCGCGAAGCGCTCGAGCGAAGGCAGCGCCGCCCCGTCACTGATCAGCGCAAAGCTTGCGATCGAGGAATCCTGCACCATCGGCGCGCCCGTGTGGAACTTCAGCCATTTTGTCACGTCGGTGCTGTCCGACATGCGCGCATCGAGCCAGAGCGGCGTGTCGTGGTCGAACAGCGTCAGCGCGATCGCGGCCGTGCCGCGCATCATCGTATGAGGCGCTCCTGACGTCGGCACGATGCGCCGGACCGAGCTCGGCCGCGCCATCGCGTCCATCACCGAGCGAAAGGTCGATTGTGCTGACAGCACCTTGTCGGCGAACCCCGGCGGCAGTTCCGCAATCGTGGTCATGATCTCACCCCTCACCGCGCACCATGGTGTAGAAATCAACCTTCGTCGCGGCGGTCTCGGCCGCCGCCTGCTTGCGCTTAACCATCAGTTGCTCACGCAACGGCGCGATGATGTCGCGCTCCGCTGCGCCGCCGAAATCGCTGGACTGCACCAGCGCATCGCACAGCGCGATCAGCCGCGCCTTCTCGCCGTCGCGACCGAGCGTGTAGCCGAAACCGACCTCGCCGCTCGCGAGCCTGACAGCCGCGCGCGACACTGTCGCTTCGCCGATATTGAACGGCGCACCGTCGCCGCCGACCCGGCCGCGCAGCATGACGAGGCCGTTTTCCGGCGCGCGCAGATCCTGATGCGCCGGCAAAGCGAGAGCGCTGAGACGAGCGGCGATCTCGCCCGCCTCCGCGTGCGCCAGCACGGCCATTGCGGCCTGGCGCTGGGCTTGCTGATTGTTGTGCTGGGTCATCAGATCCACCGAAACTTTCTGCAGAACTTGCCGAATCCAAGTTGTCTATGATACTAGACAACTTGATAGCGGAGCGCCATGACTGTTTCGTGACAAAGGCGTGATTTCTGGAGTAGCTTCCCGGCCACATGAGCATGCAGGACACAGCCTCCTCCGGCGTCGCGTTGTGGCGCCTCGTTGCCGACGGCATCGAGCGCGGCATCGCCGACGGCCGCTTTGCGGCCGGCGACAAGCTGCCGGGCGAAGTGGAGATCGCCGAAACCTATCGCGTGAACCGCCACACCGTGCGGCGCGCGCTGGCCGCGCTGGCCGAGCGCGGCATCGTGCGGGCCGAACGCGGCAGCGGAACTTATGTCGAGGCGCAGAAGCTCGCCTACCCGCTGCGCTCGCGGACCCGTTTCTCCGAGATCGTCGGCGCGGACGGCCGCGAACCGCATGGCCGGTTGATCGAGGCGTCCGATGATGTCGCGACCCGCGAACTCGCGCGCGAACTTGGATTGAAGACCGGCGCACCACTGGTGCGGATCGAGGCGATGCGCCTCGCCGACCGCACGCCGATCTGCGTCTCCACGACCTGGCTGTCGGCGCAGCTATTCCCCGGTGCGGGCGACGTCTTTGCCGCGACCCGCTCGATGACGAAGTTGCTTGAGCATTACGGCGTTCGCGACTATCGCCGCGGCGCGACCCGGATCACCGCCGGCATCGTCGACGCAACCGACGCCGCACGGCTCGATCTGGCGCTCGGACGACCGATCCTGGTGGTCGATGCCACCGACCACGCTCTCGACGGCAAGCCGCTGGTCACCAAGCATTCGCGGTTTGCCGCGGAGCGGGTGGAGTTTCTGGTGGAGCCGTAGGGTGGGCTGCTTGTTCTCCCTCGCCCCGTTCTTACGGGGAGAGGGTTGGGGTGAGGGGCTGCCTCCACAATCATCGTAAGAGACGGACTCGCGGAGAGTCCCCCTCACCCGCCGCGCTGCGCGCGTCGGCCTCTCCCCGCAAGCGGGGAGAGGCGAAGACCTACGCCACCGCCCTTCGGCCAATGATCGCAAACCGCAGCTTGCCCGAGACGAAATCGATCGCGGCGACCGCGACCAGGATCATCAGGATCAGGAACGACACCTTCTGCCATTCCAGCACGCGGATCTGCTCCGCGAGCTGGAGGCCGATGCCGCCGGCGCCGACGATGCCGATGATGGTGGCCGAGCGCGTGTTCGACTCGATGAAATAGAGCACTTGGCCGGCGATCACGGGCAGGACCTGCGGCAGCAGACCGAAGCGGATCTCGTGCAGCGCGCTGCCACCGGAGGCGCGGATGCCCTCGACCTGCTTCTGGTCCGCGCCCTCGATCGCCTCCGAGAACAGCTTTCCAAAGGCGCCGAAATCCGACACGGCAATGGCGAGCACGCCGGCAAACGGGCCGAGCCCGACCACGTTGATCCACACCAGCGCCCAGATCAGCGTGTCGATGCCGCGGATCGAATCGAGGAAGCGGCGGACAGGGAAGCGCAGCAGCTTTGACGGCACCACGTTACGCGCGGCAAGAAGACTGATCGGCAGCGCGAACAGTGCAGCCAGCGTCGTGCCGAGCAGCGCGATCGACAGCGTCTCACCCAGCGCCTTCAGATAGATCGGCAACGACGAGCCGGGATCCGGCGGGATCATCATCAGGCTGATCCAGCCGAGCTGACTGAGACCGGCGACGAAGCGCGAGGGCGAGAAATCGAGATCGACCAGGCCATAGACCAGGATCGCGAACGCCGCGACGATCATCACCGGCATGGCGAGCCGCGCCGAGGCCGGCCGGGCGAACACGTCGGGGTAGCGCGCGCGAAGCGCCGCGGTGTCGGTCTCCTGCGGTCCCGTCACGTCCGCGCCTCCTTGCCGAACAGACGGCCGCGCAGCCATCCGGTGCTGATGTCGATGATGAAGACCGTGACGATGATGGTGAGCAGGATGGCGCTGACGTCGGAGTAATAGAACTTGCGGATGGCGACGACGAGCTCCTGGCCGATGCCGCCCGCGCCGACGAATCCCATCACTGAGGCCTCGCGGACGTTGATCTCGAAACGCAGCAGCGCGTAGCTGGCATAGCCTGCCGTGACCTGCGGAAGGATGGCGAAGCGCATGCAGGAGAGCCAGCTCGCGCCGGTTGAGCGGACGCCTTCGACCGGCTTCATGTCGGCGTTCTCGACGATCTCCGAGAACAGCTTTCCGAGTGCGCCCGTAGAGTGAATCGCGATCGCCAGCACACCCGCCATCGGACCGAGCCCGAAGGCGATCACGAAGATCAGCGCAAAGACGATGCCGGGGACGGTGCGGGCGAATTCGAGCAGGCGCCGCATCGTGAAGCGCAGCCAGGGCGCGGGCGAGGTGTTTTCAGCCGCGAGGAAATTCAGGCAGAATGCAAAAGTCGCGCCGATCAACGTGCCGACATAGGAGATCAGCAGGGTCTCGCCCAGCATCCTCAGCCATTTACGCCAGCCCCACAGCCATTCGCCGACATCGGTCCAAACCCGCTGTCCGCTGTCGAGTGTGAGGATCCGGTCGAAATAGCTGATGAAGTTGCCGTAGTGGGCGAACAGCGTGCGCAGATTCACTTCGGCGCCGATCGCCGCCAGACACAATGCAGCGGCGAACACCACGGCTCCGAACAGGAGGCGCCATCGCCTGCGCGCGACCGCCTGGCGATAGGCGGCGTTGAGCACGGCGAGCTGCTGCTCGGGGAGGATCGAAACCGCGACGGTCATCTGATCAGGAAAGGTGGTCGATCAAAGAGAAAGAGCCGGGTCCATCGACCCGGCTCCAGTGGCATCGTCCCGATACTCAGGACGCCTTCTTCTTACGCAGCGCATCGACGAACTTGATCAGCTCGATCGTGCCATCCCAATCCTTGGTGGTCGCGGGATGAAAGCCCTTCTTCTGGCCGTCCTGGAGGCGGTCGAAGGCAGCCTTGTCCTTGGCCGGCGCGTCGAAGAACGCCTTGGCGATCGCGGCCTTGGCCTCTTCCGGCAGATCGGAATTGTAGGCATAGGGGCCGTTGATGATCGGCGCCGATTTGTGGATGATGCGGAAATCGTCCTTCTTCATCGCCGAGCCGTCGGCATTCTTCAGCATGCCCTTGGTCAGCATCTGCGCCAGCGTCGAATCGTCATCGCTGGTCCACTGGTTGGCGGCTACGTCCACCGTGCCCTGCGCCAGTGCCAGGATCGCGTTCTCGTGGCTGCCGGTGAAGACGACCTTGCTGAAATAGGTGTCGGCATCCGTGATGCCCATCTTGTCGAGCTCGAAGCGCGGCACGTTGTTGCCGGAGGTCGAGTTCGGGTCGACCAAGCCGAGGTTCTTGCCGTTGAGCTGGTCGATACTCTTGTAAGGGCTGCTCGCCTTGACGAAGAACACCGAGTAGTAGCCGGTCGAGCCGTCGGAGTTGATGTCGTTGGCGAAAGCGTCGGTCTTGACGCCGGTCAGGCGGGCGCGGGCGAACGAGGCCGAGCCATAGCTCGCGATGTGGATATTGCCGGCACGCTGGCCTTCGATCACGGCGGCGTAGTCGTTGGCGATGCGCAGCGTGACTTTCACGCCCAGTTCCTTGGAGAGATAGCTCATGAACGGCGCCCAGCGCTCGGTGACGCCCGAGGCATTTTCCGCCGGAATGACCGCGAAGGTCAGCTCGGGATATTTGGCTTTCCAATCCTCGGCGGAAGCCGAAGCCGTGAACGCGAGCGCGGCGGCGCCGGCAAGAATCAATCTGCGAGTAATCATGATAGCCTCTTCATGGGTTGAGGTCGGTTGACGCAAAACTGGTGATGACTGATGCGGCGCAGCTCAGGCGGCAGCCGCCGTTCCAAGCGCCGGAATGCCCTGTCGCACCGGTGCAGGCGTGCCGCCCATGACATCGGCGGCTTCGAGATCGTAGAGCTCGCGCGCAACGTGCTCGGTCAATTCGGCTGGCGCGCCGTCGAACACCACGCGCCCCTGGGCCATGCCGATCAGGCGGTCGCAATAGCTGCGCGCCAGGTCGAGCGAATGCAGATTGCAGAGCACGGTGATGCCGAAATGCTTGTTGATGCGCAGCAGCGCATCCATCACGATCTTGGTGTTGCGCGGATCGAGCGAGGCGATCGGCTCGTCGGCGAGGATGATGTCTGGCTGCTGCACCAGCGCGCGGGCGATCGCCACGCGCTGCTGCTGGCCGCCGGAGAGCTGGTCGGCGCGCTGGGCTGCAAGCGGGGCGATGTCGAACTGTTCGAGCGCGGACATCGCCAGCCCCTTGTCCTGCTCGGGCCAGGTCTGCGACAGCGAGCGCCAGGCCGGCATCGTCGCGAGTCGTCCCATTAGGACATTGGTGAGAACATCGAGCCGGCCGACCAGATTGAACTGCTGAAAGATCATCGCCGAGCGCGCCCGCCACTGCCGCAGCTCCTTGCCGCGCAGCGCGGTGACGTCGAGACCGTCGAACAGGATGCGGCCCCGCGAAGGGGTCGCGAGACGGTTGATGGTCCGCAGCAGGGTCGACTTGCCGGCGCCAGAGCGTCCGATCACGCCGACGAAACCGCCGGGAGAGACTTGAAACGAGGCGTCGTCCACCGCGGCTTTCACGCCGAAGCGACACGTCAGACCTTCAACCACCAGCATGCAGAGCTCCAGAGTAGCTGGGACCCACCGCTAACGCCGGCGCTTGACACTTGTGTGACACGGACGTTGCGGTGCGGCGATCCTACGCACGCCATCCACTGTTCTTGCCCTGTCATCGCGTCGTCATGACATTGTCATCAAGCCGCTCGAAGAGAAACGCCCGCCCTCTCGTTCGGATGCAACATGGCCGCCAAAGCTCTTTCAGTCCAGCCGACTGTCGATTCCTCGGCGAAGCTGCACGACGCCAGGCTTGGGGCCTACACGGAGGTCGGCGCGCGCACGATCCTGCACGAAGTGACGATGGGCGATTACTCCTATGTCGTGAACGACGCCCAGATCACCTACACCACCATCGGAAAATTCTGCTCGATCGCGGCGATGACGCGGATCAATCCGGGCAATCACCCGATGCACCGCGCCACGCAGGCGCACTTCACCTATCGTTCGAGCGCCTATTTCGAAGGCGAGAGCGACGACACCGACTTCTTCGACTGGCGGCGCCAGCATCACGTCCATATCGGCCATGACGTCTGGATCGGCCATGGCGCGATCGTGCTGCCGGGTCGCAACATCGGCACCGGCGCGGTGATCGCGGGCGGCGCCATCGTCACCAAGGACGTGCCGGCCTACACCATCATCGCCGGCAATCCGGCGCGCATCGTGCGCCGGCGGTTCTCGGAAGAGGTTGCCGGACGGCTCGCCAGCCTCGCCTGGTGGGATTGGGATCACGACAAATTGCGTGCAGCATTGCCCGATTTCCGCAAGCTCGGGATTGAAGATTTCCTCTCGACATATGAAGCACGAGGAAGTTCTCTCAACAATTCTGTTGGCAGCAAACCAAGCGCGGTCGCGTGACAGACATTTTCCTTGAGGGCGGCCGGACCCTGATCGGCTCCGAGCTCGTCGGAACTTCTCTTGCCCTGTCCGGAGCGGACATCGCGGAGGTCGATGCCTCTCGCGGCCGGGCGCGGCTTGCGATCGACGCGCGCGACTTGCTGGTCCTGCCGGGCATCGTCGATCTGCATGGCGATGCCTTCGAGCGCCAGATGATGCCGCGCGCCGGGGTCGATTTTCCGATCGACGTGGCGCTCGCCGATAGCGACCGCCAGGCGATCAGCAACGGTATCACCACGGTGTTTCACGCCACGACCTGTTCGTGGGAGCCGGGCCTGCGCAGCGCCGACAATGCGCGCAGCCTGATGGAGGCGATCGAACGGCAGCGCCCGCAGTTTGCCGCCGACACCCGCTTTCACCTGCGCCACGAGACCTACAATCTCGATGCGGAAACCGAGATCAGCCAGTGGCTCGCTGAGGGCCGCGTCGACCTGTTCGCCTTCAACGACCACATGGACGGGACGGTTGGGGACATGGCCAAGCCCCGCAAGCGCAACCGCATGGTGGAGCGCACCGGTCTGTCGAGCGAGGAATTCGACCGGCTGGTCGGACACGTGCTTTCGCGCGCCAGTGAAGTGCCGGCTTCCGTGTCGCGGCTCGCCGCGACAGCCCGCGCCGCCGAGGTGCGAATGCTCTCGCATGACGATGCGACACCGGCGATGCGCGAGGGCTTTCGCGCCATGGGCGTGGCGATCGCGGAGTTTCCGATCAACGAGGAGACGGCGCGAGTGGCGGCAAGCCATGGTGACGCCATCGTCTACGGCGCACCGAACGTCGTGCGCGGCGGCAGCCACACCGGGTGGACCAAGGCATCCGACATGATCGCCAAAGGGCTCTGCTCGGTGCTGGCCTCGGACTACTACTATCCCGCGCAGCTGCTCGCTGCGTTCCGGCTCGCCGCCGATGGCGTGCTGCCGCTGACCGAAGCCTGGAACCTGGTTTCCGCCGCGCCGGCGCGCGCGACCGGCCTTGTCGATCGCGGCGTGCTCGCGAAAGGACGGCGCGCGGACATTCTGCTGGTCGACGACAGCATGCCGCTGCGGCCGCGGCTGATCGCCGTCATATCAGGCGGCAAGCTCGTGCATCTCACCGACGCGACGCGGTTGCTCGGCATGGCAGCTACCCCGCGCGAAGCTGTCGTCGCGGCATAAACCCGCTATGCTCGGACGATGACGAGTTTCCCCCGCTACGCGATCTATTTTGCCGCAGGCGTCGACAGCGCCCTCACCCGCTTCGGCGCGGAATTGCTCGGCTACGATGCCTATACCGGCAACGAGCTGCCCTTTCCCGCCGAGGCAGCGCGTCTCGCGCCGGACTGGCGCGACATCACCGCAGATCCTCGCAAATACGGTTTTCACGGCACACTGAAGGCGCCGATGGCGCTCGCGCCGGGCAAGACCGAAGTGGAGCTCTTGGCGGCCTGCGCGGCCTTCGCCGGCGAGGCGCGGACGATCCCGGTGATCCGCCCGGTCGTCGATGCCATCAGCGGTTTCATCGCGGTCATTCCGGCCGAGCCGGTCGTTGCGCTCCAAGAGCTCGCCGCCGATTGCGTCCGCGCGTTCGATGGCTTTCGCACCGCCCTGACGGCGGAAGATCGTGCGCGTCGCAGGCCCGAGAAGCTCAGCGATCGGCAGCGCGACTATCTCGACCGCTGGGGCTACCCTTACGTGATGGAGGAATTCCGTTTCCACATGACGTTGACGGGGCGGCTGGACGTGGAGCGCCGCGGCCCGATTCTGGAGATGCTGCGGGCAAGGTTTGCTGCGCTCGGGCTTGATGCGCTGGCGATCGATCGCATTGCGTTGTTCAAGCAGGATGATGCGGGGGCAAGGTTTCGTATTGTCGGTGAGTGGGCGTTGGCGAGATAGCCGACGCCGCTGCACCATTCCCGGTGTCGTCCTGGCGAAAGCCAGGACCCATTACCCCAGGGAGCTGTCGTGGTACGAGCCCGTAGCCCCGAGTATCCGCCAAACGACATCCTGGGGTAATGGGTCCTGGATCTGCGCTCCGCTTCGCTGCGCTTGTCCAGGACGACGGCGGAGTTAAATAGCAACCGCCGAGCAGCGTTGCCCTACTTCCCCCACCGCAACGCCAGCGCATCGCGCTCCTTGGCCAACTCCAGCAGTCCTGCCCGGGTCGCCGGGTGCAGCGGCTGCAGCGGATGCCGCACCGTGTCCGACTTGATCACGCCGCCGGCCTGCATCATCGCCTTGCAGGCGATCAGGCCACATTGGCGGTTTTCGTAGTTGATCAGTGGCAGCCAGCGTTCGTAGGCGGCTTTGGCCTCCTCACGCTTGCCGGCGAAATAGGGATCGACGATCTGGCGGATGCCGTCGGGATAGCCGCCGCCGGTCATCGCGCCGGTGGCGCCGGCATCAAGATCGGCGAGCAGCGTGATCGCTTCCTCGCCGTCCCAGGGACCCTCGATATCGCTGCCGCCGGCCTCGATCAGACTACGCAGCTTTGCAGCCGCGCCCGGCACCTCGATCTTGAAATAGCGGATGTTGGAGAAGTCGCGCGCCAGCCGCGCGAGCAGCTCGACCGACAGCGGCGTGCCGGCGACGGGCGCATCCTGGATCATGATCGGAATCTTGATTGCACCCGACAGCACCTTGAAGAATTCGACGACGCCTTTTTCGGGCACGCGGAAGGTGGCGCCGTGATAGGGCGGCATCACCATCACCATGGCGGCACCGGCCGCCTCGGCCTGCTGGCTGCGCGCGGCGCAGACGGCCGAGCTGAAATGCGTGGTCGTGACGATCACGGGAACCCGACCCGCGACATGATCCAGCACTGCATGCATCACGGTCTCGCGCTCGGCATCCGTGAGCACGAACTGTTCGGAGAAATTGGCGAGAATGCACAGACCGTTCGAGCCGGCATCGATCATGAAATCGATGCAGCGGCGCTGTCCCTCGAGGTCGAGCTCACCGCGTTCGTCGAAGATGGTGGGTGCGACCGGGAACACGCCGCGATAGGGGCGCTGGGCCTTGTGTTGGGGCGTGACCGGCATCGAACTCTCCATCCCTGATATTTCTTACATCTGCCGCGGCGCTCGCGCAGCGTCACAGATGTACCCGCCGCGTGCATCGGCGGCAATGCCGATCGCGCGACGGTGGGACGGAAGATTGTCGAAGTTACGCGGTCCTCACCGCGCCCAAAAAGCCCTCGACCGCCACGCGGAGACGATCAGCGTCGGCGGACATTTTCGACACGGACACCGACAGCACCGAACCGGCATTGCCCGTTTCCTGGTTGAGCCTGGCGACGCTGCCGATGGTGTCGGTGACCTCGCGGGTTCCCTGCGCGGCCTGCTGGAAGTTGCGGGAAATCTCGGTGGTGGCCGCGCGCTGCTGTTCGACCGCGGCCGCAATCGCCGTCATCTTCTCGTCAATACCGCTGATCGCGCCGCCGATCGCGCGGATGGCAGTGACCGCCTGGCCGGTCGCGCCCTGGATCTCCGCGACCTGGCGGGAGATCTCTTCCGTCGCCGTCGCCGTCTGCGAGGCGAGGCTCTTGACCTCGCCGGCGACCACGGCGAAGCCGCGGCCGGCCTCGCCCGCGCGCGCAGCTTCGATGGTGGCGTTCAACGCCAGCAGATTGGTCTGTCCTGCGATGGCGTTGATCATCTTCACGACCTCGCCGATGCGGCCAGCGGTCTGATCGAGGATCTCGACCGTCGCATTGGTCTGTGCTGCCTGCGACACGGCTTCACGGGCCTCGCGGGCGCTGGCCTGCACCTGCGCCGAGATCTCGCCCACGGACGCGGAGAGTTCTTCGGTCGCGGCCGCGATGGTCTCGAGATTGTTGGTGGCCTGTTCGGCGGAGGACGAGACCGCCGCGGTCTGGCTGCTCGATTCTGACACCAGCGAGCGCACGTCGGTCGCGGTGGCGTCGAGCTCCTTCGTCGACGCCGCAACGCTGTGAATGACAGCTTGCACGGTGTCGTCGAAACTGCGGCAGGCGGCATCGACGGTGCCGGAGCGGGCGAGCTGGAGCGCCTGCTGCGATTCGCGCTCCCGGCCCAGGCGTTCCGCGGTCGCCGCGCTCTCGCGCAGGCTTTCGAGTGCGGCCGCCATGGTACCGAACTCGTCGGGATACCTGGATTGCGGGACGGGCGTCGCGTAGTCGCGGGCGCTGATCTTGGCGATGGCATCCAGGATGGCGCGCACCGGGCGCATGAGGCGGTTGCGGACCACGTAGACGCCGGTCAGGGTCACGGCCAGCGCGAGCAGGAACGCGAGCGACTGCACGACGAGATTGGTGAGCGCCTTGGCCTGCACCGTTTCCGCCCGGACGATCGACTGGTCGAGCGCCTTGTTCGCCACCGCGACGATGGATGCAAAGGGTGACTGACACAACGTATTCCATTCCGCGGCGGGCATCGCGGGCTTGCCGCTTCCGTCGAAATTCTTGGTGAGCTCGCCGATCTGCTTGAGGGCACCGTCGGTCTTGGCCTTCGCGTCCGTCGCGGCCGTCACCAGCTCCGCCGCCACGCCCGGCGCAGCCAGCAACTCGGCCATGCCCGCCCAGCCGGAGGTGATCGTGCCATCCCATTGCGCCACCGACCGCTTCTGAGCGTCGTCGAGCGGCTTGCTGCTGTTGACGTTCGAGCGAAGCGACGAACAATGGATTCCATAGCGGTCGCGCACCTGCCAGGCGAAGCGCCGGACCTGGATCATGCGGGCGATGAAGGGGTCGTCCATCCAGGCACGGTTCGACACCGCGGTGGAGGCGAAGTTGGCTGTTTCGATCACCTTGGTGACGGCATCATACCAGGAGTTGGTCCGCTCGATCTTGCGCTCGGCGCGGGGGCGCTTGGCTTCGTCGTAGAACAGCTGGAATTGCGGCGTGGCGGCGCTCCAGCCCTGCTTCAATGTGCCAGCGAGTTCGTCGCGGCGGGCGAAGTCGACGGTGGCGAGCGCGGCGCCGATGGCGTCATAGCCGCCCTGCTCGGCCTTCTCCGCCGCCTCGAGTTTTGCCCGGGGGTCGTCCTCACCGAGGATCGCGCTCTGCGCATCGCCGCGATTGTTGCGCAGCGCCAGCACCCCATGGAAGATCGCCTTGTCGGCGGCGGCAAGCCGCGCGGTCTCGAGGCTGTCGCTATAGCGGCCGAACGCCCCAACCATCTGGATCGCCGTGGAGGCCAGCGCACCCGCGGCCAGCAGGGCCATCAAGGTCAGGAGGAGCGAACTTACCGATTTCTTAAACATTGCCATGGTGTCGGGGGCCTGGGTCGGGGGCCTATTTCGAGCGCCACCTTGCCCCGGGACATGCCAATGTTCCGTTAAGTTTAATGGAATTGCCGCGAGTACCCCCGACGAGGCTCGGTGCACCCCCCATGTCACGCAACCTTGGTGAAATCCGGCGGGCGGCGCTCCGCGAACGCCGTGAAGGCCTCGCGCGCCTCCGCGGTGCGCAGGCGCAGTCCGAACTGCTCGCCCTCGGCATTCATCTGCGCGACCAGCGCCTCGCCATTGCGCATCAGCTTCTTGGTGGCGGTGAGCGCGCCGGCCGGCTGACGGGCAAGACGCTGCGCCAGCGCAAGCGCTTCGGCATCGAGCTTGTCGAGCGGCACCACGCGGTTGGCGAGCCCCCATTCCAGCGCGGATTTGGCCGGCACCGTCTCGCCCAGCGCGAACATCTCGTAGGCCCGCGCGTAGCCGATGCGCGCCGGCATCAGCAGGCTGGAGGCGGCTTCCGGCACGAGCGCAAGGCTGACGAAGGGCGTCGACAATTGCGCGTTGTCGGCAAGCACGACGAGGTCGCAATGCAGCAGCATCGTGGTGCCGACGCCGACGGCGCGGCCCTGCACCGCCGCAACCAGGGGCCGGGTGCAGCGCGCCAGCGACTGGATGAAGCGCACGACGTTGCGGCTGCCTTCCGACTTGCCCGCTGCGACCGCGGCGAATTCGCCGACGTCGTTGCCGGCAGTGAACATGTCGCCTTCGCCGCGGATCAGGATCACGCGGGCCGACGCATCGGACTCGGCGGATTCGATGGCGTCGGCAAGCTTGCCGTACATCGCATCCGTCAGCGCGTTCTTCTTGTCGGGGCGCGCCAGCGTGAGCGTGAGAATTCCGCCGTTGTTCTCGATCCGGACTTGGTCAGTCATTCGTTCGCTCCTCTTGGAAATTTATCCTGAATGCTCGTCAGCCAGC
Organism: Bradyrhizobium sp. WSM1417; assembly: GCF_000515415.1. Classification (NCBI taxonomy): domain Bacteria; kingdom Pseudomonadati; phylum Pseudomonadota; class Alphaproteobacteria; order Hyphomicrobiales; family Nitrobacteraceae; genus Bradyrhizobium; species Bradyrhizobium sp. WSM1417. Next base: position 292,586 of record NZ_KI911783.1, read on the forward strand.
GCGCGACGATGTCGATCTCCGCGCCGGTAAATCCTTCCGTCAATGCCGCATTGACCTTTGCTGCGCTGGCCTTCGCCTGCGCCAGCGCCGTTCGCCCCTTCGGCGTCAGCCAGACGCGCCAGGCGCGACCATCCTCGTGATCCGCGCGCCGCTCGACCAGTTTAGCCGCCGCCGTACGGTCGACCAGCCCCGAGATGCCGGCCGGCCCCATGTCGAGCGCCGCGCCGGCCTCGCCCATCAGGACGCCGTCATGCTTGCCGAGGATGAACAGGAGTCCTGCCTGCGCCGGCGTGACCTCGCTCGAAGGCTGCGCCGCCATCCAGCGCTGCAAGCGCCGCTGCGCAACGCTCAGCAGGTAGATCAGCCGATGATGCCCCGCGCCGGCCTCCTTATTTCGCATGCGAAATAGATAGTCGAAGCGGTTCAGATTGTCAAAGAGCGGCGACTAGGTCGATGTGCCGCGGCAGTCGTCGAGGAACAGGGCCGAACCAGCGGCACCAGGGCCTCAGCCACCAATCGCAATTAGTCGCCTCCGCCCGCTTGACGGTCGCGTCCTTTTGTGTTCCCTATTCGTTCTATTCAATCATAGATTGTCCCGGAGACTTTTCGTGATGAACAGTATGCGTGGCGAGAACCAGCCGACCCAGCTCGTAATTCATAATTACGATGATACGCCGGACCAATTCGTGATGGATCTGCTTCGGCAGGTCTTCGGCAAATCAGACCGTGAAGCGACCGCGCTGATCACTCAGATCGAGCAGAAGGAAAAGGCGTTTTGCGGACCTTACCCTCAATCCGTCGCCGAAGCCCTTTTCAAATCTGCGCAACAATCCATCGGCCTGGCTGGCCATCAACTGCAGGTCACGCTTGAGGCGGTCAAGACTCCTTGCGAACTCTGTGGCAAGCCTGAGGGACAGATGGACGTGCGTATCGGCGACCGCACGGTCTGGCTGTGCAGCGACTGCATGCGTGCGGCGGATGAACCCTCGAACGAACAAGAGGAAGATTTCGACTTTGCTTGCGACGTTCTCGATTGGCACCTTGCCAGCACCGCGCGCAGCAAACTCGTGACCACGATCCGCCAATTTTCCGGCCACATGCGGGTCGATCTCCAGGCCGCAGTCGACCGGCTCTTCGGCAAGGCCATCCGGCTGGTGGGACTGAACGAGGAGCAGCGCTACGAAACGTTGTCGATTCCACGACTGCTCAAGGAGGGCCGCTATGCGATCGCGATTGCCCCGCTGCAATATTCCGACGTCGATGTAGGCGAGAAGAGCCCGGTCAAGTGTCTGGATAACGGACTATGGCTGTGTGAGCAGGATCATCTCCGCTATGCGGTTTTGCTCTGCGCACACCGCGAATACAGTCGCGAGCCCGGAATTCGGATCGAGATCCTGGTGCCTTCAGGTTCCGCAGGCGCGGCTCTGGTCCAGCAATGCTTCAATGAATTGGAAGAAGCCGTACAGGCTGCGCGGACCTATCGCGGCAAGATCCTGTCGCTCGATGCCGACTCCGACTATCGCGGTCGCTCGCGCGGCATCACGGTGCATCGCTTGCCGCAGGTCGCGCGCGACGAGGTGATTCTGCCGGAGCAGACGCTGCGGCTGCTCGATCGCAACGTTCTGACCTTCGTCAATACCCGAGACCAATTGCGCCGGCTGGGTCAATCGACACGCAAAGGCATCTTGCTGTACGGGCCGCCGGGCACTGGCAAGACCCACACGATCCGCTATCTCGCAACGCATTTGCCCGGGCATACGACGCTGATCATCACGGCCGAGCAGATCGGTCTGCTCGGCGCCTATATGAGCCTGGCACGGCTGCTCCAGCCGTCGATGGTGGTGATCGAGGATGTCGATCTCATCGCCCGCGACCGCGATGACATGGGGCCGTGCGAGGAATCCATGCTGAACAAGCTGCTCAACGAGATGGACGGACTGAAGGAAGATGCCGACATCCTGTTCGTCCTGACCACCAACCGGCCGGAGGACCTCGAAGGAGCTCTCGCGGGTCGCCCCGGCCGCATCGATCAAGCCATCGAAGTGCCGCTGCCCGACGAGACCGGCCGCGGCAAGCTGGTCCGGCTCTACGGCAGGGGATTGCCGCTCGAGGGGGCGGTGATCGCGGAGGCTGCCCGACGGAGCGAGGGCACCAGTTGCGCCTTCATCAAGGAGCTGATGCGGCGGCTGGCGCAAGGAAGCATCGCACGGGACGGCGGCAACACCGTGATCTCCGCCGATATCGACGAAGCCCTTGACGACATGCTGTTCTCCGGCGGCCGGCTCAACGCGCAGCTGCTCGGCGGCGCGCAGGCAATGGCGACGGGGTGAGCGGTGCGTCTCTCCCTCGCCCCGCTTGCGGGGAGAGGGTCGGGGTGAGGGGGAGTCTCCACGGGGACGGTGGGAGTTGGATTCGCGGAGAGTCCCCTCACCCGGAATTCAAGCGTTGCTTGAATTCCGACCTCTCCCCGCAAGCGGGGCGAGGTAAGAACTCACGGCGCGCAGGTAAAACTCGACGCCTCCGTCACCGAACCGCTCTTGTAGTGCGGCCAGGCCGGCCAGCGGCACAGCGGCAGCCCGCGAAGCGTCGCGAACGACGGCGCCTCGACCTTCTGCTCGGTAACTTCCAGATCGCCGGGCGCCTTGCCCTTTTCGACCCAGTCGACCAGCGCGCTCAGCATGTCGACATTGGCCGGCGCGCCGGAGCCGACATGGTCGACCCCGGGCGCGGTGTAGAGCCGCGCGAATTCGGCCGTCTCGGCCTTGCCGAGCTTGCGTTCGACGTTCTCGAAATAACGGATGCCGGCATAGGGGCTCTGCGCGTAGTCCGCCATATGTTCGAGCATGATCAGCCGGCCGCCGCGGGCGCGGAAGCGGCTGAGGTCGGGGTCGGTGGAATCCATCAGGCTGGAGACCTCGAGCAGCCGCGCCTTGTGCTGTTCGGGCTTATACGTCGTCACGTCGAGCTTGGGATCGCGCGCGAACACGTACTGGATACCGCCGGCGCCGTAGATCCAGGCGATGCCGTTATTGGGCGCGGGCGGCTGCGCGGGAGGCGCCGTGCCGAGCCACCACGCGACCCAGCCGCCGGTCGGGCCAACCGCCGGCGTGTCCTCGCCCGACACGCCCCAGCCCGGATAATCATCGAGACCGTTGGCGAGCGGGAACGGGAATTTGTAGGTCGCATGCAGGGTCTCGACCGCCTTGATCTGTGCGTCGGTGAGGCACTGATCGCCCGTCTTGCCGCTCGCGCAACGCAGCGTCTCCGCCTTGAACGCCGACTTGCAGGATACCGGATCCTGCACCAGCGCGTCGTCGGAGCCATCGGCCTTGTCGCAAGCGGCCCGCACGGCATCGCCCACGAGCTTCACCTGGGCTGGATTGATCCAGCCGTCACCCATGGTCGCGAGACCCGAGCGGGTGCCGGCATGCTGCAGGCCGACCCAATTGATGACGGGCACGCGGGCAAAGATGCCGTCGAAATCATCGGGATAGCGTTGTGCCATGGTGAGGCCTTCGCGGCCGCCCTCGGACGACCCCATGAAATACATCTTCTCAGGCCTCTTGCCGTAAGCGCGCTGCATCAGCGCGACGGCCGCATCGCGCACCTTCTTGTAGGCGCGATGGGCGAAATTCTCGAAGGCTTCGTCGTTGAGCGCGAACAGCTGCGGCGGTTCGCCCGGCTTGGACTCGTGACCGGAATCGGTGCCGTAGGTGACGAAGCCGCGCGCGAGCGGCGACGGCTTGTCGAAGGGATAGGCCGGCGGCAGCGCCAGGCCCGTGATCAGCACGCCGTTGAATCCGCCGCCGCCATATTGCAGTGAGCGGCCGTTCCATTCGACGGGCAAATTGACCTGAAATTTGATCGGCGGCGCCTTGGGATCGGTGGGATCGATATGGCCGAGCACCTTGCAGAAGCCGGGATTGGCGGGCGTGACGCGCCCCGACGGCGTCGGGCCGCGCTCGGCGACGGCCAATTGCGACGGCGCCAGCAACGTCGCCGAATCGATCTTCACAGCGTCAGTGCTGCCGACCAAGCCCTTGCAGACGGCGTCCGCATCCTCAGGCAGCGTCGCCGCTGAAGCGGAGCTCCCGCCCAGCGCGCCCGCTGCGCCCACCAGCAATACACACAGTTTCGCACGCACCTGCGCCATCGTCTCCCCCTGAGTTTCTGTTCGTTCTGCCGGCAGGCCGCATTCAAGGCGCCCTGCGGCCGGTCGTCAATGCAGTGCTAGTGCTCAAACACCAGCCGCGCGCCGACGGTGCCCTCTAGGCTGCGGATCTGCTGGAGCAGCGCGCCTGAATCCTGGCCGCCGAGGTCGGCGTCGAGCACGACGTAACCGAGGTCGCCGGAGGTCTCCAGATATTGCGCGGCGATGTTGATGTCGCGCTGGAGAAAGACCTCGTTCAACCGGCGCAGCATGCCGGGCACGTTGCGATGGACGTGGCTGAAGCGCGCGCCGGAGGGACGCAGATGCAGCTGCACCTCCGGGAAATTCACCGCCCCCGTGGTCGAGCCGGTGATGAAAAAATCGACCAGCTTGCGCGCGACCTCGCCACCAATGCGCTCCTGCGCCTCCTCGGTCGAGCCGCCGATATGCGGAGTGAGGATGACGTTGCCGAGGCCCTGCACCGGGCTCTTGAAACGGTCCGAATTCGAGGACGGCTCGACCGGAAACACGTCAATGGCGGCGCCCGCGAGATGGCCGTCGCGCAGAGCTTCCGCCAGCGCGTCGAGATTGACGACGGTGCCGCGGCTGTTGTTGATCAGGAGGGAGCCGGGTTTCATCGCCCGCAACTCCTTCTCGCCGATCATCCCAGCGGTCTCCGGCGTCTCGGGCACGTGCAGGCTGACGACGTCGCTCTGCGCCAGCAGCTCTTCCAGCTTCTCGACCGGCTCGGTGTTGCCGTGGCGGAGCTTGTCGGTGCGATCGAAATAGATCACGCGCATGCCGATCGCCTCGGCCAGGGTCGAGAGCTGCGAGCCGATATTGCCGTAGCCGATGATGCCGAGGGTGCGGCCGCGCACCTCGCGGCTGCCGGTCGCGGACTTGTCCCAGCCGCCCTCATGGGCCGACACCGAGCGCGGGAAGATGCGCCGCAGCAGCATCACGATCTCGCCGATCACGAGCTCGGCGACGCTGCGCGTGTTGGAGAACGGCGCGTTGAACACCGGAATGCCGCGCTTGCGCGCCGCCAGCAGATCGACCTGGTTGGTGCCGACGCTGAAGCAGCCGACGGCGAGAAGCTGGTCGGCCGCTTCCAGCACCTGATCGGTGATCTGGGTGCGCGAGCGGATGCCGAGCAACGACACGCCCTTGAGCGCCCGCCGCAAATCCTCGCCGTCCAGCGCCTTGGTCAGGCGCTCGACATTGGTGAAACCCGCCGTTCTGAACAGGTCCACGGCGCTGTCGTTGACGCCTTCAAGCAGCAGCGCCTTCGCGCTCCGCTCAGGGCTTTGGCCTGGGACTGACATGAAATCTCCGTGGGTCACAGCTTCGCCGCAGCTCATAGACCGCGGGGGATGCGCAGCACAATAGGGTCTGGATACGGGGAGAAGATGGCGGGGGAGGAAGCTGGGGAACAGAGCTGCCGACTCCGATGTCGTCCTGGCGAAAGCCAGGACCCATTACCCCAGGAAGTAGTTGCGTACGACGCTGACCGCCACGCGTCTTCGCCAAACCCCGCCCCGGGGTAATGGGTCCTGGATCAGCGCTCCGCTTCGCTGCGCTTGTCCAGGACGACGAAAGAATTTGCCGTGGGTCGCAGGGACGACCCATTGGGAGTAGCCATCAGATGACGTAAAACCCGTGCGTGCCGTCGCGTCGGAGCTGTTCGACCAGGCCATATTCCCAGTCGAGATAGGCCTGCATTGCGCGCTCGTCGACGCCGGTGCCTTCATAGGGGCGGCGGTAACGGTGCGCGGGGTCGGGCTTGGGCAGGACGTGCGGCGCGCCGATTTCGAGCGCGCCGTCGTAGCCGCCTTCCCGCACATAGACCTCCCAACCCATCTGCGCGAGCCAGGACGCCGTCATATCGGCGCGGACGCCCTTGTCGTCGGTCAGCGCGATGCGCGCGCCGCGCACCGGTGCGGCCATATCGGTTTCCTGGACGAGCTGTCCGCCGGGATAGTGGCGAAACCCCGGGAGATGGCCGGCGGCATATTCCTCGGCGTCACGCACGTCGAAGCGATAGAGCGTGCGATCGGTCTGCGCGACAAGCGCAGCCATCTCACGCGCGCCGATGTGGCGCACACCGGCGCGATAGGCGACGTCGCGCGCATTGGCCGGGCCGCCCTCGAACGACCCGATCGCGCCACGCCTGTTAGCACCATGGTCGAGCGTATGCCGCGCCAGCGTCCAGCCGATGGTGCCGTTGCGCAGCGCCCGGACCTTGTTCGGCACGCCGGCATTGATCAGCGATTGGGTGCCGATGATCGAGCGGGTGCGGCCGGCGCAATTCACGATGATGGTGGTGTCGGCATCGGGTGCCACCTGCCCTGCGCGCAGCACCAGCTCCGCGCCGGGCACGCTGACCGAGCCCGGAATGTTCATGGTGGCGTATTCGTCGAAGCGGCGAACGTCGAGGATGGCGATGTTGGCCTTGTCCGCGATGAGTTTTGCCACCTCGTCGGCACTGAACGACGGCGTGTGCCTGCGCGCTTCGACCAGCTCGCCGAAGGCTTTTGAGTAGGAGTTGACGTCCTCGAACATTTGATAGCCGGCGTCGCACCAGGCCTTCAGCCCGCCATGGAGCGCGCGGAGGTTGGTATAGCCGAGCGCGGCGAGCCGCTCGGCGCCGGCAGTGACGAGGCCCTCACCGTCATCATAGAGCACGATCGGCACATTTTTGCGCGGCAGCCTGACCTGCGCTTCGATCTCGACCCGGTCCACGGCCATGTTGGCGGCAAAGAGCGGATGTCCCGTCGCGAAACCAGCCTCGTATCTCAGATCGAGCAGCGCGATCTCCTCGCGGAGCAGCAGCGCGCGGCGGATGTCGGCGGGGGTGACGGTGGTGAGCTTCATAGCGTAGACCCTGACGAGGATTGGCCATGGGCTTTTGAACGATTGCAGAAGTGTTGGCTAGCCTTTGCGGCAGCCCGTTCACTCGCCGGGAACAAGCTGCCCGAGCCGCGGCTGCGCCGGGCGCCGCAGCTTGCGGCGCGACAGATAGAGCAGGACGCCGGTGGCCGCGAACAGCGGCATCAGCGCAGCCGCGAGCATGAACGCGAGCTTGCCAGGCCAACCCAGAATCGCGCCGCGGTGAATGTCGAGCACGTTCGCGATGATCTTCTCGCCGAACGTCTTGTCGGCATAGCGTTCCGCGGAAACGAATTGGCCTGTGACAGCATCGATGCGGAATTCATCGCGCGTGGTGTCGAGGGAGGAGTCTTTCCCCCATGAGCGGATCCGAATCGCCGTCCCCGAACCGGCCGGCAGCGTCAACAGAGCCTTCGAGAAACGGCTGCCCTCTTCGTGCAGGAAGGCGGCCCACGCGCGATCAAAGCCGATCGGCTGTGCCGTCTCGCTGGCGCCGGCGGCACGTGACGCCTTTGTAGGCATCTTGGGCTGCATCTTAGCGGCGGCGACTTGCGGGCGCGACAGCAGCCAGAAGGCACCGTCCTTGTACCAGTCAAACGAGTACCACAGCCCGGTCAGCGTCATCACCAGATAGACCGGCAGGACCCAGGTGCCGATCACCGCGTGCAGCGAGCGATGGAGGCCGCGTCCGCTGAGGCCGAGATTGGGCTTCAGCCACATCTTCACGCTGCCTGCACGCCGCGGCCAGCGCAGCACGAGGCCCGAGATGAGCATCACGATCAAGCCGAGCGCGGCCACGCCCGTGATCTGACGCCCCCAGCCCTTGGCGTAGCCGGGAATCAACAGCCAGCGATGCAGCTTGCGCACGGTCGCGAAAAACTCTTCGCCGCGCGGTGCGCCCAACACGCGCGCGTCATAGGGATCGACATAGAGCGAGGACGGCCGCGCGCCTCGTTCGTCGCGGGCGAAGCGCACATGCACCGCGGCGGACGGATCACTTGCTAGCGTCACGGCGGAGACCTTGCCGACATCCTGCGCCGCAGTCAGGCGCGCAACCAGTTCGTCCGGCATCAGCGCCGGTGACTGGCGCGGCGCGACCTGCATGATGCCGGCGTTGAGATGATCGACGATCTCATCCTCAAAACTCATGATTGCGCCGGTCAACGCGATCACAGCAAGCAGCAGCGCGAGCACGAGGCCGGCGATGGAATGGGCCTGGTGGAGGGCGGCCTTGATCGCGCGCCAGCACTCACGCATCGGCGCCGATCCTTCTGGTCTGCACGACCGGGAAATCGGCTTCCTCGCGCCACACTGTCATCGCTAGAACTTCACCGTCGCCGACAGGGATACCCTGCGCGCGTCGCCGATCGCGACGTTTAAAGCGTTTCCGGTGGTGGACGTATAGTAGAGCTTGTCGAACAGGTTCTTGACGTTGAATTGATAGGTCACTGGCAAATTGTCTACCTTGGTGTCGTAGGTCGCGAAGACGTCCGCGACGGTATAGGCCGGCAGGAAGAACGTGTTGAGGGAGTCGCCCGGCCGGTCACCGACATAGTGCGCGCCACCGCCAAGCCGCAGACGTCCGGGCAGCGCATCGCCGAAATCGTAAACGAGATAGAGCGAAGCCGTGTTCATGGCGGCGTTGAGGAGCTTGGCGTTACCGACGGCGGGATCATTGATCAGCCGGGCATCGGTATACCCATAACTTCCGATCAGGCTCCATTGATCGGCTAGTTTGCCGGTCACGTCCAATTCGACGCCGCGCGACCTGGCCGCGCCGGAGGCACGCGCCGCCGACTTGCCACCGCCGATGTCATCCAGCACCAACACATTCTTCTTCTGGATGTCGTAGACGGCCAGGCTGCCCGACAGCCGCTTGTTGATATCGAACTTCAGACCGGTCTCCCATTGCGTTCCTTCTTCAGGCGCGATGGTGGAGTCGACGACAAAGCCGGAGGTGAACGCTGCGATGACCGATGTCGGCTTTAACGACTGCGTATAACTCACGTACTAGGAGAGCTGATCGTTCAGCTTGAAGATGACGCCGCCGAGCGGCAGCACCTTGTCACCCGCCAAATTAGTGTTTGTGATGAAGTTCGGCCGGCCTTTTCCCGCGAGCTGCTCGTATTCCATCCAGCGCACGCCTCCGACCACGGACAGCCAGTTGGTCAGATGGAAGGTGTCCTGGGCGAAGAAGCCGCGGGTGCCGAGCTTGTCGGTCTGTTCGCTGTCCGTTGGCGAAACAGCCGTGCCCGGCACGACCAGCCCGTAGACCGGGTTGTAGAAATTGAAGCTCGCCGTCGCCTGCCGAATCAAATCGTGGCGGTCGATCGTGCGATAGAGCGCCTCGCCTCCGAACAAGATCTCGTTTCGGAAGCCGCCGACCAAGACGTCACCCTGCAGATAGGAGGTGCCGTAGCTGGCGTTGCTCAGCGAGTTACGCGTGCCGTCGTTGCTGCGGGTCTCGACGCCAGTCGTCGCGTTGACGCCGGTGATGCGAAGCTGGTTGGCACTGAACGTCTCGGTGTTGTAGCTGTAGGCTGCGGTGACCTTCCAATTGTCGTCGAGCTTCTGCTCGACCGAGGCCTGCACCAGGCCGGAGATGCCCCACATGTTGTTGAAGGGCTCGTCGAGCCGGCGCGTCTTCGGAATCGCCAGCGGAGCGCCCTTGACGAAGGCAGTGCCGCGGTCGAATGGGAAGATGAATTCGCGGTGCTCATAGGTGAGCTGGACCGTCGTGGTGTCGCCGTACCAGGCCAGCGACGGGTTCACCAGCATTTCCCTGTAGCGGCCGAAATTGCGCCAATAGTCCTCGCTGACGCCGTAGCCGACGAACCGATAGGCAAGGCCTTGGTCGCCGATCGGACCGGTGATGTCGAGCGTGCCGTCGGCGCCGTTGCGATTGTTCGCGAAGCTCGAGCCGAGCAGCGTGACCGAACCGTGCTGGTAGAGCTCCGGACGCTTGCTGATGGTGTTAACGACCCCGCCGGGGTCCATGATGCCGTAAAGTAGCGATGCTGGCCCCTTCAGCACCTCAACACTTTCGACCGCGGCGTTCAGGCTGCGCCCCTGCACCAGCGGCATGCCGTTGCGCATGATCGAGCCGTCGCGGTTGTCGCCGAAGCCGCGGCGGATCACGGCATCCTGGGTGCCGGCGAGCGTGTTGGTCTGGGTGATCCCGCTGATGTTGACCAGCGCGTCGTCGATATTGCGCGGAAGCTGGTCCTTCAACACCTGCGCGGGCACGACATTGACGGACTGCGAGGTGTCGAGCGGCGAGGCACCGCTGCGCAGCGTGGTCGCGCTCGGCATGGCGCGGTAGCCGAGCTTAGCGGCTTGCTGCGCGGCGGCATCAGCCGCGGCGCGTTCCGATGGCGTCGGAGCCGCGGGGGTGGTGGCATTGCGGCTGCGCTGACGCACGGCCGCTTGCGTCCGGCGTTGAGATGTCTCCGATGCGCGCGCCGTTTTCGGCCGCGGCGCCGGCGCTTCCACCGTCACCGGCGGCAGTGCCGATTGCGCCTGCGCGCTCGTCGTGCTGGAGGGACATTCAGCGAGCAGCACGGCCGCTCCGATGAGAAGAGCCGCGCGGCTCTTGCCGGCAGGCGTTCGACGGCCGCTGACGCGCTGGCCGTCCAGATAGACACGCACTTTCGATTCACTTCCAAGTCAGACGCAGAAGCTGGCGCGTCTAACAGCCGCTGTACGTGAAGAGAACCGCAAGCGGACTTGAATCGCTCTAGTGTTGAATGGTTCTAGGCTTCGATCGCGCTATTCGGCAATCCTCGATTGATTGCGCAGCGAGCGCGACACGCAGCGCGCGAACTCGCGGCAACGTGCCGTGGTTTTGCGCGATTTCACGCGATGGCGGGAGCCACCAGCTCGTCGAGTTTCCGTTTGAGCGCGGTGCCGTCGGACAAGGCCCGCAGCGGCGGCCGCACGCGCAGCCAGCTCGCATCGCCCGTCTGTGCCGCGAGGATGGCTTTCAACGTCGTGAGGAAGGATGGCGATTTCACCACGATGTCCACGGCAGCCTGCATCCGTGCCTCGACATCCTTGCCGTCGATCATCGCCTTGACCAGCTCCGGCGCGATGTTGGCCATGCCGCAGATGGTGCCGGCACCGCCGGCGGCGATCGCGCGGGTGATGTCAACCTCGTTGCCGACGGTGATGGCGAGCTCGGGGGCCGCGGCACGGAACGCCTGGAACTGCTTGAAGTCGCCGCTGGAGTCTTTCAGGCCTGCAACGACCTTGCCGTAGCGCTTGCGCAAATTCGCGGCGACGGCGGTCGGGATCGCAACACCCGAGATCTGCGGGATATGATAGAGGTAGGCGCGCAGGCGATCGTCGGCGACGCGGTCGAGGATCGCCGCAAACGCATCCTCGATACCCTCAGGGGTGACGCTGCGGTCGAAGTAAGGCGGCAGATACAGCACGTGACGCAGGCCGAGACCGAGCACGGCGCGCGTCAGCGCGATGCTGTCGCTGATCGCGGGGAAGCCGCCGCCGATTCCAATTCGCTCAGGCGCGACGCCGGCCTTGAGCACGGCTTCGATGGTCGCGACCCGTTCGGCGACATTGAAGGAGGTGCCCTCGCCGGTGGTGCCGAACAGCACGACACCGTCGACGCCCTTGCCGAAGAGTTGCTTGGCGTGGGCCGCGAGCTTTGCGGAGTCCGCGCTGCCGTCCGTCGCCAGCGGCGTCGCCGACGCCACCCAGAACCCGCGAATTGCCTCGGTCATCACACCAGCCTTGTTTTTGCTTTACTTTCCGCCTTGTACCTTACATACAACAAACGCGCAAACCCTTTCCGCCGTCATGGCGGACATAACACGCAGCCAGATTCCGAGGAGGTCTCGCATGAACATGGTGACCCCCATCCAGCGGCCCGACCAACTGCTCGGCGCCCTGCGCGACAGGCTCGGCGCGGCTGCTGTGCTTGTCGGCACCGACGTGCCCGCCCGCAATTGCAACGACTGGAGCGCGAGCCTGCCGCAAACGCCGCTGGCGGTGATCCGCCCGGTCGACGCGCAAGGCGTGGCAGATGCGATTCTGACTTGCCGGCAGGCGCATCTGCCCTTCGTGCCGCAGGGCGGATTGACCGGGCTGTGCCGCGGCGCATCGCCTGAAGCAGGCTGGGTCGCGGTCTCGCTCGAGCGCATGAGCGGCATCGAGGAGATCGATCATGCCTCGATGACGATGACGGTGAAAGCAGGCACGCCGCTTCAGACGATCCAGCAGGCCGCCGACGAAGCCGGGCTCTTCTTTCCGCTCGATCTCGGCTCGCGCGGCTCCTGCGCGATCGGCGGCAACCTCTCGACCAATGCCGGCGGCAACCGCGTGATCCGCTACGGCATGACGCGCGAGCTGGTGCTCGGGCTCGAAGTCGTGCTGCCCGACGGCACCATCATCACAAGCCTCAACAAGCTGATGAAGAACAATGCCGGCTATGATCTGAAGCATCTGTTCATCGGCTCGGAAGGCACGCTCGGCATCATCACCCGCGTGGTGCTGCGGCTGTTTCCAAAGCCGCGCTCGACCATGGCCGCGCTCTGCGCGCTCGAGGACTATGCCGCGGTGATTGCGCTGCTCGGCGCCGCGCGAAGCGGGCTCGGCCCGCTGCTGTCGGCGTTCGAGGTGATGTGGCCGGATTACTGGGACGTCATCACGAATCGCGCCGGCGTCAAGCCGCCGGTCGCCGCAGGCCACGGCCTCTACGTGCTGGTGGAAGCGCAAGGCATCGACGAGAGCCTCGACGCGCCGCGCTTCCAAAGCTGGCTCGAAGAGCTGATGGAGCGCGGGCTGCTCGCCGACGCCGCCGTGGCGCAATCGCTGGCGCAGACGCAAAGCTTCTGGCGCGTGCGCGACATCTGCGCCGAGTTCGGCCAGGTACTGGGGCCGCACATCTCCTACGACATCGGTCTCGCCGTGGCGCGGATGGACGAGTTCGCGACACGCTGCAAGGCGGCTCTCGCGAAGGGCATCGAGGGCTGCGAGAGCGTCTATTACGGCCATATCGGCGACGGCAATCTGCATCTCGTCTCCTGGGTGACCAGCCTTGCCGTCGAGCGGCAGCCGAAGGAAGCGATGGACGCGATCATCTACGGTCTCGTGCGCGAGATGGGCGGCAGCGTCTCCGCCGAGCACGGCATCGGCACGCTGAAGAAGAAGTGGCTGGGTCATGCCCGCAGCGAGGCCGAGATCGCGCTGATGCGGACGCTGAAGGCCGCGCTCGATCCCGATCATCTGCTCAACCCCGGCAAGGTGATCTGAGAGAGCCGATGCGATCGCTGAAGCTCGATGCACCGAAATCGCTGTCGCAACGGGTCGTGCAGCGGCTGCGCCAGGCCATCATCGACGGCGAGTTCGCGCTGGGTGCAGCCATCTCCGAGGAGATGGTGGCAAACTCCTTCGGCGTCAGCCGCACCCCGGTGCGCGAGGCGATGGGCCAGCTGCAAGCGCAGGGCCTCGTGGTGATCCGCCCGCAGGTCGGCAGTTTTGTCTTTACGCCGAGCGCCGAAGACATCACCGCGCTCTGCACGTTCCGAATCGCGCTGGAGCCCAAGGCCGCCGAGCTCGCCTTCCGCCATGATCGCGCCGGTGCGATCGCGACGATGAGCGAGGCGATCGCGGCGATGGAGCCGGCGATTGCCGCCAGGGACAATATCGCCTATGGGCGCGCCGATGCCGCGTTCCACGAAGCGCTGTTCGCCCATTGCGGCAACCGCTATCTCGCCGAATCCTATCAGCTCGCATCCAGTCGCGTCGCAGCACTGCGTACCAATTTGACTTCGCCGATCGACGTGCGCACCCGCACGTCCTTCGACGAGCATCGCAAGCTGCTCGATCTGTTCGCCCGCGGCGAGTTCGCCGCCTTCGCGACGCTGATGACCACGCACGTCACCAATTCGGGCGTGGTCTACGCCAAAGCGCTGCAGGTGGATTGAGCGTTGCTACCGGGCATTTTTCGTGCCGGGCCTGTCCAGAAAATCCAGCGCGGTGTTGATCTGTTCGAGCTGGTGTTCGATTTTGTCGCGGTCCTCGACCGTGGGCGCCTTCTCGAGCTGCTCAACGAGCTTCTGCTTTCGAAGCAGCAAGTTCTCTATGACTGTACTCACGGCTCCCCCATCCGCCAGAGGCGAACATCGAGGCGATACTAAACCCCGGGCGCGAGCGCGCGCCAGCCGGGCCGGCGCAAACCCTGCATCAGAATGTTCGCGAGGGCAGTTGGTTCCTGCGCGTGACCCGAGAAGGTGCAGACACCTGATGGCGGCACTCGCGAACGGTTAACGCGGTCGCACGCCCGGGCTGCCGGCCACGGAACCGGATCTTTCACATGCCCGTCGGTTGTATTCGCCGTCCCGGAGTCCTATGCGTATGCGCCATGGACATCCAGATCATCGCCGCCGAAAAGCCCCTGATGGCGCAGGCACGCCCGCGCAAGCCGGCGCCGTTCCTCCCGATGAGCCGCGCCGAGATGGACGCGCTTGGCTGGGACGCCTGCGACATCGTGCTGGTGACGGGCGATGCCTATGTCGACCATCCCAGCTTCGGCATGGCCATCATCGGCCGCCTGCTCGAGGCGCAAGGCTTTCGCGTCGGCATCATCTCGCAGCCGGACTGGCATTCGGCCGAGCCGTTCAAGGCGCTCGGCAAGCCAAAAGTCTTCTTCGGTGTCACCGGCGGCAACATGGATTCGATGGTGAACCGCTATACCGCGGACCGCCGCATACGCAGCGACGATGCCTATACCGCGGGCGGCGAAGGCGGCAAGCGGCCGGACCGCTGCACCGTCGTCTACGCGCAGCGTTGCCGCGAGGCGTTCAAGGGCGTCCCGGTCGTGCTCGGCGGCATCGAGGCGTCGCTGCGCCGGATCGCGCATTACGATTACTGGTCCGACAAGGTGCGCCGCTCGGTGCTGGCCGACGCCAAGGCCGACCTCTTGCTTTACGGCAATGCCGAGCGCGCCGTCGTCGAAGTCGCCAACCGTCTTGCGGCCGGCGAAGCGCCGCGCGAGCTCGACGACATCAGGGGCGTCGCGCTGTTCCGCCGCGTGCCCGACGATTACACTGAGCTGCACGCCGACGATATCGACTCCGCCGACGAGGGCGCTTCGCGGACGAAAGGCTTGACCGTGATCCGGCTGCCCGCTTTGGAGCAGGTCGAGCAGGACAAGGAAGCCTATGCCCGCGCGTCACGCGTGCTGCACCGGGAGAGCAATCCCGGCAATGCGCGGCCGCTGGTGCAGCGCCACGGCGATCGCGATCTCTGGCTCAACCCGCCGCCGATCCCGCTGACCAGCGAGGAGATGGACGCGGTCTACGATCTTCCCTACGCGCGCGCCCCGCATCCGTCCTACGGTGACGCGAAGATCCCGGCGTGGGACATGATCAAATTCTCGGTGACGATCATGCGCGGCTGTTTCGGCGGCTGCACCTTCTGCTCGATCACCGAGCACGAGGGCCGCATCATCCAGAACCGCTCCGAGGGCTCGATCCTGCGCGAGATCGAGAAGATCCGCGACAAGACGCCCGGCTTCACCGGCGTGATCTCCGACATCGGCGGTCCCACCGCCAACATGTACCGGATGGCGTGCAAGGACCCGAAGGTGGAAGCCGCGTGCCGGCGGCCGTCCTGCGTCTTCCCCGAGATCTGCCCGAACCTCAACACCTCCCATGACGATCTGATCCGGCTCTATCGCAAGGTGCGCGAGACCAAGGGCATCAAGAAGGTGATGGTCGCCTCCGGCGTGCGCTACGACCTCGCGGTCGAGAGCCCCGAATACATCAAGGAGCTCGTCACCCATCACGTCGGCGGCTATTTGAAGATCGCGCCTGAGCATACCGAGCGCGGGCCGCTCGACAAGATGATGAAGCCCGGCATCGGCGCCTACAACCAGTTCAAGCGGATGTTCGATGCCGCGGCCGAACAGGCCGGCAAGAAATATTACCTGATCCCGTATTTCATCGCGGCACATCCGGGCACGACCGACGAGGACATGATGAACCTCGCACTGTGGCTGAAGAAGAACCGCTACCGCGCCGACCAGGTGCAGACCTTCCTGCCCTCGCCGATGGCGACCGCAACGGCGATGTACCACACCGGCGTCAACCCGCTGCGCGGCGTGCGGCGCGGCGGCAGCGACAAGGTCGAGGCCATCAAGGGCCTGCGCCAGCGCCGCCTGCACAAGGCGTTCCTGCGCTACCACGACCCCGACAATTGGCCGGTGCTGCGTGAAGCCCTGAAAGAGATGGGCCGCGCCGATCTGATCGGCTCGCGCCCCGACCAGCTGGTCCCCGCGCACCAGCCGCCCGGCACCGGCAAGGCCGCCGGCACGCGGCGGCCGGTTCGTCCAGACGGCAAGACCCAGCGGTTCACGACCAAGAATCTGCGGGTGATGAAGTAGCGGGCGAGCCGGATCAGGTCCGGTTCATCCTCGCACTGTCGTGCCCTCAAAAACAAAGAACCGGAAAAACAACCCCATGCACAGTAGCCGGCATGAGCGGGATCAATGACTTAGGCGGTTCGCGAATCCGCTGAGTCCGCCGGGCGAGATAACCGGAAAACGGAACTTAGGTTTTGGCGAAATATTGACTCGTCGGGCAAAACAGGCGCAAGATGCCATCGTCGCGGCATGCGTGACAGGGCGAGCCCCAACCACTACTCCGTATCAATATCCTCGAGCTTCATGCGGAGGCCATGCTGCACTTGCTTCGCAATGGCAAATAGCCCGTCTCGCTTGACGATTGTTTAACCGCAATCAGCATTGCAGTTGCATTGTTTTAAAATCTCTATTGTCGATTGCGTTAAACTTCGGGCAAGAGCGATTTCTCGGCCCGGAGAAGCAGATGAAAATAGGCTTGGCCCAGAGGCGGGTGGTGCGCGGGATTGCCTTCCTGTCCGTGCTCTGGTCCTTCTGTTCTGTGGCCATTGCGTCTGACGCCCAGACTTACCAGACGGCTGCTGCCGTTGCCGCAAGCAAGCTAGACTTTGAGCAAGCCATTCAAATCTACTCCAAAGGGCTCGAACAGCAATTCAGTCTCGAGGACCGGGCGGAGCTGCTGCGGATGAGGGGTGTAACCGCTCAGTTGGCAAAAAGATGGGATCAAGCCGAAGCCGATTTCACGGCGGCCGTCGAAATGGTCGGCTCTACCGACCCGCGCGCTTATATGGGCCGCGGGTTTTTCTATCACCACCAAGGTCGCTTTGAGCTTGCGCTGGCCGACTACACCGCCGGGGCGACATTGTTCCCGGATAACGGGGCTTTCCCCAATGGCCAGGGGCTGGCGCTTATGGAACAGGGCAAGTTCAAGGAAGCAATCAATCGGTTTGACGAGGCAATAAGACTTGATCCGACGTCGGGTGTCTTCATGTTTGGACGGGCCGAGGCCTACAATCGTTCGGACCGACCGCAAACCGCGCTGGACGATTACGAGAAGGCGCTGGCACTCGGATATCTTACGCAAGACGATACCTCTCGACTTCGCGTGGGCGTCGGAGACGCACATCTCAAACTGAAGAATGAGAAGGCCGCGATCGAAAGCTTGAATAAGGCTGTCGAACTCAGCCCCAACTCCACTACGGCCCTGAGGTATCGAGGACTAGCTTATGAACGGGCAGGCGAGCTTGATCGTGCGTATCGCGACTACGAGGCCGTCTTAAGACTGAAGCCTGGCGACGAATTCGCCGTGAAACGGCTGCAGAGACTCCGCTCGAAGTAGGGATCAACGGTCGCCTGATCTACAGCTGTTACCTCGGATATAGTTGCTCGAGTGGCCTGGGAAACTGAAGGCGTCAGGACCGCTTTAGGTCACAGCGGTCCTGCACCGGCGGCGCGCGGCAGGTCAGCTATGGGCCACAAGCCGACGTCATCCGCCGTTTACTTCGGATTCTGGATGAGGCGAAGCAACGTGCCGTCCGGATCGATCAGAGCTCCGATCCGGAGGCCACTATCCTCCACTACCGGACGATGCAGGCGTGGTGCACCTGTGTGGGCCTGAGGGATTCCTGCCGCAGTACAGCTTGCATAAAATGCATCCAAGTCGTCGAGTCGCAGACAGCAGCTAAAGCCGTTGCTCGCTGGATCGACGGTGGGATCGGGGAAGAACTCCATAACAAGGCTGTTGCACTTGAGGATCATCCATCCCTCATCACGAAAGCCTTCCGTGAAGCCGAGCACCTCGTAGAACTTCGCAGTTATTTCGAAGTCTCGCGAGGGAAGGTTTGGGGTTGCGTGATCCATCACTGAGCACATTATCGGAACTGCGACTGGTCGCAATGGATTGGCGGTGGTCTGGCCATCCATGGCGGACGTGTTCGGTCCCGGTCTCGCCCTGGAAGGAACTTGTTAAATATCTTTCGTTGCTGGAACGGCACACACCGCGCGTTTTCTTTGCGGGAACAAACCCTTTACGTCGCGCGAACGGCTCGTTGAGTCCGCTTCGGGTCATCAGCGGTCTCCACCGGCTGCGCGCGGCAGGTCAGCTAGCGGACAAGATGCGGCATCCCGGGTCGATGAGCTTCCAGTATGAACGGCACAAAAAAGTTCTGGATCATGCCGGGGCTTTGGAATGCACAATAATAAAGTGCTTCGCGATGGCGGAACCGCGGAATTCGTAGCTCAGACGCCCGGTTACGAGTCTACACGTTCCTCAATTAACAAATGACCAGAGCGTTCCTCGGGCAGATCGGCCGCGTGTGTCTGGCGCGCTACAGCAAATTCGGTGAGTTAGGTTAGCGTTTGGCACACGTTCTTTAAACCTGAGAGACTCGAAATGAAAAAGTTCCTTCTCGCTACTGTCGCTTTCGCCGCCTTAGCGGGTACAGCATCGGCAGCTGATATGGCCGCGCGTCCTTACACCAAAGCCCCACCGATGGCGGCCTCGCCGATTTACAACTGGACCGGCTTTTACATCGGCGGTCACGTCGGCGGCGCATTCGGCGGCAGCAACAACATTCTGGCCCCCGGCTTCACCGGCACCAGCAGCAACGATGGTGTGTTCATGGGCGGCGTGCAGGTCGGTTACGACCATCAGTTCTCGCCGAACTGGGTGCTGGGCATTGAAGCGAACTACAGCTTCCTCGACACCAATGACAATGCCTTCGTCAACCGTGGGCTCGGTTCGGTCACCGGTCGCCTCGGCTACACCTGGGGTCCGGCGCTGCTGTACGTCAAAGGCGGTTATGCCTGGGCTGACTCCCGCCTTACGAACGGTTTCGGCGGCGGCACCTTCACCAACAACGGCGGTGGTCGCGACGGCTACACCGTGGGCGGTGGTCTCGAATACATGTTCGCCCAGAACTGGTCGGGCAAGGTCGAATACCAGTACTACGACTTCGGCACGCGGAACGCTCTCTTCACCAGCGCCGGCGGTGTTGTTACCGCCGTCGGCTTCCGCAATGACGAGCACACCATCAAGGCCGGCCTGAACTACCGGTTTAATTGGGGTGCCGCGTCGGCTTCTCGTTACTGACGCCTTACGTAATATACTTAAAGGGCCAGCCATACGGGCTGGCCCTTTCTCCTAACACGGAATGCTGGCGCGAGTTGGCCGCTTGCGTTTTTTACGAAGTTCTCCAGAAACTACTTGATGTCAGCTACGGGGCAACAGCGGTCCACGGCCGGCTGCGCGCGGCAAGTCAGCTGTGGACCAGAAGCGGACATATGAATTGAAAGAGAAGCCGCGCCCTAACGGGTACGCGGATGCACTTGCTTGCCGTCCAATGCGCCTTCGAGCACATCGAACACACCTGCATGTCTGATGCATGGTGGAGCAACCTGGAGCGCCCGATGCGAGCCGCACTTCTCGATCGGGTCAGACGCGCAAATTCCTTGGCCTACCGCCGCTCGCCCCGTTGCTTATCCTATCGCATACATTATGCAGACTGGCGTGTTGCGGACATCCGTGGTCACAGCATTCCCTGAGAGCGACCAAGGCCCCTCCCCTCACCTCTCCACCGGCGCCCCGCCCCTCGATGATACCGGCTGGAAAAGAACACCAGTGGCGTGGTGTCGCGATGGTCGCAGGTCGAGACTTCGGCGATGATCAGCGTGTGGTCGCTGACATCGACGTGCCGGGTTACCTCGCCCCGTGGCCGAGATCGCGCGGTGCATCCGGCCGGGCCTGGCGCGATATCGAACAGCTGATTGCAGAGTTCTGCAAAGCAGCGCGGCCCAAAGCACTTGAATTGCAGCACGCTCTAGAGGTCACAAAAGCGCTGAAGGGCGCAGGATGGACACCGCCTAAAAATTCAAACTGAGACACTACCGAACTTTGCGATGGGGATTCTGCACGGATCTGCCGGCGCGCAGTTCGCTTCGGAAGGCACGCCGAAATCGGTTGACCTGAATGCGCTTATGTAACATATAAAGTTACATGAAACGAGACAGTCGATTATCCGGCGTGCTTCACGTTCTGCTGCACATGGCACAGCAGCCTGGTCCGTTCACGTCCGAGACCTTGGCAAAAGCCATGGATACCAACCCGGTGGTGATCCGGCGGATCATGGCCGGGCTTCGGGACCTTGGTTACGTCCGCTCCGAAAAAGGCCACGGCGGCGGCTGGACGCTGGATTGCGACCTCACGCAGGTGACGTTGCGCGACGTCTACATCGCGCTCGGCAGTCCCTCGCTTCTGGCGATTGGCAACCGGACGGAGGCGCCGGGCTGCCTCGTCGAGCAGTCCGTCAATGCCGCCCTCGACCAGGCGTTTGGCGATGCGCAGGCGCTGCTGCTGTCGCACCTTGGCGAGGTGACGCTGGCGATGCTGGGCGACGATCTGCGCAAGCGCCTCGGCTCGCGAAAGCTTCAGGGCATGAGCGCGCATGGCGCGTGATTGGCCCATTTCAGCAAGGACGACATCATGGCCGACGTTCAGAACATGTTTTCCGATCCGCAGGCGGTGGCGAGATACACCGAAGGACCGCCACGGTTTGTCCCCGGCTACAGTGCCATGCTGTCCATGGCGGCGATCCTTCTGGCCGAGCGCGCGCGTGACGATGCACGGATTCTCGTCCTCGGAGCCGGCGGCGGCCTGGAGCTGAAGGCTTTTGCGCAAGCGCATCGAGGCTGGAGCTTCGATGGCGTCGATCCGTCCGCAGCCATGCTGGGGCTTGCGAGCCAAACCCTCGGATCGTTGGCGCCACGCGCGCGTCTTCATCAAGGCTATATCGACGATGCTCCGGAAGGTCCCTTCGACGGCGCCACCTGCCTGTTGACCCTGCACTTCGTCGATGTCGAGGAGCGACGCCGTACCGCCTCGGAGATCCGCCGCCGGCTCAAGCGGCGCGCGCCGTTCGTGGTCGCGCATTTGAGCGCGCCCAATGGCGAAGAGGAACGCCCGCTGTGGCTCTCGCGGTACTCCGCTTTCCTGGCTGCGTCCGGCGTCGAGCCAGATCAGGCGGCGGCCGCGCGGAACGCCGTCACCAACCATCTGGAAATTCTCGCGCCCACGCAGGATGAAGCGATTTTACGGCAGGCCGGCTTCTCCGACCCGACGCTGTTCTATACCGGCTTCACTTTCCGTGGCTGGGTCGCTTACGCCTGAGGCGCCACGGCTTCGTCAACACGGCCGGCGTCAATGCGACGCCGGATGCGCCAGCGAGCGGATCATAAACCCGACAGCTCGCGAAGTCGGCGGTGTCAGTTCTGCCTTCGAAACCGGACGTGGCAGTTCACCTTTGGGAGTCAGCGAGGGGGCAGAAGCGAAGTTGGCGGAATCGAACTGGTTGCGCGAGGTTTTTATGCAACCTTTGACGGCCACGACGATATATGGAAAGAAGCGGCCAGTCAGGGGACCTTCCTCACTGTCGCTGAGAAAAGGAAGATGCGCATATTTTGGATTGGATGCGGACTTATCGCCGCTCTCACATTTATCGTCATTCCTTATGTGTCAGATGATCAATGTAGAAAACGATTGGAGCCGATGAAACAGGAGGCTTATTGGGACTGGCAGGCCGGGTGCGTGGTGAATGTTGGAGGTGCTCTCGTTCGTGAGGAGAACGTTCAGATCGGCCCCGCGATAAAGTTCAATGCGCCGAAATCGAACTAGGCCCAGTTTTGCTTTGCACCAACGCTCATCGGGCAATTACAGACAACGACCGGATTTGCGAGGAATAGGTCAGCCACCGAGAACGCACGACGAATAAAGAGTCCTGAATGTCTGCCTTGGGTCAAAGTGCGAAGAATTGAACCTGAGCAGATCCACTCCGCCGCGCCTCACCAAGCGGACTTCAACGAGGTGCGCCGCTCCTTCGCTGATGGGCCAGAAGCCGACTCGTTCGTCGACCGCAGCCTGTCACGGCCGCCAAGTCTGCTCAATTCTTCATTGCTCTTGCCGCCTGTTCCAAACTCGCCGGCACAATCACGCGATGAAACGGTGCTATCGTCGCAAGATAGATGCGCCCCAGTCGGTTATGACAATGCACCACCGTGCCCGCGACAAGCTCGCGCCCATTTGCTGCATCGGCGCGAAGTTGAATGGTGACGCGGAAGTCGAGATGCCGGTCATCCGCACCCACGACCAACTCCGTCGCACTCTTTGACAGCACTGGGAAGAAACCGATAACCGGCCCATGCGCCGCCGCGGCAAGACCGACGGCGCGCGACGATTTGACCGCGACTGCCGCCATCACCACATCGCGGACACGCGTGAGCGCACGAATCCACCACGCCTGTCGCTCGAGCGCGGCGCGTGCCAGCACCTCTACATCATCGCTGGCGCCCGCCGGCAGTTGAATTGCAAAGGCGTCCAAAAGGTCCGCGCCCGCGTAAAGCGGCGCAAGCACGCTGTTGCTGGGCATGGGCACGGCGCGCGCTTTTGTCATGGGATCAGGTACCGCATGCTGGGGAGGGGCGTAGCGCAGCTGGCGTTGCAGAGGATCTTGCCGCCGTCGTCCTTTTATATCCACGCGCTCTGCATCGCAACAATCCTGCGGCGCACATGTCTCAGTTGGGTGAAAAGGGGCGCTAGCAGCGATGTCCGCTTCGGTCCGCTTTCCCTCGAGGAACGGCACTCACCCATACGCGCTTCCCAGGTCGTCATCTTTCCTCCGGCCGAGGTGTCGCAAACTCTTCCCATCATCCATATGTTGCTTCCATGAAAAAAATCGGATTCCTCTCCTTCGGGCACTGGACGCCCTCGCCACAATCGCAGACCCGCTCGGCTGCAGACACGTTGCTGCAATCGATCGAGCTTGCGGTTGCGGCGGAAGAGCTCGGCGCCGACGGTGCCTATTTCCGCGTGCATCATTTCGCGCGGCAGCTCGCCTCGCCCTTTCCGCTGCTTGCCGCCGTCGGGGCCAGAACCAGCAAGATCGAGATCGGTACGGCCGTGATCGACATGCGCTACGAGAATCCGCTTTACATGGCGGAGGACGCAGGCTCTGCCGATCTCATCGGCGGTGGGCGCCTCCAGCTCGGCATCAGCCGCGGCTCGCCCGAGCAGGTGATCGACGGCTGGCGTTATTTCGGCTACCAGCCGGCCGAGGGCGAGAGCGACGCCGACATGGGCCGGCGTCATGCCGAGGTCTTTCTCGACATCTTGCGCGGCGAAGGTTTTGCAAAACCCAACCCGCAGCCGATGTTTCCAAATCCGCCGGGGCTGTTGCGGCTCGAGCCGCATGCGGAAGGCCTGCGCGAACGGATCTGGTGGGGTGCCGGCTCGAACGCGACGTCGGTGTGGGCCGCCAAGCACGGCATGAATCTGCAGAGCTCGACGCTGAAGAACGACGAGACCGGCGAAGCCTTCCATGTGCAGCAGGCCGCGCAGATCCGCGCCTATCGCGCCGCGTGGAAAGAGGCCGGCCACACCCGCGAGCCGCGCGTGTCCGTCAGCCGCAGCATCTTCGCGCTGGTCGACGATCGCGACCGCGCCTATTTCGGCGGCGAGCGCGGCAGCGAGGACCAGGTCGGCTTCATCGACCCGCGCACCCGCGCGATCTTCGGCCGCTCCTATGCGGCGGAGCCGGACGCGCTGATCGAGCAGCTCCGAGCAGACGAGGCGATCGCCGAGGCTGACACATTGCTGCTGACGATCCCGAACCAGCTTGGTGTCGACTATTGCGCGCACGCCATCGAGGCGATTTTGACGCATGTGGCGCCTGCGCTTGGGTGGCGCTGAGGCGAACGGTCGACCATCCTGCGGCCCCCCCCTCATGTTTCGCGGTGAAGCGCGCGCTCTCAAAACAAAGCGGCGCCGGCAGCCTGTCCGTAGATCATCGCGGTGACGAGAGAGAGCAGCAAGCCCGCGCCGGAAAAGATCGCGAGGATCTTCAGAGTTTCGACGTCCACGCTGGTTCTCGTCGCGCGGGATATCGCCTTTGCCAGTGCAGCCATCATCGCCAGCTCCGAACAGGCCGCGCGGAGGCGCGACCTCTCCCATCTAGCGTCATTGGCCGCATTTGCGTGTGAAGCAGATTACAGGTGATGTTGCGTGCTGCACCTCACACGGCGATGTGTGAAGAAGATCCAACCGGATTGTCTCACCCTGGCGCCCTGATGCCGCGGGCAAGCAAACGCTGGATCCGGCCGTCAAATCCCGCCGGGAAGCTCAACGCCCGCTTCCGTCAGGTCACGGAGGAATTTCCGCACCAGGAGCATGTTGGTTCGCTGCAGCTCGTGGTTATTGCCGAACTTGAACTGGTTGGCTTCGGTTACGATCAGTCCCTGGTCGGTCTCGCGGAAAATGCCTTGCTTCTTCAAGCGATCGGCGCGCCGCCGGACGGTTTCGATCGGCAGACCGAAAAAGCGGGACAGGGCGGCACGGGAAACGCCCTGCTTGATCATATCCGGCTCCACCGCCTGGATGCTGCCAAATTGCCGGTCCAGTTCGGGGTTCTTCATGATCTTGAGAACGTTGGCGTTCAAGACCGCATGAATGATCATCAAGTCCAGCGGATCGAAATCGTAGTGGCGGAACATTTCGCTGGCTGCGCACAGCATGTAGGCCAACGAGTGGCGGGAGACGGTTCGGATCAAATCCGACGCGATGTCCTCGTCTTTGGTCGTACCAACCATCACCAGTGCCCGCTTCTACGGATGTCCGGTTCGACGCCCACAAGCCGGTTCTATGTATCCGTGGCGCACCGCGCGTGAGGCAGGACCGGTCTGCTGTTTCCCCCAATATGGGTATGGTCGCGTTTCCATCGGGTCAATAGCTGGCTTGTCGGCAACATCATTTTCATCGATACGGGGTTGAATTGCCTGGCGCGCAATTGGCGCGTGCCAATTGTGGTCATGGACCAAATGACATTCATCATCGAAGCTATTAAAGACGACTGCCGCACCGTGGATTTCCGTGACAGCGCGATCGTTGCGGTGATCCTGGCCCGCAAGCACGCGGTGAATGGTTTTGTGGTTTCGATCACGGCTCCGGACGGGCAGCTTTTTTCAGCCGATCAGTTCAACCATTTGCTGACGAGCAGGGGGCTTGGTTCGGATCCTGCGGCGCGTGATGTTGCGCGGCGCTAGATCGGGCGTTGTTACGCGCCATCTTGGAACCGGTGCAACCATTTGCAGCGGCTTCGGTGAGCGGTGCGAACAGGGCATCGTCGGCGCGCCGGCCGATTGGATAGAGACTGATCTGCGGAATGTAGCCCTGGGTTTTCGGAAATCGCATTCGTCTTCGCCCGATCAGTGCTCGACCAAGGCAATGAAGAGATCCGAAACTACGATCCATTCACGGAGCCGGACCCGGAGCAGTGGCTCGCGCTACGAACAAGAACGTATCGATCTCGTGAAGAAGTATCATCGGCGTGCGCGGATCCGCCTCCCGCGCGAGACATTGCACGCCGTTATTCACGCCATCGTCTAGAACCAGATTGCGGATCGCGAACTGCCGGTCCGAGCCGCGGCGCAACGGCTGATGTCAGAGGGGCTCGATCGTCACGAAGCCATCCATGCGATCGGCTCGGTGCTGGTCGGATATCTGAACGACCGGATGCGCGGACTCAGGTCGGGCGGCGGCGACCTCGATATACGAGGTCCGAGCAGGATCTGAACGAGGCTTATTTCGCCGAGTTGGAAGCCTTGACCGCGGAAGGATGGCTTCGGTCCGCGTGACCAGGCGACAGTCGGTACCGAAATGGCGCGCCCGGAACGATTCGAACGTCCGACCCTCAGATTCGTAGTCTGATGCTCTATCCAGCTGAGCTACGGGCGCGTTTTTCGCTGACAGTGCGGGCGTGGCCCGCAGGCAGCCCCCGGCGACGCCGGAGGGGTGCGAAAGAGCGCTCTGACTAACCGCTCTTGCCCCGATTGGCAAGGTCCGGATTGGGGAGATTTTGCTGGGAAATGAGAGTTTCCGCACTCAGCCGCGAGCCGACTACGCCCGCGCCCGCTCGTTGCGGACGGAGAGCAGTTCCACGGGACGGTCGGGAATGACGATCCGGAAGGTGGCGCCGATGGTGCCTTCGACCAGATGGATGTCGCCGCCATGGGCGCGGACCAGCTCGGCGGCGATGGCAAGGCCGAGACCGCTGCCGCCGGGGCGGCCGGAGGTCTGGAACGCCTCGAACAGGTGATCGCGGGTCTTCTGGGGCACGCCGGGGCCGGTGTCGGAGACCTCGAGGATGGCGACCGCGCCCTCGCGTTTTCCCGTGATCCGGATCTGCTGCGCGCCACTCTCGGCGGACGCATGGCTTTCCAGCGCCTGGGCGGCGTTGCGGACGAGGTTGAGCAGCACGCGAAACAGCTGGTCGGGATCGGCGTCGACGGCGAGCCCGCGCTCGATCGCAGCGACCCAGGAGATCGACGCGTCGGAGGCAAGGCCGGCGGTCTCGCGCACCTCCAGCACCACAGGCTCGATCATGATCATGCGCCGGTCGGGCGCGGCTTCCTGGGCGCGGCCGTAAGACAGGGTCGACTGGCAGAAGGCGATGGCGCGCTCGAGCGAGCGCACGAGCTTTGGCGCAAAGCGCTGCACCCGAGGATCCGGCACGCTGGCGAGCTGGTCCGACAGGAGTTGCGCCGAGGCCAGCAGATTGCGCAGATCGTGATTGATCTTGGACACCGCGAGGCCGAGGGCGGCGAGTCGGCTCTTCTGGTGCAGCATCGACATCAGGTCGCGCTGCATGTCCGACAATTCGCGCTCGGCGACCCCGATCTCGTCGCTGCGCTGGCTCGGCACGATGATCCCCGCCGAACTCTCGGGATTTTCGTGGAAGCCGACCAGGCTCGCGGTCAGCCGCCGCATCGGGCGCACGAAGAGATAATGCATGGCGAGATAGACGAGGCCGGCGGTCAGCACCGCGATGATCAGCGCGACCACGACGACGTTGCGGGAGAAGCGGTACATCGACTGCCGCAGCGGCAGCTCATCGGTGACGATCTCCATGAACTGGGCGTTGCCGACGCCCGGCCCGACGATCCGGATGGCCTGATTGCCGGTCTCCAGCATCATCCGGAACGAGCCGGTGATCGCCTCCCAAGCCGTCATGTCGCGCAGGTCGATGTCGTGCTCGATCGCGGCCGGCAGATTGTCGCTGGCGAGCAGACGGCGCTGCTGGCCCATCTTGATGGCGACGGCGCGCGCATTGATGCTCTTCAGGATCTGGCGCGACAGCGAATCGGGGACCATGCCGAGCGGCGCGGCATCGAGCACCAGCGCCGCCGTGTTGGCCGCCGCGACGCGGTCGTTGAGCCGGTTGACCCAGAAATTGGCGATAGCGGGCACGTAGAGCAGGATGGCGGCGATCATCACCAAGGGAACGGTGAGCAGCAGCAGCTTGCCGGACAGCCCAAGCCCGCGCGTCCCCCGCGGCAGCGCCGTCGGCGGGTCCCGCTGATCCCCATCCTGGATCGGCTGGAGGTCTGTCGCTGCCACGAAATTCGCCCTCGCTGCCTTTACCGGATTGAAGATGTCGCCGGGTGAAAGGGTCTTGGCGCGTATCAAGATGCGGCCCGCCCCCAGCGCGGTCAAATTACAGATCGTCAATCTGCCAAGGTCGGATGTAAGCGCAGATTTGGCGAGTCGCCACCTCAAGGGTTAAAAACCCCGCACAAACAGCGATATTCGCCGGAATTGAGCGCTTGTGCGGCGTTGACGAAAAGAAGACGCTCGCTTATAAGCCGGCCAATTGTCCGCGATGACCCGGTGTGACCGCCGGGAGCGGCTCTCTTGGGGCCGAAAAGGGCCCGTTTTGGGCAGCATCTTCCGGACTTTATCATCAATTCTACAGGCAAATTGCCCGGTCAGCGGAGAAAAACCCGTGAAGCGGACTTATCAACCCAGCAAACTGGTGCGCAAGCGCCGTCACGGCTTCCGTGCCCGTCTCGCCACGGCCGGCGGCCGAAAGGTGCTCGCCGCCCGACGCGCCCGCGGCCGCAAGCGTCTGAGCGCCTGAGCCGGACCCCCTTTTTGGGATTTCATCATGGATCGGCTGAGGCAGCGAGCGGATTTCCTCGCCGTTGCCAATGGCGCGCGGGTGAATAGCCCCGCGTTCGTCCTGCAAAGCCTCGACCGCCGAAACCTTGGCCGAGACGACAGCGGCCCGATCCGGATCGGCTTCACCGTCACCAAAAAGAACGGCAACGCCCCCCAGCGCAATCGCATCCGGCGCCGGCTTCGCGAATTGGTGAAGCGGCTCGATCCGATGTCGATGCAGCCCCATCATGATTATGTGCTGGTTGGCCGAAGGGACGCGCTCTCGCGCGACTTCGCCACCATGCTCGACGATCTGCGCATAGCGTTCGCGAAGCCGGCGCGGCATACGCACAAGGGACGCGGCTCAAAAAGCAGCCCAACAACCGACTCAAGAACCGACGGCTCAAAGCCCGGCCCCGCTCCTGCGACCAGCCGCAAACCGGATTGATGACGAGAGAATGATGACCGACAACCGCAATACCATCCTCGCCGTCATTCTGTCGGGCTTCGTGCTGATCGCCTGGCAATATTTCTACAACATGCCGGCGATGGAGAAGCAGCGCGCCCAGCAACAGGCCCAGGCCGAGCTGCAGAAGACCACGCCGCAGCCGACGGCTTCCGCGACGCCGGGCGCCACGCCGCAGGCTGGCAGCACGGTCCAGCCGTCGACGCCGAGCACGAACCAGCAAGCCCAGCCGGTCGTTGCCCGCGACGTCGCGATTGCAGCCAGCCCGCGCGTGAAGATCGAGACGCCGCGGATCGCCGGCAGCATCTCGCTGAAGGGCGGCCGCATCGACGACGTCGCGCTGGTGCAGCATCGCGAAACGGTCGATCCGAAGTCGCCGCCGATCATTCTGTATTCGCCCTCGGGCACCGCGGAGCCCTATTACGCCGAGTTCGGCTGGGTGCCGGCGACGGGCGTGACGGCAAAACTGCCGGACGCGCAGACCGTCTGGCAGCAGGACGGCAGCGGCACCCTGACGCCGACGACGCCGGCGGTGCTGAAATGGGACAATGGCGAGGGCCTCAGCTTCCGCCGCACCATCGCGGTCGACGACCACTATCTCTTCACCATCAAGGACGAGGTGAGCAATGTCGGCAACGCGCCGGTCACGCTCTATCCGTTCGCCCTGATCTCACGCCACGGCACGCCGCAGGTCTCCGGCTACTATATCCTGCATGAAGGCCTGATCGGCTATCTCGATGGCTTGCAGGAATACGCCTACAAGAAGATCGACGAAGCCAAGACGGTGAACTTCAAGGCCACCAATGGCTGGCTCGGCATGACCGACAAGTACTGGGCCTCGGCGCTGCTGCCGGACACCACTGCGCCGCTGCAGGCGCGCTTCTCGTCCAACCCGAGCGGCAACGTCCACACCTACCAGACCGACTATCTGCTCGATCCCGTCACCGTCGCGATCGGCGGCTCCGCGACGGCGAACGCGCGGCTGTTCGCCGGCGCCAAGGAAGCCAGCGTGGTCGGCATCAACTTCCCGCTGGCCGGCCATGGCGGCTACAACAAGGAGCTCGGCCTCAACCATTTCGACCTGTTGATCGACTGGGGCTGGTTCTACTTCATCACCAAGCCGATGTTCCTCGGCCTCGACTTCTTCTACCGCTTCTTCGGCAATTTCGGCATCTCGATCCTGCTCGTGACCGTGATCGTGAAGCTGTTGTTCTTCCCGCTGGCGAACAAATCCTACGCCTCGATGGCGAAGATGAAGTCGGTCCAGCCGCAGCTTCAGGCGCTGAAGGAGCGCTTCCCCGACGACAAGGTGAAGCAGCAGCAGGAGATGATGGAGATCTACCGCAAGGAGAAGATCAATCCGGTCGCCGGCTGTCTTCCCGTGGTGATCCAGATCCCGGTGTTCTTCTCGCTCTACAAGGTGCTGTTCGTCACCATCGAGATGCGGCAGGCGCCGTTCTTCGGCTGGATCAAGGACCTCTCGGCGCCGGATCCGACCAATCTGTTCAACCTGTTCGGGTTGATCCCGTTCGATCCAACCACCATTCCCGTGTTCGGCCACTACCTCGCGCTCGGCATCTGGCCGATCATCATGGGCATCACGATGTGGTTCCAGATGAAGCTGAATCCGACGCCGCCGGATCCGACGCAGCAGATGATCTTCAACTGGATGCCGCTGATCTTCACCTTCATGCTGGCGGGCTTCCCGGCGGGCCTCGTGATCTACTGGGCCTGGAACAACACGCTCTCGGTGCTGCAGCAGAGCTTCATCATGCGCCGCAACGGCGTGAAGGTGGAGCTGTTCGACAATCTCAAGGCGACGTTCGCGAAGAAGGCGACGTAGCGGGTCGTCATTGCGAGGAGCGAAGCGAAGAAGCAATCCAGAGTCCGGATGCATTTCTGGATTGCGTCGCTTCGCTCGCAATGACGCGGACAGACAGAAAGCTTGCGCATGACCGACGACAAAGATGCGAAGCTGATCGAGGTCGGGCGAAAGCTGTTCACGCGGGACTGGCAGTTCATCTGGGCCTCGCCTTCGACTGAAACGCTGCCGCCGATGGCGGGGCTGGAGATCGCCTTTGCAGGCCGCTCCAATGTCGGCAAGTCCAGCCTGATCAACGCGTTGACCGGCCGCAACGCGCTCGCGCGCACCTCGCATACGCCGGGCCGCACCCAGGAGCTGATCTTCTTCGAGGTCCCCGGGAAAGGCGAGCTGCGCCTCGTCGACATGCCTGGCTACGGCTATGCCAAGGCGCCGAAGAGCCAGGTCGCGTCCTGGACCGAGCTGATCCACAAATTCCTGCTCGGACGCGCCAGCCTCGCGCGCGTCTACGTGCTGGTGGACGCGCGGCACGGCCTCAAGGACGTCGATCTCGAAGTCCTGAAGACACTCGATCGCTCAGCGGTCAGCTACCAGCTCGTGCTGACCAAGGCCGACCAGATCAAGGCCGCCGAGCTCCAATCGCGCATCGTCGAGACCGAGGCCGCGCTCGCCAAGCGTCCGGCCGCGTTCCCGAACGTGCTCGCGACCTCGTCCCGGAGCGCGACCGGCATGGCCGAGCTGCGCGCCGCGATCGCAAAGCTGCTGGAAGAGCGGACCTCGTGATGGCGGCATTCCGCCTGCTGATCGGGCTTGCCGGTGTGATGGGCGCCGCCGGCGTCGCGCTGGCCGCCGCTTCCGCGCATGGCGGCGATGCGAGCCGGCTCGCCGCCGCAAGCGCCATGCTGCTGTTTCATGCAACGGCCATGCTTGCGGCCGTCGCCCTGCTCGGGCGCGGCCTTCTGCACGACGGAATTGGCATCATCGCTGCGTCCGGCTTCGCAGCTGGCGCGGCGCTGTTCGCGGGCGACCTCACCTTGCGGCAATATGCCGGGCATTCGCTGTTTCCCTATGCGGCGCCGACCGGTGGATCGGTGATGATCTTGAGCTGGCTGGCGGTGACGCTCGCGGCGGTGGTGGTGAAGCGCAGTCCGTAGCCCGGGGGTGAAGACCACTTTGCGCCCCGCCCGCCAATCGGATAGAACGCGGCCGAGTATCCCGCCAGCGAGATCCGCCTCATGACCGAAATCTCCCCGCTCGACCAGGCCCGCATCCTGTCCGAAGCGCTGCCGCACATGCAGCAGTATGACGAGGAAACCATCGTCATCAAGTATGGCGGCCATGCCATGGGCGACGAGGAGACCGCTAGGAATTTTGCGCGCGACATCGTGCTGCTCGAGCAGACCGCGATCAATCCGGTGGTGGTGCATGGCGGCGGCCCGCAGATCGCGACCATGCTCAAGCGCCTCGGCATCGTCTCCGAATTTGCCGCCGGCCTGCGCATCACCGACGCCGCGACGATTGAGATCGTCGAGATGGTGCTCGCCGGCTCGGTCAACAAGCAAATCGTCGGCTACATCAACGAAGCGGGCGGCAAGGCGGTGGGACTGTCCGGCAAGGACGCCAATATGGTGAAGGCGTCCAAGACGACGCGCACCATCATGGATCCTGACTCGCAGATCGAGAAGGCGGTCGATCTCGGCTTCGTCGGCGATCCCGAGAAAGTCGATCTCACGCTGCTCAACCAGCTGATCGGCTACGAGCTGATCCCCGTGCTCGCGCCGCTCGCGACCTCGAAAGAGGGCCAGACGCTGAACGTCAACGCCGACACTTTCGCCGGCGCCGTGGCCGGCGCGCTGAAGGCAAAGCGGCTGCTGCTGCTCACCGACGTACCGGGCGTGCTCGACAAGTCCAAGAAGCTGATCCCGCAGCTCTCGGTCAAGGACGCGCGTAAGCTGATCGCTGACGGCACCATTTCCGGCGGCATGATCCCGAAGGTCGAGACCTGCATCTACGCGCTCGAACAGGGCGTGGAGGGTGTCGTCATCATCGACGGCAAGATGCAGCACGCGGTCTTGCTCGAGCTCTTCACCAACACCGGCACGGGCACGCTGATCCACAAGTGATGCGAGAGCGAACAGGAACAGAACTGGGAGAGCGGCGGCATCGCCGCTCGACCTTGACCCGTTTCCTGATGACGCTCCCTGCCGCGGCCATCTCGTTCGTGTTCTCCTCCGCACCGGCCTTTGCCGACCTCAAGATCTGCAATCGCATGTCCTATGTCGTCGAGGCCGCGATCGGCATCGACGACAAGGCGGCGACTGCGACGCGCGGCTGGTTCAGGATCGACCCCGCTACCTGCCGCGTGGTGGTGCAGGGCACGCTCTCCGCCGACCGCATCCTGCTCAACGCCCGCGCGCTCGGCGTCTACGGCGCATCCCCGATCCCGCAGAACGGCAGCGACACGCTGTGCGTCGCGCAGGACAATTTCGTCATCGCGGCCGCGCGACAGTGCCGCAGCGGCCAGACCCAGGCCGCCTTCACCCAGATCACGCCGACGCAAGGCGCGGACGGCAATTTCGTCGCCTATCTCGCCGAGGACTCCGAATATGACGACGAGCAGGCCCGCCTTGCCGGCATCCAGCGGCTCTTGGTGATCGCAGGTTACGACGCCGCGCCGATCGACGGCGTCGACGGGCCGAAGACGCAAGGCGCGCTGGCCGCTTTCCTGAAGAGCCGCGGATTGTCGTCCGACATCCTGTCGTCGCCGAACTTCTTCAAGACCATGGTCGATGCCGTGCAGACGCCGTCTGCGACCGGCCTCACCTGGTGCAACGACACCACGCACAAGGTGATGGCGGCGGTCGCCACCGACGACGGCAAGTCGGTAACGAGCCGCGGCTGGTATCGCATCGACCCCAAGACCTGCCTGCACCCTGATGTCAGCGGTCAGCCGAAGCAGATCTTCAGCTTCGCGGAAGCCATCGACGCCGACAACCGCATCGTCAAGCTGAAGGACAAGCCGCTGAACTGGGGCGGCGACAAGCAGCTTTGCACGCGCGAGACCAAGTTCGAAACCAACGAGCAGACCGACTGCGGCGCGCGCGGTTTTGCGGCGACGGGCTTTGGCGCGGTGGACATGTCGAGCGGCGGCAAGACGCTGCGGTTTGCGATGCCGTGATGCGTGGTGTTGTGATCGTACCGGTGCCATGCACTCCGCTGTCGTCCTGGCGAAAGCCAGGACCCATTACCCCGGGATTGGGTTTGGCAGAGAACGACGACCAGGGTGCCCCAATGATCGGTCACGGCGTATGGGTCCTGGCCTTCGCCAGGACGACGATTGAGGGTGGGGCCGCGCAGCGGTCAACGGATAGAGAGTGAAAATGACCTCACCCAGCGCCTTTGCCCATGTCGACACCTGGGTGTTCGACCTCGACAACACGCTCTATCCGCACCACGTCAATTTGTGGCAGCAGGTCGATGCGCGGATTACCGAGTTCGTTTGCAACTGGCTGAACCTGACACCGGTGGAAGCGCGCAAGATCCAGAAGGATTATTACCAGCGCTTCGGTACCACCATGCGCGGCATGATGACCCTGCATGGCGTCCGCGCCGACGACTATCTCGCCTACGTCCACAAGATCGACCACTCACCGCTGGAGCCGAACCCGGCGCTGGGCGAGGCCATCGCAAAACTGCCGGGACGAAAGCTGATCCTGACCAACGGTTCGGTCGATCATGTCGATGCGGTGCTGGCGCGGCTCGGCTTTGCCACGCATTTCGACGGCGTGTTCGACATCATCGCCGCCGACTTCGAGCCGAAGCCGGCGCCGCAGACCTACCGCAAGTTTCTCGCCGACCATTCGGTCGATCCGACCCGCGCCGCGATGTTCGAGGACCTCGCCCGCAACCTCACCGTCCCGCACGAGCTCGGCATGACCACCGTGCTGGTGATACCGGACGGGACGAAAGAGGTCGTGCGCGAGGACTGGGAGCTGGCGGGCCGTGACGCCGCCCATGTCGACCACGTCACGGATGATCTGGCGGGGTTTTTGCAGTCGTTCGCGATCGGCTGAGCCCCGCAGCAACGCAGGAGCGACCGTGCCCCAGAAGCCGACAGATTTGGCTGCGATCGAATGGGAAGACCTGCGCTACTTCCTGCACCTGGCTCGCGAAAAAAGCCTCTCGGGTGCCGCACGAAAGCTGGGCACCACGCAGCCGACAATGAGCCGACGCCTCGAGCTGTTCGAAAGGAAGCTCGGTGCAATCCTGTTCGACCGCCTTCCGTCCGGACTTCGACTCTCCGACACCGGACGACAAATCCTTGATTATGCCGAGAGGATGGAGGACGCAGCACTTGCGGCGCAGCGGATCGCAGTCGGCAGCAGCGCTGGACTGACCGGAACGGTGCGCGTGACCTCGCCCGAATGGCTCGGGGCACGGATCCTCTCGCCTTTGCTGGCGAAGTTCTGCGCGGCGCATCCGACCGTCACCGTCGAGCTGGTTACTGACGCCGAGGCCCTGAGCCTCACGCGGCGGGAGATAGATGTCGCCCTGCGCTTCGGGCGCTTCCAGCAGGAGGGACTGATGCAGCGGAAGATCGGCAGCATTCCGTTCGAGCTTTATGCTGCTGCTGCGTATCTCAAGGTAAAGGGACCGCCCGATTTTTCGGGCGGTGGCGCCGACGCTGCGCTCATCACGATGAACGCGGCGCTCGCCGAAAGCGTTGCGGAGACGAAATGGCTGCGTCGCTATCTGCCGCTGGCACATGTTGGATTCTGCAGCAACAGCCGCGATGGTCAGGCCGCGGCAGCCGCCGCCGGCGCGGGGCTGGTTTGCTTGCCAACTCGCCTGGCCTCAGCCTATCCCGCGCTTCGTTCCATCAAGACGCCGGCGCCCGTCCCGAGCCGCGAGCTCTGGCTGGGATTTCATCGCGATACCGGCAAGGTCCGGCGGGTTCGCGCCGTGGTGGACTTCATCGCTGGAGAATTCCGTCAATTCGCCTGAGGCTTCGGCAAGCTGTATGCCGGCCATACGCCCATAGCTGATGGCTCCGGCGAGACCGCACGTCTATCTCTCGAGCTGGCAACCCCTGCCGTTCGAGGAGAGAGACAATGATGATGGATTGGAGCGCCTATCGGAGCGACTTGCTGGCGCGGATCGGCGACATTGGCGCCCTAAGCCCGGCGACGCTGAAGGGTTATCGCGAACTTGGGGCGGCTGGCGCCCAGACAGGAAAGCTGGACGACAAGACGCGCGAGTTGATCGCACTGGCGGCGGCCGTGACCGCCCGCTGCGACGGGTGTATTGCGGTTCACGCCGACGCCGCCGCACGTTACGGCGCAAGCCGCGAGGAGCTCGCGGAGGCCCTCGGCGTTGCGATTGCGATCGGTGCGGGTGCTTCGTTGGTCTACTCTGCACGGACGCTCGAAGCGTTCGATGCGAGCAGGGCACCAAGGCCGGACGAAGGCTGATCCGATGTCGCAAACACTGCAATCCGTGGCGTTCTCCGGATGCGGCTCGGCCGCAAGCTCGTTTCAACGGTCGGTCTCATCTTCGCTGACCGTCGAAGAGGTGGTCGCCCGCTTGAAGCAGGGAATTATTGCCGCAGACCTCTGGATCCTGCACGAGATCGACCCGCAAATGCTGCTCAGTCGTGGCGGCTTCGCCATCGGCCCCGCGCGTCAGGTCCTTTTTTTCCATCCACGGCTGATGTCGCGGCTGCTGGCCGCCGATAGTGCGGCGCTGCTCGAGGCCCCCCTGAAGTTCGCCGTGATCGGCTTTCCCGACGGTCAAGCCGAACTGCGATGGCTTGATCCGGCTATCGCCTTCGCGCGCTACCGCTCGCCGGCCTTGACTGAACTCGGAAATGAGCTCGCCGGCCTCTGCGAGGGTATCGTGAACGGCATCGATCTCGCGGGCACATCAAAATAGCGGCGGGCCATGTCCCGGGCCATGTCCCGGGCGCATCCGAACGCGCCGGGACATCGCCGACTGCGTTCTTGACTCTCTCGCTCCAAGTCCCGAAAAAGCGATCCAAATTCCCGCAAATACCGCTCAAGGATCGCCAAATGTCCCTGTCCGCCCTCGAATCCACCATCAACGGCGCCTTCGAGGCGCGCGACGGCGTCTCGACCTCGACCAGGGGCGAGGTCCGCGAGGCCGTGGATCACGCGCTGGAGATTCTGGACAAGGGTGAGGCCCGCGTTGCCGAGCGCGGGGCCGACGGCAAGTGGAAGGTCAATCAATGGCTGAAGAAGGCGGTGCTGCTCTCGTTCCGCCTCAACGACATGGGCGCCATTCCCGGCGGCCCCGGCAAGGCGGCCTGGTGGGACAAGGTGCCCTCGAAGTTCGACGGCTGGGGTGAGAACCGCTTTCGCGACGCCGGCTTCCGCGCCGTCCCCGGCTCCATCGTGCGCCGCTCGGCCTTCATCGCCCGCAACGTCGTGCTGATGCCGTCCTTCGTCAATCTCGGCGCCTATGTCGATGAATCCACCATGATCGACACCTGGTCGACCGTCGGCTCCTGCGCGCAGATCGGCAAGCGCGTGCACATCTCCGGCGGTGTCGGCATCGGCGGCGTGCTCGAGCCGCTGCAGGCCGAGCCTGTCATCATCGAGGACGATTGCTTCATCGGCGCGCGTTCCGAGGTCGCCGAAGGCGTGATCGTGCGCAAGGGCGCGGTGCTGTCGATGGGCGTGTTCCTGGGTGCGTCGACCAAGATCGTCGACCGCGACACCGGCGAGATCTTTATCGGCGAGGTGCCGGAATATTCGGTCGTCGTTCCCGGCGCGCTGCCCGGCAAGCCCATGAAGAACGGCCAGATCGGCCCGAGCACCGCCTGCGCCGTCATCGTCAAGCGCGTCGACGAGCGCACGCGCTCCAAGACCAGCATCAACGAGCTGCTGCGGGATTGAGACTCTCTTCTCCCTCTCCCCGTTCTTACGGGGCCGCGACGAGCTTCGCTCGCGCTGAGAGGGTTGGGGTGAGGGGCCTCTCTCCACGGATGAGATTGCCGTGAGACCTGTACCCCCTCACCCGGATCGCAAGGGCGATCCGACCTCTCCCCGCAAGCGGGGCGAGGTGAAAGAAGCCCCTTGCGGCTCCTCATCGAACCCACCCTCCCCCAATCTCGACCAACATCCGGGCGACCTCTCCCGCCCGGAGCCTTTGGCATGGACTGGACCTGGTATCTCTTCCGCTTCGACGGCCGCATCAACCGCGCCTTGCTGTGGCAAGCGCTGCTGATCGTCATGTTGCTGGCCTGCATGCTCGGGATGATCGACCAGGCCATCAAGGTGCTGAACGGGGCCGCGACTTTCGCCTTCAACTTCAAGGTCGACTTCGATTTCGGTGTCGACGACATCTTCAACGTGGTTGATCCCAGGGCCTACCGTCTGCTGGCAACCACGGATCGCGCGCCTCTCATCCTCAAGGTGCTCGGCAGCTCGCTATTCCTGTGGATCTATCTCGCAACCGCGACCAAGCGGCTGCACGATCGCGACCGGAGCGGCTGGTGGCTGGTTCCGTTCTTCGTCGTGCCCGCGTTGTTCGACCAGTTCTCGGACCTGCTGCCCACCGCATCAAACTGGGTTCTTGCCCTCGCCTGGGCCGTGCACATTCCGTGGTTTTGGGGCCTCGTGGAAATGTTCATTGTGCGCGGCACCTCGGGCGACAACCGGTTCGGCGCCGATCCGTTGGCCGAGGTTGAAGATGGCTCCGCGCCCGCCCCGCCTGCGGCGAAAAGCTGGGACCAGCAGAGCGAGATCGAATTTGTCCCGCCCAGTGCTAGCCCACCCGGCGGCATGCATGTTAAGCGGGGCGCATGACCGATGCTCTCTCGATTGCCCGCGATCTCATCCGCTGCCCCTCGGTAACCCCTGAAGATGCCGGTGCGCTGGGCGTGCTCGAACAGGCCCTCAACGCGGCAGGCTTCACATGCCATCGCGTCACCTTCAGCGAGCCCGGCACCGCCGACGTCGACAATCTCTATGCGCGGATCGGCACTGACGGGCCGCACATCACCTTTGCCGGCCACACCGACGTGGTGCCGCCGGGCGACGAGAGCGCCTGGAGCGTCGGCGCGTTCTCGGGCGAGGTCCGGGACGGCTTTCTACATGGCCGCGGCGCGGTCGACATGAAGGGCGGCATCGCCTGCTCGGTCGCCGCGGTGCTGGAGCATCTCGCCGCGAACGACGGCAAGCCGCGCGCGGACGGACAGGGCTCGATCTCGTTCCTGATCACTGGCGACGAGGAAGACGTCTCCATCAACGGCACCATCAAGCTGCTGCAATGGGCGGCGGAGCGCGGCGAGAAATTCGACCATTGCGTGCTGGGCGAGCCCTCCAATGTCGAGACGCTCGGCGACACCATCAAGGTCGGCCGCCGCGGCTCGCAATCCGGCACGCTGTATGTCGACGGCGTGCAGGGCCACGTCGCCTACCCGCACCGCGCCGCCAATCCGGTGCCTGATATCTCGCGGCTGATCGTGGCGATCTCGGACGAGCCGCTCGACCATGGCAGCGCGCAGTTCCAAGCCTCCAATCTCGAATTCACCTCGGTCGACGTCGGCAACACCGCCAATAACGTCATCCCGGGACAAGCCCGCGCAAAATTCAACATCCGCTACAACGACAACCACACCCAGGCGAGCCTGCGCGAGCTGGTCGAGACGCGGCTGACCAAAGCCTGCGGCAACCGCATTCGCGCCCGCATCGTCTGGGAGCCCTCGAACTCGAACGTGTTCGTGACCAAGCCCGGACCGTTCACCGAGCTCGCGGTGTCCGCGATCGAGGAGGTGACGGGCCGCAAGCCGGAGCTGTCGACGTCGGGCGGCACCTCGGATGCGCGCTTCATCTCGAGCTATTGCCCGGTGATCGAATTCGGCCTGGTCGGCCAGACCATGCACCAGGTCGACGAGCGCGTGCCGGTTCAGGATCTGGAGCAGTTGACGAAGGTGTATCGCGGGATTTTGGCGAGGTATTTTGGGTAGGCTCTTCTTCCCGCCCAAACTCCGCTGTCATCGCCCGACTTGATCGGGCGATCCAGTATTCCAGAGACGGCAGTGACTGAGCCGAGAGGCCGCGGCGTACTGGATGCCCCGGTCAAGCCGGGGCATGACAGTGGTGGATGTAGCGAGAGCGCGCGCCCTCACCCCAATCAGTAATCCACCTGCATCAGATACAGCCCGTCTGGCGGGGCGACGATGCCGCAAGCGGCGCGGTTGCGCGCGGCGAGCGCTGCGGAGAGATCGTCAGCAGTCCAGCGGCCTTCGCCGACCCACATCAGCGACCCCACCATCGAGCGCACCTGGCTGTGCAGGAACGAGCGCGCCGAGGTGAGAATAATGATCTCGCGCCCGTCGCGCAGGACGTCGAGCTGATCGAGCGTCTTCTCCGGTGACTTGGCTTGGCACTCGGTGTCGCGGAAGGTGGTGAAATCGTGCTTGCCGAGCAGGCGCTGTGCCGCCGCATGCATCGCATCGGCGTCGAGCCGGCGCGGCACGCGCCAGGCGTGGCCGGCATCGAGCGCGAGATTGGCACGGGTGTTGACGATACGGTAGCGGTAGTGGCGCTTCACGGCCGAGAAGCGCGCCTCGAAACTATCGGGCACGATGTCCGCATCGAGCACGGCGATCGGATGCGGGCGCAGATGCGCATTCAAGCCGTCGCGAAAACGGCCAGGTGGAAACTGTTTCTCAATGTCGACATGCGCGACCTGGCCCCGCGCATGCACGCCGGCATCGGTGCGGCCGGCGCCATGCACGCGCGCATCCGCGCCGGTCATCGCCTTCACCGCCGCTTCCAGCGCGCCTTGCACCGAGGGCAGCGTCTCCTGCACCTGCCAGCCGAAGAACGGCGCGCCGTCATATTCGATGATGAGCTTGTAGCGGGGCATCTTGTCCAGTTTCGCTGTCATCGCCCGGCTCGACCGGGCGATCCAGTACTCCGCAGCCTATCCATTCGACCGAGAAGCCTCGGCGTACTGGATACCCCGCCTTCGCGGGGTATGACAGCGTCAGGTGAATTTGGCGCCGGTCTTCAACGGCACGCCGCGCAGGAAGTCCGCGGCCTGCATGCGCGCCTTGCCTTCGCGTTGGAGCTCGATCAGGCGGATTGCACCCTCGCCGCAGGCGACGGTGAGGTGATCGTTGAGCACCTCGCCGGGTGCGCCCGTGCCTTTCGCCAGCTCGCAGCGCAGGATCTTGACCCGCGCATTCTCAAGCTCGGCCCAGGCGCCAGGAAACGGCGACAGGCCGTGGATATGGCGCAGCACCTCGCGCGCGGGCCTGGTCCAGTCGATCCGCGCTTCGGCCTTGTCGATCTTGGCGGCATAGGTGACGCCGTCCTCGGTCTGCTGCTTGAGCTGGAGCCCGCCGCGGTCGAGCGCGGCCATGGCGCGCACCATGAGATCGGCACCGAGCCGGGACAGACGATCATGCAGATCGAGCGCAGTCATATTGTCCGTGATCGCGAGCCGTTCCGCCATGGCGACGTCGCCGGTGTCGAGGCCAACATCCATCTTCATCACCATCACGCCGGTCTCGGCATCGCCGGCCATGATCGCGCGGTTGATGGGAGCGGCGCCGCGCCAGCGTGGCAGCAGCGAGGCGTGCAGGTTGTAGCAGCCGAGCTTTGGCGCATCGAGGATCGCCTGCGGCAGGATCATGCCATAGGCGACGACGACGGCCGCGTCGGCGTCGAAGGCGCGAAATGCTTCCAGCGCCTCCGGCGTCTTCAAACTCTTCGGCGTCAGAACGGGCACGCCGAGCTTTCGCGCGGCCTCTTCCACGGGGGTCGGCTGCAATTGCAGCCCGCGCCGGCCGCCGGGCTTCGGCGCGCGCGTGTACACGGCCGCGATCTCGTGGCCATGCGCTACGAGTTCGAGCAGCGTCGGCACGGAGAAATCGGGCGTGCCCATGAAGATCAGGCGGAGGGGCATGACAAGGACTCGGTACGTTCCCTCCCCCTTGTGGGGGAGGGTGAGGGAGAGGGGTGCCACACGACGCGCTCTCTCGGCTGGAGCGTTCGCGGTGCGCACCCGATTTGGATGACGGAGAGACTTCCGCCTGGGCTACCCCTCTCCCCCGCCCTCCCCCACAAGGGGGGAGGGAGCGCAGGGGAATGTGGGGCAGCACAGTCGCTTGTACTCACTCGCCGCGCTTGGCGGCTTTCTCGAACTTCTTCAGCACGCGGTCGCGCTTGAGCTTTGACAGATAGTCGACGAACAGCACGCCGTTGAGGTGGTCGATCTCGTGCTGGATGCAGGTGGCGTAGAGGCCTTCGGCATCCTCCTCGTGCACCTTGCCGTCGAGATCGGTGTAGCGCACCCGCACCTTCGCAGGGCGCTCGACCTCCTCGTAATATTCGGGAATCGACAGGCAGCCTTCCTCGTAGACCGACAGGTCCTCCGACGAGGCGATGATTTCGGGGTTGATGAAGACGCGCGGCTCGGGCTTGGTCTCGCCGTCCTGATCAGGCTTGGCGAGGTCCATGGTGATCAGCCGCAGCGGCT
This sequence comes from Bradyrhizobium sp. WSM1417, assembly GCF_000515415.1. Taxonomy (NCBI): domain Bacteria; kingdom Pseudomonadati; phylum Pseudomonadota; class Alphaproteobacteria; order Hyphomicrobiales; family Nitrobacteraceae; genus Bradyrhizobium; species Bradyrhizobium sp. WSM1417. Next base: position 334,783 of record NZ_KI911783.1, read on the forward strand.
GCGCGATCTGGATCGCCGCGAGCCCGATGCCGGGCGCGTCGTACATGGTCTCGAACATGTCGTCGGCAAGCTTGCGGATCTCCGGCGTGACCTTCTCGATCGGCTTGGAGACCAGACGCAGCTGCTTGTCGGGCAGGATGATGATTTCTCTGAGGGCCATGGCCGCGATTTAAGCCGCGCGTTCGATGCGGTCAATCCGGCCGGGAACCCCGTTAACCCTCCGTTAACCATAAAACTTCGCCTTTCGTTAACCATAAAAATTAGCGGACCGTTTACCATAAATGTTCGCTATTCGTTCGTGTCTCCGAGCGAATCGGCTAGAAGCAGGGGCATGAACGAGATCATTTTCATGCTCGGCGACTGGCCGGTGCGCACCGTGGACGCGCTGATCGGCTTTGGCGCCCTGGTCCTCATCCTGATGGTGGTGATCGCCGTCGTGATCGCGCGCTCCGGGCGACGCGGCGCGGAACTCGCGATGGCCAACGCCATCCGCGCCGACGAACTCGAGGAGCGCATCAGCCAGATGCTGCATGCCCAGAGCGAGGCTTCGGGGCGGGTCGACGCCATGACCCAGACGCTGGCCGGCCGCCAGGCCGACATGGCACGCGCGGTCAACGAGCGGCTGGATTCGGTGACCCACCGGGTCGGCCAATCCATGGAGCACACCACCCGCAACACCATGGAGAGCCTGCGCGCGCTGCACGAGCGGCTCGGCATCATCGACAGCGCGCACAAGAACCTCACCGACCTCACCACGCAGGTGACGACCTTGCGCGACGTGCTCGCCAACAAGCAGTCGCGCGGCGCCTTCGGTCAGGCGCGGATGGAGGCGATCGTCCAGGACGGTCTGCCGAAGGGCGCCTACGAGTTCCAGTTCACGCTCTCGACCGGCAAGCGGCCGGACTGCGTCGTGTTCCTGCCCGACCAGCGGCCACTCTGCATCGACGCGAAGTTTCCGCTGGAAGCGATGACCGCGCTGCATGACGCGCGGAGCGACGAGGAGAAGCGGATCGCCACGCAGCGGCTGCGCGGCGATGTCATGAAGCATGTCAGCGACATCTCCGAGAAATACCTCGTCGCCGGCGAGACCCAGGACATGGCACTGATGTTCGTGCCGTCGGAATCGGTCTACGCCGAGATCCACGACGGTTTCGACGACGTCATCCAGAAGGCGTATCGCGCCCGCGTCGTGCTGGTGTCGCCGTCGCTGCTGATGCTGGCGATCCAGGTGATGCAGCAGATCATGAAGGACGCGCGCATGCGCGATGCCGCCGACCAGATCCGCACCGAGGTGATCAAGCTCGGCGACGACCTCGGCCGCCTGCGCGATCGCGTGCTGAAATTGCAGAAGCACTTTGCCGACGCCAACGAAGACGTCCGCCAGATCCTGATCTCCGCCGACAAGATCGAGAAGCGCGCCGGGCGGATCGAAGAACTCGATTTCAGCAAGAGCGATGCGCCCGAAGCCCCGCATCTGGTTGCAACCGGCGTTGCCGAGCTGTTCCCGCGGAAGCTCCAGGCGGGGGAGTGACTTTCCTTACCTCGCCCCGCTTGCGGGGAGAGGTCGGATCGCCCTTGTGATCCGGGTGAGGGGGTACAGGTCTCACAACCATCTCATTTGTGGAGAGAGGCCCCTCACCCCGACCCTCTCCCCGTAAGAACGGGGAGAGGGAGAAGAGGCAGCGCTCCCAGAATCTGCTAACACCCTGCCATGACCGCACCCGACGCGACCTCCCCTGCCGGCCCCGGCACGGCCCCGACCTCCTGGCGTGACAGCCTTGCCGTTTACCTGCAGCCGCGGGTGCTGATCGTGCTGTTCCTCGGCTTCTCGTCGGGGCTGCCGCTGGCGCTGTCGGGCTCGACGCTGCTGGTGTGGATGCGGGAATCCGGCGTCGATCTCAAGACCATCGGGCTGTTTGCGCTGGTCGGCACGCCCTACACGCTGAAATTCCTGTGGGCGCCGCTGGTGGACGCGATGCATGTGCCGCTGTTCACGCGCGCGTTCGGGCGGCGCCGCGGCTGGCTGCTGTTCTCGCAATTGCTGCTGATCGCAGCGATCCTGCTGCTGGCGCTGACCGATCCCGCGCGCTCGCCGTTCTATGTCGCGCTCGGCGCGTTGCTGGTGGCGACGGCCTCGTCGACGCAGGACATCGTGGTCGACGCCTTTCGCGTCGAGAGCCTGCCGGAGAGCGAGCAGGCCGCCGGGATGGCGTCCTATGTCGCGGCCTATCGTATCGGCATGCTGATCTCGACTGCCGGCGCGCTGTTCATCGTCTCGGGCTTCGAGAGCACCGGCATCACCCGCACATCCGCCTGGATGTGGGGCTATGTAGTGATGGCGGCGATGGTGCTGATCGGGACGTTCACGGCGCTGGTGGCGACCGAGCCCGAGCAGTCGGTGCGGGCGGAAGCCGCGACGCAGACGCAGACCGCGTTGGCGCGCGTGCTGCACGCGGCGATCGGGGCCTTCTCGGAATTCTTGACGCGCAAGGACGCGCTTGCGGCACTCGCCTTCGTCGTGCTGTTCAAGTTCACCGACGCCTTCTCCGGCACGATGACCGCGCCGTTCGTGATCGACCTCGGCTTCTCCCGTAACGACTATGCGGCGATCGTGAAAGGCGTCGGTCTCGCCGCGACGCTGATCGGCGGCTTTGCCGGCGGCTTCGTCGCGCGGCGCTATTCGCTTGCGACCAGCCTCTGGATCGGCGGCGTGGTGCAGGCGCTCGCGAACCTCTCCTTTTCCTGGCTGGCCTTCGTCGGCACCAGCCAATGGGCGCTCGCCTTCGCCATCACTTGTGAGAACTTCACCAGCGCCATCGGCACGGTGATCTTCGTCGCTTATCTTTCTGCGCTCTGCCAGAACCCGCTGCACACGGCGACGCAATATGCGCTGCTCACAGCACTTGCCGCGGTGGGGCGGACTTATCTCTCGTCAGGCGCCGGCTTCGTGGCTGATACCACCGGCTGGCCGCTGTTCTTCGTGATCTGCATGCTGGTGGCGATCCCGAGCCTGGTGCTGCTGGCCTGGCTGCAGAAGCGCGGGCATTTTGACGCGCTGGGGCCGGTGAGGGTTTGACACTGCCGCTGTCATGCCCCGCGAAGGCGGGGCATCCAGTATTCCAGAGACAGTTGTGATTGACCGAGAAGCCGCAGCGTACTGGATCGCCCGGTCAAGTGTTTAGACCGGAGACATAGCTGACGCTTGTTCGGACACATCACTGACAGGTTGGCCACTGGTCAAGTCGATTGATGCGACCTGCCAACTGGCGAAGAAGATTCCGTAATGGCCGTCGCGGTCGAGCGGTCGGATGGCGAGCCGCTCGCCGCAGAAGGCTTGTGGGACTTTCCACATTTGCCCCTGGAAGGAGATGTAACTCCGAGTCGAGGAGACGGTGCGAACGATCTCTCCGGCATCGTATTGGACCTGCGGAACTCGTTCCGGCATGGCGCGAGAACTTGGCCGGTAGCGATCGGCGGGGACCCCCATGCCGAGACTTTCATGAGGCCGTTCCAGATTGTAGAGCATGCGCCAGCTATCGAGGGCGTGTTGGACTTCCGCCAGAGTGCGGAACGCGCGCAGAGCAAACACTTCCGCGTTCAGGCTGCGATGGAAGCGTTCATTCTTGCCCCGGCCCTGGGGATGGCGCGGCCTGGCATGCACCACCCTAATGCCAAGCTTGAGTAGCCAAACCTTCAGCGCGGTCCAGCGGACGCCAGACGTATCACCCCAAGGGGAGCCATTGTCGATGTAGAAGGCCTCCGGCAGGCCATAACGGCGGAAGGTATCGATCAGATGCTTCTGCACGGCGGGACGCTGCTCGTTGGCGCATGCCTCCAGACACACGGCATAGCGCGAGTGATCGTCGACCATGGTCAGCGGATGACAACGCGTTCCGTTGGCAAGGGGCATGTGGCCCTTGAAGTCCATCTGCCACAGCTGATTGGGCGCCTCCTTCTCAAAGCGATGGCCTGGAGGGCTCGGCGGGGCCTTCTCACTTGGCTTGATCCGCTCGTTCCGGCACAGGATCTGATGGACCGTCGAAGGCACAGGCACAGCCTGGCATTCGCGCTTTAGGCAATGGGCAATCTTGCGCGCCCCCCAGGCTGGATGCTGGTCACGCACAGCCAAAACCTGCGCCTCCACAGCAGGCTCGCTGCGTTTGGGCATCCGCTTCGGACGACGGGGCTGATCCGCCAGTTCATGGTCGCCAGCCTGCCAGCGCCTCAGCCATTTGTAGCCCACATCAGGACTGATCCCGAACCGCCGGCACAGCTCTCGCCGGTTCGTTCCCTCCTGCAAGGCAAGTCGCACGAACTCTCGTCGTTGATCCATCACCGACACCTCGTTCCAGGGCATGGACGGCCTCCCGAATCGACCAGACCAGCCCATTTTGATGTGTCAGCTATGTCTCCGAACACCTGTCAGTGATCTGTCCGGTCCAAACATCAAGCCGGGCGATGACACCGGAAGCGCGGTGAGGACATTGCGTGCCCCCCTACTGCTTCTTGATCAAACTCCATTTCGTGATCACGGCTTCGCTCATCTGGCCGGGATCGCTGGCGCAGGCGATCTCGTCGACCTTGACCGAGATCTCCTTGCCGGCGAATGTCTTCAGCTGCGCGGCCTGCGCGTCGCCGCTGGGAACGAGTTGGAAGGTTTCGGGGCCGGTCTCGAGATTGCACAGCCCGCTCGGCGGCGGCAGCCGGCGCGGCTCGGAGGTGATCTGGTACATGGCAATCCGCTTGCCGACGTTCTTGACGTCGCGCACTTTCATCGTGTTCAGCTCGCCCGACAGCACCTCGCCGGCATTGATCGGCTTGCCGGGCTTCGACGGCGGCGGAGCCCCGTCGTCCTGTTGCGCGGAGATCGCCGGCGTCGCCAGCATCGCGATCGTCGCGACCAAAGCCCATCGTGTGCCGAAAAGTTTCGTCATGTCGTCCGTTCCGTAAGTCTGGATGGCTAGAACAGGGTGCGCTGCCGCATCGCGGCCGATAGCGTACCTTCATCGAGATAATCAAGCTCGCCGCCGACCGGCACACCATGGGCGAGCCGGGTTACTTTTACGTTGGCGTCCTGCAGCAGGTCGGTGATGTAGTGTGCCGTGGTCTGGCCGTCGACGGTGGCATTCAGCGCCAGGATGACCTCATGCACCTGCGCCTCATGCGCGCGCGCGACCAGCGCCTCGATGGTGAGGTCCTGCGGGCCGACGCCGTCGAGCGGCGACAATGTCGCGCCCAGCACGTGATAGCGCCCTTGAGTGGCATTGGCCCGCTCCAGCGCCCAGAGATCGGCAACGTCGGCGACGACGACGATGATCGAGGGATCGCGCCTCGGATCGGTGCAGACCGTGCAGGGACTTTGCGTGTCGATGTTGCCGCAGGTCTTGCAGACCTGGACCTTCTCGAGCGCGACCTGCATGGCCGAGGACAGCGGCATCATCAACGCTTCGCGCTTCTTGATCAGATGCAGCGCGGCGCGCCGCGCCGAGCGCGGGCCGAGCCCCGGCAGTCGCGCGAGAAGCTGGACCAGCCGCTCGATTTCAGGACCCGCAACAGCGCCCATCCTACTGGCCGAACAGCCCCGACAGCCCCGGCGGCAGACCGAGCCCGCCGGTGAGCGACTGCATCTTCTCCTGCATGGCGGCTTCCGCCTTGCGGCGGGCCTCGCCGAATGCGGTGACGAGCAGATCCTCGAGCACCTCGCGCTCCTCCGCCTTCATCAGCGAAGGATCGATCTTGACGCCCTTGACGTCCATCTTCGCGGTCATGCGTACGGCGACGAGACCGCCGCCGGAGATGCCCTCGACCTCGACGTTGGCGAGCTGGTCCTGCATCTCCTGCATCTTGGATTGCAGCTGCTGCGCCTGCTTCATCATGCCGAAAATATCGACCATCGGTGCTGTCCTTGAAAATCGGCTCTAGAGATCGTCGCCGTCCGAACCGTCGGGCGGATCGTCACTGCCATAGTCCGCGTTAATATCGGATTGCGGTGCCTCGGGGGCAAGCCTGCGGACCTCGACGACCTTCGCACCCGGAAAACGCGACAGCACCTCGCGCACGCGCGGATCGGCCTCGGCGGTGCGCGCATGTTCCTGCTTGGCCGCCTGGCTCACCGAACGCAGCGTCGGCTGGCCCGGCTCGTTGGAGACGATCACGGTCCAGCGGCGCCCGGTCCAAAGCTCGAATTTGCGCGCGAGATCGGAAATCATGGTCTTGGAGGCGTTGGGTTCGAGCGCGACTTCCAGCCGGCCCTCCTCGAAACGGACGAGGCGCATGTCGCCTTCGAGCGCGCCCTTGGTCAGGAGGTCGCGCTTCTGCCCGGCCAGCGCAACGAGCTGGGTGAAGCTCGTGACGCGCAACACCGGCGCGGCAGCTTGCGGATCCGGCGCGGGCGTTGCCATCTGCGGACGGGCACCACCGCCGCCGAACGAGGATGGCGACGAATTCGGCATGCGAACTGGCGCCGCGGACGCCACCGGCCCGGCCGGCGCATTGCGCGCGACACCGCCGCCGCTCACGACCGGCGAACCGCCGCCGTTCTGCTCCAGCATCTTGATCGCTTCGTCCGGCGTCGGCAGGTCGGCGACATAGGCGATGCGCACCAGCACCATCTCGGCGGCTGCGGCCGGCCGGGTCGCGGCCTGCACCTCGGTGATGCCCTTGAGCAGCATCTGCCACATCCGCGACAGCACGCGCATCGAGATCTTCGAGGCGAAATCCCGCGCGCGCACGCGCTCGGTCTCGCCATAGGCGACGTTGTCGGCGGTCGCCGGCACGATCTTCACGCGGGTGACGAAATTGACGAATTCGGCGAGATCCGAGAGCACGACGATCGGATCGGCGCCGACGTCGTACTGGTCGCGGAACTCCTTGAATGCGGACGCGATGTCGCCGCGCGCCAGAGAATCGAAGAGATCGATGACGCGGGTGCGGTCGGCGAGCCCCAGCATCTGCCTGACGGCATCGGCCTTCACGGTGCCTGCCGCATGCGCGATCGCCTGGTCGAGCAGCGAGAGCGAATCGCGCACCGAGCCTTCCGCGGCGCGCGCGATGATGCCGAGCGCTTCCGGCTCGATCTCGACGTTTTCCTTGGCCGCGATGTTAGCGAGATGCTTCATCAGCACGTCGGCCTCGACGCGGCGCAGGTCGAAACGCTGGCAGCGCGACAGCACCGTCACGGGAACCTTGCGGATCTCCGTCGTGGCGAACACGAATTTGGCGTGCTCCGGCGGTTCCTCCAGCGTCTTCAGGAAGGCGTTGAACGCCGCCGTCGACAGCATGTGGACTTCGTCGATGATGTAGACCTTGTAGCGGGCGCTGGCCGGCGCGTAGCGGACGCTGTCATTGATCTGACGAACGTCGTCGACGCCGGTATGCGAGGCCGCGTCCATCTCCAGCACGTCCATGTGCCGGCTTTCCATGATCGCCTGGCAATGCACGCCGAGTGTCGGCATCTGGACCGTCGGGCCCTTCACCGAGCCATCCGGCATCTCGTAGTTGAGCGCACGGGCAAGGATGCGCGCAGTGGTGGTCTTGCCGACCCCGCGGACGCCGGTGAGAATCCAGGCCTGCGGAATGCGGCCGGTCTCAAACGCATTGGAGACAGTGCGGACCACGGCCTCCTGGCCGATCAGATCGTCGAAGCTGGAGGGACGGTATTTCCGCGCCAGCACCCGGTAGGGCGTACTGGCCTGGCCGGCGCTATCAGGGTTGGGAGGGGCGCCAGCGTCGGTCATCGGTCGATCCGCAATGAAGTGTCTTTCGGCCGGCTTTTGCGGAAAGGAGCGCGCTGGCGGCCCGAGCCGCCGGCGCAATTCGCTCGGAAAAACAGGTAGGAGACTGACGAGCGACCCGATCCGGACCTCGTTAGGGCTGCTTCCTTCCGGACCTGACCCGGTTGGCGAGTGGCTCGTCCACCGCCAATCTCCCGGTCCCTATTTGGGGCCAAAAGGCCCGGAAAGCAAGCGGGTATCGGCTTGAACGGGTTGGGCTTCATTGTGGCTTGCCCAGCATCCGGGCAATTCCCGGACTGCCCAGCCGATAGACCCGGCGCTGCAGGTGAGCGACAATCCGCAGGAGGCGGCGACGCGCGCCTTCCTCAGCCATTTTCACCGCACCGGCGCATTGCCGCCGGCCACAACGGCATCGTGATGTCCGAAATCAATCGCGTCTATCTCGTCACCGGCGCCGCCAGCGGCATCGGCCGTGCCACTGCAAAACTGCTCGCAGCGCCCGGCGTCGGGCTCGTGCTGCATACCCGATCGAATGAGGACGGACTCAAGGCGACCGCGGCGGAAGCCAAAGCCAGCGGCGCGGCTGTTGCAACATGCCTCGGCGATCTCGCCAATGAAGTGGCCCTGACGCTTGCTTGCGCGACCGCCCATCTCGATTTTGGCCGGCTTGACGGATTGATCCTGGTCGGAGGTCACGCCCGGCGCGGCAGTGCGATCGGCACGCCCGCGGATCAATTCCTGCAGGCGATGGACGAATCGGCCCTCGCCTTTACACGTTTCGTCAAGCTTGCTCTTCCGCAGCTGCGTGCGGGACGAAATGCGCGGATCGTGGCGGTGTCGTCCTTCGTGGCGCATGCGATCCGGCCCGGATTCGCGCCCTTCGCCGCGACGGCTGCGAGCCGTTCCGCGCTCGAAGCGCTGGTACGGCTCACTGCAGTCGAGCTCGCCAAGGAGGGCATCACCGTCAACGCAGTCGCGCCGGGCCTCATCGTCAAGGACAAACCCAGCGAAAGCCGGCTTTCACCCGAGCAGATCGCCGCGACGGAGGCGCTGATCCCGATGGGCCGCCGCGGGCGGTCGGAGGAAGTCGCCGAGATCATCGCCTTCCTCGCCTCGCCAAAAGCATCCTACGTCACCGGCCAAGTCTGGCACGTCAATGGAGGCCTGACATGACAGAAGTGACAGAAGCCACCGTCTAAACGTCTCAGGCTGTTCCTGATCGAGAGCCCGATCAAGATGGCGCGCATCCAGGGCGTCGGCAATTTCATCTACGAGGTCAAGACCGGCATGAAGCCGCATCGCGAGGATCTCGAGCACCTCCCCGCGATCCGCAACGAGTTCGACGACAAGGTCGACCTTCGCGTCGATTAGAACCAGGCCTTGGCGCCGTTCGGCGCCATCAAGATATTGCGCGACGTCGGGCAATTTGCGCCCGAATCCTCGTCAAACCCAATCCTGTGGTAATCGGTCCTGGATCTGCGCTGCGCTTGTCCAGGACGACGATCGCGTATGCGGCCTCTGCGGAGCGCCATCCTTCCCCAATCAGATTCCGTATCGTATGGTCGGAGCAAATATTCAGGGGTTCCGCCCCGCCATGCCCGATTCCCAATGGGCCATCCGGAAACCTTCATGTCCGAACCCGCCTGGTCGCTGCACTCCCGCCTGAAAGAGGACACCATCGACATCGGCGATTTGCCGCTGTCCAAGGTATTGGTCATCAAGGACGCGCATTATCCCTGGCTGCTGCTGGTGCCGCGACGCGCGGATGCGGTCGAGATCATCGATCTCGACGAGGTGCAGCAGGCGCAGTTGATGACGGAGATCTCCCGCGTCTCGCGCGCGCTGAAGGAGATCACCGGATGCGACAAGCTCAACATCGCGGCACTCGGCAACCTCGTGCCGCAGCTTCACGTCCACATCATCGCGCGCCGCACCAGTGACGCCGCCTGGCCGCGGCCGGTCTGGGGCGTGATGCAGCCCTTGGCGCACGACGCCACAGAGGTGCAGACTTTCATCAGCGCGCTTCGCCGCAAGATCTGGTTGGGTTGAAAGAACAAGACATGTCAGCATTCGACTCGTTTCCGCTGGGGCAGCCGGCCTTCGTCACCAACATTCTCGACCGTGCCGCGCATCTGCGCCGCGATGACGAAAAGCTGTTCGCGCTGGAGCAGAAGCCGACCTCGCGCGCCTATGTGGTCTACCGCGACTCGCTGCTGGTGAAGCGCGACGGCGAAAAAGTGCGCGCGCTGCTCGGAATCGACGAGGCGCTGAAATGCGGCGCCAATCCCGGCACGATCTTCTTAGGCTTGCGCGACGGCGCCGCGATGTTCGGGATGGGCCTGTCGCAGGCCGCGTCCGAGAAGCTGATCGGGCGCAAAGACTACGCCCTCAACGAGCTGCGCGGCATGGCGATGCAGGGCGCGGTGCCGCCGCAGGAGCTGTCGGCGATCGCGATGGCGAAGTCGATGGTGAGCTGGCATCAGCGCCACGGCTATTGCGCCAATTGTGGCACGCGTACCGGAATGAAGGAAGGCGGCTGGAAGCGGGAGTGCCCCAGTTGCAAGGCCGAGCATTTCCCGCGCACCGACCCTGTCGTGATCATGCACGTCGCCGCCGGCGACAAGTGCCTTCTCGGCCGCCAGAAGCAGTTTCCGCCGGGCATGTATTCGTGCCTGGCCGGCTTCGTCGAGGCGGCCGAAACCATCGAGGACGCGGTGCGCCGCGAGATTCTCGAAGAATCCGGGATCCGCTGCACCGACGTCCAATATTACATGACCCAGCCCTGGCCCTATCCGTCATCGCTGATGATCGGGTGCAGCGCGCGGGGCGTGAGCGAAGACATCGTCGTCGACCATTCCGAGCTGGAGGATGCGCGCTGGTTCACGCGCGAAGAGGCCGCTCTGATGCTGACGCGGACCCATCCGGACGGGCTCGCCGGCCCGCATCCGTTTGCGATTGCGCATCACCTGCTCGGCCGCTGGGTGCACGACAAGAGCTGACCGCCGATGGCGCACTCTGTGACCGCGCCGCGCATCCTCTGCATCGGCATTCCCGTGCGCGACCTGACGTTTCGGGTCGAAGCCGTGCCCGCGCGCGGCAGCAAGGCCAACGCCACGCATCTCGCGGAGATCTGCGGCGGCAACGCGCTCAATGCCGCGATCGCCATCGCGCGGCTCGGCGGCCGCGTCTCGTTCGCAGGCCCGATGGGCGATGCGCAGGAGACGTCGAGCGGCTTCATTCTCGAGCGCATGAGATCCGAAAATATCGACACAAGCCATATCGTGCGCATACCTGATGCGACCACGCCCGTCTCTGCTATCATCATTGACGCGACGGGCGAGAGAACGCTCACGATCTATCGCGATCCGGCCCTGTGGACAGTCGAGCTGCCCGACGCCGACAAGCTGCTCGCCGATTGTCAGGCGGTCCTCGTCGAGAGCCGCTGCGCATCGTTCTGCACGGACCTCTGCACTGAGGCACGCCGGCGCGGCATTGCCGTCATCGTCGGCATCGACCGCGCGATGTCGTTGCAGGACAGCCTGCTCACGGCCGCCTCGCACCTGCTGTTCGCGAGCGAACAGGTGCAGGAAACCGCCGGCATCGCCGACGACGGCGAGGCGTTGCAGCGCCTGGCCCCGCTCACGCCCGCCTTCCTCGCCGCCACCCGCGGTCCGCACGGCACGATCTGGCTGAACGAGACCGGCGCACTGGAGGAGACGCCGGCGTTCGCCGTTGAGGCGGTCGATACGCTCGGCGCCGGCGACGTCTTCCATGGCGCCTTCACGCTTCGCCTCGCCGAAAGCGGCGGCGTGCGGGAGGCGCTGCAATTCGCCGCGGCCGCCGCAGCGCTGAAATGCAGCCGTCACGGCGGCGGCCTAGCCGCTCCGCAACGCGTTGAAGTTGAAGAGCTTTTGAACATGCCGCGCGGGACGACGCTCGGACGGATGCCGAGATTATAGACTTGCTATAGAAGGATTTTCTCTATATCAGGAAAAACGACCCTTGATATGGAACAAAGTTCTTCAAATGACCGATCTCGCCGTCCCGCTCCCCGAGACCAGCCGCCGCCTCGACGCCATCGATCGCAAGATTCTGATGGTGCTGCAGGACGATGCCTCCCTCTCCGTCGCCGAGATCGGCGACCGCGTCGGCCTGTCCTCGACCCCCTGCTGGAAGCGCATCCAGCGCCTGGAGGCCGATGGCGTGATCACCAAGCGGGTGGCGCTGGTCGACCAGAACAAGATCGGCCTGGGCATCTCCGTGTTCGTGTCGGTCGAGAGCTCCGACCATTCTGACGCCTGGCTCAAGAAGTTCGCCGACGCCGTCAGCGCCATGCCGGAGGTGATGGAGTTCTATCGCATGGCCGGCGACGTCGACTACATGCTGCGCGTCGTCGTCGCGGACATGCAGGCCTATGACGTGTTCTACAAAAAGCTGATCAGCGCCGTGCCGCTGAAGAACGTCACCTCGCGCTTCGCGATGGAGAAGATCAAGTCGGTCACCGCGCTGCCGATCCCGGCGGTGGTGGCGGCGTAGGGCTCACCACAAGCAAACTGTCATCGCCCGGCTTGACCGGGCGATCCAGTATTCCAGAGATGACGATGGGGTACGGATAAGCCCCGGCGTACTGGATGCCCCGGTCAAGCCGGGGCATGACAGCAAGTGAGACTAGCCTCGCACCTCAGATCTTCTGATTGTACTCGCCGACTTCGGGATGGGTGCGCAGCACGCTGTTCACCATCTCGAACATGTCGTGCATGCGCTGCTCGGAGACCGGGCTTTCGACCACCACGACGAGCTCGGGCTTGTTGGAGGAGGCGCGCACCAGGCCCCAGCTGCCATCCTCGACAGTGACGCGGACGCCGTTGACGGTGACGAGATCGCGAATCGACTGGCCGCCGATCTTTGCGCCCTTGGCCTGCAAGGCCTCGAAGTGCTTCACCACCTTGTCGATGACGCCGTATTTGGTCTCGTCGGCGCAATGCGGCGACATGGTCGGGGACGACCAGGTTTTCGGCAGCGCGTTCTTGAGATCGGCCATCGATTTGCCGGGAGCGCGGTCGAGCATGTCGCAGATCGCCAGCGCCGAGACGAGACCGTCGTCATAGCCGCGTCCATACGGCTTGTTGAAGAAGAAGTGGCCGGACTTCTCGAAGCCGGCGAGCGCACCCGTCTCATGGGTGCGGCGCTTCATGTAGGAATGGCCGGTCTTCCAATAGGTGGTTTTTGCGCCCTGCTTCTGCAGCACCGGATCGGTGATGAACAGGCCGGTCGACTTCACGTCGACGATGAACTGCGCGTCCTTGTGAATCGCCGACATGTCGCGCGCCAGCATCACGCCGACCTTGTCGGCAAAGATCTCCTCGCCGGTGTTGTCCACGACGCCGCAGCGATCGCCGTCACCGTCGAAGCCGAGACCCACATCGGCCTTGTGCTGCAGCACCGCGTCGCGGATCGCGTGCAGCATCTCCATGTCTTCGGGGTTCGGATTGTATTTCGGGAAGGTGTGGTCGAGCTCGGTGTCGAGCGGGATCACCTCGCAGCCGATCGCCTCCAGCACCTGCGGCGCGAACGCGCCCGCGGTGCCGTTGCCGCAGGCCGCGACGACCTTGAGCTTGCGCTTGAGCTTCGGGCGGCTGGTGAGATCGGCGATGTAGCGCGCCGGATAATTCTCGTGGAATTGATAGGAGCCGCCGGCCTTGTTCTTGAACTCGGCGCCCAGCACGATCTCCTTCAGCCGCGTCATCTCGTCGGGGCCGAAGGTCAGCGGGCGGTTGGCGCCCATCTTCACGCCGGTCCAGCCATTGTCGTTGTGCGAGGCCGTGACCATGGCGCAGCAGGGCACGTCGAGGTCGAACTGCGCGAAATAGGCCATCGGCGTCACCGCGAGCCCGATATCGTGCACCTTGCAGCCTGCTGCCATCAGGCCGGAGATCAGCGCATATTTAATCGAGGCCGAATAGCCGCGGAAATCATGACCGGTGACGATCTCCTGGCTGACGCCGAGCTCCGCGATCAGCGCGCCCAACCCCATGCCGAGCGCCTGGATTCCCATCAGGTTGATTTCCTTCTGGAACAGCCAGCGCGCGTCGTATTCGCGAAAGCCCGTGGCCTTCACCATCGGCTCGGATTCGAAGGCATAAGTGTTGGGCAGCAACACGGATTTCGGCTTGGGGAACATTGGGACGGTCTCGTGAAAAAGAGCCAGAATTTGATGCAGCCTTAGCGAATGCCGGGCCGCAGCGGAAGGCGGGAATGGCAGCTTATGGATGATAATTGCGGCAGTTTGGTAACGGGGAAATCTGGCCGCGAGAGTGGCCGAAATAGTGATCTTCTTGAAATATGTGATCGCTGGAGCCTTTGGAAGGACCTTACTGCTCCAGCACCATCTGGCCGTTGGCGTATTCGAAGCGCTTGAGGCGGGAGAGGAAGGAGAGACCGAGCAGGTTCTCGGACAGCGCCTCGTCGGGCAGCACCATGGCATCGACGTCGCGCACGATTAGGCCGCCGACATCGAGCATGGCGATGCGGGTGCGCGCGGCCTTGATGGTGCCGTTGGCGGTGGAGACGGTGGCGTTGTAATCGCTGCGCGAGGGACGCAGGCCGAAACGGGCGGCCGAGGTCTCGTTCAGCGCAACCACGGAGGCGCCGGTGTCGACCATGAAGCCGATGCGCTGGCCTTCGATCCGGCCCTCGGTCTGGAAGTGGCCGCGGCCGTCGCGGGGGATGTTGAGGCTGCGGCCGCCGGCCGGCGCGATGGACGCGACTGCTACCGTGCGCGGCACCGCCGTCGCCGAAGCGGAGCTCATCCTGTCCGCCATCTGCGCCATGAAGGTGCCGAGGCCGATCATGATCGCCGCGAAGATCATTATGTTACGCATCACACCACTTCCGAGCCGAAAGCTCGATTTCATCACGCGGCAGGCCGCTCCGCGAGCGACGCTGCGGCCAGAGCTGTGCTATTTTGACGAAAAGGATGAGCGGACGGTTAATGCGCCGGTGTCGCAGATACGACATGTCCTCATCCTGAGGAGCCCGCGAAGCGGGCGTCTCGAAGGACGGCCGCGGGTGAAAAGCGGGCCTGCATGGTTCGAGACGCGCGTTCCGCGCTCCTCACCATGAGGGTCTTCTTGCGTCTCACGTCCCGCGCGGTTTGACCCGCCGGGTCGGAAGCGCATTCGCCGGATCTTCCGGCCAGGGATGGCGCGGGTAGCGGCCGCGCAAATCGGAGCGCACGGCACTGTAGCTGCCGCGCCAGAAACCGGGGAGATCGCGCGTCACCTGCACCGGGCGCTGAGCCGGCGACAGCAGCTCCAGCACCAGCGGCACCTTGCCGGCGGCGATCGAGGGATGGGTGTTGAGGCCGAACAATTCCTGGAGCCGCACCGCGATGGTCGGCCCCTGCTCGGCTTCATAGTCGATCGCGAGCACGCTGCCTGTCGGGGCCTCGAAATGCGTCGGCGCCTCGCGGTCGAGCCGCGCGCGCATCTCCCACGGCAACAACGTCATCAGCGCGTCGGAGAGATCGCCGGCAGAGATATCCTTCAGCGCGATCTTGTCGTAGAGCGCCGGCACCAGCCAATCGTCGCGCCGCGCGATCAACCCGTCGTCCGAGAGATCAGGCCAGCTATCGCCCTCGGCCTTGCGCAAGAACATCACGCGGTCGCGCCATTGTCTTGCTGCCTTCGACCAGGGCATCCGGTCGAGGCCGGCTGCGATCAGCCCGTCCGCGAAGACGCGCGCGGTGTCCTCCGAGGGCGACACGGCAAGTGTCGCCTCGGAGAGCGTGATCGCGTGCAGCGCGCGCTTGCGCCGCGCCCGCAGCGCCATTGCGCCGCGATCGAACCATACCTCCTCGACGGATTCGATATGCTCGGCGAAATGCCGCTCGATCTCGTCCTGCGAGATTTGCGCTGCGAGCAGAATACGCCCGCTCGCCGCCGTGCCGGTCATCTCGCCGATCGCGATATAGGGCGCGCGCGCGAGCGACGAGGTCTGATCCACGGCAGCGCCTCGACCGTTGGCGAGCACAAAGCTGCCATTGCCGCGGTTGCGCGCGACGCGATCCGGGAAGGCGTAGGCCAGCATCAGACCGGTCGAGAGGTCACCTTCTCCGGCCGCCGTCTTCTCTGACGCCGCCACCTGCGCGGCCCAGCGCCGCGCGAGGTCGCGCGCGTTTGCGGCCCGCGGGGAACGGTCGCGGCGGAACTGATCGCGCCGGTGCTCGAGATCGACGCTGTCGCCGCCGAGCCCGCGCTCGGTGATGATGGCGGCGATCTCGGCGGCGGCTTCGCCCTCGCCGGCACGATGCGAATCCACGATCATGCGCGCGAGCCGCGGCGGCAGCGCCAGTGCGCGCAGGCTCTTGCCTTCCGCCGTGATGCGGCCATCGGCATCGAGCGCGTTGAGCTCGGAGAGCAGGCTTTTGGCTTCCTTCCAGGCCGGCTGCGGCGGCGGGTCGAGAAACGACAGTGCGGCAGGGTCGACGACGCCCCATTGCGCGAGATCGAGCACCAGCGAGGACAGATCGGCGCTGAGGATCTCGGGCTGGGTGTAGGGCGCGAGCGAGGCTGTCTGAGGTTCGTCCCAGAGCCGGTAGCAGACACCGGGCTCGGTGCGGCCGGCGCGGCCGCGGCGCTGGTCCGCTGCCGCGCGCGAGACGCGCACGGTCTCGAGCCGGGTCAGGCCGATGTCGGGCTCGTAGCGCGGCACGCGGGCAAGACCGGAATCGACCACGATACGCACGCCCTCGATGGTCAGCGAGGTCTCGGCGATCGAGGTCGCCAGCACCACCTTGCGCGTGCCCTTGGGCGCCGGCGAGATGGCACGATCCTGCACGGCAGCGTCGAGTGCGCCGAACAGCGGCACGATTTCAATCGAAGCGTCCTGCACGCGCTCGCCGAGGAAATTCTGGGTGCGGCGAATTTCAGCGGCGCCCGGCAGGAACGCCAGCACCGAGCCGGCATCGGCGCGCAGCGTCGAGGCGATCGCATCCGCCATCTGCCGCTCGATCGGCGCGTCCGCCTTGCGGCCGAGATAGCGCGTCTCGACCGGAAAGGCGCGGCCCTCGCTTTCGACGACGGGCGCTTCGCCGAGCAATCTTGCCACGCGGGCGCCATCGAGCGTGGCCGACATCACGAGGATGCGCAAATCCTCGCGCAGGCCGGTTTGCGCATCGCGCGCGAGCGCGAGGCCCATGTCGGCATCGAGCGAACGCTCGTGGAATTCGTCGAACAGGACGGCGGCAATGCCGGAGAGTTCGGGATCGTCGAGGATCTGGCGGGTGAAGATGCCCTCCGTTACCACCTCGATGCGGGTCGCGCGCGAGATCTTCGACCCGAAGCGGACGCGATAGCCGACAGTCTCGCCGGCGCGTTCGCCGAGTGATTTAGCCATGCGGTCGGCGCTGGCGCGCGCCGCGATGCGCCGCGGCTCCAGCACGATGATCTTCTTGCCTTTGGCCCAGGGGGCATCGAGCAGCGCCAGTGGCACGCGCGTGGTCTTGCCGGCGCCCGGCGGCGCCACCAGCACGGCGGCATGATGCGCCTCCAGCGTGCGCGAGAGCTCGTCGAGCACGGCATCGATCGGGAGGGGCGTGTCGAAACTGCGGGGCAAATATCTCGCTTCCGTCATCACCCGCCTTGTGCGCACCTTGCGCACTGGTGCGGGCGATCCAGTAAACTCGGATCCCGGCTATTGCGAAGATCGCGGATTACTGGATACCCCGCCTTCGCGGGGTATGACAATCATATGCCGCTATCAGCCCTGCACGGGCGGTCGTCCAATGCTCTCATACACGAAGCCGGCCGCAGCCATTTCTTCGGGGCGGTAGATGTTGCGCAAGTCGACGATGACGGGCTGCGCCATGGTCGCCTTCAGCCGATCGAGATCGAGCGCCCGGAACTGCACCCATTCGGTGACGATCACGATCGCATCGGCGTCTTCCGCGCAGGAATAGGCGTCCTCGCAATAAGTGATGCTGGGCAGCTCGCTCTTCGCCTGCTCCATGCCGACGGGATCGAAGGCCTTCACCTTCGCGCCCATGTCGATCAAGCCCGTAACCAGCGGGATCGACGGCGCATCGCGCATGTCGTCGGTGTCGGGCTTGAAGGTGAGGCCGAGCACAGCGATGGTCTTGCCGCGCAGCGAGCCGCCTAGCGCCTGGCTGACCTTGCGGGCCATCGCGCGCTTGCGGTTCTCGTTGACCGCCAGCACGGATTCGACGATGCGCAAGGACACATCGTAGTCCTGCGCGATCTTGATCAGCGCCTTGGTGTCCTTTGGGAAGCACGAGCCGCCGAAGCCAGGTCCGGCATGCAGGAACTTGGTGCCGATGCGGTTGTCCAGGCCAATGCCACGGGCGACCTCCTGCACGTTGGCGCCGGCCTTTTCAGAGAGGTCCGCGATCTCGTTGATGAAGGTGATCTTGGTCGCGAGGAAGGCATTGGCGGCGTATTTGATCATCTCGGCGGTGCGGCGTTCCGTGAACATCAGCGGCGCCTGATTCAGCGACAGCGGACGATAGATGTCGCTCATCACCTTGCGGCCGCGCTCGTCGGAGGTCCCGACGACGATGCGGTCGGGAAATTTGAAGTCGCGGATCGCCGCGCCCTCGCGCAGGAATTCGGGGTTGGAGGCGACGACGACGTCCGCTTTGGGACTGGTCTCGCGGATGATGCGCTCGACCTCGTCGCCGGTGCCGACCGGAACGGTCGACTTGGTCACCACGACGGTGAAGCCGGACAGCGACTGCGCGATCTCTTTCGCGGCGGCATAGACGTAGGACAGATCGGCGTGGCCGTCACCGCGGCGCGACGGCGTGCCGACCGCGATGAACACGGCATCGGCATCCGCGACCGGCTTGGACAAGTCGGTGGTGAACTCCAGCCGCTTGGCCTTGACGTTGGTCGCAACCAGCTCTTCGAGCCCGGGCTCGTAGATCGGGATCTCGCCGCGATGAAGCGCCGCGATTTTCTTCTCGTCCTTGTCGACGCAAACGACATCGTGACCGAAATCCGCAAAGCAGGCCCCGGACACCAGTCCCACATAGCCCGTGCCGATCATAGCAATGCGCATGAAAAACCCTGTTTGGCTTGGTTAACGAAACCGCAATTCCAAGGCGGTTTAGCATTTTACCGGGGTGAGGGAACAGCCCGCGTGCAAAAAACGGCACAGCAATTGTACCAGTTAAGAAATCGTAAGCCGCAAGGCGCCAAACTGCTCCGCGTTCACACAGATCCTGGCGGAACACGCCTCGAAAAGAGACACTATGGCACTATCAGGCACAATCGCTGCGAGCGGGGGACTCAAGGCCCCGACTGCTGCGCGTGTCGATTGGGTCGATTACGCCAAAGGCATCTGCATCGTCATGGTCGTGATGATGCATTCGGTGCTGGGGGTCGAGCTTGCCGCCGGTGAGACCGGTTTCATGCATGTCTTGGTGGCTTTCGCGAAGCCATTCCGGATGCCTGATTTCTTCCTGATTTCGGGCCTGTTCCTGCCACTGGTGATCGACCGGGACTGGCGAACCTATCTCGACCGCAAGGTGGTGCATTTCGTCTATTTCTATGTCGTCTGGGTGACAATCCAGTTCGGCTTCAAGGCCCCCGCATTCGCAGCGGAAACGAGCTGGCGCGACGCCGGCTTGCTGTATCTTGAATCCTTCGTCGAGCCGTTCGGCACGCTCTGGTTCATTTACCTCTTGCCGATCTTCTTCGTCGTCACAAAACTGACACGGCTGGTCCCGCCGCCCGCGATCTGGCTCATCGCGGCCGCACTGGAGACGGCGCGCATTTCGACCGGCTGGACCGCGATCGACGAGTTCTGCGCGCGTTTCGTCTATTTCTATTCGGGCTATCTGTTCGCGCCCTACGTGTTCGCGCTGTCGGACCGCGCGCGCAATCATCCCGCATGGGCGCTGACAGCGCTCGCGACATGGGCGCTGGTCAATGGCGGCCTGGTTATGCTCGGCGCCAGCGAGTGGAAATTCGTATCGCTCGTGCTCGGCTTCGCCGGCGCCTGCGCCATCATCACGATGGGCACGCTGCTCGCGCGCGTGCAATGGCTGAATGTCTTCCGCTTCTGCGGCGAGCATTCGATCGTGATCTATCTCGCCTTCTTCCTGCCGATGGCGGCGACACGGACACTGCTCTTGCGCACGGGAATCATTCCTGACATCGGTGCGGTGTCGTTGATCGTGACCATCGTCGGCGTGATCGGCTCGCTCGCGATCTGGCAGATCGCTCTACGTCTTGGCGGCAATTTCCTGTTCGAGCGGCCTGATGCGTTCTGGATCGCGCCGAAGAGGGCGGGCGCGCGATTGCAGGCGGCGGAGTAATCCTGCCTCCACATCGTCGTCCCGGCGAAGGCCGGGACCCATACCGCGTGATTAGTCGATAGATCGCGGTCTTCGTACTGCGGCACGATCGCTTAGCTGCCAGTCTTCGCCAAACTTCGCCCTGTGGTTATGGGTCCCGGCCTTCGCCGGGACGACATTTGAGTGTGGGCTCCGGCCAGATTTCCCACATCCAAGGCTGTCAAAGGCCGCAAAAATTCATACATTGCGGCCATGCCCAAGACATCTCCCAACACATCCCCGAAGACCGCCGCCAAAGCCGACACCAAGCCCGCTGCGGCGACAGCTGCTGCCAAGCCCGTCGCCGCGAAGGCGGCCGGCAAGGGCGACCATGTCTTCCTGGTCGACGGTTCCGGCTACATCTTCCGCGCCTATCACGCGCTGCCGCCGATGAACCGCAAATCCGACGGCTTGCAGGTCAATGCCGTGCTCGGCTTCTGCAACATGCTGTGGAAGCTTTTGCGCGAGATGCCGGAGGACAACCGGCCGACGCATCTGGCGATCATCTTCGACAAATCGGAAATCACCTTCCGCAACAAGATCTATCCTGAGTACAAGGCGCACCGGGCGCCGGCGCCGGACGATCTGATCCCGCAATTTTCGCTGATCCGCGAAGCGGTACGCGCCTTCGACCTGCCTTGCCTGGAACAGGTCGGCTTCGAGGCCGACGATCTGATTGCGACCTATGTGCGGCAAGCCTGCGAGCGCGGCGCGAGCGCGACAATCGTGTCCTCCGACAAAGACCTGATGCAGCTCGTCACCGATTGCGTCACCATGTACGACACCATGAAGGACCGCCGCATCGGCATCCCCGAGGTGATCGAGAAGTTTGGCGTGCCGCCGGAGAAGGTGGTGGAAGTGCAGGCCCTGGCCGGCGATTCCACCGACAACGTTCCTGGCGTGCCCGGCATCGGCATCAAGACCGCGGCGCAGCTGATCGTCGAATATGGCGATCTCGAGCAATTGCTGTTCCGCGCCACCGAAATCAAGCAGCCGAAGCGGCGCGAGGCGCTGATCGAGAACGCCGAGAAGGCGCGCATCTCGCGGCAGCTCGTATTGCTCGACGACAAGGTCGACCTCGACGTCCCGCTGGACGATCTCGCCGTCCACGAACCCGATGCGCGCAAGCTGATCGCGTTCCTGAAGGCGATGGAATTTTCCACGCTGACGCGCCGCGTCGCCGAGTTCTCGCAGATCGATCCGGCCAACGTCGATGCCGATCCGGGCTATTCCAGCGGCGCCAGCGTCTTCTCGCCGCTGCCGCCTTCGGACGTCGTGCCGGCCCCGGGAACCGGCGCGCCGGCGCAAGCGCCAGTGGGCCAGCGCAACGCATCGGCGACCAAGGAGGACAAGGCCGCGAGCCCGAAAGGCGCGCCGATTTCTCTCGCCGCCGCGCGCGAAGAGGCTTTGCGCAAGCTTCCGGTCGACCGCAGCAAGTACCAGGCCGTCAAGACGCTCGCGGAATTGAACGCGTTCATCGCGCGCATCCACGATGCCGGCCATGTCGCGGTCGAGATCCGGGCAAACTCGATCGACCCGATGCAAGCCGATCTCTGCGGTATCGCGCTGGCGCTGGCGCCGAACGAAGCCTGCTACGTGCCGCTGGCGCACAAACAATCCGGCGGCGGCGCTGGCCTGTTCGACGCCGGCCTCGCGCCCGATCAGGTCAAGCACAGTGATGCGATCGAAGCGTTGCGGCCGGTGCTGGAATCACCAGGCATTCTCAAGATCGGCTTCGACGTCAAATTCACCGCGGTGATGCTGGCGCAGCACGGCATCACACTGCGCAACACCGACGATGCGCAGCTGATCTCCTACGTGCTCGATGCCGGCCGCGGCTCGCATGCACTGGAGCAGCTGTCCGAGCGCTGGTTCGGGCACGCCATGCTCAAGGAGAACGAGTTGCTCGGCAGCGGCAAGGGCAAGATCACGTTCGACCAGGTGCCGATCGACAAGGCCGCGACGTTGTCGGCGGAAGGTGCCGACATCACCTTACGCGTCTGGCGCGTGCTGAAGCCGCGCCTTGTCGCCGAGCACATGACCACGGTCTACGAGACGCTGGAACGCCCGCTGGTCGCAGTGCTCGCACGCATGGAGCGGCGCGGCATCTCGATCGACCGCCAGGTGCTGTCGCGTCTCTCCGGCGACTTCGCCCAGACCGCGGCGCGCGTCGAAGCCGAGATCCAGCAGATCGCGGGCGAGCCCGTCAACGTCGGCAGCCCGAAGCAGATCGGCGACATCCTGTTCGGCAAGATGGGACTGTCCGGCGGCACCAAGACCAAGACCGGCGCGTGGTCCACCACCGCTCAGGTGCTCGATGAGCTCGCCGAGCAGGGCCACGACCTCCCGAAGAGAATTCTGGAGTGGCGCCAGGTCTCGAAGCTGAAATCGACCTACACCGATGCGCTGCCGACCTATGTGAATCCCCAGACCCACCGCGTCCACACGACCTACGCGCTGGCCGCGACCACGACGGGCCGGCTGTCGTCGAACGAGCCGAATTTGCAGAACATTCCAGTGCGCACCGAGGACGGGCGCAAGATCCGGCGCGCCTTCATCGCGACGCCGGGGCACAAGCTCGTCTCCGCCGACTATTCGCAGATCGAGCTGCGGCTGCTCGCCGAGATCGCCGACATTCCCGTGCTGCAGCAGGCGTTCCGCGACGGTCTCGACATTCACGCCATGACCGCATCGGAAATGTTCGGCGTGCCGATCAAGGGCATGCCGAGCGAAATCAGGCGCCGCGCCAAGGCGATCAATTTCGGCATCATCTACGGCATTTCGGCGTTCGGCCTCGCCAACCAGCTCGGCATCGGGCGCGAAGAGGCCTCCGCCTACATCAAGAAATACTTCGAGCGCTTCCCCGGCATCCGCGCCTACATGGATGAGACGCGCGACTTCTGCCGGAACCACGGCTACGTCACGACGCTGTTCGGACGGAAGATGTACTATCCCGACATCAAGGCTTCGAACGCCTCGGTGCGCGCCTTCAACGAGCGCGCCGCGATCAACGCCCGGCTCCAGGGCACCGCCGCCGACATCATCCGCCGCGCCATGACGCGCATGGAGGCTGCACTGGCCGAGAAGAAGCTGTCTGCGCAGATGCTGCTGCAGGTGCATGACGAATTGATCTTCGAGGTGCCGGACGCGGAGGTCGAGGCCACGCTCCCCGTCGTGCAGCACGTGATGCAGGACGCGCCGTTCCCAGCCGTGCTGCTCTCGGTGCCGCTGCATGTCGATGCACGCGCGGCCAACAATTGGGACGAGGCGCATTGATCGGACGGCGTCGTCCCGGCGAAGGCCGGGACCCATAACCACGGAGTCGAATTCGGCGAAGACTCGTCGTTCTGTACTCCGACCATCTGCGATCGATAGATCTCGCGGTATGGGTCCCGGCCTTCGCCGGGACGACGCTGGAGGGACACGCACAAGCTGAATTGTCCTCCGTGCAATTGCGCGATGGCTCCACTGCGCCACGCATATTAGAACCATGCCGTCTCGCGCACCGGTTCAGCCATGCCCCACACGTCCGCCCTGCTCGGCTTCGCCCTCGTCTGCCTCGGCCTCGTGCTCACGCCCGGGCCGAACATGATCTACCTGATCTCGCGTTCGATCACGCAAGGGCCGGTGGCGGGCATCGTCTCGCTTGGCGGCGTGGCGCTCGGCTTCGTGTTCTACATGCTGTGCGCGGCGTTCGGCATCACGGCGCTGCTGCTCGCCGTTCCCTTCGCCTATGACGCGCTGCGCTTTGCCGGCGCCGGTTATCTGTTGTGGCTGGCTTGGCAGGCGGTGAAGCCGGGGGGGCGCTCGCCGTTCCAGGTGAAGCAGCTTGCGATCGACAGCCCGCGCAAATTGTTCGCAATGGGGTTCGTCACCAATCTGCTCAACCCGAAGATCGCGATGCTTTACCTCGCGCTGCTGCCGCAGTTCATCGATCCCAACGCCGGCAGCGTGCTGGCGCAGTCTGTGGTGCTCGGCGCAATCCAGATCGCGATCAGTGTCAGCGTGAATGCCGTGATCGCGCTCGCGGCAGGATCGATCGCGCTGTTTCTCGCAAGCCGGCCAAGCTGGATGCTGGTCCAGCGCTGGCTGATGGGCACGGTGCTGGCCGGGCTCGCGGTACGGATGGCGGTGGAAGCGCGGAAGGTGTGATTTTCACCTCTCCCCGCCTGCGGGGAGAGGTCGGATCGCTCTTGCGATCCGGGTGAGGGGGTACAGGTCTCACGGCCATCTCATCCGCGGAGAGAGGCCCCTCACCCCAACCCTCTCCCCGTAAGAACGGGGAGAGGGAGAAGAGCCCCCTCAATCCAGCTTCGCCTCCATGCCCCGTTTCACCGCCGGGCGTGCCATCAGGGCCTCGTACCAGCGCTTGACGTTGGGGAAGTCGGTGAGGTCAACCTTGTGGCGAGGGTGACGCCAGGCCCAGCCCAGGATGGCAAAATCGGCAACCGAGAGCTCGTCGGCGACGAAATCGCGGGCCTCCAGCCGGCGGTCGAGGACGCCGTAGAGCCGTCGCGTCTCCGCCACGTAGCGCTTGAGGCCGTAGGCGCGGTCCTGCTCGTTCTCGAGCGCGATGAAATGGTGCACCTGGCCCGGCATCGGCCCGAAGCCGCCCATCTGCCACATCAGCCATTCATAGACGGGGATGCGGCCCGCAAGCGATTTCGGGAGGAATTTGCCGGTCTTTTCGCCGAGATACAGCAGGATCGCACCCGACTCGAAGATGCTGACGGGCTTGCCGTCCGGGCCATCGGGATCGAGGATCGCGGGGATCTTGTTGTTGGGTGAGAGCTTCAGGAACTCCGGCGCCATCTGTTCGCCCTTGCTGATATTCACCGGGATCACCTTGTAGGGCAGCCCCATTTCCTCCAGCGCAACCGAGATCTTGCGGCCGTTCGGCGTGTTCCAGGTGTGCAGCTCGATGGTCATTTTTCGCGTGTCCTTCCCGGGGAGATCAGGCATCCACCTACTCCAGAACGTTGCACCCCCACAACCGATGGCCCGGGATGGCCGATCCCTGTTGACGGGGGAAGCCCCCTCTGGAATGTCGGGGCCGTCGCAGATAAATTCCGCCACCTCCAAAAACGCTCCCGAGGGCCCGCCGTGTCTAAATCAGCCTCCCGCGCCCGCCTGTTCGAGATCATCCGCCGGCGCTCCTTCGGCCGCGGCGAGGTGACGCTCGCGTCGGGCCGCAAGAGCGACTTCTACTTCAACCTCAAGCCGACCATGCTCGACCCGGAAGGTGCGACGCTGCTCGCCGAGCTGACCTATGAGGCGCTGAAGGACGACAATCTCGATTTCATCGGCGGGCTCGAGATGGGCGCGGTGCCGCTGGCCGGCGCGCTGGCGCAGATCTCCTGGATCAAGGGCCATCCCATCGCGGCCTTCTTCGTGCGCAAGAAGCCGAAGGAGCATGGCGCGAAGCTCGCGATCGAGGGGCTGCCCAGGGGCGAGACGCTGGAGGGCAAGCGCGTCGTGATCGTCGAGGATGTCACCACCACCGGCGGCTCGGCGATGAAGGCGGTGGAGGCGGTGCGCGAGACCGGCGCGGAAGTGGTGCTGGTGCTGACCATGGTCGACCGCGAGGAAGGCGCCGACGACACTTTTGGCGCTGCGGGCCTGCCATTCCGGTCGCTGTACAAGGCGTCGGAATTTTTGAAGGCTTGAGCGGCTAGACTTTCTCCGCCGTCGTGCCCGGGCTTGACCCGGGCATCCACGTCTTTGCCGCACCAGAGATCGTGGACGGCCGGGACAAGCCCGGCCATGACGAGGTCCCGCTCCCCCTCAACCGCTCATTTACCATCCCGCCTTATGGTGAATCATGTGCTGAGACCTGAGGGTCCCGGCCGGTTGGTAGCGTCGGGTGGAGTAAGCGTTTGCGTACAGTCATGTCCCATGCGCGCCGGAATCGCGCGATGCTCGTCGCCGCCACACTGGCAGCACCGCTGCTTGCGGCTCCCGCCCCGGTTTCGGCCGAAGGCCTCTTCGATTTCTTCTTCGGCGGAATGCAGCAGCAGCAGCGGCCGCAGCGTGAGGTGCCGCAGCAGGCGAGCTCCTACGCCGACCCCTTCACCGGCCAGCAGAATGCCGCATCCCCGCAATACGTGCCGCCGACACGTTCGGCCGCGGCCGGCGGCTCGGGACCGGCGTTCTGCGTGCGCAGCTGCGATGGCAAATATTTCCCGCTGATGCGCGGTCTCACCTCGCCCGCGCAGATGTGTCAGGCCTTCTGTCCTGCGAGCGCCACCAAGATCTATTTCGGCTCCTCGATCGACGGCGCGGCGTCGCAGACCGGCGAGCGCTATGCCGATAGCGAGAACGCGTTCGCCTATCGCAAGGCGCTGCGCGCCGATTGCACCTGCAACGGCCGCGAGCCGGTCGGCCTCGCTCCGGTCGATCTGGCGCTGGACTCATCGCTCAAGCCCGGGGACGTGATCGCCACCAGCGACGGCCTCGTCGCCTATACCGGCATCCGCGTCGGCAACGACCAGGCCGCGGACTTCACCCCGGTCGCCTCCTATCCCGGTCTCACCGCGCAGGTCCGCGCACGGCTCGGCGAGATGAAGGTGGCGCCGGTGCGCGCCGACACGGTGGCGGCGGATGCCCCTGCCGCGGAGATCGTGCGCGAGACGCTGCCTGACGTGACGGTGCCGAAGACGCAGAAGCCCGCGAAGCGGGCTGGGCTGGAGTAAAGCCCCAACTCTCACCAAGTCGTCATTGCGAGCGAAGCGAAGCAATCCAGAATCTTTCCGGAGAGAGGCTCTGGATTGCTTCGTCGCAAGAGCTCCTCGCAATGACGGAGGATGGTGGATCACCGTCCGATGATCACGCCGATCACATTCGGCGCCGCCAGATATTTCTCCTCGATCGCCGCGCGCGCGGCGGCGCGGTTGTCTGCCGTGAGCAGGCCGCGCTTCTCGGCCAGGATCATCCAGCAAAAACCCCACCAATCGGTGAGCATGCCCTGATCGTCGACGAGGTCATATCCCTGCTCGGCGGCGAAGATGCGCGCATGCGCTTCGTCCAGCGTGTCTAAGAACAGATGGTCCTCGGCCGAGAACAGATCGTCGCTGACGTCGTCGATGGTGTAGCCCCAGATCGACTGGCACACCGCATTGAACTCGCGGTCGAACTGGTCGTCGTCGACCGCGTAGCGCCGCGCCGCCTGATGCAGCCGCGACAGCGAGCGCGCGAAATCGGCGATCCTGGTGAGGGCAAACTGGTCGAAGGCAATGGTGGACATGTAGTCCTCGCGAAGTCTGACGGACGCTAGATATTGTGTCGGCAATGCGCCGAATCACAATGATATATCAAAGACTTGCTAAAGTGTTCTTAATTTGTTCTATTACTTGCTTATGTCGTCCCGGCGAAGGCCGGGACCCATAACCACCGTTGCCAGACGTTTCCAGGATCGGTGCTCAGCGATGAATGCACCAGCCGCGTACTACGTCTACATTCTCGCGAGCCGGCGGTACGGCACGCTATACATCGGCATCTGCAACGACCTGGGCAATCGATTATCACTACATCGTTCGGGACGTGGTTCGAAGTTCGTCAGCAAGTACGGCGTGACGCGGCTCGTCTATGTCGAGACATACGCAACTCCATCCGAAGCAATCGCACGCGAGAAGGCGCTGAAGGAATGGCACCGCGACTGGAAGATTCGCCTGATTGAGCAGGAAAATCCGGATTGGCGCGACTTGTCCCATCTCATCTGATAGCGGTGGTTATGGGTCCCGGCCTTCGCCGGGACGACACCGTTTTTGTAGCGCGCGATCGTCCTCACATCGCCGACATCAACCTATCCCCGCACGCGCTCGCATAAAACTTGGCGCCGCATTGGCGCTTGATGGCGGCGCAGCGGGCGGCGGGGGATGCGTTATGCGGGAGCGAGACGGCGCAGCTCAGGCCGTCGGCGCTGCGGCCCAGCTTGCCGGCCGCGAAGGCGGCGCTGGACGCCGTGATGCAGACAACGAGGAAGGTGGCCGCAGCGATTTCGATCAGCCGTCTCATCACCGGTCTCATCAGAGCTGTCATGGGCGTCTCCTCCACACTGATGGCTGAATTGGCCGCCATTCTAGCACCAAATCCACGTTTCCCCGTATGCGTCCGGGTTCCCAAATCGGCCCGTTCCTTGCATAATTTTACGCCAGCGCAGTGCACGGTCGCACCAGCGACGGTTCCGGTGCACGGGCAAGATGCGTAGGGTCAGTAGTGTTCTCGCGACCAGGAAGTGACGACTTTGCAAGATTCATCGTTCCAGCCCAATTTCTCCGCTCCCAGCCAGCCCATCGACGAACTCGCGCTTGCTGAGATCAAGGGCGCGATCCTGGCAAAGCTGCGCCTTGCCATCGGCAAGGATGCAGGCATGGCGACCAAGCACGATTGGTACCAGGCCGCCGCGCTGGCGTTGCGCGACCGCATCGTGCATCGCTGGCTCACGGCCGAGAAACACAGCTACGATGCGGGGCGCAAGCGCGTCTATTATCTCTCGCTCGAATTCCTGATCGGCCGCCTCTTCAGCGACGCGCTGAACAATATGGGGCTGTTGAAGATCTTCGAAGTCGCGCTCGGCGATCTCGGCGTCTCCTTGCCTGAGCTGCGCAAATGCGAGCCGGACGCGGCGCTCGGCAATGGCGGTCTCGGCCGCCTCGCCGCCTGCTTCATGGAAAGCATGGCGACGCTGTCGATCCCCGGGATCGGCTACGGCATCCGTTATGATTACGGCCTGTTCCGTCAGATCATCAATCAGGGCTGGCAGCAGGAATATCCGGACGAATGGCTCGGCTTCGGCAACCCCTGGGAATTGCAGCGGCCCGAAGTGATCTATGACATTCGCTTCGGCGGCGGTGTCGAGCATGTCGAAGATAAGGGCCGCGATCGCGCGATCTGGCATCCGTCCGAGACCGTGCAGGCGATGGCCTATGACACGCCGATCGTCGGCTGGCGCGGCCAGCACGTCAACGCGCTGCGGCTGTGGTCGGCACGCTCGCCCGATCCGTTGAAGCTCGATGCCTTCAACACCGGCGACTATGTCAGCGCCAGCGCCGAGCAGTCGCGCGCCGAAGCGATCTGTAAATTCCTCTACCCGAACGACGAGAGCCCTGCGGGCCGCGAGTTGCGCCTGCGTCAGGAATATTTCTTCGTCTCGGCTTCGCTGCAGGACCTGATCAAGCGACACCTTGCGTCGGATGGCCAGCTCCGCAGCCTGTCGAGCAAGGTCGCGGTGCAGCTCAACGACACCCATCCGAGCCTGGCCGTCACCGAGCTGATGCGGATCCTGATCGACGATCACAATTTCCGCTGGGACGAGGCCTGGAAGATCACGGTCGCCACGCTGTCCTACACCAACCACACGCTGCTGCCCGAGGCGCTGGAGACCTGGCCGGTCGAGCTGTTCGAACGGCTGTTGCCGCGGCATCTCGAGATCATCTACCGCATCAACGTGCAGCATCTCGCGCTCGCAGAGGCGCGCGCCCCCGGCGACATCGACTTCCGCGCCTCGGTCTCGCTGATCGACGAGCGGAGCGGGCGGCGCGTGCGCATGGGCCAGCTCGCCTTCGTCGGCTCGCACCGCATCAACGGCGTCTCCGCGATGCATTCGGACCTGATGCGCGAGACCGTGTTCCACGACCTCAACCATCTCTACCCCGGCCGCATCACCAACAAGACCAACGGCATCACCTTCCGCCGCTGGCTGATGCTGGCGAACCCCAAGCTGACCGATCTGTTGCGCGAGACCTGCGGCGATGCCGTGCTCGATGATCCCACGCAGCTCAGCCTGATCGAGGCCCGCGCCAGCGACGTCGAATTCCAGAAGAGGTTCCGCGCGGTCAAGCTTCACAACAAGACGGCGCTGGCGCGCCTGATCGGCGAGCGGCTCGGCATCAAGGTGGATCCGAGCGCGCTGTTCGACGTGCAGATCAAGCGCATCCACGAATACAAGCGCCAGCTTCTCAACGTCATCGAGACCGTCGCGCTGTACCAGGCGATCAAGGACGATCCCAACGGGAACTGGGTGCCGCGGGTGAAGATCTTCGCGGGCAAGGCGGCGGCGAGCTACCGCTACGCCAAGCTGATCATCAAGCTGATCAACGACGTCGCGGAAGTCGTCAACAACGATCCCGCGATCGGCGGCAAGCTCAAGGTCGTCTTCCTGCCCGACTACAATGTCAGCCTCGCCGAAGTGATCATTCCCGCGGCCGACCTCTCCGAGCAGATTTCGACGGCCGGCATGGAAGCCTCCGGCACCGGCAACATGAAGCTGTCGCTGAACGGCGCCCTCACCATCGGCACGCTCGACGGCGCCAACATCGAGATCCGCGACCATGTCGGCGCGGAGAACATCGCGATCTTCGGCATGGAAGCCGGCGACGTCATGATCCGGCGCAAGCAGGGGCTGGACGCCTCCGACGTGATCCGCAATTCGCCGAAGCTCCAGCGCGCCATCAATGCGATCGGCGCCGGCGAGTTCTCGCCCGGCGATCCCGGCCGCTTCGAATCGATCGCGCACGCGCTACGCTATCTCGACCATTACATGGTCAGCGCCGATTTCGATTCCTATTACGAGGCGCAGCGCAGCGTCGATGCGCGCTGGCAGGTGGCGCCGGCCTGGACCCGCGCCTCGATCCTCAACGTCGCGCGCATGGCGTGGTTCTCCTCGGACCGCACCATTCGCGAATATGCCGAGGAGATCTGGAACGTGCCGGTGAATCCGACCACGCCGTTGCTGCCGACGCTGCGCGACGTCGCGGGCTGATTTTCCGCTGCGTGAAATCGGTTACCCACGAGGTAATTGCATAAGCCGGCGGCGGACGTGATATGACGTCCGTCATTGAACGCCGGACCAAACAATGCACGCCAAGCTCCCGCACCCTTTCGACGATGCCACCCGCGTCACGGCCGGCGACTCCAGCTGGCAGGGACACACCAGCGACGACTATTGGGCCTTTGTCGGCCCGTTCGGCGGCGTCACCGCTGCGACCATTTTGCGTGCGCTGATCGAGCATCCGGAACGTGCCGGCGATCCGCTGGCGCTCACCGTCAATTACTGCGCGCCGATCGCGAAGGGGCCGTTCGATCTGGATTTGCGGCTGGTGAAGGCCAATCGCTCCAGCCAGCACTGGAGCGTCGAACTGTCGCAAGGCGGCGGCGATGTCGCAACGCTCGCCACCGCCGTATTCGCCGAACGCCGGCCGTCCTGGGAGCACAGGGTGGCGCAATATCCTGATGCAAAGCCGTTCGGAGAGACGATGCCGTTCCCGAAGATCGCGGCGTCCTGGGCCAACCAGTATGAATTCCGCTTCGTCGAGGGCGAGATGCGGATCGGCCCGCCCAAGCCCGAGCTCGCCGGCACTTACTCAAAGCTCTGGATCAGTGATCGCGAGCCGCGCAAGCTCGACATGCCGTCGCTGATGTCGATGTCGGACGCTTTCTTCGGCCGCATCTTCCACGCGCGGCGCGAGCTGGTGCCGTTCGGCACGGTATCGCTGACGACGTATTTCCACACCGACAGCGAAGAGCTCGCGGCCGAGGACATCACGCGCGTGCTGGCGACCGCCGATTCGAAGATCATGCACAAGAGCTACGCCGACCAGAACGCCGAGCTGTGGTCGCCGAACGGAAGGCTGCTCGCGACGACGACGCAGATCGCGTATTTCAAGGCTTGAGTCGTCCCGGCGAAGGCCGGGACCCATAACCACAGGGTCGAGTTTGGCGAAGACTCGCAGTGATCTTCTTGGCCGGTATGCGCAACGTGCTCCTTCGATAGATCACGCGGTATGGGTCCCGGCCTTCGCCGGGACGACACTGAGTATGAGGTTTCCGCGAGTGACCACCAACAAGAAGGGCGGCCTCACGGCCGCCCTTTTGCATTCCAGACAGAGAGAAACTACTCCGCCGCGAGCTTCACGTCCGGTGCAGCGGCGCGGACCTCGGCGTCGACCTGGGCTTCGAACTTGGCAAAGTTCTTCTGGAACATGCCGACCAGGGCGCGGGCGGTCTTGTCGAACTCATCCTTGTCCTTCCAGGTGTTGACCGGATTGAGGATCTCGCTCGGCACGCCGGGCAGCGCGGTCGGGACCGCGAAGCCGAAATATTTGTCGGTGCGGAATTCGACGTTGCGCAAACTGCCGTCGAGCGCCGCGGTCAGCAGCGCGCGCGTCACCTTGATCGGCATGCGCGAGCCAGTGCCGTACTTGCCGCCGGTCCACCCCGTGTTGACCAGCCAGCAGTCGACATTGTGCTGGGCGATCAGGTCGCGCAGCATGTTGCCGTAGACGCTAGGATCGAGCGGCAGGAAGGGCGAGCCGAAGCAGGTCGAGAATTCCGGCTGCGGCTCGTTGCCGAGACCGCGCTCGGTGCCGGCTACCTTCGCCGTGTAGCCCGAGAGGAAGTGATACATCGCCTGCGCCGGCGAGAGCTTGGCGATCGGCGGCAGCACGCCGAACGCATCGGCGGCGAGCATTACCACGTTCTTCGGCTGCGGGGCGCGGCCGGTGCGCGAGGCGTTCGGGATGAATTCGAGCGGATAGGCCGAGCGCGTGTTCTCGGTCTTGGAGCCGTCGTCGAAGTCGACCACGCGGGTGTCTTCGTCGAGCACGCAATTCTCAAGCACCGCGCCGAAGCGGGTCGAGGCGGCGTAGATCTCGGGCTCGGCTTCCTGCGACAGCTTGATGCACTTGGCGTAGCAGCCGCCTTCGAAATTGAAGACGCCGTTCGGGCCCCAGCCGTGTTCGTCATCGCCGATCAGCGTGCGGTTCGGATCGGCCGACAGCGTGGTCTTGCCGGTGCCGGACAGGCCGAAGAAGATCGCGGTATCGCCCTTGGCGCCGACATTGGCCGAGCAATGCATCGGCATCACGCCGCGCTCGGGCAGATAGTAGTTCAGCGTGGTGAAGACCGACTTCTTCATCTCGCCGGCATAATAAGACCCGCCGATCAGGACGATCTTGCGGGCGAAATCGATCGCGACGACGTTCTCCGACTTGCAGCCATGGCGCTTCGGATCGGCGCGGAAGCTCGGCATGTCGATGATGGTGAGCTCGGGCACGAACGCCGAGAGCTCGATCGCCTCGGGACGGATCAGCAGCGTGCGAATGAACAGCGAGTGCCAGGCGAGCTCGGTGAAGACGCGGGTTTTGATGCGGTAGGCCGGATCGGCGCCGCCGTAGAGGTCCTGCGCGAACAGCGACTTGCCTTCGGCGTGCTTGAGGAAGTCCTGGTAGAGCGTCTCGAACTGCTCTGCGGTGATCGACTGGTTGCCGGCCCACCACATCTTCTTGTCCGTGGTGGCGTCACGTACCGTGAACTTGTCCTTGGGGCTGCGGCCGGTGAACTCACCGGTGTCGGCGCAGAGCGCGCCATCGGCCGACAGCACCGCCTCGCCCGCGGAGAGCGAGTATTGATAGAGTTGCGGCGCACCGAGGTTCCAGTGAACCTGCTTGAGATTCTTTAAGCCGAATTTGTCGGCGCCGAAGGCACCGTTGCGCACGCCCGTCTCTTGCACGAAAAATCCTCCTAGAACCCACTCAGCGCGATCATGCTCGGCGCCGCCGCGGTCACCGTGATTACAGGCCGTTCGGCCTCGGTTGGAACGACCTAATACTGATGAACGCTGGCGTTGCCAAGCTGATCCCTTAGGATTTGGTTTATTCAAGGACCGCGCCAAACGTCGCGCATGTCTGCTCTGAGCAGGCGCATCAAAAAAACAACAATGATCGCGCAACCAAATGTGCGTTTCGGCGTTTCCCGAGATTGTTGCGACGCACAATATCGAAGACAACTGAAGGACAATCGCAAGCCCACCCTATCGTACCGCGCCTTCGCCGATGAGCGCGAAGGGCCCCCACATCGCAGGATACGCGTTGCGCGGAGACGAGGTGTCGTCAACATAGGTTAACATTGCGCGGCGCAAGGCTTCGGCACGCCCCATTGTTGGTTCGTTTTTGAGCAGCTCGAAAGTCATCGTGGTCAGGCGTGTGGCAGCTTCCGAATCCACGGCCCAATGCGAGACCAGCAGTGCGCGCGCGCCGGCGTAGAAGAACGAGCGCGCCAGTCCGGACAGGGCCTCGGCGCCCGGCTTGTCGCCCGCGATGGTGTTGCAGGCCGACAGCACAACCCAATCCGCATTGAGCTTGAGCTGAGCGACTTCACTTGCGGTGAGCAGACCATCGTCGAACTCAGTGGGCTGATCGGGAATGGAGAGCGCGAGCGAGGGCTCACCCAGTCCCTTGATGTCGCCGGCAACGAGGCCGTGGGTGGCAAAGTAGATGATGCCGTATTGAGCAAGCGCTGCACGCTTGAGCGTCGTCTCGCTGGCGTCGCGGCCGAGATGGATATCGGCCTCGGCAGCCCCGACATCCCTGGCCACCGCGTTCAACTCATCGGCGGTGTCGGGCAGTTGCGGCAGCGCCTGCGCAAGCCGCGCGCGATCGACGCCGGCACCGCGCCAGAAATCACTATAGGCGATGGTCGCGATGCTGCGCGCGGCGACCTTGCCGTTCGCGGCGCGCCGCTCGGCGGCGGCCCCTTCCAGTGCGGG
This sequence comes from Bradyrhizobium sp. WSM1417, assembly GCF_000515415.1. Classification (NCBI taxonomy): domain Bacteria; kingdom Pseudomonadati; phylum Pseudomonadota; class Alphaproteobacteria; order Hyphomicrobiales; family Nitrobacteraceae; genus Bradyrhizobium; species Bradyrhizobium sp. WSM1417. The sequence continues at coordinate 369,413 of NZ_KI911783.1, forward strand.
ATTGAACACGGGATCGCCAAAGCCTGTCATCGGCTTCACGCTTTGGTCCCGACGCGCGAAGGCGCGCAGCGATTTCAGACTGACCACCGACGGCAGCACCGAGACGGCCTGACGCCGCAGCAGCCAGGCGGCGCCGCGATAGCCTTCGAGGGTGTCCGGGATCGCAGCCTGCGGCTTCTCGGTGACGAGCAGATGAAACGGCAATGCGGTCAGCGCAGCCGACGGCACCACCAGCAGGCTGCGCTTGTCCTTTGTCAACGTCTCGACCGGACCGAGCAGCGCGACATGGAGTTCGTTGGCGAGTGCGAGATCGAACAATCCGGATTTGCCGGAGGCATCGCGCGCTTTGCCGACATCGAGTCCCTTGCGGAATGCCGTCACCTTCTGCGTCAGCGCATCCGCGCCGAGTGGAATAGCCTTCCAGTCCACGCCCTCGCGCGTGATCGCGACGACATAGCTCTGCTTGTCGACGACGGAGTAGAGCACCATCGCCTCGTCGGCCGACAGCAGCGACTGGATGTCCTTTGCGGTCAACGGCAGGGGATTGGAAAGCGACGCGTAGTCGGGAAACTCGACCGCGAGCGTTTTCTGCAAGCCCGCACGCTCGTTGGCAATCGTTGCAATCCGCGCCCGGCTGCGCTGCTCGGTCGCGAGATCGCGCTGCGCGGATTGCTTCGACACCGCGGTGACGATCGCCTTGTCGAGTGCCTCGGACTCAGCCGCGAGATCCTGGTCCCGGCGCACCAGCTCGGCGAGGCGGTCGCTGCCGGCGGCAAGCCGAACCGCGAGCTTGTTCACGGCGGATGCGGCGGAGGATTGCGTGCCGCGCTGGATCGCGGCGAGGGCCTCGTCCAGCGCCTTGTCGCCGGGCAGCAGATCCTGTTGGCGCGCGGCAAACAGGACCGGCAACACGACGCGCAACTGCGCGCGATCGCCCCGAAGCGTCTTTTCCGCGAGCGGCAATGCGTCCGCGGTGCGCCCGGCCACGTAGAGGAAATAAGCGAGATTGCTGGTCGAGGTCATGACCTCGGGGTGATCGAGCCCGAGCGCGCGTTCGCGGATGACCAGCGCGCGGCGATAGAGCGGCTCGGCGTCGCCGTAGCGCTGCTGGTGCTCGTAGAGCCCGGCGAGATTGTTCAGCGAGCGGGCGACGTCGGGATGATCCGGTCCCAGCACCTTCTCCCGGATCGCGAGCGAGCGTTTGATCGGCGCTTCCGCGTCCGGATCGCGATTGAGATCGCGATAGACCTGGCCGAGATTGTTCAGGACGGTGGCCACCGCCGGATGCTCGGAGCCACCGGCCTTCTGGTAGATCGCGAGCGCCCGCTGAAACAGCGGCTCGGCGTCGGCATAGTGCTGCTGCTTCACATAGAGCGTGGCGAGATTATTGAGCGACTGGCCGACATCGGGATGCTCGCGCGACAATCCCTTCTCGCGAACGGCGAGCGCGCGCTTGAATAGCGGCTCAGCCTCGGCGTAGCGGCTCTGCCGCTGGTAGAGCGCAGCGAGGTTGCTCAGTTCGGCTCCGATCAACGGGGTTTCGAGACCGAGCGACTTTTCCATCAGCATGATGGCGCGCTTGTAGAGCGGCTCCGCCAGATCGTCGTGGCCCTGACCGGCATGAACCTGGCCGAGGTTGTTCAGCGCGGCGGCGAGCTCGCGACCGGTGTCGCTCTTCTCCAGGTTCGCGACCATGCCTTGCGCCAGCGGCAGTGCTTCCGAATATCTGCCGGCGCTCATCAGGGCGTTGATCCGCGCGCTCTCCGCGGCGAGACCTTTCTGGGCAGGGCTTGTCTGAGCAAGGCTGGGCGTGACAAGCGATGCGGTGATCGCGAGCGTCAAACCCGCAACCAGCGTCAGTTTTTTCCATTCTGCCATGACGCTCTCGCCGGCCGCCTTCTGACCAATTATGGTCTTGGGTCGCCGCGATGGGCAGCAGCGTTCAATGTGTCGCGCTCTGGTCCATCCTGCTGCGCGCTTCGCCGGCGAGGCGAACCAGCATCTTGCGCAACGCCGTGCCATCAGCGACGCGCTCCGGAAAATCCAACCGCAAGGCGGTCTGGCCGTCCTGCATGTCGAGGCCCTCCGGATCGCAGCCGGTGCAGCGCCAGTCGCCGGCGGCAGCACCCAGCAATTTTGTGGCGTAGAGGCCCATGGCCTCGCGGTGGTCGGCATTCATGTGCTCGACCGCCCCCTGCTCCGCCGCCAGCAAGTCCTCGGCCCCCGTGAGGTCGGTCAGGAATTGCTCCGGCTTGAGGTCGACGATCCGGCCGAAGCCGGCGACCAGATGGGTTCCCGTGGGCCGAATCCGGAAGAAGGAAAAATCCTTAAAGGAAACAAAAGCTTCCGCTGAGGGATGGGCATTGAGATACCGTCGCCGGAGCAGGTCCTTGTCCGCGTCGGCCGGCTCGGCATGGCCGGACAGCATGATTCGGGCACCTTCCAGCGGATCGCCCGCCGCGCGCTCGTCCAGCATCAGGGACATCCGGCTGTCGGCCAGGATGTTCCTGGTGTGCACGGCCAATTCCGAGATCAGCAGGATCGGAGAGCCATCCGGATGGCTGGCCAGATTGACCAGGGAGCAATAGGGATCGCCGCTGCCGGCCATCAACGTCGCCAGGGCACCCTGCCGTGACCGCCGCAGCAGCGATCTGGCGAGCTTTCCGGGGTCGAAATCAGGGGTCGGTTGCATCGGCTTTCTCGGGTCAGGTGGTTGCATGGAGGGCCTTTTTTCGGGTAAACCGGGGCCCGGTTATGGGTCGAGATGCGGCGAATCTGCCGTGTTTCGTGGAACTTGGTCACACTTCAGCCTAGCTTGCATTGCTCGGTGACAAGGTTCGAATGCCAACTCGGCACCCATGTATGCGGCGCATCAGTGGATTGCTCGCCGTTTTCAAGCCACGACCCAAACGGAAAGCAGAAAGCAGAGGCTCATGCCCACAATCGCTTTGGTCGACGACGACCGCAACATTCTCACATCCGTCTCGATCGCGCTGGAGGCCGAAGGCTACCGCATCATGACCTACACCGACGGCGCCTCCGCGCTCGACGGTTTCCGCACCACCCAGCCCGATCTTGCCATCCTCGACATCAAGATGCCGCGCATGGACGGCATGGAGACGTTGCGCCGGCTGCGGCAGAAATCCGACCTGCCCGTGATCTTCCTGACCTCCAAGGACGAAGAGATCGACGAGCTGTTCGGCCTCAAGATGGGCGCCGACGACTTCATCCGCAAACCGTTCTCGCAGCGCCTGCTGGTCGAGCGCGTCAAGGCGGTGCTGCGCCGTTCGGCGCCGAAGGACCCGACCGTCACGCCGAAGGAGAACGACGCCAAGGCACTCGACCGCGGCCTGCTGCGCATGGATCCTGAACGGCACACCTGCACCTGGAAGAACGAACCGGTGACGCTGACCGTCACCGAATTCCTGATCCTGCAGGCGCTCGCGACCCGGCCCGGCGTGGTGAAGAGCCGCAACGCGCTGATGGACGCCGCCTATGACGACCAAGTCTATGTCGACGACCGCACCATCGACAGCCACATCAAGCGGCTGCGCAAGAAGTTCAAGGTGGTCGACAACGAGTTCGAGATGATCGAGACGCTCTACGGCGTCGGCTACCGCTTCAAGGAAGCCTGAGGCGCGCGCGCCTCCACGAAAGACCGAGAGCATCGCCGGTTCTGATTCCATCGGGACCGGGATGGCTCTAGAATGCGGGGACCTTCGCACGAGCTGTCCTAACGCGGGCGTGAGCATTGCTTGACCGAACGCAGCCTGACGAGAACCAGAACGCCGAGGACGTCACCGCCCACGGCGCTCCGGATCAATTGGCCGAGGACAAGCCGGCCGTGCGGGGCTGGCGTCCGCTGAACTGGCTCAGGCGCGCCGGGCAGTTCTTCTTCGCGCTGTCCTTCTCGAGCCTGACCCGCCGCATCGTCTCGCTCAACCTCGCCGGCCTGGTCGCGCTGGTGGCGAGCATCCTCTATCTGTCGCAATTCCGCGCCGGCCTGATCGACGCGCGCGCGCAGAGCCTGCTGGTACAGGCGGAGATCATCGCCGGCGCGATCGCGGCCTCCGCGACGGTGCAGACCAACGCCATCACCATCGATCCCGACCGGTTGCTCGACCTCAAGCCGGGCGAGACCTATGGCGGCTCGGACGAGTATTCCCCGCTGGATTTTCCGATCAATCCGGAGCGCGTGGCGCCGGTGCTGCGCACGCTGATCTCGCCCACCAAGACACGCGCCCGCATCTACGACCCTAACGGCAGCCTGCTGGTCGACAGCCGCAGCCTCGATACCGTGGTGCGCTTTCCCCTGCCGTCGGTCGCCGCCGAGAAGCCGGGCATGGTCGAACGCGGCATGGTCGCGGTCCGCACTTGGCTCAATCGCGGCGACCTGCCGCTCTATCGCGAGCTCGGACCCGAGAACGGCAATGGCTATGCGGAGGTGGGCGATGCGCTCCAGGGCCAGAAGCGCTCGATGGTGCGGGTCAATGCGCGCGGCGAGGTGATCGTCTCGGTCGCGGTCCCCGTGCTGCGCTCGCGCGCCATCCACGGCGCGTTGATGCTGTCGACGCAGGGCGACGACATCGACCAGATGGTCACCGCCGAGCGCCTCGCGATCCTCAAGGTGGGCGGCGTCGCCGCCGCGGTCATGATCATGCTGTCGCTGCTGCTCGCCAGCACGATCGCAGGTCCAGTCCGCCGGCTCGCCGACAGCGCCGAACTGATCCGCCGCCGGATCAGGACCCGGGTCGAAATTCCCGACTTCACCCGTCGTCGCGACGAGATCGGCCATCTCTCCGGTGCGCTGCGCGACATGACCAGTGCACTCTACAGCCGCATCGAAGCGATCGAGATGTTCGCCGCCGACGTCGCCCACGAATTGAAGAACCCGTTGACCTCTTTGCGCTCCGCGGTCGAAACGTTGCCGCTGGCGCGCAACGAGAACAGCCGCGCGCGCTTGCTCGAGGTGATCGAGCATGACGTCAAGCGGCTCGACCGGCTGATCTCGGACATCTCCGACGCCAGCCGTCTCGATGCCGAACTGCAGCGCCAGGATGCGATCCCGGTCGATCTGCGGCGCCTGCTGACGACGCTCGTCTCCGTTGCCAATGAAACCAAGCTCGGCCATGACGTCGCGGTCGAAATGCGTTTCGAGGGCCGCGGCCCGACCGACAATTTCGCCGTGACCGGCCACGATTCGCGGCTCGGACAGGTGGTCTCCAACCTGCTCTCGAACGCACAGTCCTTCTCCGAGCCCGGCAACAAGGTGCGCCTCACCTGCCGCCGCGTGCGCGGCGAGATCGAGATCGTGGTCGACGACGACGGCCCCGGAATCCGCGACGACGCGCTGGAGCGCATCTTCGAGCGCTTCTACACCGACCGCCCTCATCAGGGCTTTGGCCAGAACTCCGGCCTCGGCCTGTCGATCTCCAAGCAGATCGTCGACGCGCATGGCGGACGCATCTGGGCGGAGAACCGGTCCGGCCCGGCGGACGAGGACGGAGCGCCTGTTGTTGTCGGCGCGCGCTTCGTGGTGAGGCTGCCGGCGCTATGAGCCAAGGCAGCTTGGACGAAGGCGGCCCCAGCATTCACGCCTCGGCGGTCAAGGTTGGAGATCTGGCGGTGCTGATCCGCGGGCCCTCGGGCTCCGGCAAGTCGCGCCTTGCCTTCGATTTGATCATGGCGGGACGTAGCGGCGTGCTCGAAAGGGCCGTTCTGGTCGGTGATGACCGTGTCCATCTGGCGACAGTCGGCCGCGAAATTGAGGTCCGCCCCGCTCCGGTCCTGGCCGGCCTGATCGAGATCCGGGGCCTGGGAATCCGCCGCTGCGACTTCGTGGAGCATGCGACCGTCGGCCTCGTGGTCGATCTGGACGCCGCGGATGCGGAGCGGCTGCCGCCGGCCGAATCCCTGAAAACAGCCATTTTAGGTGTCGAAATACCGCGAATCCCGATCGGCCGCGGCTATTCGCCCCTTCCTCTGGTTGTCGCGGCCTTGACCACTACCAAGAGTTCATCTTCCGTTAACCCTTCAGGCGATTGTTTGAAGGGAAATGGTAACCATATGAACCCCACACTCGCGACCGAATAGACCGGCGCAGCTCCCCTTATCCATCCGTCTAGATTCAGGGAGATACGCAACATCCCCTCTTGCGCGGGGGCTCTGGATGGTCAAAGTGGCGCGTTCGTGCGGTGCACCAAAAGCGCCCGCGAGGAGTTTTCCGATGATTGGTCTAGTACTTGTGACCCACGGGCGCCTTGCCGACGAATTCAAGGCAGCGCTTGAACATGTCATGGGCCCACAAAAGCAAATCGAAGCGATCACGATCGGCGCCGAAGATGATTCCGATCTCTGTCGAAGCGACATCATCGAGGCGGTTAACCGCGTCGATTCCGGCGACGGCGTCGCGATCCTCACCGACATGTTCGGCGGCACGCCATCCAATTTGGCAATATCCTGCATGAGCCGGCCGAAGGTCGAAGTGCTCGCGGGCATCAACCTTCCCATGCTGGTGAAGCTTGCCAAGGTGCGCGAGGAGCGTCCGCTCCCCGACGCGATCGCGATGGCTCAGGAAGCCGGCCGCAAATACGTCACCATCGCCAGCCGCGTCCTCGCCGGCAAATGAGCGACGAGGCGCCGCAAGCCGGGACGGGCGTGCCCGCGGGCGCGATCTCCAAGGACCTTCTGATCATCAACAAGCGCGGCCTGCACGCGCGGGCCTCCGCGAAGTTCGTCCAGGCCGTGGAGCGCTTCAGCGCGCAGGTCTGGGTGACGCGCGGCGGCGAAACCGTCGGCGGCACCTCGATCATGGGCCTGATGATGCTCGCCGCCGGTCCCGGCACCACCATCACGGTCGCCGCTGCCGGGGACGACGCCGAAGCCGCGCTCGCGGCGATCACCGAACTCGTTGAAAGCAAATTCAACGAGGAAGGGATTTAGGCGGCGTCGCCTCGATCAATTCCCCGGCGGCGCGATGTAGATGTTCCAGCTCATCGACGGACCGGCCTTGCCGTGGGTGAAACGGCGCGTCGTCATCACGATGCGCTCGGCGTTCGGCGCAACCTCGGACACCCATTTCTCGAACGCCGGCAGGCGACCGTCGGCCGGATCGAACACGCCGATGAAGCCGTATCTCTTGACGTCATCGGGCGAGATCAACCCGGATCCCCAGGCTTCGAGCGGCGTGAACGCGGCCGGATGATCCGGGCTGTAGAACACCATCGGCTGGATCGACTCCATGGTGCCGGCGACGACCGCCCAGCGCGAGGCGAAGCGCGCGTGCCAGGCCTGCGTCAGCTCGCGCGCGAGATCCGAGCGCGCGCCATAGGTCGCCGTGTTGCCGGCATTGGCCGCCATCTCGCGCGCAGCGATCCAGGGCGAGGCAGCGAGCGTGGCGACGCTGAGCACGAGCCAGATCGCGACAATGTTGAACAGCGCAGCACTCTGCACCCGCAACGCCGGGATCGCGACCAGCGCGAGCGGCACCAGGAAGAACAGCGAGATGCCCCAATCGGTCTTCATGTAGATGCTGAAGGCCAATGCGCCGAGCGCGGGGCCGACCGCGACGATAATTTGAATGAGCCAGACGTTGCGCGCCTGCGAAAGATTCACGCCCGGATTCGCGCCGCGGGCCCAGGCCCGCGTGACGATGCGCAAGGGCGAACGCAGCAGCAGCCTGAACCAAGGCGGCACCAGCGCCATCGCCAGCGCGGCCAGCGCCACCGGCAATGCCAGCAGCGCGAAATTATGCAGGGCATAGCCCGCCACGAGCTGATGCACCTGGCCGCTGTCCTCGAGGCTGTAGGTATCGCCGGCATAGGTCAGCGGCACGAAATGCGCGTCCGCGAGCCAGACGATGTGCGGGATCATCGCCGCCGCCATCGTCGCGATCGCAACCCATGGCGCCGGTGACGACAGGAATCTCATTCGCTCCGGATGGATCAGCGCGGCAAGCCCGATGGCGCCGATCATGGTCAGCACCCAGTATTTGGTCATCAGCGCCAGCGCGCCGGCAAGGCCGAGCAAGACTCCGGATTGCCAGCTCCGCTTCTCGAACGCATTGAGATAAGCGAGCACGAGGAGCGGCAAGGTGACGAGCTGGAGCAGGTCGGGATTGTACTTGAAGCCCTTGAAATTGAAGATCGGGTAGAGCGCGACCATCACCACGACCAGGAATGCGCGCCGCGCATCCACGACGCGCAGCGCGATGAGCCAGCAGATCACCATACCGGTGCCGACGGTCGCCATCGCCAGCGCATAGGTCGCCCAGTCCGTCGGCGGGAACAGTGTGAACCAGAGGCCGGCAACCCAGCCCGACAGCGGCGGGTGCTTGCCATAGCCCCAGAGGAATTTCTGCCCCCAGCCCCAGGCTTCCGCGACGTCCATGTGAACGTCCTGCGCTGCCTTCAGATTGATCAGGATGAAGGTCCAGAGCACCGCATGCAGGATGGCGAGCTGGATCACCAGCCAGAGGCGCGCCTCGGGGCGGGTCGCGCTGGCAACGAGCCACGCCCGAAAGCGGGCATAGCTCACCCGGGTCTTCGCGCGGGCTCGGGCAGACGGGATCGAGGTCGTGGACATGGGCCTGGACATCAGGCGTTGCGTAGCGCGTTTCGGGCCTTCGTGGAATCAGCTTGGCGTGAACAAAGGCCCTGAAATTACAGCAATATGGTTGCCGCACGGGGGTGTGAGTGGTATCCCGCGCCCATGACGACCGTCCCCATTTCCAACATCCGCAATTTCTCCATCGTCGCCCATATCGACCATGGCAAATCGACGCTGGCCGACCGCCTGATCCAGATGACCGGCGGCCTCACCGACCGTGAAATGGCGGGCAAGGAGCAGGTGCTCGATTCCATGGATATCGAGCGCGAGCGCGGCATCACCATCAAGGCGCAGACGGTGCGCCTCGCCTACCGCGCCAAGGACGGCAAGGATTACATCTTCAACCTGATGGACACGCCCGGCCATGTCGACTTCGCCTACGAAGTCTCGCGGTCGCTGGCGGCCTGCGAGGGTTCCCTGCTGGTGGTCGACGCCAGCCAGGGCGTGGAGGCGCAGACGCTCGCCAACGTCTACCACGCGCTCGATGCGGGACATGAGATCGTTCCGGTCCTGAACAAGGTCGACCTTCCCGCCGCAGAGCCGGAGAAGGTCAAGCAGCAGATCGAAGACGTCATCGGCATCGACGCGTCCGAGTCCGTGATGATCTCGGCCAAGACCGGCCTCGGCGTGCCCGACGTGCTGGAGGCGATCGTCACCCGCCTGCCGCCGCCGAAGGGCGACCGCGACGCGACGCTAAAGGCGCTGCTGGTCGACAGCTGGTACGACGTCTATCTCGGCGTGGTGGTGCTGATCCGCGTCGTCGACGGCGTCATGAAGAAGGGCAGCCGGGTCCGCATGATGGGCACGGGCGCGGCCTATGACATCGAGCGGGTCGGCTTCTTCACCCCGAAGATGACGCAGGTCGACGAGCTCGGCCCCGGTGAGATCGGCTTCATCACCGCCGCGATCAAGGAAGTCGCCGACACCCGCGTCGGCGACACCATCACCGACGACAAGAAGCCGGTGACCGACATGCTGCCGGGCTTCAAGCCGGCCATTCCCGTGGTGTTCTGCGGCCTATTCCCTGCCGACGCCGACGACTTCGAGACCTTGCGGGCGGCGATGGGCAAGCTGCGCCTCAACGATGCCAGCTTCTCCTACGAGATGGAGACCTCGGCCGCACTCGGCTTCGGCTTCCGCTGCGGCTTCCTCGGGCTGTTGCATCTGGAGATCATCCAGGAGCGTCTGTCGCGCGAATTCGATCTCAATCTGATCGCGACCGCGCCGAGCGTGATCTACAAGATGAGCCTGACCGACGGCCAGGAAATCTCGATTCACAATCCTGTCGACATGCCGGATGTGGTCAAGATCGCGGAGATCCAGGAGCCCTGGATCGAGGCCACGATCCTCACCCCCGACGAATATCTCGGCAGCGTGCTCAAGCTGTGCCAGGACCGCCGCGGCGTGCAGAAGGAGCTGACCTATGTCGGCTCCCGCGCCATGGTGAAATACGATCTGCCGCTCAACGAGGTCGTGTTCGACTTCTACGACCGCCTGAAGTCGGTCTCCAAGGGCTATGCCTCGTTCGACTATCATCTCACCGACTACAAGCCGGCCGATCTGGTCAAGATGCAGATCCTGGTCAACAACGAGCCGGTCGACGCGCTCTCGATGCTGGTGCATCGCACCCGCGCCGAAGGCCGCGGCCGCGCCATGGTCGAGAAGATGAAGGATTTGATCCCGCCGCACATGTTCCAGATCCCGATCCAGGCGGCGATCGGCGGCAAGGTGATCGCGCGCGAAACGGTGCGCGCGCTGCGCAAGGACGTCACCGCAAAGTGCTACGGCGGCGACATCACGCGCAAACGAAAACTTCTGGAGAAGCAGAAGGAAGGCAAGAAGAAGATGCGGCAGTTCGGCAAGGTCGACATCCCGCAGGAAGCTTTTATTGCCGCGCTGAAGGTGGACAGCTGAGGCGGGGGCTTTAGGCCGCCGCGAGCGCGACGAGACAGGTCCGGTCTGCGCTTTTCAGGAACCGAAAAATAAAAACCGCGAAAACAACCCCATGCACAGTAGCGAGGGGCTTGTTCGGATTGAACTTTTGATTTTCAGAATTTCGCTTGACCTGTCGGGCAAAACACGGGCATAATGACATCATGCAGCCCGCGGCAATGCCGTGCGCATGAGGGGCAGCATCCTCCTCCGGACGCTTTGGGAAGATGTGGCCTTCAGGCGAATTGCTTCTACGCTGGAGGCAGCGTCACCCCCGTCAACTCGCCCAGTCTGCCCAGAAGCCTCTCCTGAAAATCGGGATCAGCCGCTTCGTGCGCCGGCTCTTGTTGCCGGAGGTCATGCCAGTAACGACCGCTGACCAGGGCGGCGGGATCATCGCTCACGGCGAGCCAGGTCTGCGTCCGTTGTCCGGTGGCCACGCCGACCGGCGCTCCGGCACCGCCCATTTTGGTGCGTGCCCAGCCGGGATCGACGGCGTTGCTCAGCACCTGCGGCCAACGCCGCGCCAAGGCAAAGGCCAGTGCGACCATGTGCAGCTTGCTCTCCGCGTACGCCTTGGCCGGATCCCAGGTTCGCCTGGTCCAGTCGAGATCGCCTAGCGATCCCTCTCCGCCGTGATGAAGTCCGCTGCTGAGATACACCAGCCGATCGGGGCGCTTCATCAGGGCGGTGAGCAAATAGGGCGCGAGCGTGTTGACCGCCAGCGTGGTGGCGTGGCCTTCGGGCGTTGGGCCGCGGCTGCGCTCGGTATAGACCCCGGCGTTGTGGATGACCGCGTCCATTCGTCCGATTGCGTTGACCTGATCTGCCACGTGTCTGGTCTGGGCGGCGCTCTTGAGATCGCCGATCACGACCCGTGCGGAATGCGATTCAAGCTCGGAGATTGCGGCCGCACGTTCCGCCGATCGCGCGTGCAGGACGATTTGGTGGCCCTGTTCGAGGAGAGACTGGGCCGCTGCGCGGCCCAAACCGTCCGTGCTGCCCGTGATGAAGACGATCGCCATTGCCGCTCCTGTTCGATCCCCGCTTCGGCGCCTGCCTCGAAAGCTCAAGGAGAATGCAACATGTTCGACTGATCATGCCGTGGCGCACGGAGCGCCGAACGAAGACATCACAACCGAACAATCTTCCAGGCTGCGCATTAACATTCGATAAGTTGGGAATGACCGCATGTCGAATTTCGTCATGCTGCTGGTCGAGGACGACTCGCTCCAGCGCGAAGTTTTATCCGACCTTCTCAAGGACGAAGGGTTCGAAGTCGTCGAATGTGCCACCGCGGAGGCGGCGGAGCTCATCGTGGCGTCGACGGGCACGGAGCTAAGAGCGCTCATCACCGATCACAACCTCGCGGGGAGAATGACCGGGCTCGAGCTCGCAGAGTACGCGCGCAGCGCTCATCCCGGGCTCAACATCGTGCTGATGTCCGGGACGGTGATGGCGCCGCTGCCGCCCAACACCACCTTTTTGCGCAAGCCGTTTCCGCCCGCCCATTTGCTGGCGGCCGTGTAGAATCAGAATGCCGTCGAGGGTCATCCGCCCGAATTTTCCGCGCCGACGGCGTTCTCGCTCTCCGGCACCGTCAGCCGCACGGAATGACCCTGCCGCATGGCGAGCGATGCCGCGGCCACAGCCGCCTCGAAAGCGGCTTCCTTGGTCTGGTAAGTGTTCCGGATTTCGCCATCGTGGTCGACGTGCCAGGCACCATCCCTGCCAACAATATCATAGGCTGCGAGGCCCATAGTCTATCCCTCCTTCATGCGTCCGGCGTCGCCTTGGACGCCTGGGTGCTGCTCACCGGGTCCGACGCCGGGAAACTGTCCTTCAAGCCCTTGTCCAACTCGTCGTCCTTGGCCTTGTCGCGCCGGATGCCGCGCTTGAGATCTTCCGCGTTCTTGTCCGGCGGTGCCGGATCGAATTTCTCGGTCATGCAAGTGTCCTTTCGCTACCTCAAACGCGTTGAGCTGCTGACCGTTCCTTCAGAGGAACCAACGCTGTCGCGGTTTGCTGTCGAATGGAAAGACCAGAAAGCGCGCGCAGCACAGTGCTCCTTCATCTCGGTTGCATCTTCTGCTACAACACATCCTGGGATAGCATGACGCATCCCTGCGATCAGGAGAGAGCAATGAAAGCTTCGGTTTTGGCGTTAGGCGGCTTGATCATCTTGTCGATCACATCAGCCAACGCAGCTCCCAAAGCCACGGCCGCCCCGACCACGGCGGTCAGCCCGGTCGCGTGTTCCACCTCGGGTGGCGGCTTTGGGAGCTACCCGTCAGGCTGCCGAAACGGAGCAAACTTCAAGACCTACAATGAGTGCAAGGAATCAGGCGTCAAGCGCGGCTGGCGACACGAAGATATGGCGTGGTACTGCAGCGGTCTGGGACTGCAATAGCGCGGTCATTGTGCATTTCATGGCCGCAGGGGCGAACAGCCATTGTGCTGTATACGGCCGCGGACCTACAGCGACGGTTGGAGCGTCCCATGGAATGCACAATCCGGCCCGCACTCGTAGATGATGCCGATGAGATCAGCGTGGTCATCTTACGGGCGCTGCGGGAAACGAACGCGAAGGACTACGCGGACGAGATCATCGAAAGGATCGCGCATAGTTTCAGTCCAGATGCCGTACGGCGGCTGATCGGACAACGCACCGTGTTTGTCGCCACGATCCGCAGCCGCATCGTTGCGACCGCAGTCTCGACGGAAGCGTGGTCCGCACGGTCTTCGTCGCTCCCGATGTTCAGGCCCGGGGCATCGGCAAGCTGCTGATGGTCGAGATCGAGCATACCGCACGCGAGCGCAACATCCCTTCGTTGACCCTCTCTTCGTCAGTCACCGCTGAGGCCTTCTACGCCCGGCTCGGGTTCAACGGCGTGCGCGACAACTATCATGGCGACGAACGCACGATCGTCATGGAGCGATTGCTAAAGGACCCGACCTAGATCCGGTTTGGACTGTTCTCTGGGATTCAGCGGGCGCGGGCTTATTGTATCGCCTACCGCCGCGCGGCGAGCACGTTCGAAGGAGGGGTTTGCAACGCTGCGCGCCTCTCGCTGAGGGCATGATCGAACAGTTCGAGCACCAGGCCGAAGGCTGCCAGCTCCTCTTCCTCGATGGCGCCGTCATCGTAGCAGCCGAGCGTTTCCTCTATGATGCTGTCAACCTCCTGCTGCATGGCCAGCAGCTCATGGTCGAACTCTGCAGTGCGCACCTTGGAAACCAGCGCCAGAATTCTGTTGCGATGGCCAGTGTTCTCGTCGCGTTCATCCCGATTCAGATATTGACGCAGCCAGGCGCCCGCCGAGCCAATGCCGGAGAGAAGCAGGAGCGCAAACCAGAAGTAGTCGCCGTACCTGTCGAGGAAGGTGCGCTCAGTGCCGTCGATCACGGCCGCCGCTCCCCGGTGAACCGGCAGCTCGGCTTCTTTCTCAGTGTCCGGCTTGGTGATTTGCGCAGCGCCTGGTACCTGCCTGGCAATCGCCTGGCGGAGGGCGAATTGCTGGCGGTAAAACGCCGCCACTGTGGTTTCGGACAAGGCATTCCGCGCTACGATCAAATGGCTGACACTGACGGTCTCCACCTTGTCATCCGGCCGGGCTGGATTCGCATTGAAAATGCTTGGCGGAATTTCCTCCGATTCATAACGCGGATGCTTCAGGGCGATGGCTTCCGATGCGTCGATCGCGAGAAATTTCGGCTCGCCACGCGTCCGGGCGGTCGCGGCAATCGCGTCGGCGGTTATCTTGCTATCGAGCGGACCGACCGCCATGAAGGCGTCGAGGCTCGGGTCACGCGCCAGCTCCTCAAGCTGGCCCGTGCCGAATTGAGCGACCGTGACCTTGTCCGGCTCCACACCGGCGGCGCTCAGGATGACTCTCAGCAACGCGGCGTTCGCTGGGGTCGCGCCAATCACCCCCACCTTATGCCCAGCGAGATCTGCGACCTCCTTGATTTTCGGCGCCGGCTTTCGCTTGGAGCCCTTGCCCGCCGGTCCCGAAGAAGACCACAGCACGACGAAGTTCTTGCGCAAGATGACGACTGTTTGCGCGTCGGCCGGCATTTCCAGATCGCCGCGACCCACCGCAAGATCGGCTTTGCCGGCACCGAGCAGGGCGAGAGCTTCGGCCGCTCCGGCGGTCGTGATCGGAGACAGCCTCACGGTCCTGCTCTCGTTGGCAAAGGCCTCGGTCATCGCCTCGATCACTTTGTGATCGTTGCTTCCCGGCGGTCCGACGGCAATCCGGAGCGTTATCGGCCGCAGCGCGTAATACAATGTACCCGCAGCAGCTCCGAAAACGAGAAACCCGATGGCTAAAATCAGCAGCAGGGTCTTCGTCTGTCTCCGCCCTCGGCGGGCTGCGTCACTGCGTTTCATCGGAGCATCAGACGAGGACATTTGCCGCTGCCGGTTGGAGGCCAAAATCGCTGCCTGTTTCGGAAGAGTATCACGCTGTTCTGGAAAACGATAATGTCCGAGCAGCACCAATAGTTTCTTGGAGCCGGCGTGAGCTCTTCGAGCTTGCATCATCATCTCCGATTCCGCACTTCACGTCGCGATTGCCGGATTGACGCCACACTACCTTGATCCTCCTCGCCAAATAGACCACCATCGTGCGATTGACCGCTCACGGTAGAATGGGCGAGGAAACGCGAATGTCCGAGCTTCCTGGATCTTGCCTGACTGAACGGACGCCGTCGGCGCCGACCATGCAGATGCTCGCGCACGCGCCGATGAGCGACATCATCGATGCCTTGGCCGGCGGGCGGATCACCGCGAGGGCGCTGGCCGAATTCTATCTCGCGCGCATCGCGGCGTATGACCGCGACGGGCCTAAGCTCAACTCGGTCCGTGCACTCAATCCCGATGCGCTCGCGGGCACGCTCGACGGCACGAGGCCGTCGCCCCAGCGGCCGCTGGCGGGCGTCCCTATCCTACTCAAGGACAATATCGCGACCGGGGACGAACAGCCGACCACGGCGGGCTCGCTGGCGCTGGAGAGTGCGCGCGCCAGGGATGACGCCACCATCGTCAAGCTGCTGCGGCGTGCCGGCGCGGTGATCCTGGGCAAGGCGAACCTGATGGAGTTCGCCAATATGCTCGCGATCGACATGCCCGCGGGCTATTCATCGCTCGGCGGCCAGGTGAAGAACCCCTATGCGCCCGCGCTGGACGATCGTGGGATTCCGGTGATGTCTCCAGGGGGATCGAGCTCGGGTTCGGCGGTCGCCGTGACAGCCGGCCTCTGCGCGGCCTCAATTGGCACGGAGACCTCAGGCTCGCTGCTGCATCCCGCCAGCCTGAACGGCCTCGTCACCGTGAAACCGACCGTCGGGCTGATCAGCCGCGCCGGCATCCTGCCGATTGCGCACAGCCAGGACACCGCCGGTCCGATGACGCGCACGGTGCGCGATGCCGCGATGCTGCTGAATGTGCTGGCTGCCAAGGACCCGCTCGACCCAGCGACGCAAGAGCAACGGCGGCCGGCCGACTACACCGCCGGCCTCGTCACCGACGCGATGAAGGGCGCGCGCATCGGCGTGCCGAGCGACCCCGCCGACCCGCTGAACGATTGCTATTACGGCAAGCTGCCGCCGAAGTCGGCCAAGCTGATGGCCGAGGTGATCAAGGTGCTGGAGGATCTCGGCGCCGTCATCGTGCAGGCCAGCATGCCGACACTTGGCTGGATCGGTGGACCGGGCACGACCATGGCCGTGCTCAACCGCAATCCGCTGAGCACCCACAAAGGCACGGTCGCAAGACCCCCGGTCGTCTTTCTGTACGAGATGAAGCACGGTCTCAATCTCTATCTGCGGGAATGGGCGACCAACACTGACATCAAGACCATGGCCGACATCGTGGCCTTCAACGCAGCGAACGCCGACAATGCGCTCCGTTTCGGACAGGACCACTTCCTCGCCGCTGACCTGACCAGGGGCGATCTGAGCGAGCCCGAGTACAAGTCCGCACGTGCCATGGACCTGCTCTCCGCCAGGACGCGCGGAATGGACGCCTATATGAACCAGCACGAGCTCGACGCGGTGCTGTTCCCCGGCGCCTACGGCGCCATAATCGCCGCCAAGGCGGGCTATCCCAGCGTCATGGTGCCTGGCGGCTTCGTCTCGGGGACGAACGACGGCAAAGACACGCCCGACTATCCGCTCGGCGTCACCTTCGCAGGGCGCGCCTGGAGCGAGCACAAGCTGCTGCGTCTGGCGTATGCCTTCGAGCAAGCAACGAACGCACGCAAGCCGCCGCCGGGTTTGCCCGAGCTGTGATGTCGCCCGCGTCAGCGCGAGCTTGCGAGACCAAACCGTCATTCCGCGGCGCCAGTTGGCCCGAGCCCGGAATGGCGGTGGACCACCTTGATCCTCCCTGCCACATAGACCACCATTGCCTCCTTACCGCTCACACCAAGAATGGGCGAGGAAACGCGCATGTATGCAACTCCCGGATTTGGCCTCATCGAGCGCGCCCGCGCCGTCGCGCCGCTCATTGCCGACGCGGCGACTGGCGTAGCAACCATTAAGTCTGGATGACGTTTTCGCGCCAGGGCGTACCTCTGGCAACGACAGTGTTGGCATAGATCAGGAGCTTCCTGGCGCAAGCCACCATAGCGACGTTGTGGGCTTTCCCCGCGGCCGTGAGACGGCTGTAGAGGTTGATCAAGGCCTTATTCCAGCGGAAGGCTGCGGGGAGCGCGGCGGCGTAGAGGGAGCGCCGAAGACGGCCCCGGCCCCCGGCGATGTGACGCTGGCCTTTGTATTTCCCGCTGTCGTCGTCGAAGGGAGCAAGACCTGCGAGCGCCGATGCCTGCTCCCGGTTGATGCGGCCGAGCTCGGGCATCCGGATAATCAGGGCAAGCGCGGTGCGTTCGCCAATGCCCGGAACGCTTATGACGAGATCAAGTCGGGCAGCCAGGTCGTGGTGATCGCGCAATTGCTTGGCAATGAGGCGTAGCTGCGCCAGTCTTCGCACCTTGAGCCGCGCAATGTCGGCGAGAACCATTCGTTTCAGGCGCGGTTCGGCAATGTGCTCGAGCCGGGTCTTGAAGCGAGCGATATCCTCTTCGATTTGCTCGACGAAGGTCAGGCCGTCGGCAAGTGCCGTCAGTCGCTGGTCCGCCCCTATCTCATGTGGTTCGATTGCGGTCGCACATGCGGCAATCAAAGCCGCATCGAGCGCATCATTTTTAGCCCTCTGGCGGTGCATGCGCGCAAAGGCCCGCACCTGGATCGGTTGGAGAACCAGAACGAGAAAACCTGCCGCCTGCAGGTGCCTGACCACACCACGTTCGTAACCACCGGTCGCCTCGATCCCGACGCGTTCGACTCCGGCCTTTGTCAGCTCCAAACGAAGTTGTTTCCAACCCCGCATTGAGTTTGCGACTTGTAAACGCTGAGTCTGTCCGCAAATCGCAACGTCCAGCTTGTCTTTGGCCGTATCGATGCCGGCCACAATCATGCTAGTCTTTTCCATCTTCCTCGACCCTGCCTTGTGAAGCGAACCAAATTGTTCCGGCAACCATCCGGGTCCGATGAAGGTGCTGGCGCGATCACGCTACGGGGCAGCCACAAACTGCTCAGGATGGGTACGATCCGATCGCCAGCGGCCTGCTGCGGATTGCAGTCCGCAGCAGGCCATTCCTCACGGAACGGGTCGATGATATTCGATTCCGCTATTACAAGGATGGGTTGAGCTCTTGCGAAACCCATCACCCGAAGTGCAGTCCAGAAGTTTGTGAGTTTCGCTTCCGCTCTACTCATCCTGCGGGCTGATACCGCAGCCTTGCCCTCCCCCGGCAGATCGGTCACCATCCCTGCTGCGCACCATCAACAAGACCAAAAGCGCAGAGGAACCGCATGAGCAAGCCATCAGGCTTCAACTACGGCTGGGTCGTCGTCGCCGCGGGTGCGCTGATGACATGCGTCGGCTTCGGCACGATGCTGTCGCTTGCGGTCTTCCTGCAGCCGATCTCGGACTCGATGGGATGGTCGCGCGCCGGTGTGTCGGCGGCGGCGACGATCGATTTCCTCTGCATGGCTGCTGCCGCGTTTGTCTGGGGCACGCTGTCGGACCGGTTTGGCACCCGCATCGTGGTGCTTGCCGGAAGCGTTCTGTTGGGGCTCGGTCTCGTGGCCGCGAGCCAGGCCGCAAGCCTGTGGCAGTTCCAGCTGTACTTCGGCGTGCTGATCGGCATCGCCGCCGGCAGCTTCTACGCGCCGATGATGGCGCTCGCGAGCGCCTGGATCGAGACCCACCGCAGCCTCGCGGTGGCACTGGTCTCCGCCGGCATGGGCGTGTCGCCGGTGACGATCGCGCCGACCGCAAGCTGGCTGATCACCGCCTATGACTGGCGCATCGCGATGCTGGTGATCGGCATCGCCGCGTGGGCGCTGCTGATCCCCGCCAGCTTCCTGGTGCGCTCGGCGCCGGCAGCGGCCGGGCCCACAACGGCGAATGCCGCGCCGGAGATGGAGTTGACGGGGTCGCAGGCGCTGCGCACGCCGCAATTCATCGCGCTCGCGGCGGCGCATTTCGCCTGCTGCGCCGCGCATTCCGGCCCGATCTTTCACATGGTGTCCTATGCGATGGTGTGCGGCATCGCCCCGCTCACGGCAGTGACGGTCTACAGTGTCGCCGGGGTCTCCGGGCTCGGCGGCCGCCTGCTGCTGGGCGCGGCTGCCGATCGCATCGGCGCCAAGCCGGTGCTGGTCGCCGGCCTGTTCGTGCAGGCGATGTGCATCGCGACTTATCTCGCGGTGGCGCAGCTCGGTGAATTCTACGCGCTGTCCGTCGTGTTCGGTCTCGCCTATGGCGGGGTGATGCCGCTCTATGCGGTGCTGGTCCGCGAGTTCTTCGGCGCGCGCATCATGGGCACGGTGTTCGGCGCGGTGTCGGCCTTCGCGAGCCTCGGCATGGCAATCGGGCCGTGGGCCGGCGGACTCGTGTTCGACAATTTCCAGCGCTACACATGGCTGCATGCGGGCTCCTTCGCAATCGGGCTTGCCGCCGTCGCGGTGGCACTGAGCTTCCCGACCAGGCGCCGGCAATCGCTCGACCTTGGCCGCGCCGCGGCCTGACGAGGTGGCGCATGAACAGGTCGCAAGTCTTCGATCAAGGCCTTGATCTCGTCGAACGTGCCCGCGCCATCGCGCCGCTCATTGCCAGCGAAGCCGACGAGATCGAGCGGACGCGGCGGCTGACGCCGGCCGTCGTCTCCGCGCTGATCGAGAACGGGCTCTACCGCGCGCTGCTGCCGCAGAGCCTCGGCGGCACTGAAGCGCCGCCGGAAGCCTTCATGCAGATGCTGGAGGAGATCGCGAAGGCGGATGCCTCCACCGCATGGTGCCTCGGTCAATGCACGGTCTGCGCGATGATCGCGGCGTCACTCGACCACGACACCGCGCAGGAGATCTTCAACACGTCGCCGGGCATCCTCGCCTGGGGCGCGATCGGGCATGAGGCGCGGGCGGTTGAAGGCGGCTATCGCGTCACGGCGCGCTGGGATTTTGCCTCGGGCTCGCGGCAGGCGAGCTGGCTCGGGGCGCATGTCCGCATCGTCGGGGC
Source organism: Bradyrhizobium sp. WSM1417 (assembly GCF_000515415.1). Classification (NCBI taxonomy): domain Bacteria; kingdom Pseudomonadati; phylum Pseudomonadota; class Alphaproteobacteria; order Hyphomicrobiales; family Nitrobacteraceae; genus Bradyrhizobium; species Bradyrhizobium sp. WSM1417. The sequence continues at coordinate 389,538 of NZ_KI911783.1, forward strand.
CGACGGCGCGCCGCGGAAAAATGCCGACGGCTCGGCGGAGGTGCGCACCATCCTGTTTCCGGTCGCGAGCGCCGTGCTGCACGACGTCTGGCAGGCGATCGGGCTCGCGGGCACCGGCACCGATTCCTACGAGGTCGCCGACCTGTTCGTCCCCGAGCGCTTCACCGCGTTTCGTGACGTGCCGTCCGCGCTGCGCGAGCAGGGTCCACTTTACAGGATCGGCACCGGTTCGACATTCAGCCTCGGCTTTGCCGCGGTGTCGCTCGGCGTGGCGCGCGCCACGCTGGATGCCGCCATCGCGCTGGCGCGCGGCAAGCATCAGTCGCTGGCAGCCAGCGCCATGCGCGACAACGGGGCGGTCCAGGGCCTGATCGGCCGCACCGAGGGCGACCTGCGGGCCGCGCGCGCCTATCTCTATGCGACAGCAAGCGCGATGTGGCGCGATCTCTGCGCGACCGGCGAATTCAGCGCGGCGCATCGGAGCTCGGTTCGCCTCGCCGCGACCTGGACCATTCACCAGTCGGCCAGGGTGGTCGACACCGCCTACCACATGGCGGGCGCCACGGCCGTATTCCGCAGCAATCCGTTCGAGCGCCGCTTTCGCGACATGCACGCCATCGCGCAGCAGATCCAGGCGCGCGACACGCATTACGAAGATGTCGGTAAGATGATCCTTTCAGGGGACCGCTGACGTCGACCAGTTGCGAAAGTGCACGCACGCTGACCTATATTGAGTTCGCATCCAGCGTCTTCGCCGCTGAACCTTTGTCAATTTTCCCGGACCAATTTCTATAGCTACAAAAACGACAGCTTTTCCGCTGTGACCGCGCCGACCATTTGGACGTGATAGTTCTGAATTGCTTTTTAGCGCGCCGATTTGCGCAAGAGAGGTCCGTTATGGGCCGCACAGCTGGCAGGAAAGTCAGTTGCCATGCCATTCAGGGGCGTTCGCCGGGATGGCACCATGGTGGCATTCTCATTGTTGCCACCCTCTGCATCGCATGCACTCTCCTGTTTGCGAGCGAAGCCGTGGCTCAATGCTCGGCGCGAGACGTCCTGCGGAATCAGCTGAAGCTCAAGCAGGCGCCGTCTGATCGGCCGCAAGTCCCAATCAAATCCGCCGTCGATCTCCCCGCGTGGAAGACGATCCGGATCGGGACGTTTGCAAACTTCTTCGCCCTCAGCAACGCTTTGGATGCGGCAGGTTGCGGCATCGGAAGCTCGGCTGGCGAAATTCTCGCGCGGCCGACGTTTACCGTTAGCGCCACGAAGACGAGCGTAGAGCTTTTCACGGTGTCGGCTGCCGAACTGGGCTTTCGAACCGACGCGGCGTTGCTGGCGGACATCTACGCGCGCGCCAAACGCTTGGGCTTCGGCCTCGCGGCGGCAGAACTCGGACCACAATTGAGGCTTCAATATTTCGACCAGCCGATCGGTGAGTTTCTCATCATCGGAATGGAGCCAATCAGGACCTGGCAGGGTGCCCCCGTCATCTTGAATGTCGCCAATGGCGGCGCGGGACTCATCCTCATCGGCCAGGATGGCAGCGCCGACGCACAGATCCCCGTGGCATCCCGCTTCGTATTCGTGCGGTCCCATGAAACCGCTCCTGCCGAGGAGCAAGAGGCCGTAACGCTTGTCGGCCACTGAATTTCAACTGTGCCCAACTCAAGACGCAAGCCGGCATCCCGCAGCCTAGGCCACCAGCGCGGCGTCCTCGCCTACGCCGTCGATGCCGCGCTGCGCGGCGAGCAGGCTGATGATCTCGGCATTCGGCCGGGCCTTGCTGAACAGAAACCCCTGGCCTTCGTCGCAGCCCTCAGTGCGGAGGCAGCTCAGCTCGGTTTCGGTCTCGACGCCTTCGGCGGTGATGGTGACGCCGAGGCCCTTGCCGAGGCTGACGATGGAGCGGATGATCGCCTGGGCCTCGCGATTGGCGCCGAGATCGCGCACGAAGGACTGGTCGATCTTGATCTTGTCGAACGGGAAGCTGCGCAGATAGCTCAGGCTGGAATAGCCGGTACCGAAATCGTCCATCGAGACGCGCACACCGAGCGCGCGCAACGCGTGCAGCGTCGCCAGCACCTGGGCGCTTTTCTCCAGCAGCAGCGTCTCCGTGATCTCGAGCTCGAGCCGCCGCGGCGGCAGGCCGGAATGCTTCAGCGCATCCGTTACCACCGAAAGCAGATTGCCGCTGCGGAACTGGAGCGGCGACAGGTTGACGGCGACGCGGACGTCGTCCGGCCAGGTCGCGGCGTCGTGACAGGCCCGGCGCAGCATCAGGCCGCCGAGCGGGTTGATCAGCCCGGTTTCTTCCGCGACCGGAATGAACTCGGCCGGGGGGACCATGCCGCGCTCGGCATGCGGCCAGCGCACCAGCGCCTCGAAGCCGGTGATGCGGCCGCTCTGAAGGTCGATCAGCGGCTGGTAATACGGCCGCAGCACGTCGTTCTGGATGGCGTCGCGCAGCTCGACCTCGATCTTGCGGCGGGTCTGCGCTTTCGCATCGAGCGCCGCCTCGAAGAACGCGAACGAGCCGCGCGCATCCAGCTTGGCGCGCGACAGCGCCATGTCGGCGCTCTTGAGCAGCTTTTCGGAATCGTCGCCGTCGCCCGGCGCCATCGCGATGCCGATGGAGGCGCTGATCACCACTGAATGGCCGTCGAGCAGATAGGGATCGGCGATGGCTTCCAGCAGGCGCTTGGCCAGCAGCACCGCATCCTCGGGACGCGTCAGGCCGCTCTGCACGATTGCAAACTCGTCCGAGTTCAGCCGCGCCAGCGCGTCCTCCTCGCGCAAGGTCGAACGCAGCCGCTTGCCGACGCCGCGCAGCAGCTTGTCGCCGACCGCGTGACCCAGCGTGTCGTTGACCGCCTTGAAATTGTCGAGCCCCAGCATCAGCAGGGCGACCTTGTCGGTGCTGCGCCTCGTATGCAGCAGCATCTCGTCGACCTGCTGGCGCAGCAGGTTGCGGTTTGGCAGACCGGTCAGCCCGTCATGCTGGGCCATGAAGGCGAGCCGTGCCTCGGCGCGCTTGCGCTCGGTGATGTCCATCAGCGCGAGCAGCACCGCGGGCCGCTCGGCATAGGTCAGTTCGCGGGAATAGATCGCAAGGTCGATCAGGGCGCCGTCGGCCTTGACGTGCTTCCAGGTGCGGCCGGCCTGCTCCTCGCCGGCCGAATCGGCGGTCCAGGGCGGCTTGCTGTCGAAGGCCTGAAGGGAACGGATCGTCAGCAGCTCGAACTCGGCGCGGCTGTAGCCGTAATGGGCGACAGCTGCATCGTTGACGCCGAGGATGCGCTCGTCGCCGAGCGCGCAGACGATCATGGGGACGGGATTGCCGTCGAACAGCAGGCGGAACGAGGCCTCGCGCTGCTTCAACTCGGTGATGTCGACGCGCAGGCCGACGACGCCGCCGTCGTCGGTCAGCCGCTCGTCGATCAGAATGACGCGGCCGTCCGCCAGCTTCTGCTCGTGGCGTGAGCCGGGCTGATAGAGCTTTTGCAGCCGCTCGGCGATCCATTCTTCCTCGTGGCCGGCGGCTTCGGGATAGTCGCCGCGGGCGACGCCGATGCGCAACGTGTCCTCGAGGCGCGCGCCTTTCTCGAACAGATCGGCGGTCTTGCTGTAAATCTCCGCGTATTGCTTGTTCCAGAGGACATAGCGGCCCTCGGCATCGAGGAACACGATGCCTTGCGGCAGGATGTCGATGGCCTGGCGCAGGCGCTCATGGGATTTGCGCGCTTCCGCGATCGCGGCCTCGGCACGGCCGCGCAGAACTTCGTCGCGTTCGGACGGAGGACGAGGGGCGCGCGCAAAGCGCGGCTTGCGCGGGTGCAGGCCGGACCTGCCAAGCACGCTTCCCTTTCGCTTTTTTGGTCTTCGAAACCCCAAACTCAACTTCACTCGTCCCAGTCGCACCCAGCGACCGCAACTCTTGGGGCAAGTGTCTGAAAGAAAGGTAATCTTGGGTGGCATGGCGATGGGACGCACGGTCTGGCGGTCTCGAAAAAACAGCCCGCATTGCTCGTTTGCAAGGCGCGACAGCGCCGATGGGCGCTCCAGGCGCGCCGCGTCGTCGTCATCGGAGAACGAGATGGCGCAAAATTCCGCGCTGCCTTGAATCATTTCCGGGATCGCGCGCGCTTGCATGCAGAAGGGGGTGAGTACGCGTCCCGCGCACGAATTTTGGTCAATGCATGAGAGGGTTATTGCATCGTTAAAAATCGGCCGGCCGACGCACTGGAACTGCGACTTCGAGACGATATTTCAGCCGAGGGACTGTTTCTTAACCCTGACCCGGTGTTGGGCTATAAGGATGTCAACATGAGTCCCCGCCGCCTCGCCCCTCTCCTGCTCGTCATGACGCTCCTGGCCGCCGGCGACGCGCTGGCCCAGGACAAGGGCAGTGTCAACCCAAAGCCGCTGCCGCCGCTCGCCAATCCGAACGATCCCAATATCGGCGCCAAGGAGCTGTTCGCGCGAAAGCTGCTGCCGTCGACCGGACCGGCGCACGTCATCGGCTCCTATGTGAAAGGCTGCATCGGCGGCGCCGAGCAGATGCCGCTCAATGGCGACAATTGGCAGGTGATGCGGCTGTCGCGCAATCGCAGCTACGGTCACCCCGCGATGATCGCGCTGATCAAGCGGCTTGCGGCCCGAGCGCACAAGGACGCGGGATGGCCGGGCATCCTGGTCGGCGACATCGCCCAGCCGCGCGGCGGGCCGGCGCTGTCCGGCCATGCCAGCCACCAGATCGGCCTCGATGCCGACATCTGGCTGACGCCGATGCCGGACCATCGGCTCTCGCGCGAGGAGCGCGAGGACATGTCGGCGGTGATGATGGTGCGCCCGGACCGGCTCGATATCGATCCAAAGGTGTTCACGCCGGGCCATGTGCTGGTGCTGCGCGACGCGGCGCAGGAGCCGGCGGTGCAGCGCATCTTCGTCAATGCCGCGATCAAGAAGGCGCTGTGCCGCGAGGCCAAGGGCGACCGTTCCTGGCTGTCGAAGATCCGGCCGTGGTGGGGCCACGACTATCATTTCCACATCCGCATGCACTGCCCGGCGGGCGCGAGCGACTGCGAGGGCCAGCCGTCGCAATCCGAGGACGAAGGCTGCAAGCCCTCCGATCTCGCCTATTGGTTCAGCGACGGCGTGCTGCACCCAAAACCCCCGCCGGAGCCGCCGAAGCCGAAACCGCCGATGACGCTGGCGCAGATGCCGGCGGCGTGCAAGGCCGTGCTGCACGCGGGCAATGCGAAGCCGTGAAGCTCTCCGCCGGGATGACGAATTCCTGGTTGGCGCTATGCGAACCGTCGCCTTTGACCTGTTCCGCCACCCTGTTATGATGACTCAGCGATCGCTTGCCGGACCGTAAGTCCGTCGGGCTTGTCGGAACAGCGCTTCCGCCGGTCGCAAGCCTCATTCAACCAACGCCGTCTTGCGCGCGCCGCCTTGCGTGCCTTGAGCGCGCGCATGGAGCGCTTCCGATGTCCCGCCTTTCCGTGCTTTTTTCGGCCTTGTTCGTTCTGGCCGCGACCCTTTCGCCTGCTGGAGCCGAGGACAAGACCATCACCGTGTTCGCCGCAGCCTCGATGAAGAACGCGCTCGACGAGGTCGACGCCGCCTACACCGCCAGGACCGGCGTTAAGTTCAGCGTCAGCTATGCCGCAAGCTCCGTGCTCGCCAGGCAGATCGAGCAGGGCGCGCCGGCCGATGTGTTCGTCTCCGCCGACACCGACTGGATGGATTACGCGATCTCGAAGAAGACCATCAATGAATCGACCCGGGTCAATCTGCTCGGCAACAGCATCGTGCTGATCGCGCCGAAGGATTCCAGGCTCGACAACGTCGCCATCACGCAGGGTTTTGACCTCGCAAAGCTCGCCGGCGACGGCAGGATCGCGACCGGCGACGTCAAATCCGTGCCGGTTGGTAAATATGCCAAGGCGGCGCTGACGAGCCTGGGCGCCTGGCAGGCGGCGGAGCCGAAATTCGCGATGGCCGAGAGCGTGCGGGCTGCGCTGACGCTGGTCGCGCGTGGCGAGGCCAATCTCGGCATCGTCTATTCCACCGATGCCAAGGTCGAGCCCGGCGTGGAGATCATCGGCACCTTCCCGGCGGATTCGCATCCCGTAATCATCTATCCCGTCGCTGCAACCACGACAGCAAAGGGTGAGACCAGCGACTATCTCGCCTTCCTACGCTCGACCGCCGCCAAGACCATTCTGGAAAAATACGGTTTCAAGTTCCTGATCAGCCCCTCCACTTGATTTTGCGATTTGATGCTCGACATCTCTCCCGCCGAATGGACCGCGATCCTGCTCTCGCTCAGGGTTGCCGTGATCGCGACGCTGGTGGCAACGCCGTTCGGCATTGCCCTGGCGTGGCTGCTCGCGCGGCGTGATTTCTGGGGCAAGTCGGTGCTCGATGCGCTGGTGCATCTGCCGCTGGTGCTGCCGCCTGTCGTCACCGGTTATCTGCTGCTGCTGACCTTCGGCCGCCGCGGCCTTGTCGGCGGTTTTCTGGCCGATACTCTCGGCATCGTCTTCGCCTTCCGCTGGACCGGTGCTGCGCTTGCCTGCGGCCTGATGGCGTTTCCGCTGCTGGTGCGCCCGATGCGGTTGTCGATCGAGGCGATCGACCGTCGGCTCGAACAGGCCGCCGAGACGCTCGGCGCTGCGCCGTGGAAAGTGTTCTTCACGGTGACGCTGCCGCTGGCGCTGCCCGGCGTGCTCGCCGGCATGGTGCTTGGCTTTGCCAAAGCGATCGGCGAGTTCGGCGCCACCATCACCTTCGTCTCCAACATTCCCGGCGAGACCCAGACGATTTCGTCCGCGATCTATTCGCTGATCCAGACCCCCGACGGCGACGCCGCCGCGGGACGGCTCGTGATCGTCTCGATCGTGCTGGCGCTCGGTGCGCTGATCGCCGCCGAATGGTTCGCCCGCCGCGCCACCGCGCGCCTGCACGGGAATTGACCATGCTGCGCGTCGACATCGAAAAGCAGCTCGGCGAGTTCTCGCTGTCCGCCGCCTTCGCGAGCGAAGGCCGTGTCATCGGCCTGTTCGGGGCGTCGGGCGCCGGCAAGACCTCGCTGGTCAACATGATCGCGGGGCTGCTGCGGCCCGACCGCGGCACCATCGTGATCGACGGCGAGACCGTTGACGACAGCGCGGCCGGCATTCATGTCCCGACCTGGCGCCGCCGCATCGGCTATGTGTTCCAGGATGCGCGGCTGTTTCCGCATCTCAACGTCGCGCAAAATCTCGACTATGGCAGGCGGATGAACGGCCTCGCCCCCGATCCGGCGCAGCAAAAGCGCGTCATCGAGCTGCTCGACATCGGCGCGCTGCAGGGTCGCCGCCCCGGAAAGCTCTCCGGCGGTGAGCGCCAGCGCGTCGCGCTCGGCCGCGCGCTGCTGTCGCGGCCGCGCCTGCTGCTGCTCGACGAACCGCTCGGCGCGCTCGACGAGGGCCGCAAGCTGGAGATCCTGCCCTATCTGGTGCGGCTGCGCGACGAGGCCAACGTCCCCATGGTCTATGTCAGCCACGACGTCGCCGAGCTGCGCCAGCTCGCGACGCAGATCGTGATGCTGAAGCAGGGCCGCGTGACGTCGTTCGGCGGGGTGAAGGTGCTGACGTAGCCATACTGGCGGTCGCACCCTTCGCCGTCGTCCTGGCGAAAGCCAGGACCCATACCGCGTGATCTATCAGCGGCAGGTGGTGTGCGTACCAGCGAAGAAAACGTAACTGCCGGTGTTCGCAAAACTACTCCCCGGGGTTAATGGATCGCGCCGCGAGCGGCGATCGCGCGGCATTGGATGGTGGCGGTGCCGGCCGAGTGATCCTCGCCGACACCGCTACCGAGAACCGCAACTACCAGCCGCGATCGACGTTGCGCACCTCGCCCGTTCGGGCGTCCACGTCGACCTCCATCCAGCGGCCGGCGCGATCACGGCCTTCGATCTGCCATTCGTCGCCGAGGAACTCGGTGTGCGAGACGGTCATGACGCCGATGTCGGTGGCGACGTCGAGTGCGACCTGCATCGAGATCTGATCGCCGGTGTCATAGGCCATCGCAGGCGCGGCCGATCCGAGGCCGATCGCAACGATCGCCGGCAAGATGAACTTTCGCATGGATTACTCCTGATCAGATGCGTTTACGCCGCTAAGAACGACCGGCATCACGGAGCGTTCCGGGAGCAGCGGTCACGAAGACGCGCAAATCTTCGGTGGTTGCGGCGATTTGGTGGCGGTTCCCGCGCTGTCGCCATCGCTCTCCACCCTCGTCCTGGCGAAAAGCCAGGACCAATTACCCAGGGAGGAGTGGTGGGGGCAGATCGTCACCACCAGCATTCGCAAAACAGCAGACGGTGGCTATGGGTCCTGGCCTTCGCCAGGACGACATCGGGGAGGCATATCGCTTCAACGATTCTCACGGCCACGACGCGCGAAACGCCGCTAAACCCCGGCCACCGAGATCCACAAATCCGCGAGCTTGCGCCGCAGGACCTGCCTGCGCGTCAATGGCGCGGGCGTTTCCTCGTCTTCCGGCAGGCGCAGGCCGACGACGTTGACTCGGCCACCGGAGATCGAGCGCGCCACAAGCACGATCGGATCCAGCACGAGCTCCGCGCCCTCTTTCGGCGCGCGGTCGAGATGGACGTCGAAATAGTCGGCCAAAGTGAGCTTGCTCTCGTCTTCGCCGGCCTTCACGCCGTAGATCTCCGCGAGCTCGGCCAGCGTGTGCTCGCCGGAGACCATGAAGTCGCCCAGCAGATGCGGGTCCGGCGCCGAGCTCGGCTGCATGTCGACGAAGAAGCGGTCGAGCGATTCGGCCTTTTCCGGCGGCGCCAGCAGATAGATGTAATCGCCGGGCGCGATCGGCTCGGCTTCCGCCGGCGTCAAAATATTCTCCTTGCGGATCACGAGCGTCGGCTTCGACCAGGACGGGATCAGGCCGCGGCGAAAATACAGGCTCTTGGACCGCACCGGATAGCCGACGAGCTGCTGCTCGAGCTGCCCAGGCAGATCCAGTTCGACACGGCGCGGGCCGCGTTCGGCGCGCGGCAGCGCCACATGCAGCTTGCGCGCGGCCGGCCCCAGGGTCCAGCCCTGCAGCAGGAGCGAGATGATGACGACGACGAAGGCGACGTCGAAATAGAGATAGGCCTTGGACAGCCCGACCAGCATCGGGATCGAGGCCAGGAAGATCGCGACCGCGCCGCGCAGGCCGGTCCAGGCGATGAAGATCTTTTCGCGCCAGTTGAAGCGGAACGGCGCCAGGCACACGAACACCGCGATCGGCCGCGCCACCAGCATCAGGACGAATGCAATCCCGACCGCCGGCAGCACGCTGCCGCCAAGCCGGCTCGGCGAGACCAGCAGGCCAAGCAGCACGAACATCACGATCTGCGCCAGCCAGGTCGCGGCGTCCAGAAAGGCCACCACCGAATTATGCGCGCGCGTCGGGCGGTTGCCGATGATGATGCCGGCGAGATAGACCGCGAGGAAGCCTGAGGCGTGCATGATCTGCGAGCCGCCGAAGATGACGAGCGCGGCGGTGGTGACAAACGGCGCATGGAGGCCCTGCGGCAGCGCGACCTTGTTGAGCGCGATGACCACGAGCCGCCCGCCGATCACCCCGACGACGGCGCCCAGCACGGCCTCCTGGGCGAACTCCATCAGCACATGCGCGGCCGTGCCCGTTCCCAGCGAGATGTATTCGACCAGCATCAGGGTCAGGAAGATCGCGAAGGGATCGTTGGTGCCGGATTCCACCTCCAGCGTCGCGCCGACGCGCGGGCGCAGGCGCAGGCCCTGGGTATGCACCAGCAGGAACACTGCGGCCGCGTCAGTCGAGGCCACCACGGCGCCGACCAGCAGCGACTCCGTCCAGTTGAGATCGAGCGCATATTTCGCGAATGGCGCCGTGATCAGCGCGGTCAGCAGCACGCCGACGGTCGCGAGCACCATAGAAGGCGCGAGCACGGTGCGAATGCTGGCAAAGCGGGTCCGCAGGCCGCCGTCGAACAGGATCAGTGCGAGCGCGACCGAGCCGACCAGATAGGTGGTTCGGACGTCGTCGAACTGCAGTTGTCCGGGACCGGAATCGCCCGCGAGCATGCCGATCGCGAGGAAGACGAGCAGAAGCGGCGCGCCGAAGCGCAGCGCAAGCAGGCTTGACAGGATCCCGGCCAACACCAGGACGGCGCCGAGCAATATGGCGAGGCTGACTGTGTCGAGGGAAGCCATGCGGTGCTGCGGTTACTCCAGGAGATCGACGATTTTCAGTCAGGGGGCCACCGGCCGGGCACTCCCTCGCCCCGCTTGCGGGGAGAGGGTGGGGTGAGGGGGGGCCTCCGCGGGGGCGGTGACAGTGGGACTCGCGGAGAGTCCCCCTCACCCGAAATTCAAGCTGCGCTTGAATTTCGACCTCTCCCCGCAAGCGGGGCGAGGTGAAGTGTGCCGCGACCAACAGATTTGCCCGTCTCGAAAACATGCGCTTCAGCATCCTTATCGTCGGCGGACTCCCACGCCAACCCATTTTCTCCCGCTCGCGGCAATCTGCCCGCATTTTGCGGCCTTAACGCACTTCACTTGGCGGTGTATCGGTGGTCCGGCCGCGCCCTTTGTGGGATTCTCCGGCGCGCTCGAATCAATGCCTCCCGCCCGCTCCCCGACGAGACCGATAGACATGGACCTCAAAGACTTCATGGAGTTCGTGCAGACCACCGCGCGTAGCGTCGGGGCCGAAATCTCCTCGCCCTGGTTCTACCTGCAATTCGGGCTCATTCTGGCCGCGGCCGGCATCGCCTATGCCGCGGAAGCCGCGGTTCGCAGCCGCGTCGACATGACCTCGCTGGCGATGCGCTGGCCGCTGCCGCTCCGGCACTTCGCCCGGGTGATGGTCTCCAGCGCCTCCACGGCGGTTTTCACCCTGCTCGTGATCGTCTCGCGCGTGGTGATGTACCACGCGACCTGGCCGAGCCGCAGCTATCTCCTGATGGTCGCCGCCAAGCTGGGGCTGGCCTGGCTCGCGATCCGGCTCTTGACCTCGGTGCTGCGCAACGCCTTCATCGTCAAGCTGGTGTCGATCACGGCCTGGTTCGTCGCGGCGCTCTCGATCCTCGGCCAGCTCGATGCGACGGTCGACCTGCTCGACTCCTTCGCCATCGTGCTCGGCGGTCTGCGGCTGACGCCGCTGCTCGTGATCAAAGCCGGTGCGCTGCTGCTCATCGCGCTCTGGCTCACCAACATCGCCAGCAATTTCGCCGAGAGCCGGATCAACTCGACCACCGATCTGACGCCGTCGGTGCAGGTGCTGCTGGTCAAGATCATCCGCATCGGCCTGCTTGCGGTCGCGATCGTGATCGCGCTCGGCACGGTCGGCATCGATCTCTCGGCGCTCGCGGTGTTCTCCGGCGCGGTCGGCGTCGGCATCGGTATCGGCCTGCAGAAGATCGTCGCCAATTTCATCTCGGGGATCATCCTGCTCGCCGACAAATCGGTGAAGCCCGGCGATCTCGTCACCATCGGCGACAACACCGGGCGGATCAGCGCGATGAAGACGCGCTATATTTCCGTCGCCGCTGGCGATGGCCGCGAATTCCTGGTGCCGAACGAGGATCTGGTGACGCAAAAGGTCGTCAACTGGACCTACACCGACAAGAACACGCTGGTGAAGATCGCCTTCGGCACCAATTACGACGCCGACCCGCGGCTGGTCTGCAAGCTCGCCGCCGAGACCGCGGCCGCTCATCCGCGCGCACAGAAGGGCAAGCCGCCGAATTGCATCCTGACCGAGTTCGCGGAAGCCGGGATGAAGTTCTCGCTGACGTTCTGGATCGCCGACCCTGACGGCATGGACAGCGTCAAGAGCGACGTAATGCTGGCGCTGTGGGACGCCTTCAAGCGCGAGGGCATCCGGGTTCCCTACCCCGTCCGCGAAATCCGCGTCCGCGGTGGCGCCCTGCCGGTGGAAACCATCATGGAAGTCCCGAATTAGGCCCGCTTTCAGGCGCAAGGCAGGCAAGCTCGGCTTGCATGCAGGCCCGCAATCATTAAATTAGGGCCTTAAATCAGACCCTTGCGCCCACCTCGATACCGGCCCCGTGCCGAGAAGACCGCATCCGCATGAGCTACGTCGAAGCTACCGATACCTCGCTGCGCAAGACCGGGCAGATCAAGCTGCATGGACCAAGCGCCTTTGCCGGCATGCGCAAGGCGGGCGCGCTGGTGGCGAAGTGCCTCGACGAGCTCACCGACATCGTCGGGCCCGGCGTTCCGACCGACCGCATCGACCAATTCGTCCGCGACTTCGCCTTCAGCAACAACGCCTATCCGGCGACGCTGATGTATCGCGGCTACCGCTATTCGACCTGCACCTCGCTCAACCACGTGGTCTGCCACGGCATGCCCGGCGACCGTCCGCTGAAAGAGGGCGACATCGTCAACATCGACGTCACCTTCATCGTCGACGGCTGGTACGGCGATTCCAGCCGGATGTATGCGGTCGGCCCGATCGCGCGCAAGGCGGAGCGGCTGATTGAGGTGACCTATGAGGCGATGATGCGCGGCATCGCCGCGGTGAAGCCCGGCGCCACCACCGGCGACATCGGCCACGCCATCCAGAGTTTCGTCGAGCCGCAGGCCATGAGCGTGGTGCGCGATTTCTGCGGCCATGGCCTCGGGCGCATGTTCCACGACGAGCCGAACATCATCCATATCGGCCGGCCCGGCGAAGGCGTGCAGCTCAAGCCCGGCATGTTCTTCACCATCGAGCCGATGATCAATCTCGGCAAGCCGCATGTGAAGATCCTCTCCGACGGCTGGACCGCCGTGACCCGCGACCGCTCGCTGTCGGCGCAGTTTGAGCATTCCGTCGGCGTCACCGCGACAGGCGTCGAGATTTTCACGCTGTCGGAGCGCCACGGCGAGAAGCAGATCGGGTGAGGGCGACTGGCCCTTCGGGTCGCCGGCTGGCGTGAACCGGATTTGCCGCCGCAATTGACGGTTGCAAAAACGATTGCCCGCGGCGATGCTGGCGGCCGATGCCCGCCAAGCCCGACCACGACAAGAGCAAGCCCGAAGAAGCGCCGCACTATCTCGGCCATCGCGAACGGCTGCGCGAGCGCTTCTACAGCGCGGGTGCGGACGCGCTCAGCGATTACGAGCTGCTGGAGATGGCGCTGTTTCCGGCGCTGCCGCGGCGTGACACCAAGCCGCTGGCGAAGTCGCTGATCAAGATTTTTGGCTCGTTTGCCGAGGTCGTGCATGCGCCGGTGGCGCGCCTGCGCGAGGTGGACGGCATCGGCGAGTCCGCGATCCACCAGCTCAAGCTGCTCGCGGCCGCGGCGCATCGCGTCGCCAAGGGCGGGGTCAACAGCCGCAACGCGCTGTCGTCCTGGAACGAGGTGATCGACTATTGCCGCACCAGCATGGCGTTCGCCGACAAGGAGCAGTTTCGCCTGCTGTTCCTCGACAAGCGCAACCAGCTGATCGCCGACGAGGTGCAGCAGACCGGCACTGTGGATCACACCCCGGTCTATCCGCGCGAGGTGATCAAGCGCGCGCTGGAATTGTCCGCGACCGCGCTGATCCTGGTGCACAACCACCCCTCAGGCGATCCCTCCCCTTCACAGGCCGACATCCAGATGACCAAGGCGATCATCGACATCGCAAAGCCGCTCGGGATTGCGGTGCACGACCACATCATCGTCGGCAAGAGCGGACATGCGAGTTTGCGCGGGATGCGGCTGATCTAGTAGCAATAGCGCGGATCGACCGGGACGTAGGACCCGTCCCGGCGCTGCATATAGCAGCCGCGCTGATAGGCGTAATAGCCGGAGCGGCGGCGTTCGCCCTCTGAGGCGATCGCAGCGCCCGTGCCGGCACCGACGACGGCGCCGATGGCGGCGCCGCGGCCTCCGCCGATGGCGCCACCCACGATCGCTCCACCGACGCCGCCGAGGATGGCACCGCCAATGGCGTCCTGCGCTGCCGCCTCATGAGCCGGCATCGCCATCACAACTGTCAGACATGCCGCGATAGCGAAACTTCCAATGCGAAGACCTCGAAGCATGCTCGCCCTCCCCTGTGATCAGACGAGTCATAGCGCCGCAACCGGATTCGGACCAGACAAATCACCATGCCGGGACCCGGCACTTCGCGCGATGGCGTCGGAGGCTCGGCTCGAAGGCGGCTCAGACCATGCACGTGCGCCGCGCGGGGCCGGCCGCTTCATCTCATGCATCGACCCAGCGCTGCACGGCCTCGGCGGTGTCGGCTGGCGTGGTGTTGAAGCAGATCGCGGCGTCGGGCGCCAGGCGATGGACGAGGTTGAGCACCTTCTCGAACAGCAGCAGGCGCTCCCTAGGCTCGCGCAGCCCCGCGCCGATCACGATGCAGTCGAAATTCTCCTCGCGCAACGCCGCCGAGACGGCGGCTTCCGCCGCGGCATCGAGATCGATCAGGCAACTCGTGACCTCGTAACCGAGATCGCGCAGGCGCAGCAGCTGCGCATCAATATAGTTGCGCACGAGCTCCGGCGTGAGCTGCGGGAATGCGCTGTAGTCCGCGTTGCCGGGTTCGATGCCGATCGCGAGGACGCGCGTGGTCATGCTGGACTCCTTGGCCAGACTGTCTCGCGTCGCTAACGGGACAGCGGCCCTGCCGGTTCCCTCGCCGCCGGCCGCCCGGATTCCCATCCTGCCGCTCATTTTCCCGGCGAAGCTGTAACCCACTTCACACGCACCGCGCCGGCGGCCTGCCAGACTTGCGGGAGATCACGCTAGCCTCACGCCCTGATCACGGCACCTGGTTCACTTCGACTGACACGCGGTTGCGAAAAATTTCTTCATTGCAGGAGCGGGAAATGATTTCATTCGAGAGTCTGAAAAGCGAATACGAGCAGAATTGGACCAATCTCGAGATCCGGCCTTCGCGCCTCTCCGACGCGAACGCGGTCGCACGCAAGGCCATCAACGGCAAGGCGACCTATCAGCAAATCGAGCGGTTGACCGGCGTCCCCTGGCATTTCGCTGCCCTCTGCCACTACCGCGAGTCCAATTTCGATTTCGACACCTATCTCGGCAACGGCGAGACGCTTCATCGCGCGACGACCCTCGTTCCGAAAGGGCGCGGTCCGTTTGCCACGTTCGTGGACGGCGCCGTGGACGCCTTCAGGATCGAGAATTTCATCGGCGCTCACGATTGGGGGATCGCGCGGATTTTGTTCCGGCTCGAAGCGTTCAACGGCTTCGGCTATCACGCCAAGGGCTGCAATTCGCCCTATCTCTATGGCGGTTCGACGCTGTATGGCCCGCCCGAGGCAAGGGCCGGCAAATTCGTCCGCGATCATGTGTTCGATTCGGGTCATGTCGATTCCCAGCTCGGCACCGCGGTGATCCTGCATGCGATGATGTCGCTGGATTCCTCGATCACCCTCGACGGCAGCCCGCAATTCGCGAGCCGCGTCGAACCGGAGGACGACGCGGCATCGACGATCGTTCTCATGCAGCAGGCGCTCAACAAGCTCGGCGCCAATCCGCCGCTCGCCGAGGACGGCATCAGCGGACCGAAGACCAGAACCGCGGTCTCGCAGTTTCAGCAGCAGAACGGCCTGAGGGATACCGGACTTCTCGACGGCGCCACGGTCGCCGCCCTCACGCGCGCGGCGCAGCCGGGCCCCACCGGAGCGACCGGCGATATGTCCCGGATCATGAAGCGGCTGGAGGATCTCGCGCAATTGCTGCGGCCACCCGTAGGCGCTGCGACCCCGGCAACGACCACGCCGGCAACGACGACATCGGGCAACACGCTGCCCGCCACCACGGATCCGATCAGCCTGTTCGAACGGCTCTTTTCCCTCGTCAACAAGACAGCCCCGATGCCAGGACCCCTCACTCAGACCAGTTCCGCCCCGGTCGATCAGTTGAAGCAGGTCGTCGACCTGCTCGGCACCTTGCTTAACCGGGACGGCAAGCCCGTCCTCGGCCAGGTCAATGGCGCGCTCGGCGAGACCATCGGCAAGATGCTCGACGGCAAGAAGACTGCGCTCGGCATCGGCGGCTCACTGATCACGGCGCTGCTCTCGTCGGTGACGGCGAGCCCCAATGCAGGAGGACTCGCGGGGTTGCTCGGGACGCTCGTGTCGGCGGTGCCGGGCCTCGGCCAATTCGCGATGCCGATCTCGCTGGCGCTCACGGCGTGGGGCGTTCTCGGCAAGATGGAGAAGTGGGCCCAGGGCACCGCGCCGCCGCCCAAGCCGACGACGTAGCCTGCGGCCATCCTCCGAGACGCCCGCCTTAGGGCGGGCCCTCAGGATGAGGTCGCGTTTCGCGGCGCCTACTGCCGCAGCATGATCAGGGGATCGGCGGTGTCGGGGACGCGCCGCCATTGCGCGTTGTCGTCGGCCTCGAACTGCCAGGCCTCGCCGGCCTTCGACAGCAGGATGATCTGGCCGCGCTCGAGCCGCCATTGCGTCGGGTTGAACTGCGCGATGACCGCGTCGCATTTCGGCTTGAGGAAGACCTGGAAATTGTCCGGGCCGGCTTCCGTGTTGGTCAGCGTCAGCCCGCAGACCGGTTGACCGTTGCCGCGCACGATCGACCAGTCGCCGATCATCTGGTCCATCGACTTCGCCATCGAGCGGGCGGCGGCGAGGTCTTGCAGGATGTAGACGCCCTCGCCTTGCCGCAGGCCCTCGAAGATGCCGGCCTCGACCTCGGTGAAGTCGATCACGGCTTCACCGCTCGCATCCTGCAAGCGGACGATGTCGAGGCCCCTGACGCTCCAGGCGACGATGTCCTTGGTGAAAGGCAGCGCGGCCTTGCAGGCTGGCTCCAGCTCGAGCTTGAAGCCTTGCGCCGCAGCGTCGGCCTTGAGCGTGACGACGCAGGTCTTGCTGCGCTCGGTGGTCGAGAGCTCCCACTGCCCGGGCATTTCCTTCTTCAGGGTCGTCGTATCCTGCGCCTGCGCGATGCCGATCGCGGCCAAGCAGGCCGCCACGCCGAATGCAACGACCCGAAGAACTCTCATCAGCGCCCCTTGAACGGCGTTTCCGCAACCGGCGTCAACGGCGCCTTGCCTGAGAACCAGGACTTGAGATTGTCGACCACGAGCTGATCCATCGCGTTGCGCGTCACCACCGAGGCCGAGCCGATATGCGGCAGCAACACGACGTTCTGCATGGTCTTGAGCTCGTCCGGCACGCTCGGCTCGGCCGCGAACACGTCGAGGCCGGCGGCAAGGATGGTGCCGGACTTGAGCGCCTGGACCAGCGCCGGTTCGTCGATCACCGAGCCGCGCGCGACGTTCACCAGCACACCGCGCGGGCCGAGCGCCTTCAGCACCTCGGCATTGATCATCTTGTTGGTGCTGGCGCCACCGGGCACGATCACCATCAGCGTGTCCACCGCCTTCGCCATCTCGATCAGGTCGGGGTAGTGCTTGTAGGCGACGTCCTTGGACGGATTGCGGGTGTGATAGACCACCGGCACCAGCGAGGCATCGAGCCGGCGCGCGATCGCCTGTCCGATCCGGCCCATGCCGACGATGCCGACCTTGCGGTCGCGCAGCGAGCCGACGCTGAGCGGATAATTCTGGGTCTGCCAGAGACCGGAGCGCACATAACGGTCGGCCTTGATGAACTCACGTACCGTGGAGATCAGAAGGCCCATCGCGACGTCGGCGACCTCCTCGGTCAGCACGTCTGGCGTGTTGGTGACGATGATGTTGTGCTCGGCTGCGTATTTGGCATCGACGTGGTCGTAGCCGACGCCGAAGCTCGCCACCATCTCGATCTTCGGCAGCTGCGACAGCGAATGCCGGTCGGCGCGCACGGTGTGATAGGTCACCGCCACGCCGCGGATCTTCTCGCGAATCGCCGGCGTCAGCCGCTCGAGATCGCCCCGCGTCTCCGCCTTGTGCACGACGAAATGATCGGAAAACCCGTTCTCGAGGATCGGCCGGACCGGCCCATAAATCAGGAGGTCGATCTTTTCGGACGAAATCGAACCGGTGGTCATCAGTTGTCCTTTCCAAGCGCGCTCTCGTGCCAGCGCCGTAAAACGAGGTGGGAAACTAGCGCCAGCACCCCATAGATGACAATCCCGGCCAGCGACAACAGCAGCAGCGCTGCGAACATGCGGGGTATGTTCAAGCGGTAGCCGGATTCTGCGATCCTGTAGGCGAGCCCGGAGCCGGCGCCGGCCGTTCCGGCCGCGATCTCGGCCACGACCGCGCCGATCAGCGAAAGGCCGCCGGCAATGCGCAGGCCGCCGAGAATGTAAGGCAGCGCCGCGGGCAGCTTGAGAAAGCGCAGGGTCTGCTGTGGCGAGGCGCCATAGAGCTGGAACAGGCCGGCGAGGTTGCGATCGACCGAATTGAGCCCGAGCGTGGTGTTGGACAGCACCGGGAAGAAGGCGACGATGAAGGCGCAGACCACGATCGCGGTCTGCTGTTCCAGATAGATCAGCAGCAGCGGCGCGATCGCGATGACAGGCGTGACCTGAAGCACCACGGCATAGGGGAACAGCGAAGCTTCGACCCATTTGGACTGGTTGAACAGCAGCGCCAGCGCAATGCCGCCGATGCTGGCCGCGACAAACCCTTCAAGCGTGGTCAGCAGCGTCGCGGCGAGCGATTGCGACAGCACCGCCCAATCCTTGATCAGTGTCAGCAAAATGACGGAGGGCGCCGGCAGCACGTAAGGCGGGATGTCCTTGATGCGGACCACGAGCTCCCAGGCAAGGAGTCCCGCCGCGAACACGATGACGGGCAGCACGAAGCGCACCGCGCGTTTTGCGCCGGACGGCTTCGCAGGGACGGAAGCTGGCGCGTTCATAGCGTCGACTGCCCTGCATAGGACGGCGCCAGCGCCGCTGACACTTTCCGGCAATAATCGGAATAGGCGACTGACGTGCGAAACTCCTCGCCGCGCGGCTCGACCGTTTCGATGCGGAAGTCGGCCTGGATGCGGCCCGGCCGCGCCGTCATGACCACCACGCGCTGCGACAGATAGACGGATTCGAACACCGAATGCGTGACGAAGATGACGGTCTTGCCAAGCCTGCGCCACAGCGCGAGCAAATC
Source organism: Bradyrhizobium sp. WSM1417 (assembly GCF_000515415.1). Classification (NCBI taxonomy): domain Bacteria; kingdom Pseudomonadati; phylum Pseudomonadota; class Alphaproteobacteria; order Hyphomicrobiales; family Nitrobacteraceae; genus Bradyrhizobium; species Bradyrhizobium sp. WSM1417. Next base: position 408,638 of record NZ_KI911783.1, read on the forward strand.
GTCATTGAGGCGGAAGCGCGTGATTTCGTCGAGCGCCGCGAAGGGCTCATCCATCAGGAGGATATCAGGGTCGGTGACGAGCGCGCGCGCCAGCGACACCCGCATCTTCATGCCGCCGGAGAGCTCGCGGGGAAAGGCGTCGGCGAAATCGGCAAGCCCGACGCTGGCCAGCGCCTCATCGGCACGCCCGCGCGCTTCCGCCTTAGGAACGCGTGCAAGCTTCAGCGGCAATCGCACGTTTTCGCGCACGCTCGTCCAGGGCATCAGGGTCGGTTCCTGAAACACGAAGCCGATGCCATGACCTGGTTGAACAAGTCCTGGCTGGGGTCCGCCCTCGCGACGCGCCAGCCGCACGATTCCGGACGATGGCGCGCTGAGTTCGGCGATCAGCCGCAGCGCGGTGGATTTGCCGCAACCTGACGGTCCCAGCAGCGAAATGAACTCGCCCTTGCGCACCGCAAGATCGAGCGGGCCGAGCGCCAGCACGCCGTTGTCGTAGGTCTTCGTCACGCCGCGCAGGCTCACAGCCAGGGCCGTCAGGCCAGCATCGCCCGCCGCCGAAATTTTGACTGATGACATCGACCTTGCGCTACGGCTTGTTCGGGCGCAGCTCGGCGCCAACGCCCTTGTTGACGAAGCGCAGCGTATAGGATTTGCGGAAATCGAGGTCTGCCTTCACCACGCCGGCCTTCACCATCTTGTTGAAGAAGGAGGTGTAGCGCTCGTCGCTCATCGCGCCGATGCCGTTCTTCAGCGAATCGCCGGAATCGACGATGCCGTATTCCTTCATCTTGGCGACGGAATAGGCGAGCAGCTCGTCGGTCATCTCCGGATTGAGCTTCTTGATCATGGCGTTGCCCGCGGAATTGTCGCGGTAGATGTAATTGTACCAGCCGACCATGGAGGCATCGACGAAGCGCTGCACCAGGTCGGGTTTCTTCTCGACCACGTCGCGGCGGCTCTCGATCAGGGTCGAATAGGTGTTGAAGCCGTAATCGGCGAGCAGCAGCACGTTGGGCTTGAAGCCGGCGGCTTTCTCGACGGCGAAGGGCTCGGAGGTGACGTAACCCTGCATCGCGCTCTTGGGATTGGCGATGAAGGGCTGCGGATTGAAATTGTAGGGGCGAACGTTCTTCTCGCTGAAACCGTATTCGGATTTCAGCCACTGGAAATAGCTGGTCATGCCCTCCTTGGAGACGAACAGTGTCAGCGGCTTGAGGTCCTCGATCTTGGCGACCTTGGCATCGGGCTGCGTCAGCATCACCTGCGGATCCTTCTGGAACACCGCGGCGATCGTGACGACCGGGACGTTGTTGGCGACCGCGTCGAACGACATCAGCGTGTTCGCGGCCATGAAGAAATCGATCTTGCCGGCGATCAGCAGCATCCGGTTGTTCTCGTTGGGCCCGCCGGGGACGATGGTGACGTCGAGGCCGTATTTCTTGTAAGTGCCGTCGGCGACGGCCTGGAAAAAGCCGCCATGCTCGGCCTCGGCGACCCAATTGGTGCCGAACATGACCTTGTCCAGGGTTTCGGCGCGCGCCGGAACGACCGAGACGAAAGCGGCCATCAGGCCCGCCATTAAGGCTCGCCGCAGATGAGAGGGGCTCATGATGGGACTCCGTCGATCGCTTCTAGCCGATGTCCAAGCAACGCGATAAAACCGCAAGACATTCAGGGACGCGAGCCGGCCTGGCCCGCGTCCCCTGATACCCCAAATTACGCGACAAATTCGGGCAAAGAAACCTTGATGACGCCTTCCCGCGACTGGACCGAGATCCGCTGGGCCGATTCCAGCCCCGCCGAGGTTTCGCGCTGGATCGCAGTGCTGCCGCTGGCGGCCACTGAACAGCACGGCCCGCATCTGCCGCTCGAGACCGACGTGCTGATCGCGGACGCCTATCTCGCGCGGGTGCGCGAGCTCCTGCCCGAGAGCGCTCCGGCCACTTTCCTGCCCGTTGAACCGATCGGGATTTCCACCGAGCATATCGACTATCCGGGCACGCAGACGCTGCCGACCGACATCGCGTTGAAAAAATGGACCGCGATTGGCGAAGACATCGCGCGCCGCGGATCGAAGAAGCTCGTCATCGTCACCAGCCATGGCGGCAACAGCGCGGCAATGATGCTGATCGCGCAGGATCTTCGCGCGCATCAGAAGCTGTTCGTGGTGACGACGTCGTGGTCGCGACTGTCGGGCGCGGACCAGCTGTTCCCGGCCGACGAAGTACGCCACGGCATCCACGGCGGCGCCGTCGAGACCTCGATCATGCTGGCGCGCTATCCCGATCGGGTGCGCGGTGATGCGATCGCGGATTTTCCCGCGAGCAGCATCGCGATGGAGCAGCAATATCGCTGGCTGTCGACACAGCGACCCGCACCGTTCGCCTGGCAGGCGCAGGATCTCAACCCAAGCGGCGCTATCGGCAATGCGACACTGGCCGTGGCCGCGAAAGGCGAGCAACTGATCGACCAGGGCGCCCGCGCTTTTTGCGAGCTGCTTGCCGAGGTTGATAACTTCGACGTGAACAGGCTCGCCAAAGGCCCGCTCGGCTAACGTCTATCCTCCTGGAATCATTCGAGAAGAAGCCAGCCTCGACCTCCGCTTTTGCCGGTTTCGAACCGGACGCGCGGAGCCTCCGTCCAACTCGGTACGCGGGCCACAACGGACCGCCTCAACCCGGATGGAGTTTCACATGTCGATCAAGACCAAGATTTTTGCAGTTGCCCTCACCGCGCTCACCCTGACCGGCAGCGTCGTCGCCACCACCTCGCAGGCGCAAGCCAAGCCGCTCGGCTGGGGCGTCGGTGTCGGCCTGGGCATCGCCACCGCCGCCGTCGTCGGCTCCGCGATCGCCGCCAGCAACGACCCTTATTACAACGGCTATCACCGCTGCGGCTGGGCCGCCCAGTACAATGCCTTTGGCCAGTACGTTGGCCGCGTGCGTACCTGCTTTTGATTTGAGTCCCTGAGGCCGATCTCACGTGGATCCTGCGTCCGACACGGGCGCCTCATCCACCCCGTGTCGTGCCCCCGACCCCGCCCGGATGTCCCCCCGGGCGGGGTCAACTGTTTTTGCATCTGGGGATTTGTTGCAGCCCCGTCACACAGCGGTGCGAACTATCCCCTGCGGCAATTCGCACTAGTTGCTATTGCGAATTAATAGCAATAAGGTTCGCAACAGGCTCAGGGGCTTGGGAAGATATCGCGCCGCATCGAGATCATCTCGACCGATCGCGGAGCACCTAATCCTGATGACAGGGTCGCCGCGAATCGGCAGGGATAGTGCGGCGAGTGGACACATTCGCGTTTGGGGGCGTGCGTTTTGACGTTGAGGGGTCACCGTTACAGGTATATGCGGACGGCCGCGGCGATTGCCTCGGGCGTATTGTCTTTTCCGGCCACCAGCCGCGCGGCCGATCTGCCGCTGAAGGCACCGGCCTTGAAGGCGGTCTATGACTGGACCGGCCTCTATATCGGCGCGCATGCCGGTTTCACCCGCGGCACGTCCTCGGCCACGCTGGCCGATCCCACGGCCGCGACCGACAATCATGTGTTCACCGGCGCGACCGGCGGCGTGCAGGCCGGCTACAATTGGCGGCTCAATTCGGGCTTCCTGCTCGGCGTCGAAGGCGACATCTCCTTTCCGAACTATCTGCCTTCCAACCATGTGGTGTCGTCGGCTGTGACCGCGCTGTCGAGCGCGGAGGAACGTTGGGACTATGTCGCGAGCCTGCGCGCGCGGCTCGGTTACACCACCGGCGCCTTTCTGTTCTACGCGACCGGCGGCGCCGCTTTTGCCGGCGAGCGCTTTCTCTCGACACCGACAGGCGGCACTGAGGAGAAAGTGTTGAACACGCGGTTCGGCTGGACCGCCGGCGGCGGCGTCGAATATGCCTTCGCGCCGCACTGGAGCGCTCGGCTGGAATATCTCTACAGCAAGTTCGAGAACGCCCACGTCACCTTCCCCTCGGGCGCGCAATATTCGTCCTCGATGGATTTCCAGAGCCTGCGGATCGGCCTCAATCGCAAGATCGACTGGCCGGGCCTGCCGACCTACAACCCGAAGTCGGATGTGACGGACACCGAGTCCAGCCGCTGGGAGATTCACGGACAGTCGACCGTACTGGGGCAGGGCTACCCCGCGTTCCACGCGCCCTATACCGGACCGAACAGCCTGCTCCCATCGCCGGATTTCCAGCAGACCTGGAGCAACTCGCTCTATCTGAATGCGCGGCTGTGGGACGGCGGCGAGGTCTACTTCAATCCCGAGCTGCTGCAGGGCTTTGGTTTCAACAACACGACGGGCGCTGCCGGCTTTCCCAACGGCGAGGCGCAGAAGTCCGGCTTTCCCTATCCGCACTTCAACGCCTCGCGATTGTTCGTGCGCCACACCTTTGGCTTCGGCGGCGAGCAAGAGGAGCTTGCCAGCGGCCAGTTTCAGCTTGCCGGCAAGGCCGACGTGTCGCGTCTGACTTTGCAGGTCGGAAAGCTCTCCGTGGTCGACGTCTTCGACGGCAATTCCTATGCTCACGACCCGCGCAAGGATTTCATGAACTGGTCGATCTGGGCATCCGGCGCCTTCGACTACGCCGCCGACAAGCTCGGCCTCGGCTATGGCGCAACGGCCGAATTGAATCAGAAGCAATGGGCGCTACGCGCCGGCTATTTCCTGATGGACGCGCAGTCCAACTCGAGCAATTTCGACATGAATATCGGCCGCCGCGGCGAATACGTCGCGGAGCTCGAGACGCGCTATTCGCTGTTCGGCCAGCCCGGCAAGCTGCGCATACTCGGCTTCGTCAACAGCGCTTTCTCCGGCAGCTATCGCGAGACGCTGGACAATCCGCTGCTCAATCTCGACATCAGCCAGACCCGCCGCGGCCGTCTCAAATACGGCTACGCTTTGAATGTCGAACAGGCGATCACTGACGACTTCGGCATGTTCGGCCGCTGGAGCTGGAACGATGGCCGCAACGAGATCATGGCCTTCACCGACATCGACCGCAGCCTGTCCGGCGGTGTCTCGGTGAAGGGAGCGAAATGGGGCCGGCCCGACGACGTCGTCGCCATTGCGGGCGCGATCAACGGCCTGTCGCAGGACCATCGCGACTTCATCGCCGCCGGCGGTCTCGGTCCGCTGATCGGCGACGGCCAGCTCAACTACCGCAGGGAACGCGTGCTGGAAACCTATTACGCCTACGCCCTGAACAAGGCGCTGACCTTCACTGCCGACTACCAGCTGATCGTCAATCCCGCCTACAACGCCGATCGCGGCCCGGTGTCCGTGTTCTCAGGACGGTTGCACGGCGAGTTCTGAGCGCGCTCAGAACAGCAGCGCGACGCCGGAGACGAACAGCAGCGCGAGCACGATCTTGCGGAACATGGCCTCATCGATCCGGCCGAACAGCTTCAGCCCGAGCCACGTCCCGCCAAACAGGAACGGCAGGCCGAGCACGAACAGCTTTGCGGTGTCGAGCGTGAGCGCCCCCTTGGCGCCCAGCAGCAGCGCCGCCATGGCGAACACCACGACCGCGACGGGCTGGAACGTGGCGCGCTGGACCTCCTTGGGCAGGCCGCGCAGATTGCACCAGATGGTGACGATGATGCCGGCAAGGCCGGTCAGCCCGCCGAGCAGGCCGTTGACAAAACCAATCGACATGTCGGCGGCGCGCGGAACGACGGTCGCGACCTTAAGCTGCGGCCGGAAAAACGCATAGAGGCTGTAGGCGATCAGAATCGTTCCAACAGCAATGCGGACGCTGTTCGGGTCGGCCCGAGTCAGAAGCGACACGCCGACCGGCACGCCAAGGACGGCGCCGAGCACGAACGGCCACAACCGCCGCCAGTCGAGCGCCGCGCGCAACTTCCAGACCGAGTAGCCTTGCACCAGAAGGCCGAAACCGACGATCAGTGCGGCGCTCTGAACCGGCGTCAGCACATAGAGCCACAGCGACGCCGCCACCAGGCCGAAGGCAAAGCCGGAGAGGCCGGCGACGAACGCGCCGGCGAAGGTGGCTGTCAGGAAAAGGGTAAGGTCGATCGTGATCCCGTCCATTGCTCGCTCCAAACATCAGCGAGCAGCGCTTGCGTGGGATCACCACTTCACGGGGAGGCTGCGACCCCCCAAGGCTGCAAGCCTAGGTGAAGCCGCTCCCTTCGACAATGACAATGTTACGCGGCCCGGATCGCGTCCAGGAATTTTCCGACCTCGACCTTGAGGCGGCTGCTCTCGCCGGACAGCGACCTCGCTGACGCGAGCACGGTGGAGGAGGCCGATCCGGTCTGGCTCGCGCCGCGCTGCACGTCGACGATGCTGGCGGAGACCTGTTGGGTGCCGCGCGCCGCCTGCTGGACGTTGCGGGAAATCTCCCGCGTCGCCGCGCCCTGCTCCTCGACCGCGGAGGCGATCGCCGATGCGATCTCGGACATGCGGGTGATGGTGTCGCTGATCGATTTGATGGCGCCGACGGAATCCTCCGTTGCGCTCTGGATTCCCGTGATCTGCTGGCTGATCTCGCCGGTGGCCTTGGCGGTCTGCTCGGCCAGCGCCTTGACCTCGGAGGCGACCACGGCGAAGCCGCGCCCGGCCTCGCCGGCGCGCGCCGCCTCGATTGTTGCATTGAGCGCCAGAAGATTGGTCTGCCCCGCGATCTGGCTGATGAGCTCGACCACGTCGCCGATCCGGCCGGCAGCCTTGGCGAGCTCGCCGACATAGTCGTTGGTCCGCGCAGCCTGTTGCACCGCTTCGCTGGCCACCCGCGCGGAATCCTGGACCTGCCGGCCGATCTCGTCGACCGAGGAGGCCATTTCTTCCGCGGCCGCGGCAACGGTCTGCACGTTGCTGGAGGCCTGCTCGGAGGCGGCCGCGACGGTCGCGGTGACCTTTTCCGATTGATCGGCGGTGCTCGTCAGCGTTCCCGCCGACACTTCCAGCTCCGACGATGCGGACGACACGGTGTTGATGACGTCGCCGATCAGCGCTTCGAAATCGCGCGCGATCTGGTCCATGCGCTGGCTGCGCTGGAGTTTCGCCTCGGCTTCCACCGCGGCGGCCTCGTCGGCGGCCTTCTTGGCGGAGAGCGAGTCCTTGAAGTGCTGGAGGGAGCCCGCCACCTGGCTGATCTCGTCGTTGCGGCCCGTCACGGGAATCTCGACCTCGTGCTGTCCGGCGGCAAGCGTTGCGATCACGTCCGCGAGCCGGCTGAGCGGCGTCACCACGCGCCTGCGCAGCATCATGGTCACGCCACCGAGTGTGCCCAGCAGCGCCAGCACCGCCACGCTCGCAAGCGCGAGCATCGCCAGCGCGCCGTCGCGCGCGGCCGAGGCGCGCTCGGCAGCTTCCGCGAGCGCGGCATCGCGCACGCCGTAGAACATCTGGATGGCGGGCACAATGACCGTGGCCAGCTCTTCGGCGTTGATGCCGTACTTGCCGTCACCACGTGCCGCAGGCATCTCCTTGTCCACAGCAGCGGCTGCTTTCCCAAAATAAGAATCGATCGCCGCTTTCAGCGCGGTGGCGATGCGGGGCGGGCTTCCCAGCTGGTCGATACCGGCCTCGATGCGCTCGCGGTCGGCCTCGACACGTCCCTGCATCCGATCCATCAGCGAAAATTCAGCCGCCGTGAGCGGTCGGCGTGCGCTCAGCGCGGGCGACAGCGAGGCGGCGCGACTGCCGGCCGAGACGCGCAGATCCTGCGCCGTTCGCGCCAGGCCCAACAGCGCCGCAAGCGAGGAATCGGCATTGATGACCTTGGCTTCGAGCCGGTTCATGATCGGCTCGATATTGCCGATGACCTCGGCAACGCCCGGCAGGAAGCCCTTGGTCGCAGCGCTGTCGCGTGTCGCCAGCGGAACGCTCATCGCGCGATCTGCCGCCGTGGTGATATCCTTGAGCCGCCGCGCGGTACGGTCCAGGTTTTCGATCATCGGTCCGGCATCATCCAGCACGATGATGGCGCGCCTTGCCCCCTCGAATGCGGCATCGACCGCTTTCGCCGCCTTCGCGGCAGCTTCGATCTGGACCTGCGTCGCAGCGTTCTCTTGGAAGATCGGGGAAATGTAGGGGGCACGAAGGCTGGCAATGTGCTGACTGACCATCAGGGTCGCACCAAAGGCGTCGACCGTCTTGATCGCGTCGGAGCGGTTCGCGAAGATGCGCGTCTGGGGTATCAGCACCTCGGCGCCAAGGATGACTGCAAACACCGTCACCGTCAGCATCGACAGCGCAAAGAGCTTCCCGATCCGCATCTGATCCCCCGAATACATTCCTGCAAATGCCGAAAACTTAGCCGGTTGGCGCTAAGAGCCCGTTAAGCAACGGCATGCCCGTAGTTCCGCGGGGTGTTGAGCTTCGAGTGCCTTCCGGACAGTGTCGCCGAAGTTCCTTCGCGGTGACGGATGCGACAGAATCATCGGCATTTCTTCCTCAAATACCTATATCAAGGCCTGTGCCGCTATCCGCGCCACACTCCCTTACCTCGGAACATCAATGCTCTCCGCCGAACTCGCCATCGTTGTCGTCCTGATCGTCATCAACGGCTTGCTGTCCATGTCCGAGCTGGCCGTGGTCTCGTCACGCCCGGCCCGGCTGTCGATGCTCGCCGCAAAGGGCGTCCGCGGCGCCGAGCGGGCGCTGACGCTCGCGGCCGATCCCGGCAAATTCCTCTCGACGGTGCAGATCGGGATCACGCTGGTCGGCGTGCTCTCCGGCGCGTTCTCGGGCGCGACGCTCGGACAGCGGCTGACGCAATGGCTGCTCGAGCTCGGCCTGTCCGCAGGAATTGCCGATATCGTCGGGGTGGGCCTGGTCGTCACGCTCATCACCTACGCCACGCTGATCGTGGGCGAGCTGGTGCCGAAGCAGGTGGCGCTGCGTGACCCCGAGAGCATCGCGGTCAGGGTTGCACCCGCGATGCACGTGCTTGCGAAGGTCTCGCTGCCGCTGGTCTTCCTGCTCGATCTCTCCGGCAAACTGATCCTCACGCTGCTCGGCCAGGGCGGCAAGTCTGAAGAGAAGGTGTCGGAAGACGAGATCCATCATCTCGTCAGCGAGGCCGAAACCGCGGGCGTGCTCGAGTCGGGCGAAAAGGAGATGATCGCGGGCGTGATGCGGCTCGGCGACCGGCCGGTCGGCGCGATCATGACGCCGCGCACGGAGGTCAACGAGATCGACCTGAACGATACGCCGGAGAGCATTCAAGCAATCATCGCCAAGAGTCCGCATTCACGCTTTCCCGTGTCCGACGGCGACCGCGACAAGCCGATCGGCGTGCTCCAGGCCAAGGACCTGCTGGTCGCTTTCATGAACGAGCGCACGCCGGATTTGCGCGTGCTGGTTCGCGAGGCGCCCGGCATTCCCGCGTCGGCCGATGCCCGCGACGTACTGGCGATCCTGAAGGCTGCGCCGGTGCATGTCGGCCTCGTCTACGACGAATACGGCGCCTTCGAAGGCATCGTGACGACGGCCGACATTCTGGAATCGATCGTCGGCGCCTTCCATTCCGAGGAAGGCCCGCCGGAACCGGCCTACGTCAAGCGCGCGGACGATTCGCTGCTGGTCTCAGGCTGGATGCCGGTCGACGAATTCGGCGAGCTGCTCGGCATCGAACTGCCGCCGCACCGTTACAACACGGTCGCTGGCCTCGTGCTGCAACAGTTCAACGTGCTGCCTGATGTCGGCGACGCCTTCGACTTCGGCGACTGGCACATCGAGGTGGTCGACCTCGACGGACGGAGGATCGACAAGATTCTCGCGAGCCGGCGGAGCGAAGTAGAAACGGGGTGATCCACTCTCGTCGTCCCGGACAAGCGCAGCGAAGCGGAGCGCAGATCCGGGACCCATAGCCACAGGATTGAGTTTGGCGAAGACTGGTAGTTGCGCGGTACTGCTTTCTGCACATGATCGACGGATCACGCAGTATGGGTCCCGGATCTGCGCTGGCGCTTGTCCGGGACGACGGCGGAGTTTGCGGTTAGAGCTTGCGCCAAACTCAAGCCCTCACCCGAACCTCACCCCGATCCGCTTTTCCTTGCGCCAGATCACGGTGCAGGCGAGATGTGTTCCATCCGCCTGGACGAACAGGCTGAAATGGTCGGGAATGCCGACGGGACTGCTGACGTCGAGAGCGGCGCCGGTATCGGACAGGTTGCGGACGGTGCAGTCGATCGCGCCGCCGCCGCCGAACTCGATCGTTCCGGCCTTCAGCACGCGATGCCTTGCCTTGTCGCGCCGCTCATCCATGGCGACAATCTACACCCAAAGTTGAACTAAACGTTAAACGCAGCCCTGGTCGCGATCCTCTCGCGTGGGCCCGGCGGCCTTGCAAGTGGACCGGCGCCTACAGCGCCGGCTGGAACGTCTCGGTCCGCGCCATCCGCCAGGCATCGCGGAAGCGCGGGTCTTCGGTGCCTTCGAGCAACTCGCCCGGACGCAGCGAAGGATAAAGCTGCGCGAAGGATTTCACGTCCGTGGTCGAGGTGCGCTGGGAGAAGTGGATCGGGCGCAACTGCTGCGGATGTTCAAGACCGGCCGCAGCGATCAGCTCGGTCAGCGAGTGCAGGGTCGCAAGGTGATAATTGTGCACGCGGTCGATCTTGAGCGGCACATAGAGCGCGCGCGCCCGCGTCGGGTCCTGCGTCGCGACGCCGGTCGGGCAGCGGTCGGTGTGGCAGCTCAGCGACTGGATGCAGCCGAGCGAGAACATGAAGCCGCGCGCCGAATTGCAGTAATCCGCGCCGATCGCCATGGCGCGCGCCATGTCGAAGGCGGTGGCGATCTTGCCGGAGGCGCCGATCTTGATGCGGTCGCGCGCGTTGATGCCGATCAGCGCGTTGTGAACGAAACTGACGCCCTCCCGCATCGGCATGCCCAGATGGTCCATGAACTCCAGCGGCGCGGCGCCGGTGCCGCCCTCGTTGCCGTCGACGACGATGAAGTCGGGATAGATACCGGTCTCGATCATCGCCTTGCAGATCGCCAAAAATTCCCAGGGATGGCCGATGCACAGCTTGAAGCCGGTCGGCTTGCCGCCGGAGAGCTTTCGCATCTCGCCGATGAACTGCATCATGCCGACAGGCGTGGAGAAGGCGCGATGCGAAGCCGGCGAGATGCAATCCTCACCCATCGCGACGCCGCGGATCTTTGAAATCTCTTCCGACACCTTTGCCGCCGGCAGCACGCCGCCATGACCGGGCTTGGCGCCCTGGCTGACCTTGAGCTCGACCATCTTGATCTGGTCCTGGCTCGCGACGCGCGCGAAGGCTTCGGGATCGAAGGCGCCGTCGAGATGACGGCAGCCGAAATAACCCGAACCGATCTCCCAGATGATGTCGCCGCCCATCTCCGCGTGATAGGGGCTGAAGCCGCCCTCGCCGGTGTCGTGCGCGAAGCCGCCCTTCTTGGCGCCGGCGTTCAGCGCGCGCACGGCGTTCGGGCTGAGCGCGCCAAAACTCATCGCGGAAATGTTGAACACCGAAGCCGAATAGGGCTTGGCGCAATCCGGCCCGCCGATGGTGACGCGGAATTTCTCCTCGGCATGCGTCTTCGGCGAGACCGAGTGATGCATCCACTCATAGCCCTCGCGGTAGACGTCCTCTTGCGTGCCGAACGGACGCTTGTCGAGCTGCATCTTGGCGCGCTGATAGACCACCGCACGGATGTCGCGCGAGAACGGCATGCCGTCCTTCTCGCTCTCGAAAAAATACTGCCGCATCTCCGGGCGTATCTCTTCGAGCAAAAAACGGATATGCGCCGAGATCGGGTAGTTGCGCAGAACGGCGTGGCCCTTCTGCATGAGGTCGCGGACGCCAAGAGCCGTCAGCGCGCCGAAGATCAGGATCGGGACCAGCAGGATGTCGAAGATCTTGCGGTCGGCGATGCCGATGCCGATCAGCAGCGCGGTGACCACCGCGCAGATCGTCAGGACGATGAACCGTGGGGAGAATGGCAGCAGCAGGGTTTCCATGATCCCCTCTTCCGCCAGCGGCAGCCGTTTGGCCGATAAGTTGGGCGATTCCTGCGTCTTATTCTCGTCGGCCACGATTCCCACCCTCTCGCCAGCATGAGGCGGTACGATACGCCCGCGCCTGTCATACGGATATGACGCGGCGGTTGTTTCACGCTAGCGAATTCGGCGGGGACAAATCAATCAGCCCAACGGGCGGGCTGCTGCGGTGCAGCAGAGCTCGGGAGGGACGGGCATTAACCGGTCAAAGGCGCTTTACCCAGGCAATCGTCCTGGCGTTTGCCAGGACGACACCGAGAGGGCCTAGCGCTCGACGAACGCCTTTTCGATCACGAAATGGCCGGGCTTGTTGCCGGAGCCCTCGACGAAATCGCGGCCCTCGAACATCAGTTTCAGCTCTTCGAGCATCGCCGGGCTGCCGCACATCATGATGCGGTCGGTCGCGATGTCGAGCGGGCCCTGGCCGATGTCGTTGAAGATCTGCTCGGAGCTGATGAGGTCGGTGATGCGACCGCGGTTCTTGAACGGCTCGCGGGTCACGGTCGGATAGTAGATCAGCTTGTCCGCGAGCAACTCGCCGAATAGTTCGTCCTCGCGAAGACCGGCGACGAGCTTCTCGCCATAGGCGAGCTCGGAGACCTGACGGCAGCCATGCACCAGCACGATGCTGTCGAATTGGTCGTAAACCTCAGGGTCCTTGATCAGGCTGGCGAAGGGCGCCAGGCCCGTGCCGGTCGAGAGCAGCATCAGCCGCTTGCCGGGGATGAGGTTGTCGGTGATCAGCGTGCCGGTCGCCTTGCGGCCGACCAGGATCGTGTCGCCTTCCTTGATCTTCTGGAGACGCGACGTCAGCGGGCCGTCCTGAACCTTGATCGAGAAGAACTCGAGCTCTTCCTCGTGATTGGCGCTGGCCATGCTGTAGGCGCGGAGCAGCGGGCGACCCTCAACCTCGAGGCCGATCATCGCGAACTGGCCGTTCTGGAAGCGGAAGCCGGAATCGCGGGTCGCGCGAAAGCTGAACAGGGTGTCGGTCCAGTGCTGGACGGAAAGAACCTTCTCTCGGTAAAACGCGCTCATGATTTTCGATATTCCGAATAATTGCGGTTTTAGGGCAAAAGCGTTGCCCGGCCCCTGAAAGCGGAGCGGACACCATTGCCATGGCGGAGGATTTCGCGTGTGTGATCTACGCCATTGAGACCAATAATCAACCTCGTTCCGGATGCAATTGATGCCGGTCAAACCGGCATTTGCGGCGGAAATGGTCGCATCATTAATGGATCTGCTGTCCGGCGCGGGCGGAGGGCAATTTCTTTTCCCTCCGAGGCTCGAATACAGCACTTAATTTCCGTGGCGCTCGCGAGAATTTCATTAAGAATAGCTCTGATTTCACCTCCCCTTGGCGCCGTTTCCCGCACTTTTGCGGCTTTTAGTGCCAACAACGACTGGAACTGGCGACTGGGACGGGCGACTGAGACACATGGCGAGCGGCGAGCGGATCTTCGTCCAAGCGATCAAGCGCTATTGCGCCACCCATGGCATCGCGCTTGAAGTCCGCGCCGATGGCTGGCTGCTCGCGATGCGCGGGGGCGAGCAACGCCGCTTCGCGTTCGGCTACGACATCGGCCTCAACAGCGCCATCGCGCACCGACTGGCCAACGACAAATCGGCCACCGCCGAAGTGCTCGCGCTCCAGGGCGTGCCCTGCATTCCCCATCGCCTGTTCCTCAATCCGAAGTTGGGCGAGAAGGTTGTCGGCGTCGCCTGGCGAGAGGCAATGCTGGCGTTGCTCCGCGACAATCCGCAAGGCATGGTGGTGAAGCCGAACGAGGGGACGTCGGGACGATCCGTCTTCAAGGTCACGACGGAAACAGAACTCGATCATGCGGTTGGCGAAGCCTTTTCGATGAGCGCCGGACTCGTGATCTCGCCCTATGTCGTGATCGAGGATGAAGTTCGCGTGGTCCTGCTCGATGATGTGCCACTCGTCGTCTACAGCAAGCAGCGCGGCTCGGATTGGCGGCACAATCTCGATGCGGGTGCAAAGCCCGTGCTGATGCAGGACGGCGATCTACGCGCAGCCTGCGCAAAGCTCGCCATCAACGCCGCCAATGCCATCGGCATCACCTTCGCCTCGATCGACCTCGTGCAGGTCGACGGCGTCTGGCGTGTGCTCGAGATCAATTCCGGCGTGATGATGGAGACGCTGGCGAAGCTGCATCCGGAGCTGGTGCAGACGACGTACGATGCCGCGCTGGACCGGGTGTTTGGGGAGGAACGCTAAGCGACGCGCGCTGGCGGCTTCAACTCACGGCGAGCCGATACGCAGCCTTCGCATTCACGCCGAACGCCTTCTCCCGCACCTGCGGCCCGAGCTTCATCAGGCAGGCCTCCAGCGCGCCCTTGATCTCACCATAGCTGCCCGCGAGCAAACATACCGGCCAGTCCGAGCCGAAGATCAGGCGATCTTCGCCAAAGCATGTTGCGGCGTGCGCGACGAACGGAAACAGCCGCTCCGCATTCCAGTCGCTCCAAACCGCTTCTGTCGCCAGCCCCGAGACCTTGCACCAGACATTGCCGCACGCCGCGAGTGACGCGATGCCGCTGGACCATTCAGTGCTTCCGCCATCGGCGATCGGCGGCTTGGCTGCGTGGTCGAGCACGAAGCGCGCCTGCGGGAACGCCTGTGCGGTTGCGATGGCGGCCGGCAGCTCGCGGGTGCGGACCAGGAAATCGTAGGCGAGATCGTGCGCGAACACGGCCGTGAGGCCGCGCTGGACGTCCTCGCGCAACAACCAATCCGGGTCGGCCTCGTCATGGACCTGGTGGCGGATGCCGACCAGCTTGTCGCCGCCGGGCGAAGCCCGCAACTGCTCCAGCGTCTCGCCAAGTTCAGCATCGGTCAGATCGGCCCAGCCGACGACGCCGATCACCGAGGGCGTCGCATGCGCGATCCGCAGGAATTCCTCGGTCTCCGCCAGCGCGGAGCGGCACTGCACCAGGATGCTCGCGTCGATGCCGTTGGCTTTCAAGAGCGGCGCGAGATCGGCCGGACCGAAGGCACGCCGGATCGGATTGAGCTCGGGCGCGTCCATCCAGGGATAGTCGGCGCGCGAGGGATCCCAGAAATGCTGGTGAGCGTCGATGATCATGCCTTACGCTCCGCCCGGCAATGGCGCGCGGGCGTCGACGAGTTTTCGCGCACGCAGCTCCCGCCAGAACGCTGCCGGCACCGCCGTCTCCGACATCGCGATGTTGTCGGCAACTTCCGCGGCGTTGCGCGCACCCATCACGGCGACCGTGACCTCCGGATGGGCCATGCAAAACTGCAGCGCGGCGGCTTTCAGTTCGGTGCCGTGCTTGCGGCAGAGTTCGTCGAGCGCGAGCGCGCGGGCGACGAGTGCCGCATCGGCGTCCTGATAGTTGAACTTCGCGCCCGTGTGCGGATTGGCCAGGATGCCGCTGTTGTAGATGCCGCCGAGCAGGATGCCGATGTTCTTCGCGGCGCAGACCGGGAACAGCGCATCCAGCGCGCCCTGGTCGAGCAGCGTGTAGCGGCCGGCGAGCAGGAAGCAGTCGACCGGAACGGCCTCTGCAAACCGGACCAGCATGTCCGACTGGTTCATGCCGGCACCAATCGCCTTGACGGTGCCCTCAGCGCGCAGGCGCTGGAGCGCGCGGAAGGCGCCGGCGACGGCGTCGTCATAGTGATCGTCGGGATCATGCACGAGCAGGACATCGACGCGGTCGAGCCCAAGCCGCGCCAGGCTTTCCTCCACCGAACGCATCACGCCGTCATAACTGAAATCGAACACCGGCCGCTCCCGCGACGTGCCTTTGTAATGCTCGTCCTCGGCGGCCGCGCCATCGGGCACGCGCAGCAGGCGGCCGACCTTGGTCGAGATGGCGTAGGAGTCAGGGGGCTGTTGCCGCAGGAATGCGCCAAGGCGTCGCTCCGCGAGGCCAAAGCCGTAGAGCGGCGCGGTGTCGAAGAAGCGGATTCCGAGCGACCAGGCGCGGGCGATCGTCGCCTCCGCATCGGCATCGCTGACCGGGGTGAACAATCCGCCGAGCGGGGCGGAACCGAGGCCGAGTGAGGTGACACCGAGAGAGCCGAGCCGCGACCTTTTCATTCCCATTGCCTCAAGAGTCTTCCCCAACAGCCAAATCATCTCTCCCGCTTGCGAAAAGCGCAAGCGGGAGAGGCACGCAGGAGCGTGGGGCTGGCGACGCTCCTACTTCAACATCTGCGCAACGTTGTCCTTGGTGACGAGATCGAGGCCGGTATAAACAATCTCCGGCACCTTCTCGCCCTTCTTGATGGCGAGCAGCGTGTCCATCGCCTTCTCGCCCATCTCGAACGGACGCTGACCAACCAGCGCATTGGCATAGCCATCGCGCAACAGCTCGAGCTGCATCTTCAGCGTATCGGCCACGACAAGCGTGAACTTGCCGGAATCGATATCCTTCTTGTACCTGGAGGCGAAGGCCTTGAAGCCTTCGGGGGCGAACATCGGCCAGCCGCCGATGGGAACGATCGCGGCGAGATCGGGCGTCGCCGTGCGCATGTCGGTCATCTGCTGAACCGCCAGCGCGGGATCGTCGTTGCAGAACGTAGGAGAGCCCGCGACCTCGGTCCATTTCGAGCCCTTCAACGCCTCGCGGACGCCGTCGACGCGTTCGGCGAGGTTCTTGGCGCCGGGACCACCCGAGACCATGGCGTATTTGCCGCCGTCGGGCCGCAGCTTCAGGAGCTGCTTGCCGAGGGCCACGCCGAACTCCTTGTTGTTGGTGCCGATATAAGCGATGCGCTTGGCGCCGGGCGCATCGGCGTCGAAAGTGATGACGGGGATGCCGGCCGCAGTCGCCGCGTCGATCGACTTGGTCATCGCCGCGACGTCGGCAACCGATATGGCGAGGCCATCGACCTTCTGGGTGACGAAGTCCTGGATGATCTGGGCCTGCGTCGCCGGCTCGTGCTCGACCGGTCCCTTGTAGATACACTCGATATTGCCGAGCTCCTTGGCACGCTTCAGGCAGCCGTCGCGCGCGAAGTCGAAGAACGGATTGTTCATCGCCTTGGGCACGATCACGAACCGGTAGTTTGCGGCAAACGCCGGCGTAGCCATCATCGCGACAGCGATGCCGGCAAGTAGATATTTCCTCATCGTCTCCTCCACCCTTCTTTGGCGCCTGTCCTCTCAAGATCGTCCGGGAAGTGGACAGGCGGCATTTTCGTTGCCGTCCCGGAACGACGTCGTTTCAGATCATCCGCGAGCGGATGCGATCGACCAATACGGCCAGGATGATGATCACGCCCACCAGCGTCTGCTGCCAGTAGGAGCTGACCTGGGCGAGCACGAGGCCGTTGCGGATCACCTCGAGCAGCACGCAGCCGACGATGGCGCCGAGTGGACCACCGATGCCGCCGGCGAGATTGGCACCGCCGATGACGGCCGCAGCGATCACGTTGAGCTCGTAGGACGTCGCCATGTTGGCCGGCGCCGACCCAAGCCAGCCGGAGATGATGATGCCCTGGAGGCCTGCGGCGAGCGCGCAGATCACATAAACCTCGATCTTCACCCGCACGACCGGGATGCCGGTGAGTTCGGCCGCCTTCTCGTTGCCGCCGAGCGCGAACACGTGACGGCCGAACGAGCTGTGGTGCAGCACCACGGCCATCGCCAGCGCGAGGACGATCAGATAAATGAATGGCACCGGCACGCCGAGCACGTCGCCCGACGTGAGCGCGTAGAAATAATCGGCATCCGGCCCACCTGGAAAGCTGCCGCGTCCGTTCGAGACGACATAGCCGAGCCCGCGCACGATCGAGAGCATGCCGAGCGTGGTGACGAACGGCGACAGGCCGAGCACCGCGATACAGAAGCCGTTGACGAGGCCGCAGAGCAGCGCGACGCCGAGGCCGGCGAGAAGCGAGACCACCAGGATCAGGCCGGGGACATTGGCGAGCACGGTCTTGCCGTCGGCCGCCATGTGCACGAACAGGGAGCCCGCCGGCGAACCGGGCGCCGACAACTCGGTCATCACCATCGAGGTGACCATGGCGGAGAAGCACATCATCGAGCCGACCGACAGATCGATGCCGCCGGTGATGATCACGAAGGTGACGCCGAGGGTGGCAATGGCGATGAAGGAGAAATTCTTCGCCACGTTCTGCATGTTGCCTTCGGTGAAGAAGTACGGGCTGGCGAAATGCATGACCACCAGCAGCACGGCGAGTGCGAGCAGGACATAGCCGGTCTGCGAGGCGAAGATGCCGCGCTGCCACCATCGGATCTTGCCGATGTTCGAGAAGGTGATCGGGGATTCCATGGGCATGGCCATCACGCCGCCTCCTTCGCGCCGGTGATCAGGGCGGTGACTTCCTCGGGGGAGGTCTGGTGGATGGGCTTGTCGGCCCGCTTTTCGCCGCGGCGCATGACGATGACGCGATCGCAGACCGCGAACACGTCGGGCATGCGATGCGAGATCAGCATCACGGCAACGCCCTGCTCCTTCAGCCGGTGGATCAGGCCGAGCACCTGCTCGACCTGACGGACCGAGATCGCGGCCGTGGGCTCGTCCATCATGACCAGCTTGGCGTTGGAGAGCCGCGTCCGCGCGATCGCAACCGCTTGGCGCTGCCCGCCCGACATCTGCTTGACGAGATCGTCGGGGCGCGTCTCCGAGCGCAGCTCGCCGAACAGCTCCAGCGCACGCGCCGCCATCGCCTTGTGGTCGAGCAACGCGAACGGCCCGATCCTGCGCTTCAGCTCGCGGCCGAGAAAGACGTTGGCCGCTGCGGTGAGATTGCCGGCGAGCGCAAGGTCCTGATAGACCACCTCGATGCCGACGCCGCGGGCATCGACGGGCCGGTTGAAATGAACCGCGCTGCCGGCGAAGCGGATTTCGCCGTGGCTGGGGCGGAAATTACCGGCGATGATCTTGACCAGCGTCGACTTGCCCGCGCCGTTGTCGCCCATCAGGCCGACGACCTCGCCGGGGAGGACGTGCATGTCGACATCATGCAGCGCGCGGATCGCGCCGAACTCCTTGCCGATGCCGGTCAGCTCGAGGACCGGTGTCGCTTGTGCATTTGTCATCAGCGGCCTTCCTCAGACGTAGCGGTTGACGAGGGATTCCAGATATTCCTGCCGGCCCGAGCGCGGCTGCGGGTCAAAGCCCGGGCCCTGCGCGCGGTCGGCAAGTTCGGCAAGCGAGCGCTGGCCGTCGAGAATGGCGCGGCCCTCGGGCCCGGCCCATCCCTCGTAGCGTTTCGCAAGCGGCGCAGTGAGCGCGCCGGAATCGAGCATGTCCGCGGCGGCGAGCAACGCCCGCGCGCAGGCGTCCATCGAGCCGACATGGGCATGGATCAGATCGTCGGGATCGATCGACTGGCGGCGGATCTTGGCGTCGAAATTCAGCCCGCCGGAGCTGAAGCCGCCGCGGCTCAGGAGCTCGTGGAACACCAGGGCAAGCTCGGGCACGTTCATCGCGAACTGGTCGGTGTCCCAGCCGAGCAGATCGTCGCCGCGGTTGATGTCGAGCGAGCCGAACACACCCAGCGCCTGCGCGAGCGCGACCTCGTGATGGAAGGAGTGGCCGGCGAGGATGGCGTGGTTCTGCTCGATGTTGAGCTTGACGTCCTTCAGCAGGTCGTAACGCGCGAGGAAGCCGTAGCAGGTGGCGACGTCGAAGTCATATTGATGCTTGGTCGGCTCCTTCGGCTTCGGCTCGATCAGGATCGGTCCCTTGAAGCCGATCCTGTGCTTGTGCTCGACGACGAGCGAGACGAAGCGGCCGAGCTGGTCGAGCTCGCGCTTGAGATCGGTGTTGAGCAAGGTCTCGTAGCCCTCGCGCCCGCCCCACAGCACATAGTTCTGGCCGCCGAGACGGTGCGTCACCTCCAGCGCGGCGCGGACCTGGCCGGCGGCATAGGTGAATATCTCGGGATCCGGATTGGTGGCCGCACCCGCCATGTAGCGGCGATGCGTGAACAAATTGGCGGTGCCCCAGAGCAGGCGCACCTTGCTCGAGGCCATCTTCGCTTCGAACAGGTCGGCGATGGCATTGAGGTTGGCGACGGATTCCGCGAGTGAATTCCCTTCCGGCGCCGCATCGACGTCATGGAAGGTGAAGAAGGGCACGTCGAGCAAGCGAAACAGCTCGAAGGCAACGTCAGCCTTGGCGCGCGCCTGCGCCATCGCATCGGTGCCGTGATGCCAGGGCCGCAGGAACGTCTCGCCGCCAAAGGGATCGCCGCCGGGCCAGCACAAGGAGTGCCAATAGCAGACCGCAAAGCGCAGATGGTCCTCCATCCTGCGGCCATGGACGAGGCGGTCCTTGTCGTACCAGCGGAAGGCGGGCGTGTTGCTCGCATCTCCGCCGGCGAAGGCGACGGGTACGTTTGTATCGAAGAATTTCACTGACGCAGTCACTCAGGCACACTCCTTCAACGCGGGATAAAGTTCGCGCCAGCGGCGATAGGCCTCGTCATAGGCCGCGCTGACCGATGCGCGAGGCGTAAAGCTCGCGAGCCGGCGCGGACGGGTGCAAACCGCAGCCGCGTCTTCGCCCGTGGCGGCGAGCCGGCCGAGCCTGGCGGCACCGAGCGCCGCTCCGACCTCGCCCTCCTCGACGCGGTGGACGGGAATGCCGAGCACATCGGCGCAGATCTGCGCCCACAGCAGCGAGCGCGAGCCGCCGCCGACGAGATCGACCTCGGCAAGCGGCCCACCCGCCGCGCTCAGCGCCGCCAGATTGTCGCGCGCGGCGAAGGCGACGCCTTCGAGCACGGCCTGAACGATCTGGGAGCGCCCGGTCGCACCGCGGAGGCCGACGAAGGCGCCGCTGGCGGCGGCATCGTTGTGCGGCGTGCGCTCGCCGTCGAGATAAGGCAGGAATTTGACCGGGCTCGGTCCATCGACACGCTCGCCGAGCGGCGCCAGCAGCGCTGCGGCCGGAACCTCCATCACGCCCGCGAGCCAAGCCAGCGACGCCGCCGCCGACAGCATCACGCCCATCTGATGCCAGCGGCCGGGCAGTGCGTGACAGAACGCATGGACCGCCGAGGCCGGCGCCGGTGCAAACCTGTCAGTGACGCGGAACACCACACCTGAGGTTCCCAGAGACAGAAACGCGTCGCCCGGCGCGATGGCGCCGAGCCCGATCGCGCTCGCGGCATTATCGCCGGCGCCGCCGGCGACCACGACATTCCTAGCCATGCCCCAGCGTTGCGCGTAGTCCGGCGCGAGCATTGCGCTGACCTCGCTGCCCTCGACGAGGCGCGGCATGTGATGGAGATCGAGCCCGGTGGCATGCAGCAGCAGGGGCGACCAGCGGCGCAGACCGACGTCGAGCCACAGCGTGCCGGCCGCGTCCGACATGTCCTCGACCATCTCGCCGGTCAGGCGATAGCGGACATAGGCCTTCGGCAGCAGCACCTTTGCGACGCGCGAGAAGATCTTTGGCTCGTGCCTGGCGACCCAGAGCAGCTTCGGCGCGGTGAAGCCGGGCATGGCCAGATTACCGGCGATCGTGTGCAGCGATGGGCAGCGCCGCTCCAGCGCGACGCATTCGGCGTGCGAGCGGCCGTCGTTCCAGAGGATCGCAGGACGCAGCGGCTGTCCGTCCTCGTCCAGCAGCGTCGCGCCATGCATCTGGCCGGATAGTCCGATGCCGCGCACCCGTGCGACCTCGCGCGGATGGCGGGCGGCAAGATCGTCAACCGCGCCGACCGCCGCATCGACCCAGCCATCGGGATCCTGCTCGGACCACAGCGGCGCGGGATGCGACAGCGCAAGCTCGCGCGCCGCCGTCGCGACAACCGCGCCGGCTTCGCAGACGAGCACCGCTTTCACACCTGATGTGCCGATGTCGATTCCGAGATACACGCCGTCCTCCCTTTCGCCTGTTGCGGTGCGCGAACTCAGAGTCGCCTTATCCGCAACGGGTCGTTTTGAATTCCACCTGCCGCTAAGGCAGATTGTCCCGCATCACGATGTCGATCCTGATCTTCTCCTGTTCGCGCAAGATCGGCTCGCCACGGGCGAGCGCGAGCAGCACACGCACGGCGGCGCGCGCTTCGTGTCCGGGGTTCTGCGAGATCGCGGCATGCATCACGCCCTGCAGCAGCAGCCGGCGCGTCAGCGCGGTGACGTCGTGTCCGACGAACACCACCTGCTTGTCGCGGCCGGCATCGCCCAAGGCCTTTTCATTCAACGCGTTGGCGACGCCTTGCGTGCCGGCGCCGACATTATAAAGACCCACGATGTCGCCATGCCGGCTCAACAGCCGCGCCAACACCTGCTCCGAACGCGCGTCCTCGTCGCGTCCTTCGAGCACCGGCAGCACGCTGAGGCCGGGGAATTCCGAGGCCATCACCTGGTTGAAGCCAAAAATGCGCTCGGCATGATCGCGCAGGCCCTGCGAGCCCGCGACGATCGCAACCTTGCCGGACTTTTGTCCGACCAGCCGCCCGACCAGCGCGCCGGCGGTGCGCCCCGCGGCAATGTTGTCGATGCCGACATAATGGTGCCGGCGCGACGACGGCACGTCGGAGACCAGCGTCACGACCTTGGCGCCGGCATCGACGAGATCGTCGATGGCAGCGCGGACGCCGGGATGGTCCAGCGCCACCACGGCGATGCCGTCGTAGTCGTCCGAGAGCCCTTCCAGGGAAGCGGCGAGCACCGACGGATCGAACACATCGGTTGCGACGGTCTCGACGCCGAGGCGGCGGGACGACAACCAGCCCGACATCTCGCCGAGATAATCCTGGATCTGCTGCATGAACGGGTTCGGCCCCGACGGCATCACGAAGGCGAAACGGCGGCCGCGGCCGCGGGCGAGCTCGGCGGCGGCCACGTGCGGCTGGAACGAATTGCGCTCGATCGCCTCCTTGACGCGCCGGACCGTATCCGGCCGCACGCCCGGGCGATTGTGCAGGACGCGGTCCACCGTCGCGAGGCTGACGCCGGCCTGGCGGGCGATGTCCTTCAGCGTCAGCGCGGTCGTGGTGAGCGTCTCGGCCATGGCTGAAGGCTAGCAGAGGTGTTTTGAGGTACGCAACTCATTTTGAGGGGCAGTAGGCGTTTTCCCGCAGCTGGGCCTAGGAACAGCCTTTCCCGTCCGCCGTTGCTGCCCCGTGCGTAACGATATCACCCATGATCCCGGCGAGGGATTGAGCCCGACGCTCGAGCGCAACATCCAGGCCCTGGTCGCGCGCCGCCGCCGCGAGCAGCACGCGGCCAAGGGTCAGGAAAAGGTCGCCGATGCGATCACGGCGTTCACCGGCAGCATGGCGTTCGTCTATCTCCACGTCGCGGTGTTCGGCTTCTGGATCATCGCCAATCTGCACTGGCTGCCGGGAATCCCGGCCTGGGACGAGAGCTTCGTGGTGCTGGCGATGATTGCTTCGGTCGAGGCGATCTTCCTGTCGACCTTCGTGCTGATCTCGCAGAACCGCATGAGCGCAGCAGCGGACAAGCGCGCCGATCTCGATCTCCAGATCAGCCTTCTCGCCGAGCACGAACTGACCAAGGTTGCCCGCCTCCTCACGCAAATCGCCGAGCGGCTCGACGTCCAGCCCGACTCGAAGCGCGATCTGGAGGAGGCAAGCCGCGACATCGCCCCCGAGCGCGTGCTCGATAGGATCGAGCAGACGCGCTCCTGAGCTATCGGCTCGCCGACAGATCCAGGGTCAGGAACAGGCTGTTGGGATCCTCGACATAGCCCTGGAACGGGCCGCAGAGGACAAAGCCATGCGCCCGGTAGAGCGCGTGCGCCGGCTTGAAATAGTCCCACGAGCCGGTCTCGAGGCTGAGCCGCTTCAGGCTGCGCGCGCGGGCTTCGCTAATGATGTGACGGAGCATCTGGCCAGCGAAGCCACGCCGCCGCGCCGTTTGCAGCGTGTGCATCGACTTCACCTCGCCATGATCAGCCGAGAGCATCTTCAGCGCGCCGGTGGCGACGAGCGTGTCGCTGTCCCAGCCGGTCCAGAACGCGACGTCGCTCGCGCGAAGGCCCGCGAGATCGAGCGCATGGGCGCTGCCGGGAGCAGTCTGCGCCCGCGCCGCCGTAACGTGATGATCGAGCAGCGCGATCACGCGGGGGTCAAAGGTGTCGCCAGTCCGGATCTGCATCGCCAGGGTCTCACATCTTGCCGTAGGACGCGCCGCGGCGCGTGATGATGACGTAGCGCGCGTCCTGCCTGGTCTCGTTCTCGAAGATCACCGCGCGCATCACGTCGAAATCGAGACAGTCGCCTTCGCGCAGGCGAACCGTCTTGGCGTCGATATGCACGCAGACCGCGCCCTCCAGCATCAGCAACTGCTGGGTGAAGGCGTTGCGGCCCCAAGGGCTGTAGGACACGCGCGCGCCGGTCGGCAGGTCGACGACGATGATCTCGATGCCGCTCGCCGCGTCCGTCGGCGAAGCGTGGCGGCGGCGATAGCCGCTGTCGGGATCGCGCCAGTGCGGCTGGTCGGCGAGCCGCACCAGCCGCTCCGGCGGCTTTTCGGCCAACGCGACGACGTCGCTGAGCGACACATCGAGCGCGGCGCAAAGTTTTCCGAGCAGCGCAGCCGTCGCACTGCTCTGCGCCCGCTCCACCCGCCCGATCATCGCCCGGCTGACGCCGGAGCGGCCTGCGAGCTCATTCAGCGTCATGCCGGCCTGCGTCCGCAGCGTCTTCAAGCGACGACCGATCGCGCGATCGAGCTTTTGCTGGTCCATTGCTTGTAGGTCCTGGCTTTCATCCGAACACGCCCTGGCGCGGTGACCGCAAACCGCCAGGAGCTTAGCCGAGAGAGCGGCGGGTGCAGGTCATCATGGGCTAATATATTGGAAACTTGTCTGGCGCACGCGAGAGAACATCGGCCCTTCTTCGCCAAGGCTTCGAAGGGCATCCTGCGTCGCGGTGCCGGGATATCAAAGTCCTGCGAAGCGCCTTGACGCGAAGCGGGATGGAGCGGGCGAAGGGAATCGAACCCTCGTATGCAGCTTGGGAAGCTGCCGTTCTACCATTGAACTACGCCCGCGGATGCGCAGCCTGCGCCCGCTCTGATTAGCCGAGACGGCGCATCTCGCCAAGCGCTTTGGCGCAGCCCGCCTGACCCTTCTTAAGTTTCCGTCAAGATTTTGGGTGCGCCGGATTGTGGCGGTGTTATGATCGCCTGTCTGGGGAGACGTGCACTGAGTGGGGCGTGTGCATGGTGGGGCGTGGCTACGCGATATTCGACACGACCGTAGGGCGCTGCGGCATCATCTGGAGCAGCACCGGTATCGTTGCCGTGCAATTGCCGGAGGCGCGGGAGATCGACACCCGCCGCCGGATTTTCCAGGTCCATCCCGAGGCGCGCGAGCAACGGCCTTCCGCGAACGCCGCGTTCGCGATCGAGGGTATCGTGGGCTTGCTGCAAGGCAGCGATGCTGATTTTTCCGAGGTCAGCCTGGACGCGAGCGGGGTGCCCGGTTTCAACCGGCGGGTCTATGAAGCCGCCTGCGCCATCCCGCGCGGGGAGACGCGCACCTATCACGAGATCGCCAAGGCGCTGGGCGCCTCCGGCGCCGCGCATTCGGTGGCACAGGCGATCGCGAGAAACCCCTATATGCTGATCGTGCCCTGCCACCGGGTGCTGGAGGCCGGCAATTACACCGACCGGCTCTCGCCCTATGGCGGCGTGATCTCCAAGCGGCGCCTGCTGTCGCTGGAGGGCGCCCATCCGATCGCCAGCAAGACGCTGTTCGACGTCCTGCTGCCCGTTGCCCCGCCCCGAGCGCCCACCTAGATAGGCGGGATGGACGCGACCTCGCTGCTGACCACGCCCTCGATGACCGTCTCCGAGTTTCGCTGCGACGCGGGACCGGACGACAGCCCGTTTGCGGAGTGCCGCACCGGCCATTCCATCGCCTATGTCCGCGCGGGCAGCTTTGGCTGTCATTGCCGCGCCGGCTTCTTCGATCTGGTCGCGGGCTCGATGCTGGTCGGCGCGCCGGGCGAGGAATACACCTGCACGCATGAGCATGTCGCTGGCGACGTCTGTCTGTCCTTTTTCCTCAGCGACGATCTGGTCGACGCGCTCGGCGGCCGGCGCGACGTCTGGCAAGTCGGCGCGACCCCGCCGCTGCCCGAGCTGATGGTGCTGGGCGAGCTCGCCCAGACGGCGGCAGATGGCAACAGCGATCTCGGTCTCGACGAGGTCGGGCAGATCCTCGCCGGCCGCTTCGTCGATGTCGTCTCGGGCAAGGCGCGCAAGCCGACGACGCCGACCGCACGCGACCGCCGCCGGGCCGTGGAAGCCGCCCTGTGGATCGACGCCAATTCGCATGCCGAGGTCGACCTCGAACAGGCGGCGCGGCAGGCACGCCTCAGCCCCTTCCACTTCCTGCGGCTGTTCTCGGCCGTGCTCGGCGTCACCCCGCATCAATATCTGGTGCGCTCCCGGCTACGGCATGCGGCACGGCTGCTGACCGACGACGACATCGCCGTCACCGACATCGCCTATGACGTCGGCTTCGGCGATCTCTCCAACTTCGTCCGCACCTTCCACCGCGCCGCCGGCGTCTCGCCGACCAAGTTCCGTCAGGCCTCAAAGGGAGAGCGCAAGATTCTCCAAGAGCAGCTCGCCCTCAACTGACTAGGTTCGTCTCCGGCGCGCGCCGATTGCGGCGCGCTTTGGAAATGGAGACGACCATGTACGACCATATCGGATTGCGCGTTGCCGACCTCGACGCCGCCACGCGCTTCTACACCGCGGTGCTGGCGCCGCTCGGTTACGTCCTGTGCTCGAGTGGCGATGGTTATGCCGGCTTCGGGCCAAAGGGCGAACCCGCGCTGTGGCTGCACCTGAACAAGGGACGCAAGGCCGATGGCGCGCATATCGCGTTTCGCGCTGGGGATCATGATTCGGTCAAGGCATTCCACAGCGAAGGCTTGAAGAGCGGCGGCCGCGACAATGGCGGCACCGGCCCGCGCAAGGACTACAGCCCGACTTACTACGCGGCGTTCTTGATTGATCCCGATGGCAACAATGTCGAGGCGGTTTGTGCGTGAGTGCGGCAGCCCTCACTACACACACACACTGTCATGCCCCGGCTTGGCCGGGGCATCCAGTACGCCGCAGCTTCTCGATTTCATTACAGCGCCTCTGGAATACTGGATCGCCCGATCAAGTCGGGCGATGACAGCTGAGATGACGGCGCAATCGCTCGCTTCTCTACATCACAGGACTCAACCAGGATTCTAAAATGGCCTCCATCCACAACGACATTCCCCTCCCCGCGCCCGCGCGCGACGTCTGGGATGCGGTGCGCGATTTCGGCGCGCTGCATCGGCGGCTGGCGCCGGGCTTCGTCACGGCCTGCACGCTCGACGGCGACGCGCGCGACGTCACCTTCGCCAATGGATCGGTGGCGCGCGAGTTGCTGGTCGATTGCGACGATGCCGGGCGGCGGCTGGTCTACGCGATCAACAACGAGCGGCTGAAGCATTACAGCGCCTCGGTGCAGGTGATCGCCGAGGGCGAGGCGAGATGCCGCCTGGTCTGGATCATCGACATGCTGCCGAACGAGCTCGCGACTTATGTGCAGGGACAGACCAAGGACGCTGTCGCCGCCATACACAGAGCGTTCCCGGCCGCGGCGGCGTGATCTTTCTCACGGAGCTCAGCCCTCGTCCGCACTAACCATGGCGGCGTGCGTCCGGTTGGCTCCGCTCTCCCGGCGGCGCCACGCACGCGAGGAGCAGGCCATGAGAGGTGCGGACAAGGTAATCTGCCAGGCGGCCGCCGTGCTGCTGATGTTTTCGATTTCGAGCGCGCCGGCAAAGGCGCAGTTCCTCGGCGGCGGCGGTGCCGGCGGCGAGGACATGATGACCCAGATGGCGCCGATGCTGGAGATGATGAAGGCCAAGATGGGCAAGCGCCGCTTCGGCATGATGATGCAGACCATGGGCCCGATGATGAGCCGCATGATGGAGAATGGCGGTGGTGGTCTTGGCGGCGTGATGGGCGGCGGCGGAATTGGCGGCGTCGGCGGCGGTTTCGGGGCGCCCAATTACGGCGGCTACGCGCCGATGGCCGGAGGCGGCCACATGCCGACCGCAGTGGGCGGCATGGGCGGCGGCGATATCATGGGCATGCTCGGCGGCGCCGGCGGCGGCGACATGATGGCGATGATTCCGCAACTGATGCGGCTCGCCAATGTCGGCGGCAGTGGCGGCCATCGCCGCCACAGGCATCGCTAGTCCGCAGCGGCCGACAGAGCCGGCCTGATCGCAGGTTTGGTTTGGCGCGGTCCCCAGCGCGTCAGCACCACGCTGGAGCACGAGAGCAGGCCGAGCACGACCATCGAGCTCGCCGCCAGCCAGAAGAAGCTTTGCGCGGTGGCATCATGCGTCGACAGCCACCAGCCGACCGCCGAGATGTAGATCAGCCGCGCAGTCTGCGCCAGCACCGGTCCGATCACCTTCGCAGCGCCCTGCGACGAGAAATACATGGTCGAGGCGAGGCCGATGAAGGCGTAGAACGGCGCCACCGTCGACAAATATTGGTGGCTGGTTGCGCGCACGGTCGCGCTGTCGGTGAAGATGTTGACCCAGAGATCGGGAAAGGCCGCGACCAGGCACGCCGGTGCACCGACGGCAACGAAGGCGCTCGCCGCCGCGATCCAGGCAATGCGCCGGGCACGGGCGATGCGACCGGCGCCGACCGCCATGCCGATCATCGGCACCGAGGCGATGCCGAACGAGAACGCGATCGAGGTCAGCAGGAATTCAAGCCGCGCACCGATGCCGTAGCCGGCGAGGATCGCGGTGCCGAATTTCGCAAGCATGTGAGTGAAGATCGAGATCGTCAGCACCGATTGCAGCGGCGAGAAGCAGGCGATGGCGCCGACCTTCAGGATATCGAAAAACATCGCCCATTGGATGCGAAGTCCGCGCAGCTTCGGCGTCACGCGGGCGCGGCCGGAGAACAGGTACCAGCCCATCACGCCGATGTTCATACAATAGGCAATCAGCGCGCCGGCGGCGACGCCGCGCATGCCGAATTGCGGCACCGGACCGAGTCCGAGCCCCAGCGTGCCGCCGAGCACGATCTGCCAGGCCGCGGAATTGAGGATCAACAGCGACGGCAGCTTCATGTTGCCGGTGCCACGCAGGACCCCGGCCATGGTGTTGAGCAGCCAGGGCAGCACGGCGCCGCCGAAAAACACCTGGGTGTAGGCGATCGCATGCGTCAGCACATCGCCGCGGCCGCCGAGCATTTCCAGAACGCGCGGCCCGAAGATCAGCATGCCCAGCATGAAGACGAGGCCGAAGCTGATGCCGATCAGCAGCGCGTGCGCGGCGAGCGTCCCGGCGCGCTCGCGATCGCCGGCGCCGAGCGCCCGCGCGATGGCGGACGCCACCGCGCCGCCCATCGCACCGCCCGACATGGTCATGGTCAGGATCACTGTCGGAAACACCAGCGCCATCGCGGCCAGCGCTTCCACACCAAGACGTCCGATATAAGAGGTCTCCGCAATCACGGTGCAGGTGCCGGCGGAGAGCGCGACGACGTTGGGCCAGGCCAGTCCGAGCAGCGTGCGCAGGATCGGCCCGTCCGTCAGCGCGCTCCTCACGGGCCGCGGGGGCGGCGGCAGCGGACGCTCCTGTTCATCGACCGGGATTTCGGCGATGTCTGACATGTCCTCTCCGGGCGAAAGCGCCATTTGCGGCGCAGCAATGCTTAGGTGTGCCAATGAATTGGTTCGCGCGCAGGGCGCAGCGAGAGGCTTGTTAGCACGACACGCAGCGATTCCTCCTGCGCCAGGTGCAGGCGTGCCCTGCGGCAGCGCATTTCGCAAAGGAATTAATCGATGCGCCAGACCAGCGGCCGACGGCAGGGCGGTGTCGGGGACAGATGCACGCCGATGTGCCGCCCGCATCCGGCCGCAAGCCCTTCGAACAATCCCGCCAGCACCTCAGCGCAAGCGGGGTGGTTATCGGCGAGGTCTTCCATCAGCCTCCAGCTCTGCTGACGGATTTCGAACGTGCCTTCGGATAGCGTCGTCTCAGCCACATCGTCCTGCGCGACAAACAGCGCGTTGAGGAACGTCGCGAATTCGCTCGCACCTCCGCGGCCCATCGACAGCGCCGCAGCGACCTCGTCAAAATATTGCATCCCGATCAGCTTGCCCGTGAGGTGCAGGAGATAGCCGGCATCCTCCGGACCGAACAGTTGCACCATCACCGGCGCGGCGGTGCGCACATATTCCATGGCGTAGTTTCGATAGGCTTTTTCCAGTCGCGGTCTTGGCCAGCTTGCGACCGGCAACGCCGGAGCCGCGGCTGCATCGAACAGCGGCGCTTCGAGATGCCGCGCGAACACAAGGCGCTGGTCGAGCTCGAGCGGTTGGTCATATTGGTAATAGTAGCCTTCGAGCCCATCCTGGCCGTCGACGCTCTGCTTGGTGCAGACG
Source organism: Bradyrhizobium sp. WSM1417 (assembly GCF_000515415.1). Taxonomy (NCBI): domain Bacteria; kingdom Pseudomonadati; phylum Pseudomonadota; class Alphaproteobacteria; order Hyphomicrobiales; family Nitrobacteraceae; genus Bradyrhizobium; species Bradyrhizobium sp. WSM1417. Next base: position 439,064 of record NZ_KI911783.1, read on the forward strand.
AACCCCAATCTGGTATCGCCGAGCGCGACACCGTTGTTGGCGTGCCAGCCGCGCAGCATCGCGCGCGAGACTTCGCCCGGCACGCCGCAGATCGCAGTGCCTTTCCAGATCCAGCGCGGCGGCGGATAGCGGATCCAGGCCTTGCGGTCGCTCTCATACATGTATTCGACGTGCACGCCGCCGATCCAGTTCGAGAGATAGTGATATTGCGCGGCCGCCACGGCGGGAGGCAGATGGCTCAGCCCGAGCTTCTCCAGCCCCGGCAGGAAGCGTTCCTGCTGCTGGCGGCGGAACACGCGAAAGACGAACTCCGCAGCATCCGCCGTGCCGCGACGCGTGACCACGGTGAGGATCAGGCCGGTGAAATAGGCGTGATAGAGATCGGCAACTGCGCGCCAGCGTTTCCACTGAGCTTCCTGCGCTGGGTCTGATGCGGCGGTCATGTTCGCTCCCGATCGTTATTTTGATCGAGTGTGTCACCGCATCCGGTGACGGACAAGGCGAGCCGCATGCAGGGCGCCCTGCACGCCGGCTCGCCAATTCCGCATCACGAAGTTTGCGCAGGCTTATTTTGCGCAGCTTTGGCGGCACGCTCGCGCTCGACGCGCTCGGTCACGTCGCGCGCCATCGCCACCGATCCCTGCACCACTCCAGCGGCATCCCGCACCAACGCAAAGGTCATCTCGATGTAGAGCTTGCGTCCGTCCTTGTGCAGCGCGCGGGTCAGTGTCGGCTTGCCCGCAAGCTTCATCGCGCCGCTGGCAAGCGCGGCCTCGAAACCCTTCCAGTGCGCGGCGCGCAGATGTTCGGGAATGATCAGGTCGAGATTCTGGCCCAGCGCTTCGTCCGCGGAGAAGCCGAACAGTGCGGACGATGCGCGATTCCAGCGCATGATGGTGCCGGAGCGATCCGAATAGATCAGCGCATCGGCGACGTCGTCGAGGATTTTTGCGTCGAGTTCGGATTGATCTGTCATTTCGCCACCTCGTCGTAGCCCGGATTCGCTTCTTATCCTGACACAGATTCGGTGTCATCGCCCGACTTGATCGGGCGATCAGTATTCCAGAGGCGGATGTGATCGAACCGATAGGCTGCGGCGTACTGGATGCCCCGGTCAAGCCGGGGCATGACAGCGGAAGGTGAGGCTATCCCTACACCCGGAAATGCTTGCTCAGCTTGAGGCCCTGCGCCTGGTAGTTCGAGCCGATGCGCTGGCCGTACATGGCGTCGGGGCGGGCTAGCATCTTCTCGTAGACGAGGCGGCCGACGATCTGGCCGTGCTCGAGGATGAACGGCACTTCGCGCGAGCGCACTTCGAGCACGGCACGCGACCCCAGCCCGCCGGCGCCGGCATAGCCGAAGCCGGGATCGAAGAAGCCGGCGTAGTGCACGCGGAACTCGCCGACCAGCGGATCGAACGGCACCATCTCCGCGGCGTAATCGGGCGGCACCTGCACGGCCTCTTTCGACGCGAGGATATAGAACTCGCCGGGATCGAGGATCAGGCTGCCGTCGGGACGGGGCGAGATCGGCTCCCAGAACTCCTCGACGGAATAGCCGGCGCGGCGATCGACGTCGATGACGCCGGTGTGGCGCTTGGCGCGGTAGCCGACGAAGCCGCCGCTCTTTTCGCCGGAAAGATCAACCGAGACGGCAACGCCGCCGGTGAGATCGGCATCGTCGATATCGACGAGACGCTCGGTCGCATGCAGCGCCTCGAGGTCGTCGATGTTGAGGATGGCATCGCCGGTGCGGAAGCGCACCTGGCTAAGGCGCGAGCCCTCGCTGACCAGCACCGGGAACGTCTTCGGACTGATCTCGGCATAGAGCGGGCCGTGATAGCCGGCACCGATCATGTCGAAGCGGCGGGTGCCGTCGGCGATCACGCGGGTGAAGACGTCGAGCCGGCCGGTCGAGCTCTTCGGGTTGGCGGCCGCGACGATCTCCGGCGGCAGCGCGAGGCTTTCGAGCAGCGGCACGATGTAGACGCAGTTGGTCTCCAGCACTGCGCCGTCGGCGAGGCTGAACTCGTGAAGCTTCAACTCGTCGATGCGCTCGGCGACGGTGGCGCCGGGACCGGGCAGGAAGCTGGCGCGAACGCGATAGGCAATGTCGCCGAGGCGAAGGTCGAGGCTCGCCGGCTGGATCTGGCTTTCGACGAAGTCGTAAGCGGGCAGGATGAGACCGCCCTCCGCCATCGCCGCGATCATGCGGTCGGGCAGGATACCATTGGCGTCGGCGGCGACCGTGAACGTCAACCCGGGGTCCTCATCAGGGATCAAACACATCCCGACATGTGGGAAATATGAGCGTTTTACGGCTATCCGATGGACGTCTTGACGGAAAGGGCATTGCGGAATATGAGCATGACTTATCCCGTGGTGATTTGAGCCGGCCGGCTTGCAGCCACGTTAAATAAGTCGCTAAACAGGCCGGGGACCTCTGTGATCCCGGCCCGTGGAAATATTCCAGGCCGGTTTTTTTGTGACCATTTTCGATGGTCGCTTCAGGAGGTCCTATGTCGAAGTCCCCGGCGCCAACCGCCCACTACCGTCCCGAAACCCGCCTGGTCCATTCCGGCACGCTGCGCTCGCAATATGGCGAGACGTCGGAGTCGCTGTTCCTGACCCAGGGCTACGTCTACAACAGCGCCGAGGAGTGCGAGGCGCGGTTCAAGGGCGAGGATCCCGGCTTCATCTATTCACGCTACTCCAATCCGACCATCTCGATGTTCGAGCGGCGGATGATCGAGCTCGAAGGCGCCGAAGCGGCACGTTCGGCCGCGACCGGCATGGCCGCGGTGACGACCGCGATCCTGGCGCCGCTGAAGGCCGGCGATCACGTCGTGGCCTCGCGCGCGCTGTTCGGGTCGTGTCTCTACGTCGTGCAGGATTTGCTGCCGCGCTACGGCATCGAGACGACGCTGGTCGACGGCCTCGATCTCGACCAGTGGCAGCGCGCCATGAAGCCGAACACCAAGACGTTCTTCCTGGAGAGCCCGACCAACCCGACGCTCGACGTGCTCGACATTCCCGGCATCGCCGAGATCGCGCACAGCTGCGGCGCGCGGCTCGTCGTCGACAACGTGTTCGCCACTCCGATCTGGCAGAGCCCGCTCGCGCTCGGCGCCGACGTCGTGGTCTATTCCGCGACCAAGCACATCGACGGCCAGGGCCGCTGCCTCGGCGGCATCATCCTGTCCTCGGAAGCGTTCATCGCCGAGCACATCCACAATTTCATGCGCCAGACCGGCCCGTCGATCTCGCCGTTCAACGCCTGGGTCCTGCTCAAGGGCCTGGAGACGCTCGCCGTGCGCGTGCGCGCGCAGACCGAGACGGCGGCGCGCGTCGCGGACGTGCTGGCGAGCCATCCGAAGATTTCGCGGCTGGTGTTTCCCGGCCGCGCCGATCATCCGCAGGCTGCATTGGTGAAGAAGCAGATGCGCGGTGGCTCGACGCTGGTCGGCCTCGAGGTCAAGGGCGGCAAGCAGGCGGCATTCCGCGTGCTCAACGAGCTCAAGCTCGCCAAGATCTCGAACAATCTCGGCGACGCCAAGAGCCTCGTCACGCATCCCGCCACCACGACGCATCAGCGCCTCAAGCCGGAGGACCGCGCCGCGCTGGGCATCAGCGAGGGCTTCATCCGCTTCTCGGCGGGGCTGGAGCACGCGGACGATCTGATCGAGGATCTGACCGCGGCGCTGGAGAAGGCGTAAGGTCCTGTGTCGTCCCGGCTTCGCGCCGGGACGCCAATTACATCGGCCGATAGGTCCGCACGTCCGCAGGCACGTTCACGCCGAGCTTGATCTGGCCGACGGAGCGGATGATGTCGTCGCCGAGGAGCTGGGCGAAGCAGGCATAGCCCCAATCGTTCATGTGCAGGCCGTCGGCGATCACGAAGCTCTCGACCGGAAGCGATTGCTTCTCGTGCCAATCGCGCATCACCTCGAAGCGCGGGAAGATGCCGACGTGACGGAGCTCGGCGACCTTGCCGAGCAGCTTCACCATCTTGCCGGCGCTCTCGGCGCGCTGGTTGACGGCGGGCGAATATTGCGGATCGACCAGCACGACGTCGGTGCCGCCGGCAGCCTGGATGCGGCTGATGCCGTCCTCGACCAGTTTGGCGGTATCGCCGGGATCAAGATTGCGCAGCACGGCATTGGTGCCGACCTGCCAGATCACCAGATCCGGATGTACGTCGATCACCTCTTTCTGGAGGCGCTTCATCATCTCGGGCGCGTCCTCGCCGCCGACGCCGGCATTGACAACAGTGATGTCGGCGGTCGGATAGTGCCGGTGCAGCTGCGCGGCAAGGCGATTGGGATAGTTGAACTCCGGCGAGCTCGCGCCGAATCCCGCGGTCGAGGACGAGCCGAACGCGACGATGACGACGGGCTGGCCGGCGACGAGCTTGCCCGCGACATGCGGCAGCGAGCCCATCGCCTTCGCGCCGCCCTTCGGCGACAGGCAGGGCACGCGGCTGAAGACATCGCCGGCGGACTTCGCGACCTGCTTCACCTTGTCGATGGCGCGCGCCGTGATGCCGCGCTGGTCGGGGGACGTCGCTGCGACGGCGGTCTGGGACGGTGAAGCGGAAGCCGGATCAGCCGACTGCTGCGGGGCCGGCGTTGCCTGCGCGGCCTGCGTCTGCGCGTGCGACTGCGAGGCCGGACTCAGCAACAGCAGCAGCGCTGCTGCGCGCACAGCCAGCCATGCCGTCAGGCAAAAAGGGCGGAGAGAACTCATTAACGCTAGACCTCAATTTTGCTGCTGGGCCGGCTCCAGATGGGCAGCGTCGATCACGAACTGTGCCAACGCCCGGCCAAGGCAATCATGGACCTGTTTCGCCAGCTCAGGCCCGCGCGACGGGCTGAACAGGTCGAACTGCCCCTGGTCATTCCACTGCCGCATGATCGCGAAACGATCGAACAGCGGAATATCGTGCTCCTGCGCCACCACCCGCATATTGTCGAGGTATGGCGGCACCGAGATCATGGTTTCGGTACGCGGACTGTACTGCAGATTCATCAAGACGACGTCAGCCCCTGCCTTTTGCAACGCAACAACCCCTTCGGTCACCGCGCCACGAAAATCGTCGGGATCAATGGCTCGAATAGCATCCACGGTCCCGGTCTGCCAGATGACCAAAGTAGGCGCTTTTGCTTCCATCAGCTTAACGAAGCTGGCGGCCGCCTCCTCGGCCGTTTTCTTGCTCTGTATTTCTACGGAGACGTGCACAGTCTCGGTCGGCGGCAGCTTGTCCTTCAGGATGGCCTGCATCCGCGCCGGATAAGAAGCGTCCTCGGAAGCCGGAATCGTGGTCGAGCGGCTGCCGATGACCAGGATTTCGAGCGGCTTGCCGGCCTTGATGGCATCGGCGACCTTGGGAAGCTGGCTTTCGGTGGTGAGCAGATAGGAGGGCACTTCACAGGCTGCGGGCGCGGCTGAAGCAGCCGGCGCAGCATCGTCCGCGCGCGCCGGAGGCGCGGCGAGACCACCGCACAGCAGGATCAGGCTCAGGAAAACCTTCGCCTTCATCAGCCCCCTCCCGCCATATCGGCGCTGCCGACGGCGCTTTTGGTTTTCGAACCGCTCTTGTCAGCCACCCGCTTGTACCACGAAATCAGCCAGGCCATGGCCCACATGATCAGGATTCCGGAGAGACTAATTAGCGCATGCATCACCGGGCCGCCCGAGACTTCGGCCAGGATGAAATGGCCGGCAAAGGCGAGAAAGACGCCGAGGCAGAATATCTCCAGGGAATGCGAGCCGCACAGGATCAGCGGCCGCAGCCAGGGCGATTTCAGGCCCGGCCAGTCCCGGGGCAGGACCCGCACGGTGAGCGCAGCCAGCGCCAGGAAATGCGTGAAGCGCAGCACGTCGAGGTCGGCCTTGTCGATCGGATACATCCACTGCTCGAGCCGCTTCGGCATGAAGTGGGAGAGCTGCGGCACATACCAGGTCAGCGTCACGTAGAATGCCGCGACCAGATAGGCGATCGCGATCCACATCGTCACCCGCGAAGCCAGAATGTGCGACATGCGTCGCGCCCCCCCGAGCGCGCACCATGCCCCGAACACGAACAGCAATTGCCAGGCGAAGGGATTGAAGGCCCAGAAGCCGTTCGGATAGGCCGACAGATAGAGGTCGTATTCCCAGGTCACCGCGTAGAGCGCAACCGAGAGGCCGAGCGTCACGTCGGGGCGCCACTTCATCAGCCACAGGATCAAGGGCAGCGCCAGCATCAGCACGATGTAGAGCGGCAGCACGTCCATGTTGACGGGGCGGAAGCGCAGCAACAGCGCCTGCACGATCGTGACGTCGGGCTGCTTGAGGAAATCCATGATGCCCATCTCTTCGGTGTAGAGCGGGTTCTCGAACCTGGTCGCGACGTAGGAGATTTCAGCAAGGAAGATCGTGAACAGGAAGACGTGGGCGACATAGATCTGCCAGACGCGCCGCAGGATGCGCGCGGAGGCGACGACGATGCCGGACTCCAGCATCGCCCGACCGTAGACAAAGGCGGCGGTATAGCCGGAGATGAAGATGAAGATCTCGGTGGCGTCGCTGAAGCCGTAATTGCGGATCGTGAACCAGGTCAGAAGGCTCGGCGGCAAATGGTCGATGAAGATCAGCCACAGCGCGAGGCCGCGGAACAGGTCGAGCCGGAGCTCGCGCTCGCCGATGGCGGGCAGCGAAATGGCCGGCGCGGCCGCGCGCCGCTTCGTCCCCGCGGATTTGACCTCCACAGGTTTGGCGGTTCCCGCGATCGTCGATCCCGTCACTTGGTCGGCAATGGTCATCGGGGGCCTAAAAACCCTTCCGCAAATCGCGAGGTGGCAAGGAGTGTATCGGTCCGGCCGTCATCTCGCAAAGCGACCGGATCACATGCAAATACACTTGCAAATACACTTGGACGTGTCCTTCCCTGCGAATTCTGGCGGGACGATGTCGGCAGGACCGGCTCCGGCATTTGGTTCCCGGGCGGATTTCGGTATGATGGCAATCATGTACCGCGCCGTGACCCGCCAGATCGAAGTGACCGTCGAGCCGAACTTTGTTCCGGAGCAGTCGTCGGCCGACCGCTCCCGTTATTTCTGGGCCTACACCATCGTCATCACCAATTCCGGCGACGAGACCGTGCAGCTCAAGACGCGGCACTGGATCATCACCGACGCCACCGGCCGGCAGCAGGAGGTGAAGGGCGAGGGCGTCGTCGGCGAGCAGCCGACGCTCGCGCCTGGCGAACGCTTCGAATACACCTCCGGCGTACCGCTCACGACCGCCTCCGGCTTTATGACCGGCCGCTACCAGATGGTCAGCGCAACCGGCGAACGCTTCGAGATCGACGTGCCCACGTTCTCGCTGGACAGCCCGGACAACAAGAGGGTGTTGAATTAAGGTCTGAGATGGTGGGCACGCTTCGCTTTACCCGCCCTTACGGCACTACGGCACCGCGCTACGCGTCCTCGACGCCCGCCTCATCCGGTGTGAACTCGTACACAGAGCTGCAGAACTCGCAGGTCACGACGACCTTGTCGTCCTTGACCATCGCGGCACGGTCGTCGGACGAAAAGCTCTTCAGCATCGATGCCACCGCATCGCGCGAGCAGGAGCATTGCGCCTTCAAGGGCAGCGGATTGAACACGCGCACGCCGCGTTCGTGGAAGAGACGGTAGAGCAGCCGCTCGCCGGAGAGCTCGGGATCGATCAGCTCGACGTCTTCGACGGTCTCGATCAGCGAGCGCGCCTCGACCCAGGCATCGTCTTCAGCAACGGCATGCACTTCTACGCCTTCGGGCGCATCGCCGGGATGCAGATCGGCCTGCCGCGCGCGCTCGGGCGCCTTCGGCAGGAACTGCATCAGCATGCCGCCGGCGCGCCAGCGATGCTTGCCGCCGTCGTTCGAGCGCCACTCCTCGCCCACGGCAAGGCGCACGCGGGTCGGGATCTGCTCGGAGCGCAGGAAATATTCGTGAGCGGCGTCTTCCAGGCTGCCACCGTCGAGCGCGACCAGGCCCTGGTAGCGGCTCATGTCGGGGCCCTGGTCGATGGTCATGGCGAGATGACCGTGCCCCAGCAGCGCGCCGGAATCTTTTGCATCGCCGAGGCGCGCGGCGTCGTAGCGCGCATAGGCGCGCAGACGATCGGGCGCCTGGTAGTCCACGACCAGGAACGACACCGGACCGTCGGTCTGGGCCTGGAGGATGAAGCGGCCCTCGAACTTCAGCGCCGAGCCGAGCAGCGTGGTCAGCACGATGGCCTCGCCGAGCAGCTTGCCGACCGGCGCCGGATAATCGTGCTTGGTCAGGATCTCGTCGAGCGCCGGACCAAGCCGCACCAGCCGACCGCGCACATCGAGCGCGTCGACCTCGTAGGGCAGCACGGCGTCATCGATCGGAACCGCGGATGGCGCGCGAACCGGGCCCTCGGGCCCGGTTTTCATGTCAGGGGATTGGGAAACCATGGCGCTTTATCTGGGGTCGGAAGGCGGAATTGGAAGGGGGGTGAGGGCAGCCCATCTGGACACTGGTTTGATCACGATACGGCAAATTCAGTGCCGTCCTGGCGAAAGCCAGGACCCATTACCCCAGGGAGAAGTCGCGGCATGCGATGACAATTTCCGATCTTCGCCAAACCACGGCCGGTGGTAATGGGTCCTGGCTTTCGCCAGGACGACGATCCAAAACTACTTCACCGGCCCGGTTACTTCACCGCGTCGAAGCACCAGGCCAGAATGCCCTTCTGCGCGTGCAGGCGGTTTTCGGCCTCGTCGAATACGACGGATTGCGGACCGTCGATCACCTCGTCGGTGACCTCCTCGCCGCGATGGGCGGGCAGGCAGTGCATGAACAGCGCATCGGGCTTGGCCAGCGACATCAGTTGGGCATTGACCTGATAAGGCTTGAGCACGTTATGGCGATGCTCGCCTTCCTTGTCGCCCATCGACACCCAAGTGTCGGTCACAACACAATCGGCGCCGCGCACGGCGGCTTCGGCATCCGTGCCGAGCATGATCGGCGCGCCGGTCGCCTTGATGAAGTCGCGCATCGCCTTTTTCGGCGCGAGCTCCGGAGGCGTCGCGACATTGAGCTGGAACTTGAAGCGCTCGGCGGCGTGCGCCCACGACGCCAGCACGTTGTTGTCGTCGCCGGTCCAGGCCACGGTCTTGCCCTCGATCGGGCCGCGATGTTCCTCGTAGGTCATGAGGTCGGCCATCACCTGGCAGGGATGCGAGCGCCGCGTCAGGCCGTTGATGACGGGTACGGTGGCGTTCGCCGCAAGCTCCAGCAGGGCGTCGTGATTGAGGATGCGGATCATGATGGCGTCGACATAGCGCGACAGCACGCGCGCGGTGTCGGCGATGGTCTCGCCGCGGCCGAGCTGCATCTCGGCGCCGGTGAGCATGATGGGCTCGCCGCCGAGCTGGCGCATGGCGACGTCGAAAGACACCCGCGTCCGCGTCGAGGGGCGCTCGAAGATCATCGCCAGCGTCTTGCCTTCGAGCGGCCTGACCGGCTGATGCGCCTTCTGCTTCGCCTTCATCGCGGTGGACGCGGCGAGCATGCGCTTGAGCTCCGACAGCGGCAGCTCGTTGATATCGAGGAAGTGCTTCGGTGTTTTGTTGGGTGTTTTATCGGACGACTTGCTCATCAGCTTGCCGCCCGCTTGTTGCCGGATAACGCGGTGCAGGCGCGCTCGAGCCGCCCGACGCTGTCCTCGATCTCGGCTTCGGTGACGATCAAAGGCGGCAGGAAACGCACGACATTGTCGCCGGCACCGACGGTGAGCAGCCTTTCGGCGCGCAATGCTGCAACGAGATCGCCCGAAGGCACCACGGCCTTGATGCCGATCAGAAGGCCCTCGCCGCGCACTTCGCTGACGACGTCAGAGTGGCGGTCGATCACGGAAGCGAGCTTCTGCTTCAGCAGCAGCGACATCCTCTGCACGTGGTCGAAGAAGCCGGGCTTGAGCATGACGTCGAGCACGGCGTTCGCAGCCGAGATCGCGAGCGGATTGCCGCCGAAGGTCGAGCCGTGCGAGCCCGGCGTCATGCCGGACGCTGCTTCCGCGGTCGCGAGGCAGGCGCCGATCGGGAAGCCGCCGCCGAGCGCCTTGGCCAGCGACATCACGTCGGGTTCGACGCCAAGGCGGCGGTACGCGAACAGATCGCCGGTGCGGCCCATGCCGGTCTGCACCTCGTCGAAGGCGAGCAACAGACCCTTCTCGTCGCAGAGCTGGCGCAACGCCCTCAGGAAGGCGGGCGTTGCCGAACGCACACCGCCCTCGCCCTGGATCGGCTCGATCAGGATGCCGGCGGTCTGCGGACCGATCGCCTTTTTCACCGCGTCGATATCGCCATGCGCAACTTGGTCGAAGCCCTCCATCGGGGGGCCGAAACCTTCGAGATATTTTGCCGAACCCGTCGCGGCCAGCGTCGCCAGCGTGCGGCCGTGGAAGGCGCCTTCGAAGGTGATGATGCGATAGCGCTCCGGATGCCCGTTGGAGAAGTGATAATGGCGGACCAGCTTGATCACGCATTCCAGCGCTTCGGCGCCGGAATTGCAGAAGAACACGAAATCCGCAAAACTTTCATTGCACAGACGCGCGGCGAGCTTTTCGCCGTCCGGGCTCTGGAATAGGTTCGACATGTGCCAGAGCTTCGTGGCCTGCTCCTGCAACGCCGCGACCAGCGCCGGATGGGCATGGCCGAGCGCATTCACCGCCACCCCGGAGGTGAAATCGAGATAGCGCTCGCCATTGGTCGCGATCAGCCAGCAGCCTTCGCCACGCTCGAAACCGAGGTCGGACCTGGCGAAAACGGGGAGCAAATGCGGCGCTGCGCTGTTAGTCATGAGAGTCACTTGAATGTTGCGGACGGTGTGAGCGTGCATTGCGCAACGCACCATCGACCGGCCCGGAAAACGAAACGTGCCGCCTCTTGAGGGCGGCACGTGCGACTATCTTAGGCCTGGTGAAACGGGTGTCAATGCCGCCCGGAAAGCCTCGCGAAACGCTGAATCCGTAGTCTTGCGGTGCCGATTTTGCGAGATTTAGCCACGGAACATGTGGAAGCGAGTCGGCGGACTCTTGCGCGGGAGTCACGCCATATTGTAGCGTTTGGATTGTCAGATACGACATCTCGTGCAGTGGTTCTGATCTTTAAGTCCTTATGTACCGGCGTAAACGTTCGGGCGTTCAAGACGCGCCCGGCGAGCCTTAAGGGATTCTGGCGGCACGGGTTTTTGAAGGCTTAGGCATTCGCTGCGAGGCCCCAGGATGGCTGGCGCGCAGCGAGGGAAAGGGTGCAATGACGGTTTTGACCTGGTCCGATGATCGCGTCGAGCAGCTGAAAAAGCTCTGGGAGGCCGGACTTTCGGCCAGCCAGATCGCGGCGGAGCTCGGCAATGTGACCCGCAATGCCGTGATCGGCAAAGTGCACAGGCTCGGCCTTTCGGGCCGCGCCAAGAGCCCATCATCGGCAGCGCCGCGGCCGCGCAAGGCGCGCCCCGCGCAGCACATGATGCGGGTGAGCCGCCCGATCTCGCGCGGCAACACCGCGCTGGCGCAGGCCTTCGAGGTCGAGGCTGAGCCGGATCCGGTCACCTACGACAACGTGGTGCCGATGAGCCAGCGGCTGTCGCTGCTGGAATTGAACGAGGCGACCTGTCACTGGCCGGTCGGCGACCCCTCGAGCCCTGACTTCTTCTTCTGCGGTGGACGGGCGTTGTCCGGCCTGCCCTATTGCGCCCAGCACTCGCGCGTCGCGTACCAGCCGGCGTCGGATCGGCGCCGCGCACCGGTGAAGCCGGGTCCGCGGTAATCACGGCAAGTCGTCGCGCGAAGACAGTTCAACAATTTCAGTGTCGTCCTGGCGAAAGCCAGGACCCATACTCCGAGCACGCAGTAGTCGTGCGAAAGGGTCACTCCGAGTCTTCGCCAAACCACGTTCGGTGGTTATGGGTCCCGGATCAGCGCTCGCTTGTCCGGGACGACGTCGAAGAATTCGGGGACAGCTCGCCAACAAACAAGCCTGCAACCCTACACCTGCTCCGCCTTGGCAAACCGATCATCCAGCGCGTAGCCGGCGCCGCGGACGGTGCGGATCGGATCCTGCTCGCGGCCGAGATTGAGCAGCTTGCGCAGGCGGCCGATATGCACGTCGACGGTACGCTCGTCGATATAGATGTCGCGGCCCCAGACGCTGTCGAGCAGCTGCTCGCGCGAAAACACCCGGCCCGGATGCTCCAGGAAGAACTCCAGCAGGCGATATTCGGTCGGACCGAGATCGATCGGCCGGCCCGAGCGCGCCACGCGGCGCTTGTCACGGTCGAGCTCGATGTCGCCAAAAGCAAGGACGGTGGCGAGGCGCTCCGGGCTCGCGCGCCGCAGCAGGCCCTTCACGCGCGCGAGCAGCTCCGGCACCGAGAACGGCTTGACGATGTAATCGTCGGCGCCGGTCGCAAGACCACGCACCCGCTCGCTCTCCTCGCCGCGCGCGGTGAGCATGATGATCGGGAGCTGCTTGGTCTCGGGACGGGTGCGAAGCCGCCGGCACAATTCGATGCCCGACAGGCCCGGCAGCATCCAGTCGAGCACGATCAGATCGGGGATGTGCTCCTTGAGGCGGGTGTCGGCGTCGTCGCCGCGCATCACCGTCTCGACGTCATAGCCGTCGCCTTCGAGGTTGTAGCGGAGAAGCTCGGTCAGGGCTTCCTCGTCCTCAACCACCATAATGCGTGCGCCCATCGGGTCGTCGCTCCTTAAAGTCTTCAGGTGTTCGGTACCGTGTTGGCGAAGGTCGTCATGTCGCCCTTCGGCCGCTTGTCGGTGATCGCCTGGCCCTCGATCATGTAGAACACGGTCTCGGCGATGTTGGTGGCATGGTCGCCGATCCGCTCGATGTTCTTGGCGCAGAACATCAGGTGAATACAGAACGAGATGTTGCGCGGATCCTCCATCATGTAGGTGAGAAGCTCGCGGAACAGCGAGGTGCAGATGGCATCGACCTCCTCGTCGCCCTTCCACACCGCCATCGCCGCCGGCAGATCATGCGCGGCATAGGCGTCCAGCACCGACTTGACCTGCTGCTGCACGAGGTCGGTCATGTGCTCGAGGCCGCGGAACAACTTGAGCGGATGGAAATCCGTCTCCAGCGCCGCGACGCGCTTGCCCATGTTCTTGGCGAGGTCGCCGATGCGCTCGAGATCGGTCGCGACGCGCATGGCGCCGACGATCTCGCGCAGATCGACCGCCATCGGCTGGCGCCGGGCGATGGTGAGCACCGCACGCTCCTCGATGCGCTTCTGCAGCGCGTCGAGCTCGGTGTCGATGGCGACGACGCGCTGCCCGAGCGGGACGTCGCGGCGGATCAATGCGTCGACGGACTCGACGATCATGCGCTCGGCGATGCCACCCATCTCGGCGACCAGGCGCGTGAGTTCCTGGAGGTCGGTGTCGAAGGCCTTTGCGGTATGTTCAGAACCCATTTCGCGTCTCCTAGCCGAACCGACCGGTGATGTAATCCTGCGTGCGCCGGTCGGACGGCGACGTGAAGATCTTGCTGGTGTCGTCGAACTCGATCAACTCGCCGAGATACATGAAGGCGGTCTTGTCGGAGACGCGCGCCGCCTGCTGCATGTTGTGGGTGACGATCGCGATCGTGTAATCCTCGGACAGCTCCTGGATCAGCTCCTCGACCTTGGCGGTCGAGATCGGGTCGAGCGCCGAACAGGGTTCGTCGAACAGGATCACCTCGGGCCGCACCGCGACGGTGCGGGCGATGCAGAGGCGCTGCTGCTGGCCGCCCGAGAGCGACAGGCCGGAGGCGTTGAGCTTGTCCTTGACCTCGTTCCACAGCGCGCCGCCGCGCAGCGCCTTCTCGACGCGGCCGTCCATTTCAGACTTCGAAATCTTCTCATAGAGACGGATGCCGAACGCGATGTTCTCGTAGATCGTCATCGGGAACGGCGTCGGTTTCTGGAACACCATGCCGACGCGGGCGCGCAGCAGATTGAGGTCCAGCTTGCCGTCGAGGATGTTGGTCTGGTCGAGCATGAGCTGACCGGTGGCGCGCTGGCCGGGATAGAGGTCGTACATCCGGTTGAAGACGCGCAGCAGGGTCGACTTGCCGCAGCCTGACGGACCGATGAACGCCGTGACGCGGTTCGCGCCGAGCGTCAGGTTGATGTTCTTCAGCGCATGGTGCTCGCCGTAATAGAAGTTCAGGTTGCGCACGGTCACCTTGGGGGGCGCCTCGGGCAGCACCGCCGCGTGCGGCAGTCCACCGGACGCGCTCATCGATACGGAAAGATCACTCATTTTGCGGTCCTCTCGGCGCCAAGGATGCGCGCGAAAATATTAAGGGCAAGAACGGTCAGGGTGATGAGCAGCGCCCCGCTCCAGGCCAACTGCTTCCAATAGGCATAGGGGCTCTGCACGAAGTTGTTGATGGTCACAGGCAGGTTCGCCATGGTCTTGTTCAGGCCGAGGCTGAAGAACTGGTTCGACAGCGCGGTGAACAGCAGCGGCGCGGTTTCACCGGCGACGCGGGCGGTCGCGAGCAGCACGCCGGTGATGAGACCCGATCGGGCAGCACGATAAGCGATCCGCTTGATCACCAGCGAACGCGGCAGGCCGAGCGCCGAGGCCGCCTCGCGCAACGCGTTCGGCACCAGCAGCAGCATGTCCTCGGTCGTGCGCAGCACCACCGGGATCACGATGACCGCGAGCGCGAGCGAGCCTGCGATCGCCGAGAAGCCGCGCATCGGCACCACCACCGCGCCGTAGATAAACAAGCCGATGATGATCGACGGCGCCGAGAGCAGGATGTCGTTGATGAAGCGGATCACCGAGGTCAGCCGGTCGTTGCGGCCGTATTCGGCGAGATAGGTGCCGGCGAACATGCCGAGCGGCGCGCCGATGCCGACGCCGATCACGGTCATGATCAGCGAGCCGACGATGGCGTTGAGCAGACCGCCCTCGTTCGATCCCGGTGGCGGCGTATTCTCGGTGAACAGCTGGACATTGAGTCCCGCCAGTCCGTTGTAGAGCAGCGTGATCAGGATCAGCGCGAGCCAGGTGACGCCGAAGGCGGTTGCGGCGATGCAGAGCCCGCGGACGACGATGTCCTTGCGGCGGCGGCGTGAATAGATCGGATTCATGGCGCTAGTTCCCCGCCTTCTTTTCCAGCCGCATCAGCATCAGCCGCGCCGCGGCGAGCACGAAGAAGGTCAGCACGAACAGCAGGAGGCCGAGCAGGATTAGGCCGGACTGGTGCAGGCCGTCGCTCTCGGCGAACTCGGATGCGATCGCCGCCGAGATCGTGGTGCCCGGCGCGAAGATCGACGACGAGATCCGGAACGAGTTGCCGATGATGAAGGTCACCGCCATGGTCTCGCCGAGCGCGCGGCCCAGCGCCAGCATGACGCCGCCGATGACGCCGACGCGGGTGTAGGGGATCACCACGCTGCGGACGACTTCCCAGGTGGTGCAGCCGACGCCGTAGGCGGCTTCCTTCAGGACCGGAGGCACGGTCTTGAACACGTCGACCGAGATCGAAGTGATGAAGGGCAGCACCATGATGGCGAGGATCAGCGCGGCATTGAACAGGCTGAGATAGGACGGGGGACCTGCGAAGATCGCGCCCAGCACGGGCACGCCGTCGAAGATCTTGATCATGAAGGGCTGGAACGTGTTGGCGAGGAACGGACCCAACACGAAGAAGCCCCACATGCCGTAGATGATCGAGGGGATGCCGGCGAGCAGTTCGATCGCCATGCCGATCGGGCGGCGCAGCCATTGCGGGCAGAGCTCGGTGAGGAAGATCGCAATGCCGAGACCCACGGGAATGGCGATCAGCATCGCGATGAAGGAAGTGACGAGCGTGCCGTACATCGGCCCGAGCGCGCCGAGCACCGGCGGATCGGCGGACGGCGCCCAGCGCTGCGTCCACAGGAAGGAGACGCCGTATTCCTTCATCGCCGGGAAGGCGCCGACGATCAGCGAAACGATGATGCCGCCGAGGATCAGAAGCACCGAGATCGCGGAAAGCCGCGTGATCCAGTAGAAGGTGACGTCGCCGAGCTTGAACGCACTCAAGGCCTTGGCGCGATCATACGGTCCGGCGTCGTCGATTACATCGCTCTGAACGGCCATCTCTGCCACGCCGATCCCCTGTACCAAATAGTATACGTTTTTTGTTGGTCCGTGCCCCGGATGCGGCGCAGCGCATCCGGGGCACGAGCGTCGCGAGCCTAGCTCTTGATGTCGGCAGCCCAGGTCTTCTCGATCAGCTGAACGACCGGGTCCGGCATCGGGATGTAGTCGAGCTCTTCAGCCGCCTTGCCGCCGCTCTTGAAGGCCCAGCGGAAGAACTTGATGGCTTCCTGCGAAGCCGCCTTGTCGGTGGCGTCCTTGTGCATGAGGATGAAGGTCGCCGCCGTGATCGGCCAGGACTTCTCGCCGGGCTGGTCGGTCAGGATGACGTAGTAGCCGGGAGCCTTGGCCCAGTCGGCGTTGGAGGCGGCCGCCTGGAAGGCTTCGACGGTGGGCTGCACCGACTTGCCGGCCTTGTTGACGAGACCGGTGTAGGTCAGCTTGTTCTGCTTGGCATAGGCGTACTCGACATAGCCGATCGAGTTCTTGGTCTGGCCGATGTTGCCCGACACGCCTTCGTTGCCCTTGGCGCCGACGCCGACCGGCCACTCGACGGCGGTACCCTCACCGACCTTGCTCTTCCAGTCCGCGCTGGCCTTGGCGAGGTAGTTGGTGAAGTTGAAGGTGGTGCCCGAGCCGTCCGAACGGCGGACCACGGTGATGGCCTCCGAGGGCAGCTTCACGTTCGGGTTGAGCTTCTTGATCGCCGCGTCGTCCCATTTGGTGATCTTGCCGAGATAGATGCTGGCCAGCGTCTCGCCGTCGAACACCATTTCACCGGGCTTCACGCCCTCGATGTTGACGACGGGAACGATGGCACCCATCACCATCGGCCACTGGACGAGGCCGTCCTTCTCGAGCTGCTCGGCCTTGAGCGGCGCGTCGCTGGCGCCGAAGGTCACGGTCTTGGCCTGGATCTGCTTGATGCCGCCGCCGGAGCCGATCGACTGGTAGTTCAGACCGTTGCCGGTCTCCTTCTTGTAGGCGCCGGCCCATTTGGAATAGATCGGGAACGGGAACGTCGCGCCGGCTCCGGTGATGTCGGCAGCAAAGGCCGCCGTCGTCGATGCGGCGACCATGCCAGCAGCGACGAGTGTTTTGAGGAAATTCATGCTGGTCTCCATACAGGGGAGCGAAGCGCCATCCGCGCCCGATCGCGCTCCCCGTGCCGCCCCTTTAGGAGCGGACAGCTGAGCTTTTACGAAGGTTTGGTGACAGTCGGATGACAGTGTTAAGCAACTGAAATTGCTCGAATTTAGCTCAGAGCCGCAGGCCTGACCTGGGGAAAACAGGCGGTGAAAGTGGCGCCCTGTTTGGGCACACTTTCGATCAAAAGCCGGCCGCGATGGCGGTTAAGAATATGTTTCACCAGCGATAATCCGAGGCCCGTGCCGCCCTGCGAGCGGCTGTCGCCGACATCGACCCGGTAGAAGCGCTCGGTCAGCCGCGGCAAATGTTCCGGCGCGATGCCGGGGCCGAAATCCCGGACCAGGACCCGGATTTCCTGAGTTCCATCAGGGGCGGAACTGGACGTCAGCGACACGATGACGCGACCGCCCGCGGCGCCGTATTTGAGCGCGTTCTCGATCAAATTCTCGAACAGGCGGAGCAGCTCCTCGCGGTCGCCCGCGATCAGCACCGGGCTCTCCGGCAGCTGGGTCTCGACCTCGACCTGGCGTTCCCGCGCCAGTGGCTCGAGTCCATCGGCGACCTGCAAGATGATCGGCAGCAGGTCGACCAGGGTGTCGGGCCGCACATGGGCCGACAGCTCCACCCGCGACAGCGACAAGAGATCGTCGATCAGGCGGGCCATCCGGGTGGCCTGATTGTGCATGATGCCGAGGAAGCGCTCGCGCGCCTTGGGATCGTCCTTGGCCTGGCCCTGGAGCGTGTCGATGAAGCCGGACAGCGCGGCCAGTGGCGTGCGCAGCTCGTGGCTGGCATTGGCGACGAAATCGGCCCGCATCTCCTCGACCCGGCGCAGCGGCGTCTGGTCGTGAAAGGTCATCAGCATGCATTTGTCGGCGCCGCCGAAGGTCGTCGGCACCGGCACCGGCGTGATGGTCAACTCCATCCAGCGATCGACCGGGACATGGTCGAGATAGGTCGCGCGCCGCGGCTCGGTGGTCGCGATCGACTCGCGCAGCGCCGTGATGATCTCGGGCGAGCGCAGCGCGAACTGGGCGAGCTCATTCCGGCGCAGCGCCGGCGCGAGCTGGGCGGCCGCGGTGTTGAGATGGATGACGCGGCCGGCGCGGTCGAGCAGCACCGCGGGATCGGGCATGCCGGCGACAACAGCGGCCACCGCCGCGCTCTCGACCGGGTTGACGCGGCGGGTCTCTTCGCGCGAGGCGGCGGTATCGTGCAGGCGCCAGGGGATCAGCGCTGCGGCCGCGATGCAGAGCAACACCGCAATCGCATGCAGTGCCGACAATTCGCCCAGCGAGACCACCACCGACAGCGCCAGCGCCGCGGCGATCAGGATGACGGTCGAGTGCCGCAGCCGGTCGGACCAGGGCTGGGAGGAGGGAGAAGATGGGGCGTCGATCGCCATCGGGGCGGGCTTCTCCAAAGGACCTTGCGCCTGTCAGGCGCCGCTGTCGCTGCGCTTTCTCACGTAAGCGGCTTCAGGTGCGGGGCCGGGGTCGAGCTTGAGCGCGGCCTGCTGCAGGCGTTTCGACCGTGCGCCGATGATAACTTCGCGAAACGTCAGCAAGATTACAGAAATGACGAAAGGGGAGAGATAATAGAGGACGCGGAACAGCAGCATCCCGCCCAGCAGCTCCTCGCGGTCCATCTGCCAGAGCCCGACCAGCATGGCCGCGTCGAACACGCCAAGCCCTCCGGGCGAATGGCTGGCAAAGCCGAGCAGCGTGGCCGAGACGAAGATCACCGCGACCACCACGAAGCCGAGATTGGGCTCGTCCGGGACCAGCACGTACATCGCGAGCGCGCAGAAGCCGAGATCGATGATGCCGATCGCGATCTGAAGCAGCGTCAGCGGACCGCCCGGCAGCATCACGGTCCAGGGCCCGCGGCCGACCATCCGCGGCCGGGTCCAGACCCAGACCACGTACGCGACCAGCCCGACGATGATCATCATCGCCAGCATCCGGTTCAGCCAGGGCGGAAGCATGTCGATCGAGGCCGCGGCCTCCGGATGATAGGAGATGCCGAGGCCCAGCACCGCGGCATTGCCGAGCCAGAAGGTCAGGCCGGCGAGGAAGCAGATCTTTGCGACGTCGATCGCGTTCAAGCCGTAGGCGGAATAGATGCGGTAGCGCACCGCGCCGCCGGTGAAGACGCTGGCGCCGACATTGTGGCCGATCGAATAGCTGGTGAATGCAGCGAGCGCGTTGATCCGATAGGGCACGTGGGGGTGCCCTATCGCGCGCACGGCGAACAGGTCGTAGAAGGTCAGCGTGAAATAGCCCGCGGCGACGAACAAAGCCGCCAGCGCAATCTGGCTCGGCTCGGTGCTCTTGATCGCTTCGAGGACTTCGTTGACATCGATGCCGCGCAGCATGTGGTAGAGCACATAGCAAGCGATGCCGATGACCGCGACGCTGATCACAACTCCAAGCTTATGCAGGATTTGCTTCTGGCGCAGAAACGACATCGTCCTGCGTATGGCTTCCAGCATCTAAACCTCGAACAACGCTTCAGCGGCCAGGGTGGCCGGCGAACAGGCGGACGACACGCAGGCACCCGACGAATCCTCGCCGGCGGCTCCAGCATCGCGCATGCCCCCTGCCCCTCCACTAGCGCGTTTTGGGGCGGAGTGGAATTCGACAATTCGAACAAAAAGTCGTGGCTTCAAGGTTTTAGGCAGGTTGCGGGCTCCTGATGCACGGTTTGGCGCTTTCGGCGGCAAGCCTGACGCGAATCTCCATGGCAATCCTGCGCAGACGCCATGAAGTTTTGATGATTTCGGCCGTACAATGTTCCGTCACGGCTTAAGTCGAAATCAATCTATGGGCGGGATTCCGCTGTTGAAAGAGGGTCGCGCCGCGCGCGGCCGCCGCGGCGCGCACGATTACGTGGCCAACGGCTCGCGCTCGATCGTCCGGTTGCACTGCGACATCACAGACGTCATTGCGGCCGCCCGCCAGCGGCCGCGATGAGCACGTCGTTCGGAGGTAGCGTTCTGCTCAGGCCGCAAGCTGCGGGCGCACCGCCTCGATGCCCGCGATCTGATGGCAGAGCAATTGATGAGCGCGATAGCGGGCGCGTTTGCCTCTGAGCCCAGCGGCTCAGGCCGGCGGCATGCTGCGTGCGACCACCCGGTCGCGCAGCCAGGCGCCGATGGCGCCGCCGACGAGGTAGCAGGCGAACATGATCAGGCCGAGGTCGAGCCAGTAGCCGAAGCGACCGGGGACCACATGCGCGAGCGAGGCCGCGACCAGGCCGGCAACAAGCACGGCGAGCCAGCGCGCGGTCGCCTTCGAGGTGCCGTTGCCGCGTTGGACCACCGAGATCCAGCCCATGCAGAAGCCGAGCAGCAGCGAGCCGATCAGCCAGCCCAGATGGAACGAGACGAGATAGGGCATCGTCACCTCACCAGAAATTCGATGCGGCGGTTCTGCGCCTTGGCGTCTTCGCTGTCATTGCCGGCGACCGGCTGCGTGCTGCCGTAGCCGACCGCGGTGAAGCGGCTGGCAGGCAGGCCGGCCTTGACAAGATAGTCGATCACCGCCTGCGCGCGCTTCTCCGAGAGTGCCTGGTTGAAGGAATCCTCGCCGTCGGCATCGGTATGCCCGGCGACCTCGATATTGGTGGTGGGACATCGCAATGCCGTCTCGATCAGATGATCGAGAACACCGGCGGAATCCGGATCGATGTCGGCGCG
This sequence comes from Bradyrhizobium sp. WSM1417, assembly GCF_000515415.1. Classification (NCBI taxonomy): domain Bacteria; kingdom Pseudomonadati; phylum Pseudomonadota; class Alphaproteobacteria; order Hyphomicrobiales; family Nitrobacteraceae; genus Bradyrhizobium; species Bradyrhizobium sp. WSM1417. Next base: position 460,070 of record NZ_KI911783.1, read on the forward strand.
CTTCGCCCCGAAGCGAATCTTGGCCTTGGCCAAAAGCTCGGAGAACAATTGCTGGCACACGGTGCCGTCGACCGGGCCGGCTGCGGGTTTCACCGTGATTTCCGGCTTGTATTGCCAGTTTTTTGGAAAGTCCTTGCCGAGGCTAGCGCGGATGTCGTTGGCGGCACCCTCATAGAGCGCATCGCCCGACAGCTTCACCTCGCGGTCGGACACGACGAGCGTGCCGGTCGACAGCCGCGACAGCGCGCCGAGCGCTGCGACCACGGCGGGGCTGAAGGAGCCGGGCGCGCCGACGCTGGCCTTGAGATTGTCGACGACCTTTTCGTTGAAGAATTTCCGCGACGCGCTGGTGGCGATGGCAGCGTGGGCATTGTTGTCGGGAACATAGCCGGTCAGCGTCACCGTCGCGGCCACCGGATCCTTGTAGGCCTGGAAGACGTAAGGCGGCGCCTTGACGTCGTTGGCGGCGATCGAAAAGCCCTCGGGCAGGTTTTTCAGCGCCGCGGCGACCGCTTCGCGACCGCCGATATCGCGCGCCATGCCCGACAGAGTGACTTTGGTGTCCGTGATCGTGATCTTGCCGTCCTTGAGCTTGCCGATCTGGTCGAGCAGCAGCATCGCGGCCGCCTCGAACCGCGGCGGTGCCCCGCGCGCCAAAACCATCTGATCGGCCACCTCGGTACCGGCGACCTCCTTGCGGGCCGCCTCAGTCAGGCGGCCCTTCATCGACGGCAGGGGCGCGGAGCCTGACAACGTCACCCGCACCACGTCGCGTTCGGCGTTCCAGACGAAGGGCTTTGCCTCGGGAACGAGGCGGGTCCGGTCGTCGACCAGGCGCACGCCGGGGACGGTCTCGACCGCCACAACAGCGTCGCGGCGACCCTCCTCGGAAAACGCGTCAGCAGCCAGGCTGACGTCGCGGCCGTCCACCGCAATCCGGGTCTTGTCCAGAACGGTATCCTTTAGCGCCGCCGAGCTGCGGGCGGAAAGGTCCGCCTCGACCGGCAAAGTGTTATTCCAGGCCGCAAATCCCCACATGACGACCAGGGGGATGAGCCCCGGCCACCATTTGCTGGCCCACCTGAAAAGCTTCTGCATTCGACGACCCGAACTCTGGAACCGGAGACAAAACAAACCCTTGGCGGGCTGTCAAACCGGAAATGACGCCCTTCCGAAGGCCGGGCGTGGACAATTGGAATAACTTTTTCTTCAAGGGTTCTTCCGTAAGTTGAAGACGGAATGCCAAAGTCCGCCAGCGGGTCATGAAACAACTCCGTAACAACGTCATCCGCGCCGGACTGGAAGCACTCTATTTCAGCGGCGCTCACCACCTGTTGCGTCCGCTTTTGTCGGGCGTCGGCGCCATTTTCATGCTGCATCACGTGCGGCCGGCCCGCACCGCGGCGTTCCAGCCGAACAGGCATCTCGAAGTCACCCCCGAATTCCTGCGCGCGACCCTGCGCCATCTGCGCTCGCGCGAGATCGACATCGTCAGCATGGACGAGCTGCATGATCGGCTGGTGCGGCGCCGGTTCGACCGCCGCTTCGCCGCCTTCACGCTCGACGATGGCTATCGCGACAATCTCGATTTCGCGCTGCCAGTTCTGCGCGAATTTGACGCGCCTCTGGCGGTCTATGTCGCCAGCGATTTCGCGGAGGGCACGGGTCGGTTGTGGTGGGAGGCGCTGGAGGCCGTGATCGCCAAGACCGAGCAGATCGAGGTGACAATCGGCAATGCCGCGCTGCGGCTCGATGCGACGACGCCAGCCGCCAAGCAGGCGGCGTTCGACCGCCTGCACGACTGGTTGCGCGCATTGCCCGGCGAGCACGATCTCAAGCGCGAGATCGAGGCGCTCTGCACGAAGTACGGCGTCGACATGGCCGCGCTGTGCCGCAGCCTCTGCTTGTCCTGGGACGAGGTGAAGACATTTGCCGCCGATCCCCTGGTCACCATCGGCGCGCATTCCATCAGCCATTGCAATCTCGCCAAGCAAAGCGAAGAGATCGCCACGCAGGAGATGGCCGTGAGCCGCGCGCGGATCGAGCAGGCGCTGGGTCGCAACGTCCAGCATCTTGCCTATCCCTATGGCGATCGCGAGGCGGCGGGCGAACGTGAATTCGTGCTCGCTGCATCCGCCGGCTTCAAGACCGCGGTGACGACTCGGCCCGGCATGCTGTTCGCCGAAAACGCCGGCCACATGACCGCGCTGCCACGCGTCTCGCTCAACGGCAATTACCAGGACACGCGGATTCTGCCGGTGCTGACCTCGGGCGCCGCGACCGCGATGTGGAACGGCTTCCGCAGGATCGCGGCGGCTTAAATCTCTCCGTCTTCGCTGCGCAACTCGGACGACGATGCGGCGCCTTTCTTGACTCCCCTCCCTACCCCGCTCAAAAGGTCGCCAAACACCAAGGGAGGCACCATGTTCAACGATCTGTTCTCGCTCAAAGGCCGCGTCGCGCTGGTGACCGGCGGTTCGCGCGGCATCGGCAAGATGATTGCGGCGGGATTTCTCAGCGCAGGGGCCGCGAAGGTCTACATCACCGCGCGCAAGGCCGGGCCTTGCGAAGCGACCGCGAACGAGCTCTCCGCGCAATATGACGGCGAATGCATCGCGCTGCCGATCGACATCTCGACCGTCGACGGCTGCGACAGGCTCGCTGGCGAAGTCATCAAGCTGGAGCCGAAGCTCGATATCCTCGTCAACAATGCCGGGGCTGCCTGGGGCGCGGAGTTCGATGAATTCCCCGAAAGCGGCTGGGACAAGGTGATGGACCTCAACGTCAAGTCGCTGTTCTTCCTGACCAAGGCGCTGGCCAAGCCGCTGCGCGCGGCGGCTTCGCATGAGCGGCCCGCCAAGGTCATCAACATCGCCTCGGTTGACGGCATCTTCGTCAATCCCGGCGAGACCTACTCCTATGCCGCGAGCAAGGCCGCGGTGATCCATTTGACGCGGCGCATGGCGACGAAACTGATCAAGGACAACATCAACGTCACCGCGATCGCGCCCGGCGCGTTCAAGTCCGACATGAACCGGGCTGCGCGCGACCATTCGGACGAGGTCGCCAAGCGCATTCCGGCGCGGCGGATCGGAACCGACGAGGACATGGCCGGCGTGGCGATCTATCTCGCCTCGCGCGCGGGTGACTACGTGGTCGGCAACACCATCGCGGTGGATGGCGGCGTGGTGTACGCGAACGCGGGGCTGGAGATCGCGGGGTAGGGGCTCGAGCCCGCCGCGCGGACAGTGCGCTCCCTCGCCCCGTTCTTACGGGGAGAGGGTTGGGGTGAGGGGCTCTCTCCGCGCGTGAGATTGTCGCCGCACCTGTACCCCCTCACCCGGATCGCAAGAGCGATCCGACCTCTCCCCGCAAGCGGGGAGAGGTGAAGAAGACACCTACGACTCGATCCTCACATACTCGAAATCGCCGGGCTTGTTGTCGATGCCGACCTTCGGGGGCGAGATCCAGGAGGCGAACTGGCCGGTCTCGGTGACGGGCTGCATCAGCGAGGTGATGAAGTCTCCGTCGGCGGTCGAGGGCAGCCATTCATCCTTGCGCTTCGCCCAGGTTGCGTCATCGATCAACAGACCATCCGGCGTCGCGTGGATGCCCTTGAACTCGCCGATATGGCGATGGAAGGCGACGTTGGGCAGCTTGAGCTGAAACTGGTAGCCCGCGGTCGAGATCACCTTGTTCCAGCGCAGCATGCCCTTGACGCAATCCTGGCTGTAATCGTCGCGCAGGCGCATGTTGAGCGCGGTCAGCGCCGGCTCGTCCACCAACTTGATCTCGCCATCGATGAACTTCAGCACCGGATAGGTCGCGTTCTTGAGCTGATGATCGTCGTCGATCTGGGTCTCGTGATAGCGGCCCTTGATGCCGGTATTGAAGGCGTTCGCCGCGTTGGTCGAGACTTCCGAGCCAAAGAGATCGAGCGACAGCGTGTAGTGCAGGTTCAGCTTCTTCTGGATGGTCGGCAGGTCGATCACACCGAGCGCGCGGACCTTCGCGATGTCGGTGGGATCGGTGATGCCGGCTTCGCGCATCGCATCGCAGGTGCGCTGCACGACACGCGTGATGCCGGTCTCGCCGACAAACATGTGGTGCGCTTCTTCCGTCAGCATGAAGCGGCAGGTGCGCGACAAGGGATCGAAGCCGGACTGCGCCAGCGAGTGCAACTGCATCTTGCCGTCGCGGTCGGTGAAATACGTGAACATGAAGAAGGACAGCCAGTCCGGCGTCGCCTCGTTGAAGGCGCCCAGCATGCGTGGCGAGTCAGCGTCACCCGAGCGGCGGCGCAACAAATCGTCAGCCTCTTCACGTCCGTCGCGACCAAAGTACTTTTGCAGTAGGTACACCATCGCCCAGAGGTGACGGCCTTCCTCGACATTGACCTGGAACAGATTGCGCATGTCGTACAGCGAGGGCGCGGTCTTGCCGAGGTGGCGCTGCTGCTCGACGGAGGCAGGCTCGGTGTCGCCCTGGATCACGATCAGACGGCGCAGCATGGCGCGATATTCACCCGGGACTTCCTGCCAGGCCGGCTCGCCAAAATGCTCGCCGAACGGCACGACGCGGTTCTCTTCCTGGGGAGCAAGGAGAATGCCCCAGCGATACTCGGGCATCCGCACGTAGTCGAACTTGGCCCAGCCGCGCGGGTCGACCGAATAGGCGGTGCGCAAGTACACCAGCGATTCCTGGAAGCCTTCCGGTCCCATGTCTTTCCACCAGTCCATGTAGCCAGGATGCCAGCCTTCCAGCGCCTTGAGCACCTGGCGGTCTTCGGCCAGATTGACGTTGTTCGGAATCTTGGTCGAGTAGTCGACGTTCATGATGTTCATGGAGGACCTCCCGTGTGGGACTAGTTCATTAAATCGCGGGCATCGAATTGTGGGATCGCGAATAGCGAGTGGCGAATGGCGTCTCTATTCGCCACTCCCCATTCGCGCTCTACACTCGCGTCATATCGAATTTCGGCTTCTGGCCACTGCCGTAGCGGCGCAGCGCGCCTTCCTCGCCGACCGCATTGGGGCGCTGGAAGATCCAGTTCTGCCACGCGGTGAGGCGCGAGAAGATTTTCGACTCCATCGTCTCGGGCCCGACGAAGCGCAGGTTGGCTTCCATGCCGGTGAGGCTGTCGGGCGAGAAGCTGGCGCGCTCCTCCAGGAACACGCGGACCTCGTCGTCCCAGTCGATGTCGTCGAGTGCGAAGGTGACGAGACCGAGCTCTTCGGCCTGCTCGGCGTCCAGCGCCGTGCCCATCGTGGCTTCCGCGCGTTCCACATCGGCCGGATCGGCCTGGAAGCGCGACTGAAGCCGCGTCAGGCCATGGCTCATCGGATAAGGGCCAAAATTCATTGCTGACAGTTCGATCGACGGCGGCGGGCGGTTGTCGCCCTGGCGCGTGCCGATCAGCATGTAGGAGCGGTCGGCGGCGAAGACGAGCTCGGCGAGTGTGCCGGCGAAGCAGGAGCCGGGCTCGACCAGTGTCACCAGCGTGCGCGAGGTGACGTCGATGCGCTTCAACACGCGCTTCCAGTAGTGCCTGATTTCGTTGACCAGCCAATGCGCCTTGTTGGCCTCGAGGAAGGCATCACAGGCAAGCACATGGGCGCGGTCGCCATGGCTCTTGAACACCAGCATTGCGATCTCGAGTTCGTTGATGCGCAAATGCAGAATGGCGTCGTCAAGTTCGCGCGCGACCTGGAGCGGCCAGAACGCGACACCCTGCGCCATCATGCCGTCGATGTCAGCGGGCGGCGCGGCTTCAGGCGCCTTGATCGAGATCGTGGCGATACGTGCGGCGCGGTCGATATCGACGGTGACAAAGCCATAGCGGATGCTGGTCTCGTCGATGATGCGCTTGAGCGGCGTCAGCGCGATGCCCTTGCCGTTGCCCTTGCGCTTCGAGGCCTGGGCGAATTCCCTGGCGCGCTCGGCAACCATGCCTTCGAGCTTGCTGTTCGGCGCGATCTCGTCGACCAGGCGCCATTGCACGGCGCGCTTGCCCTTCACGCCTTCTTCGATGGTGCAGAAGAAATCGGCGTGATCGCGGCGCACCTTGCGCTTGTCGACCACACGCGTGAGGCCGCCGGTGCCCGGTAGCACCGCGAGCAGCGGCACTTCGGGCAAGGCGACGGCGGACGCGCCGTCATCGGCAAGCATGATGTAGTCGGTGGCGAGCGCAAGTTCATAGCCGCCGCCGGCGGCCGCGCCGTTCACGACGGTGATGAAGCGCTGGCCGGAATTCTCCGACGAGTCTTCCATGCCGTTGCGGGTCTCGTTGGTGAACTTGCAGAAATTGACCTTGTGGGCATGCGTCGAGCCCGCAAGCATGCGGATGTTGGCGCCGGCGCAGAACACGCGGTTCTTGGCCGAGCGCATCACCACGACCTTCACCTCGGGGTGCTCGAAGCGCAGGCGCTGGACCGCGTCGGCAAGCTCGATGTCGACGCCGAGATCGTAGGAATTGAGCTTGAGCAGATAGCCCTCGAACAGGCCGCCATTCTCGTCGACGTCCATGGTCAGGGTGGCGACGTCACCGTCGACCGCGAGCTTCCAGTGCCGGTAGCGGGACGGCTCGGTCTGGAAATCGATGAATGTCGCGCCGCCTGCGAGGCGCCGATCTTCCCCGGCCATGGGCCACCCTTGAGCTTGATTATGCGTTTTGGCTGTCGTGTTAGATGCACAATAATGCACATTTTCGGACGAGTCTACCCCTTAAACGAGAGAACATGCATTTTGTTTCATGTCTTCGCGCAAGGCCGCTGCTGCAAATTGCTCAATCGCGTCAAGCGTCGCTCCCGGAGCTTCGCGATGCGGAGAATGCGCCGCGCCTGAAATGACTTCCAAATCGACCGGGCAATAGCATTCCTGCTGCGCGATCTCAGCCTGACGCAGCGTCCCGTATTGGTCGTTCGCGCCCTGCAGGATCATGACGGGGACGCGGATATAGGCGAGATATTCCGAGATATCCCAGTCGCGGAATTTCGGATCGAGCCAGGCGGCGTTCCAGCCATAGAAGGCGTTGTCGACGTCCTTGTGCCAGCGCGCGAGCTTTGACTTCAGGTCGGTGGTCTCGAAGGTAGTCTTGATGTCCGCAATCGACTTCACCGAGATGTCCTCGACGATGAAATGCGGCGCGATCAACACTAGGCCGTTGAGGCGATGATCCTGATGCGCGCCGGCATAGATCGTCGCGATCGAGGCGCCGTCGGAATGGCCGAGCAGCAGGCCGCGCCTGAAGCCGATCGCATCGAGAATCTTCGGCAGCACGTCCAGTGCCTCGCGGTGCATGTAGTCGAGCGGCCGCGGCAGCGCGATCTTGCTGGACTGGCCGTAGCCCGCGCGAGAATAGGCGAAAATGCCGAAGGAGGTGGCTTGCTGGAGCTTTTCCGGGAAGTCGCCCCAGAGGCCGACGGAGCCGAGGCCTTCGTGCAGCATGACGATGGTGGGTGCATCGGCGGATTGCGGCGCCAGCCATTTGTATTCAAGGCTGGCGTTACCGATGCTGAGAAAGCCGGTCGGGGAGAGGTTGGTCATGTTCTGTCGCTCTTCTCTCGGTCGTCAAGCCCGGCCATGACGACCTGTTGTCAATTCGCCCCGTCCCGCAGCTTGAACCGCTGGATCTTTCCCGTTGCCGTCTTCGGCAGCGAGTCCACCACGTCGATCCAGCGCGGATATTTCCACGGGCCGATCTTCTGCTTGACGTGGTCCTTGAGCATCTCTTGCAAACCGGTCGTCGTCGCGCCGGGGCGCAGCACGACGAAGGCCTTGGGCTTCAACAAGCCTTCCGGATCGGCTTCGGGCACGACCGCGGCTTCCAGCACGGCCGGATGCGTGATCAGCGCACTCTCGACCTCGAAGGGCGAGACCCAGATGCCGGAGACCTTGAACATGTCGTCGGCACGACCGCAGAAGGTGTAGCGGCCCTCGGCATCCCTGACATATTTGTCGCCGGTGCGGGTCCACGGACCCTCGAACGTGCGGCGGCTCTTGTGGCGCTGGTTCCAGTAGCCCTCCCCGGCGGAGGGCGCATCGACCAGGAGCTCGCCGACTTCGCCGTCGGCCACATCCTGTCCGGCCTCGTTGACCAGCCGCACCGCATAACCCGGCACCGGCTTGCCGGAGGAGCCGTATTTGATATCGCCGGGCGCGTTCGACAGGAAAATGTGCAACAGCTCGGTCGAGCCGACGCCGTCGAGAATGTCGACGTTGAAGCGCGCCTTCCAGCTGTTGCCGACGGACTCCGGCAACGCCTCGCCGGCCGAGGTGCAGATGCGCAGGGCGCCGCCGCCGCGCTCGCTCTTCATCGCCTCGTCGTTGAGCATCGCCGCGAACAGGGTCGGCACGCCGTAGAAGATCGAGGGATTATAGCGGTTCATCAGATCGAACATGCGCGCCGGCGTCGGCCGTTCGCTGTTGAGCACCACGGTGGCGCCGACCGACATTGGAAAGGTCAGCGCATTGCCGAGGCCATAGGCGAAGAACAGCTTTGCCGCAGAAAGACAAACGTCGTTCTCGCGAATGCCGAGCACCTGCTTCGCATAAGTGTCCGCGGTCGCCTGCATGTTCGAATGGATGTGCCGCACGCCCTTGGGCATGCCGGTCGAGCCTGACGAATAGAGCCAGAACGCCGGCTCATCCGGATGCGTCGCGGCGGTGGTGAACCGGTCGCTCTCGTCCGCAATCTCCTCGGCGAGTTGCTTGTGACCGTTCTGCTTGGCGCCGGACACCACGACATGCTCGAGATCCGGCATGCGGCCGACGACGTCCTTGATGACGGGATAGAGCGCTTCCGAGACGAACAGCACGCGTGCGCGGCAATCGGCGAGGATGTAGGCGTATTGATCTGATGTCAGCAGCGTGTTGAGCGGCACCGGCACAATGCCGGCGCGGATCGCGCCCAGAAACAGAAGCGGGAAGTCGACCGTATCCAGCATGATCATCGCAACGCGCTCTTCGCGGCGGACACCGAGCCGGCGCAGCATGTTGGCGGCGCGCCGCGTTTCGCGCTGGAGCTCGCCATAGGTGAGCCGGGAGACGGTGTCGTCGAAGGCGAGCTTGTTGCCGCGTCCCTCCTCGACATTCCGGTCGAGCAGCCAGGTCACCGCGTTATAGGATCCCTCGCTCACGGACTTCTCCCCTGAATTTAGAATTATAATTCATAGAAAGACATCGCATTGGCTTGCTGTCAATGCCAGCAGGCACTATGTTTCATTAATACGCGCCGCAGGACCTCTTTAAAAGAAGACATCCGCTCAAGCAGGCCCATGATCCGTAGTCCATGACTGACAGTCCCGACGCCGAATCCCGATTTCTCGAACAGCTCGGCCAGCGCGTGCGCACCATGCGCGCGCTACGCGGCATGTCGCGCAAGGTGCTCGCCAAGGTATCAGGGATATCGGAGCGCTACATCGCGCAGCTCGAAAGCGGCAAGGGCAATGTCTCTATCGTGCTGCTCCGCCGCGTCTCCGACGCGATGGGCGCGCATCTCGAAGACCTGCTTCCCTCAGTCGATCCGACCCCGGACTGGCAGATGTTTCGCGATCTCCTGCGCAAGGCGACGCCGGCGCAGATCGCGCAAGCCAAGGATCTGCTCGCCGGCGGCAGCGCAACCGCGCCGCGGCGCGCGCCGTTCTGCGGCATCGCGCTGATCGGCCTGCGCGGCGCCGGAAAATCGACGCTTGGGCGGATGCTGGCGAAGAAGGTCGGCTGGAGTTTTGTCGAGCTCAACAAGGAGGTCGAGCAGCAGAACGGCCTCTCGGTCGCCGAGATCATCGCGCTCTACGGCCAGGAAGGCTTTCGCCGCATGGAGCAGGCGGCGCTGCAACAGCTGCTCGCGCGCAACGAGCTGATGGTGCTGGCGACCGGCGGCGGCATTGTCTCGGAGCCCCTGACCTTCGACCAGATCCTGTCGTCGTTCTACACGATCTGGCTGAAGGCCGAGCCCGAGGAGCACATGGCTCGCGTCCGCCGCCAGGGCGATTTGCGCCCGATGGCCGACGACCGCTCAGCTATGGCGGAGCTGCGCAACATCCTCTTGAGCCGCGAGCCGCTATATGCGCGCGCGACGGCGGTGGTGGACACGGCGGGACTGTCCGTCGATGCCGCCGCGGCGCGCCTGGTTGATGCGGTGCGGCCGGTGCTGCAGAACGAAGCGCGCAGCTTCGGGCTGCGCAGCGTGGCGCTGTAGGTCCGAACTCCCATGACCGACGGCGACGTTGCAATCTCCATGTTCGAGCGGATCGGCGGCAGCGCCACGATCGACCTGTTGGTCGATCGCTTCTATGAGCGGATGAATACGCTGCCGGAGGCGAAGATCATCCGCGCGATGCATGCGGCCGACCTCGGCCTCATCAGGGATGTGCTGAAGCGCTATCTCACGGAGTGGACCGGCGGCCCGAAACTCTATTCGGTCGACAAGGGCCATCCACGGCTGCGCCAGCGCCACCTCGGCTTTGCCATCGGCGATGCCGAGCGCGACGCGTGGATGCTCTGCATGCGCGGCCCGCTCGAGGAGACCGTTGTGGACGCTGCCGCGCGGCAGGACCTCGACAAGGCGTTGTCCGGCCTCGCCGACTGGATGCGCAACCGGTCGTGATTTTTGCACAGGCGCGTAGCCGGGATGAGCGAAGCGACATCCGGGGCTTCACGATGACTTTCCCGGGTATCGCTTCGCTCACCCGGGCTACAAGAGTTGCGACCGCACGGCTTCCGCGCCCTCACGCAGCAGCGGCAAAAATCGCTCGATCAATTCCTGCGCCGGCACGCGGTCGACATGGGCGCCCATGTTGATGGCGGCGACGATGACATCGTCATAACGACGCACCGGGACCGAGATCGAGCGGAAATGCGGCTCGGCCTCGCGATCGACCAGCGCGTAACCCTGCGCGCGATCGGCGACAATGCGCGCGAGCAGCGCCTTGGGATCGGTCACCGTCTGCGGCGTCAACGCCTCGCGCTTCATCGCTTTTAGACGCGCAGCCAGCTCGGCATCGGTGAGTTGGCCGAGCATGGCGCGGCCGACCGAGGTGCAGAAGGCCGGCAGGCGGTAGCCGATGTCCGGCCCACCGGAAAACATCCGCGCCGGACTGCTACGCGCGATGAACACGACCTCATCGCCGTCGAGCACCGCGAGCGAGGCGATTTCGTTGGCCGCTGTCGCGGCGCGGTCGAGGACCGGTTGCAGGACCGTGACGAGTTGGCTCGACCGCAGATACGACGCGGCCAGTGTCAGCACATGTGGCGTCAGGGAGAACAGCTTGCCGTCGCCGCTGACGAAGCCGCCGCGCTGAAGCGTGAACAGCATGCGTCGCGCGGTCGCGCGCGGAAGGTCCGCGGCGCGGGCGAGATCGCTGAGTGTCATCGGACCCGCCGTCGCTCCGAAGCACTGCAGCAGCCGCAGGCCGCGATCGAGGCTCTCGACGAAATCCGTCGGGCGTTCGTCGCTCTCGCTTCGCTTCAGCTTGGGCATGGGTGTCGGGTCATTCCTGCAAAATAGTGCTTGCTGCCGGACCAAGGCATGTCATAATTCGCCCATTCGTTCAATAGGCGAACAAACGCCACTCCGCAAAGGATGCGACTGCCATGATGAGCCAGGAGCAGAACGACCTGATCACCCGCACCGGTCCAAAGGACCCCTGCGGAAAGCTGATGCGAAGCTATTGGCAGCCGGCGGCGCTGGTGGACGAGCTCGACGGCGATCGGCCGATCCGCCCCGTCAAATTGCTCGGCGAAAACCTGGTGCTGTTCCGCGACGAGCGAGGGCGCTACGGCCTGATCGATCGCCACTGCGCGCATCGCGGCGCCGATCTCGCCTTCGGACGGCTCGAGCATGGTGGCCTGCGCTGCGCCTTTCACGGCTGGCTGTTCGACGCCACCGGGCAATGCATTGAGACGCCCGCGGAGCCGAAGGATTCAAAGCTCTGCCAGAACATCCGCCAGCGCTCTTATCCCGTGGTGGAGAAGAGCGGCATTCTTTGGGCTTATCTCGGCGAGGGCGAGCCGCCGGCATTTCCCGAGCTCGATTGCTTCGTCGCCCCCGGCACCCACACTTTCGCATTCAAGGGGCACATGGCCTGCAACTGGCTCCAGGCGCTCGAAGTCGGCATCGATCCCGCACATGCCTCCTATCTGCATCGCTTCTTCGAGGACGAGGACACCTCGACGGCCTACGGCAAGCAGTTCCGTGGCGCATCTGCGGGAAGCGACCTGCCGATGACAAAGATCTTGCGCGAATACGATCGTCCGATCATCAATGTCGAGCATACCGAATACGGACTGCGGCTGATCGCGCTGCGCGAGATCGACGAGGAGCGCACCCATGTGCGCGTCACCAACCAGCTCTTTCCGCACGGCTTCGTCATCCCCATGAGCACGGAGATGACGATCACGCAGTGGCACGTGCCCGTCGACGACGAGAATTGCTACTGGTACGCGATCTTCACCAGCTACACGAATGCCGTGGACAAGAAGAAGATGCGCGACCAGCGGCTCGAGCTCTATGAGCTGCCGGACTACAAATCGCGCAAGAACAGCAACAACGATTACGGTTTCGACCCGCACGAGCAGCAGACGGCGACCTATACCGGAATGGGCACCGACATCAACGTCCACGACCAGTGGGCGGTGGAATCAATGGGCGCGATCCAGGATCGCACCCGGGAGCACCTCGGCACGAGCGACAAAGCGATCGTGCAATACCGCCGTCTGCTGCGGCAGGAGATCGAGAAGGTCGCAGGCGGCGAGAAGCCGATGCTGCATCTCGACGAGGCCACCGCACGTTCGATCCAGGGCCCGGCGACCATGGACGGCATCGGGCCGACCCGAGGCTGGGAGATCTACTGGATGGAAGTCGACGTCAAGCGCCGCCGCAGCGCACCGTGGACGGCCCCGGTGCCGAAGGAGATCGCGGACAACGTGCATCGGCTGACGGCGGCGGAGTAGCGCAGAATGCAGGTCCCTCCTTCGTCATTGCGAGCGCAGCGAAGCAATCCAGACTGTCTCTCCGGAGGGATCCTGGATTGCTTCGCTGCGCTCGCAATGACGGAGAATGTGGCGCATGCTTCGCCTCTCACGGATAGAGGAGTGAAAAAGTGACTTTCGTTGCGCGTCATGCGCTGTGGTCGGATGAGCAGAAGGACGCTGCATTGCGCATGCGCCGCATCGTCGAGGAGAAGAACCTCGAGGTCATCCGCCTCGCCTTCCCCGACCAGCACGGCATCTTGCGCGGCAAGACCATCATCGCGGCCGAAGCGATCGCATCGCTCGAAAGCGGCTGCTCCATCACCACCACCATGCTCGCCAAGGACACCTCGCACCGCACGGTGTTTCCGGTGTTCACGTCGGGCGGCGGCTTCGGCATGAAGGAGATGGAGGGCGCGGCCGACGTGCTGATGGTCGCCGATCCCACGACGTTTCGCGTTTTGCCCTGGGCGCCGGCTACGGGCTGGGTTCTCTGCGACCTCTATTTCAACGACGGCCGTCCCGTCCCGTTCGCAACACGCGGGCTCTATCGCAAGGTGCTCGGCGAGCTCGCAAGCCGCGGCCACGATTTCGTCGCGGGCCTTGAGGTCGAATTCCACATCTTCAAGCTCGACGATCCGCATATGCGCCCGGAAGATGCCGGCCAGCCCGGCACGCCGCCTTCGGTGAGCCTGCTCAGCCACGGCTACCAATATCTCACCGAGCAGCGCTTCGACCAGATGGAGCCGGTGCTGGAGATTTTGCGCCGCGACATCGTCGCGCTCGGTCTGCCCTTGCGTTCGGTCGAAGTCGAGTTCGGGCCGAGCCAGTGCGAATTCACCTTCGCGCCGAGGATGGGTCTGGAGCCCGCCGACAACATGGTGCTGTTTCGGAGCGCCGTGAAGCAGATCGCGCACCGCCACGGTTATCACGCCACCTTCATGTGCCGGCCGAAGCTACCGAACCTGTTCGCGAGCGGCTGGCATCTGCACCAATCGGTGGTGTCACGCACGAGCGGCGAGAACCAGTTCATGGCGAAAGAGGGCGGCGAGCCGCTCAGCGCGTTCGGCCGCGCCTGGCTTGCCGGCCTGCTCGACCACGCCCGCGCGTCCACCGTGTTCACCACCCCGACCATCAATGGCTACAAGCGCTACCGCTCCTATTCACTGGCGCCGGACCGCGCGATATGGGGCCGCGACAATCGCGGCGTGATGATCCGCGTGCTCGGCGCGGCCGGCGACGCCGCCACGCGCCTGGAAAACCGCATCGGCGAGCCCGCCGCCAATCCCTATCTCTACATGGCCTTGCAGATTCTCTCCGGCCTCGACGGCGTCGACCGCAAGCTCGATCCCGGCCCGTCGGCCGATACGCCCTACGAAACCAAGGCACCGCTCTTGCCGAAGTCGCTGCGCGATGCGGTCAGCGCGCTGAAGGACGATCCGTTCTTCCGGGAAAAGCTCGGGCCTGAGTTCGTCGATTATTACACCCACATCAAGAACGCCGAGATCGACCGCTTCCTGTCCGAGGTAACCGACTGGGAGCACAAGGAATATTTCGAGGTGTTTTGACCTCGGCTCTCTCCCGTCATTGCGAGGAGCTCTTGCGACGAAGCAATCCAGACTGTCGCATCAGAAACAGTCTGGATTGCTTCGCTACGCTCGCAATGACGGGAGAGAGCGGAGGCTCAAATCCCCAGATATTTGTGCTGCAGATCCGGCTCAGCCAACAGCTCGTCCGAGGTACCGCTCCACACCGTCTTGCCGCGCTCGATGATGGTGTGGCGGTCGCAGATGCGGGCGAGGTGGTCGACGTTCTTGTCGACGACCAGGATCGACTGTCCCCGGCTCTTGAGCAGCGACAGACAGCTCCAGATCTCTTCGCGGATCAGGGGCGCCAGGCCTTCGGTCGCTTCATCCAGGATGAGGAGCTTTGGGTTGGTCATCAACGCGCGGCCGATGGCGAGCATCTGCTGCTCGCCGCCGGAGAGCTGGTTGCCCATGTTGGAGGCGCGCTCGGCGAGGCGCGGAAACATCACGTAGATCGCCGCCAGCGTCCAGGGATTGCGGCTGTCGAAACGATCGGCGGCGGCCGCGACCAGGTTTTCGCGCACGGTGAGGTTCGGGAAGATCTGCCGCCCCTCGGGGACGAGGCCGACACCGAGTTGCGCGATCCTGTAGGACGGTTGCGTCCGCACTTCCGAGCCCGCAAAGCGGATGCTGCCTGCGCGCGCCGGCGTCAGGCCCATGATCGAGCGGATGGTCGTGGTCTTGCCCATGCCGTTGCGGCCCATAAGCGAGACCATCTCGCCTGACTTGACCGACAGTGACAAGCCGAACAGCACTTGGGACAGGCCGTAGCAGGTCTCGATGCCGTCGACCTCGAGCAGCGTGTCACCCATCCCTTTTTCAGACATGGTGCGTCACCACATGCGCCTCGCCGAGATAGGCGCGCTTGACGTCCTCGTTCGCACGGATCGCGGCCGGATCGCCGGAGGCGATGACGCGGCCATAGACCAGCACGGAGATACGGTCGGCGAGCGCAAACACCGCCGGCATGTCGTGCTCGACCAGCACGATCGAGACCTCTTTGCGCAGCTCCTGGAGCAGCTGCACCATGCGCTGGGACTCGGTGACGCCGAGGCCGGCCATTGGCTCGTCGAGCAGCAAAAGCTTCGGCTTGCTTGCCAGGGCAACCGCCAGCTCGATCTGGCGACGCTCGCCATGGCTGAGCCTGGACACCAGGACGTCGGCACGATGGGCGAGACCGACGCGGTCGAGCGCGGCATGCGCGGCATCGCGCAGGCCCTTCTCCTTGCGTGCATCGGCGAAGAATCGGAATGAGGTGCCGGCATGCGCCTGCGCCGCGAGCGCGACATTGTCGGCGGCGGTGAAATCGAGCAGCAGTGAGGTGATCTGGAACGAACGTGCCAGGCCCAGCGCGCAGCGGCGATAGGCCGGCAGATAGGTGATGTCGCGCCCCGCCAGCGAGACGCTGCCGGAATGCGGCTCCAGATGCCCGGTGAGCTGGCTGATCAGCGTGGTCTTGCCGGCGCCGTTCGGGCCGATGATGGCGTGCAGCTCGCCTGCCGCAACGTCGAGCGAAACGTTGTCCGTTGCAACGATGCCGCCGAAGCGGCGCACCAGCTTGTCGACACGGAGCAGCGGCTCAGCCACGGTTGAGCCTCCCGAGCAGGCCCATGATGCCGCCGCGGCCGAACAGCACGATCAGCAGCAGCAGCGGGCCCATGATCAGCGCCCAGTATTCAGTGAGCTGCGACAAGAACTCTTCCAGCAGCAAATACACCACCGCGCCGATGACCGGGCCGAACAGCGTGCCCATGCCCCCGAGGATCACCATCACCATGAGGTCGCCGGAACGGGTCCAGTACATCGCGGCCGGGCTGACGAAATCGGTGTTGTTGGCGAGCAGCGCGCCGGCAAGGCCGCACATCATGCCCGAGATGACGAAGCAGACCAGCTGGTAGCGTTTCGAGGGAAAGCCGATCGCCTGCATGCGCTGCTCGTTGGAGCGCAGGCCCTGCAGGACGAGGCCAAAGCGCGAATTGACAATGCGCCAGATCAGGAAGACCACGCCGAACAGGCAGGCGAGGCAAAGATAATAGAACTGCGTGCGGTTCGACAGATTGATCAATCCGGAGAAGTCGCTGCGTTTGTAGACGGTGAGGCCGTCATCGCCGCCGTAACGCGCCAGCCCCGAGGCGACGTAATAGGCCATCTGCGCGAAGGCGAGCGTGATCATGATGAAGTAAACGCCACGCGTGCGAAGCGAGAGCGCGCCGATCA
Source organism: Bradyrhizobium sp. WSM1417 (assembly GCF_000515415.1). Classification (NCBI taxonomy): domain Bacteria; kingdom Pseudomonadati; phylum Pseudomonadota; class Alphaproteobacteria; order Hyphomicrobiales; family Nitrobacteraceae; genus Bradyrhizobium; species Bradyrhizobium sp. WSM1417. The sequence continues at coordinate 476,842 of NZ_KI911783.1, forward strand.
CGACGGCGTAAGTCGCGGAGGCTGCGAGCGCGACCGGAAACTGGATGAAGCCGCTTCCCACGCCTTCCTGCGCCAGCATGCCGACCGCGTAACCGCCGATGCCGAGATAGGCGGCATGGCCAAAACTCATCATGCCGCCAAAACCCATGATGAGGTTGAGGCTCGCGGCCGCCAGCGCCAGGATGACGATGCGCGTGAACAGCGTCAGGATGAAGATGTTGCCGGAGAGTTGCGAATAGAGCGGCAGCAGCACGAGGCCCGCCAGCATCAGGGCCGTGACGGCCTTAGCTACAGTGAAAGTCTTCATCGACGGTTGGCCGGAAACAGCCCCTCCGGCCGCACCACCAGCACGATCGCCATCAGCAGATAGATCAGCATGGACGACAGCGCGGGCGCCGCAGTGGAGGCCGCGGCGCCGCTCAGCACCTGCCGCAACAAATTGGGCAGGAAGGCACGGCCGAGCGTGTCGATCATGCCGACGAAGATCGCGGCCAGGAACGCGCCCCGGATCGAACCGATGCCGCCGATCACGATGATGACGAAGGCGAGGATCAGGATGTTCTCGCCCATGCCGATCTGCACGGTGAGGATCGGCGCCTGCATCAACCCGGCAAGGCCGGCGAGCGCGGCACCGAGGCCGAACACCAAGGTGTAGAGCAGCTTGATGTTGATGCCGAGCGCGCCGATCATCTCGCGATTGGAGGCGCCGGCCCGGATCAGCATGCCGATGCGGGTGCGCATCACGCCGAGATAGAGCAGCAGCGCAACCAGCAGCGCCACGACGATGATGGCGAGGCGATAAGCGGGATAGTGAATGCCCGGCAGGATCGGCACCGGCACGGTGAGCCAGGCCGGCAGCGGCAGCGCAAGCCCGGCCGGCCCCCAGATCAGCCGCACGGCTTCGTTGAAGAACAGGATCAGGCCGAAGGTCGCGAGCACATGGTCGAGATGGTCGCGTCCGTAGAGATGCCGCAGCGCGGTCATCTCGAGAACGATGCCGAGCACGAGCGTCGCGCCGAGCGCCAGCAGCGCGCCGAGCAGGAAGCTGCCGGTCCAGGCTGCGAAGGTCGCGGCGAAATAGGCGCCCATCATGTAGAGCGAGCCGTGCGCGAGGTTGACGAGATCCATGATCCCGAACACCAGCGTCAGGCCGGCGGCGAGCAGGAACAGCAGCAGGCCGAACTGCAAACCGTTCAAGAACTGTTCGACGACGAGCAGCATCAAAACTCTTTCAGGCGCACGCAGGTTCGCGCCGATGTTCGAACACGGTCGCCATCAGTGAAAGAGCTCCCCCTGCCTGTACAAGGCGGAAAAATGGGTAATGGCAGTATCGTTCCGAGGCAAGAGCGATTCGACACCAAACATGCACTTTGTTGCATGCCGATGCATGAGATCGATCGTGGCCCTGTAATTTGCCCTGCAAGAAGACTGCCGCGCAGGATGGGTCAACCTGCCGCACCCAAACGGATCACCCTCCCTCCGTTCCCGGAGAGAGGGTGTGAAATTCGTCGCAACGTATGGATGGAGACGCCTAGTGCGACGTCATCTGCCGGGGAAGGTCATCCGGCTCGGCGAGCACGCTGTTGGCTGTCGAGGCCTCCAGCGCCGCCATCCGGAACAGATAGGCGAGCGTCGCCAATCCGGTGTCTTCCGCCATCTGCGCGAGCTCGAGCGCCATGTCGGACATGTAGCCGAGATTTTCGTCTTTGATCTGCGCCATGATCTGGCTGTCCCGCATCATGTTCGACATCTCAGGCGCTCTTTCGTTGCGCGGCAGCGAGGCCGCAGAGGTTGGCACGGGCGACGGCGTCCAGACGCGGGCCGTCCTGTTGCACGATAGAAGGCATGCCGATGCGATCATGCAGGGCATCGAGCGTCTCCCGACGAATGTCGATCGTCGCCGCCATGGTCCACGCATTCTCCACCAGAGCCGGCAGACCGAGCGGGGTCACGACGAAGCCGGCCTCATGAAAGCGCGGCAACCACCAGGTTTCCATGATCGCGCTGACTTGCGCGATCCCCTGACCGAGGCAGAACTCCTGCACCGCCGCCATCAGTTGCAGGTTGAGCGCGCCGTCGCGGCGATCGCGCACGACGAAGTAGCGCGACCATTCCCAGACCAGCGGATCCGCCGGGCAGCCGCGCACGGCCGCCAGATGGGGAAAGACTTCGCTCATCATCGAAGGCTTGGTGGTCGGGTAGAGCCGGTGACCGCCGATGACACGGCGCCCCTCCAGCGCAAGCAGATAGACGGTGTCCTCGTCGTCATAGGAATCGATTTCGCGACAATCCGGCCTGCGCAGCGTCTCCCAGCCCCGCTCTTCGACGAAGATGTCGTGCCGCAGCCGGAAATGCTGATCGAGTATATCTTCGTAAAGGTGGCGATTTACTGCAGAAATGGCGTGAATCATGAAAGCCCCCATTCGTCCTCAATGGAGGCACCCTCTGCGAAAAGAGGATGGTTCGATATTGGGAAATTTCCCAGTACGTCGTTAGGGATTGATGATCTTGTTGCGAATCGCCAATGCAACCGCATGCGTACGGTTGACGGCTCCGAGCTTGCGCCCGGCGGTCGCGAGATGCTCTTCGGCGGTACGCTGCGTGATGTGCAGGATCTCGCCGATTTCCCAGGCCGATTTGCCCTGCGAAGCCCAGGAGATCACCTCGCGCTCGCGCGGGGTGAGGCGCGTCGAGGGATACGGCGCCGGATCGAGCAGACGGCGAATGTGGTCGAAGCCATACATCGCCATCAGGTGCAATGCCGGCTTGCTGCGGGCGTTGAGATCGAGATGGATGCCGCCGAGCGACACGGCGGCCTCATAGCCGGTGAGCCCGTGGATCGGCACGATGAAGCCGCGCGACATGCGGAAATCGCCGGCGCGGTTCATGACCTCCGCCGCGCCCGGATCGAGTTCGGCATCATAGGGCGCTTCCGACCATTCGAACGGGTTGACCGATTGTCGGCACATCCGCACCACCGGGTCGACGCGGTCGTAGTTGTTCTGGGTGTAGAGGCTGAACCATTCCGCGGGCCAGCGCTTGGCGAGCACCATCTGTGCGAACCGCTGGTCGGGATTTGGCAACCCTGTCACGATGATGGTTTCAAAGCCGAAGCGCCCGAAGGCCCCTTCGAGCGCATTCATAGCGTCTGGAACCCTATGATAGGCCCCAAGCCCCTCAATGAAGTCGAGCGCTTCCCGGCCATAATCCACGGCGGACATCGGTGCGTTTCCTGACCCTCGCTATCGCTATAGCACGTCCTGGCGACTGCCTCAATTCACCGCTTCCGTAGTTTCCCGGTATCCCATTGACCCCGAAGGTTTAATCTACTTGTGGAAGAAGTGACGTCAAGATACACCTATGATGTCTGAAGCGGGGAAACCACGATGGAAGACGAGGACATCGCCCTCAACAGCGTGCTCGGCCTGGAACTCAACCGCGTATTTTTCGCCGTCCGCGAAACGGCAAACAAGCAGAAGATCATCGAGTTCGCGCGCGGGGTGCTGCAAAGCGAGCGCAGCCAGCCGGCAGAGAGCGCCACGCCGGACGGACCGGCGAGCTAGCACGCAATTGCGACAACCGACGCCGCTACAACAGATCGCGCGCCGCCCTTGCCGCTGGCTGACATCATGGCTCTCGTGAGATAATCGCCGCCAAGGATTATCTTTCGGATGCCCAGGACATGATGACGCTGCGCCAGGTTGAAGTGATCCGTGCCGTGATGGTGACGGGCACGATCGGCGGCGCGGCGAAGCTGCTGAACGTCTCGGCGCCGGGCATCAGCCGCCTCGTCAAATACACCGAGCGCTCGCTCGGCATCCGCTTCTTCCAGCGCCAGAACGGACGCTATTTCCCCACCCCGGAAGCCGAGAACATCTTCGAGCAGATCAACAGCGTCTACAAGAAGGTCGACGACCTCTCCGAGATCATTTCCAAGATCGGACGCGGCGGATTGTCGGAATTGCGCATCGGCTCGGTGCCGAGCATTTCGCAAGTCATGGTGCCGCGCGCGATCGAGCGGGTCCGGCGGCGCTATCCGGACCTCGGCATCGACATCAACATCCTCAAGCTCGAGGAAGCGATCGACTATCTCATGCTCGGCCGCGGCGAGTGCGTGGCGATGAGCTACCGCCTGGAGCATTCCGGGCTCGACTTCATGCCGCTCGCCTCGGGGGAGCTCTATTGCATCGTGCCGCCGGGCCACGAGCTCGCCGGCCGCAAGCAGGTCTCCGCGGCCGAGATCACGCGCTATCCGCTGATCGGCATCGATCCCAACGATCCCTACGGGCGGATCATGGCCGAGATCTTCGCGCGCCACCGCCTCCAGTACAACATCACCATTCGCGCTCGCTTCGGCACCACGGTCTGCGCGCTGGTGAAGGCGGGGCTCGGCATCGCCATCATCGACCAGTTCACGGTGGCCCATGGGGGCTATCCCGGCATCGAGCTGATCAAGATCACCGAGCCGACGCGATTCGACACCTATATCGCGGTGAAGCGCGGCGCACCGTTGTCGCTTCACGTCGAGTATTTCATCGAGTCCCTGCGCGCAGAGATGCGCGCGGTCGAGCCGTCGCGGGACAAAGGCAGGGCCGCGCCGCCACGAGGGCGGAAGAGATAACATTATGTTAGGTTTGCAGGACAAAAGGGTAATTGTGTTAGGCCGAGGAAAGACTATCGTTCGTAGGGGAAGCCCCCTTGGAATTGGGCGGATTTCCCCGCTAATGGCCGGGACCAAACGCTCCCAACGAGACGATAGCGAACCATGTCAAAGCGCGGATACGCCGCATCCAAAAAGCTCCTGAGCGGCCTGATCGGCGCACCCATCGCACATTCCGCCTCCCCTGCCATGCACGAGCGCGCCGCGGAGGGGCTTGGCCTGCGCGGACATTATCAGCTCATCGAAGTGGCCGGCGCCGATGCGGCCGGGCTCCGGCTGATGCTGGAAGGCGTGCGGCGCCTCGGCTTTGCCGGCGTCAACGTCACCTTTCCTTACAAGGAGGCAGTGGTCCCGCTGCTCGATGAACTGGCACCGGGCGCGGCCGCCATGGGGGCGGTCAACACCGTCGTCGTTAGCGATGGCCGGCTGATCGGGCACAACACCGACACGACGGGCTTTGCGCGCGCCGTCGCGCCGCTGCTGGCACCGTCCGGCAACGCGGTCGCCGTGATCGGCACCGGCGGCGTCGGCAAGGCGATCGCCTTTGCGCTGGCGAGCCTTGACGTGACCGACATTCGCATCTTCGACAGCGAGCCGGCACGCGCCGAAAAACTCGCCGCGCTGCTCGTCAAGCAGGGTGGCGCCAGGGTCGCCGCAAGCGTCGAGGACGCGCTCGACGGCGCAACGGGCCTCGTCAACGGCACGCCGGTCGGCATGCTGCCGAACCGGGAAACGCCGGTCGCGCCGACGCTGCTGCGTCAAAACCTGTGGGTCGCCGATGCCGTCTACTCACCGCTGATCACGCCGCTGCTGGCGGCCGCCCAAGCCAAGGGCGCGCGGATCATGACCGGCCGGGAGCTTGCGATCTACCAGGCCGCCGACGCTTTCGAACTGTTCACTGGCCTTGCCCCATCAACCGAGATCATGGGAGAGGCATTCGACGGGGTGATGGCGGCACGAAGCCCGGCCTATCACGCAGCGTAACCGAAGCGGCCGGACACAAGGCCGCACGTAACATCAAAAGAAATCGGAGGAGAGACCATGAAATCGACCATTCTGGCAGGCGCCCTGCTTGCATTCGCGACCGCAACCAGTGTCCACGCCCAGGCGATCAAGCTCGCCGACGTCGCCGAGTTGTCCGGCGGCGGCGCCACCGTCGGCACCAACTGGAAGAACGGCATCGACCTCGCGATCGAGGAGATCAACGCCAAGGGCGGCGTGCTCGGCCGCAAGCTCGAAGTCACTCATGCGGATTCGCAATCCAACCCGGGCGTCGCGCGCGCACAGATGCAAAAGGCGCTCGACGCCGAACCCTATGTGCTGCTCGGACCCGGCTATTCCGGGTCGGTGAAGGTGACGGCGCCGTTGGCGGCCGAGGCCGGTATTGCGCAAATCATGGGCGGCGAAGCCGCCGAGCTGACGCAAGGCGGAAACAAATTCCTGTTCCGCACCTCGTTCGGCCAGCAATCGTCGATGCCGAAGGTCGCCAAATATATTCACGACGACATGAAGGCGAAGTCGGTCGCCGTCGTCTGGGTGAACAATGACTTTGGCCGCGGCGGTCGCGATGTCGTCGTCAAGGAGCTCGACCGTCTCGGCTCCAAGGTCGTCGCCGACCTCTCCACCGAGGCGGGCCAGGCCGATTTCGCCGCCGACGTCGGCAAGATCAAGGCCGCCAATCCCGACGCCGTGTTCGTCTATTTGAACGAGGAAGAGAGCGCGCGCATCCTCAAGGAGCTGAAGCGCCAGGGCGTCACCGCGCCGCTGATGGGCGAGACCACGCTGATCGGGCAGAAGGTGATCGAGCTTGCGGGCGATGCCGCCAACGGCGCGCGCGGCCATGTCGGTCTCACCACCGACGCGCCGGTCGACCTGATAAAGGCGTTTCGCGACAAGTTCGCGAAGAAGTACAATTACGTGCCCGACCATAACGGGCTGAAAGGCTATCTCGCGGTCTACATGGTGAAGGCCGCGACCGACAAGATGGGCAAGGTGGATTCCAAGGCGTTCGCCGACACGCTGCACGGCCTGACCATCAAGGCCGCGGACGAGCCGGGCATTCTGATGGACGTCACCTTCAGCGACACCGGCGACATCGATCGCCAGAGCTTTCTGGTCGAGGTGGTCGAAGGCAAGCAGGTGGTGAAACAGGTGCTGCCGAAGGTGAAGTGAGGTCTTATTCGCCTCTCCCCGCGTGCGGGGAGAGGCCGGAATTTGCGTAAGCAAATTCCGGGTGAGGGGAAGCCTCCACGAGTCCAACTCTCAGCGACCTCGCGGAGGCTCCCCCTCACCCCGACCCTCTCCGCGCAAGCGGGGAGAGGGAGAAGAGAGGGAGGGGAAAAATGTCCAATCTGTTCGATCTTCTGGTCGCGGGACTTGCCACCGGCGCGATCTATGCGCTGGTCGCGGTCGGCTTCACGCTGCTGTGGCAGACCTCGCAGACCATCAATTTCGCGCAAGGCGAGTTCGTGATGCTGCCGGCGTTCCTGATGCTGGCGGCGATGCATGCCGGCGCGCCGTTCTGGCTCGCGATCATCCTCGGCATCCTGCTCTCGATGCTCCTGCTCGGCCTCGCCTTCAAGATGCTGCTGGTGGATCCGATGATGCGCCATGGCGTGCTGCCGCTCGCGATCGCGACCATGGCGCTCGCGATCGGCCTCAAGGAGGCCGTAAAACAGTTCTTCAGCGCCGAAGCCTCACCTTTCCCGTCGATCGTGCCGACCGGCGACGTCTCCATCCTCGGCCATGCCGTCTCGCTGCAAAGCATCGGCGTCCTCGTCCTCGCCATCCTTGCCGTCTTCGGCTTGACTGCGCTTCTCAACCGCACCTCGCTCGGCCACCAGATGCAGGCGGCGGCGCAGAACCCGACGGTGGCGCGCATCATCGGCGTCCCGGTCGAGCGCATGATCCTCCTGACTTTCCTGATCAACGCGTTCCTGGTCGCGCTCGCCTCGCTGTTGATCACGCCGATCTACCTCGCGAAATTCACCTCCGGCGAGGTGCTGGGCCAGGCTGCCTTCATCGCCGCGATCGTCGGCGGGTTCAACCAGGTGCGCGGCGCGATCGCAGGCGGCCTCCTGATCGGCGTGCTCGACAATCTCGCGGCCGCCTATGTCTCGACGCAGTACCGCGCCGCCGTGCCGATGATATTTCTGATCGCCGTCATCCTGTTCCGGCCGCAGGGCCTGCTCGGCCGCGCCGAGGAGCGCACCGTATGAGCGGCTTCGCCAAACCTCTCAAGCTCGCGTTCGGCCTTATCGTCATCGCTGCGCTGATCGTCGTCCCCATGAACTTCAACCGCTATGGCCTGTTCATCCTGAGCCAGTGGGCGGTGATGGCCATCGCCGCGATGGGCCTCAACCTCACGCTCGGCTATGCCGGCCAGGTCTCGCTGGCGCAGGGCGCCTTCGTCGGCATCGGCGCTTACGCCGCGGCGATCATGACCACCCATGGCTGGCCGCTGCCGGCGGCGATCGTCGTCGCGATCGGCTTGAGCTTCGCAGTCGGCTGGGTGCTCGGCTATCCCGCGCTACGGGTGCAGCACCACTACCTCGCCTTCGTCACGCTCGCCTTCTCCACGCTGGCCTTCCTGGTGTTTCGCAACGAGAGCTGGCTCACCGGCGGCATCTACGGCATCTCCAACATTCCGCGTCCGCACATCTTCGGCATCGCGACCAACAAGCCGCTGCCGTTCTACTATGTCTGTCTCGGCTCGCTCGCGATCGTGTCGCTCGCAGTGTGGTGGCTGATCCGCTCGCCCTGGGGCCGCGCCTTCATGGCGTTGCGCGAAAACCCGCTGCGGGCGCAGTCGCTGGGCGTCGACACGCGCCGCTATACGCTGATGGCGTTCGCGATCGGCTCGGCGCTCGGTGGGGTCGCCGGCGCGCTCTATGCGCCGCTGACGCAATATATCGATCCCGTGCCGTTCAACCTGTCGCTCTCGCTCGACCTCCTGATGATGGTGATCGTCGGCGGCGCCGGATTCTTTCTGGGTCCGTTCCTCGGCGCGATGATCGCGGTGCTGCTGCCGGAATGGCTGCGCTTCACCGAGGGCTATTATCTGATGCTCTACGCGATCGCGGTGATGGGGCTGCTGATCTGGTCGCCGACCGGAATCCTGGGAATCCTCGACCGCTACCTCGCCGAGCGGCGAACCAAGGCGGCCTCCGCCCAGCGCGCCGTCGCAAAGTCCCGGCTGGAGACGGTGCAATGAGCGCGGTCCTCGAAGTCACCGACATCAAGAAGAACTTTGGCGGCATCAGCGCCGTCGGCGGCGTCTCTTTCGACGTCCGCGAGGGCGAGATCCTCGGCCTGATCGGCCCGAACGGCTGCGGCAAGTCGACGCTGTTCAACTGCATCCTCGGCCAGCTCACGCCGAGCGGCGGCGAGGTCAAGCTCGACGGCAAGGTCGTCACGGGCTTGCGACCCGCCGAGCTCAACAAGCTCGGGGTCAGCCGCACCTTCCAGCTCCTGCAAGTGTTCCCAAAACTCTCGGTGCGCGAGAACCTGATCCTCGCCGGACAGGAGCACCAGGGCAGCATGGCCTCACGCCTGATCGGCCGCTCCGATGCCGGACTGACGGAGGCCGCTAACCAGATGATCGGCTTCTTCAAGCTCGATCATCTCGCCGACGAGCCGGCCGGCGGGCTCTCCTATGGCCAGCAGAAGCTGCTCGACGCCGCCATGGCCTTCATGGGCGGACCGCGGCTGGTGCTGCTCGACGAACCCGCCGGCGGCGTCAACCCGTCGATGCTGGCGGACCTGAAGGACCGCCTGGTCGCGATCAACCGCGAGAAGAATGCCACCTTCGTCGTGATCGAGCACAACATGGAATTCGTGATGTCGCTGTGCTCGCGCGTGATGGTGATGGCGGAAGGCAAGGTGCTGGCAATGGGACGGCCCGACGAGGTCCGCAAGGACCCTGCCGTGATCGAAGCCTATCTCGGACATTAGGGACAGCCATCATGAGCGATCCGATCCTCTCGGTTCACAATCTCGTCGGCGGCTACGGCAAGATGACGATCCTGAACGGCACCACTTTCGCCGTGCCGCAGGCCACCATCACCACCATCATCGGCCCGAACGGCGCCGGCAAGTCCACCGTGTTCAAGGCGATCTTCGGCCTGCTCAAGCTGCGCGAGGGCAAGATCAGCTTCGCCGGCCGCGACGTCACCAATTTGAGCCAGCGCGCGCTGCTCAATGCCGGCATCTGCTACGTGCCGCAGGGCCGCAACATCTTTCCCGAGCTGTCGGTGCGCCACAACATCGAGCTCGGCGGCGTTTCCGCGGGCAAGGGCATCGACCTGCAGAGCCGGATCGAGGCCGCGCTCGACCTGTTCCCGGCGCTGCGCCGGAAATCGACGCAGCAGGCCTCCACGCTATCAGGCGGCGAGCAGAAGCAGCTCGAAATCGCCCGCTCGCTGCTGCTCGAGCCGAAGCTCGTACTGATCGACGAGCCCTCGATCGGCCTGTCGCCGCTGATGGTGCAGCAGACTTTCGACATCCTGAAATCCCTGCGCGACCGCGGCGTCACCATTCTGATGATCGAGCAGAACGCACGCTCAGCCCTGGAGATTTCCGACATCGGCATCGTGCTCGAGCTCGGCCAGACTCGGATGATCGACGGCGCGAAGCGCATTTTGAATGATCCCCGCATCGGACAATTGTTCCTGGGCGGCGCGATGGAGGACAACGCAGCATGAGTAAACGCTCGATCGCAACCGTCTCCCTCTCCGGCGCCCTTGACGAGAAGCTCCGCGCCATTGCGTCTGCAGGCTTCGACGCGGTCGAGATTTTCGAGAACGATCTGCTGTCGTTCGGCGCCGGCCCGCGCGACATCGCAAAGCTCTGCAAGGACCTCAATCTCGAGATCTGCGCGTTTCAGCCGTTCCGCGATTTCGAGGGCATGCCGGAGCCGCAGCGTGCGCGCAACTTTGCCCGTGCGATGCGCAAGTTCGACCTGATGCAGGAGCTCGGCACCGATCTGCTGCTGATCTGCTCCAACGTGTCGCCGGCCTCGCTCGGCGGTATCGACCGCGCCGCGGATGATTTTCGCGAGCTTGGCGAGCGCGCCGCCAAACGATCCTTGCGCGTCGGCTACGAGGCATTGGCCTGGGGACGTCACGTCAACGATTACCGCGACGCCTGGGAGATCGTGCGGCGCGCCGATCACCCCGCGATCGGAATCATCCTCGACAGCTTTCACGCACTGGCCCCCGGCTTTCCGGTCCGCGCGATGGCCTCGATCCCCGGCGACAAGATCTTCCTGGTCCAGCTTGCGGACGCGCCGAAGCTCGAGCTCGACATTCTCTCCTGGAGCCGGCACTTCCGCTCCTTCCCCGGCCAGGGCGATCTGCCGGTCGGCGAGTTCATGGCGGCGATCGCGGCGACCGGCTATGCCGGGCCGCTGTCGCTGGAGATCTTCAACGACCAGTTCCGCGCCGGCTCGGCCGTGCAGACCGCGGTCGACGGCCTGCGTTCGCTGATCCTGCTGGAGGACCAGCTTGCACCGGATTGGCCAAAGCTCATCGGCGAGCCCTTGGCGCCCAAGCCGAAAAGTGGAGGCACGGGATTCCTCGAGTTTGCCGTCAACGAGACCAAGGCCGGCGAACTCGCCCGCCTGCTTTCGCAGCTCGGTTTCCGAAAGACCGGCAAGCATCGCAGCAAGGCGGTGGAGCGCTGGTCGCAAGGCAAGGTCGAGCTCGTCGTCAACTCCGAGACCGACGGCTTTGCGCATTCGCACTACGTGACGCATGGCCCCGGCGTCTGCGCCATCGCGCTCGACGTCGACAATGCCAGCCTCGTCATGCAGCGCGCCGAAACACTGAAGGCGCGCACCTTCTACCAGCCGGTCGGACCGGGCGAGCTCGAGATTCCCGCAATCCACGGCGTCGGCGGCAGCCTGCTGTATTTCCTCGACCAAGCCGGCAAGAACTGGGACACGGATTTCGAACAGGTCCCGAGCGACGCCCGCGCGGACGCCCTGCTGGCCGTCGATCACATCGCTCAGTCGATGCCCTATGACGAGATGCTGTCCTGGCTGCTGTTCTACACCGGCATTCTCGACCTCGAGCGGCTGCCGCAGATGGAGATCGCCGATCCCAGAGGGCTCGTGCAAAGCCAGGCGGTCGTCAACGGCGACCAGAGCCTGCGCTTCGTGCTCAACGGCTCATCCGCCAACCGCACGTTGCCGGCCCGTTTCATCTCGGAATTTTTCGGCTCGGGCGTGCAGCACGTCGCGTTCACGTGCCGGGACATCTTTGCGGCGGTCGCGGAGATGCGCAAGCGCGGCGCGGATTTCCTGGATATCCCGGACAATTACTACGACGACATTGAAGCCAAATACGACCTCGCGCCCGATCTGATGGCGCAGCTGCGCGCCAACCACATTCTCTACGACCGCGAGGGCGACGGGGAGTTCTTCCAGGTCTACACCCACATCTTCGACGAGCGTTTCTTTTTCGAGATCGTGGAGCGACGGAATTATCAGGGCTTCGGCGCGGCCAATGCCGGGATCAGGCTTGCGGCGCAGGCGCGCGAGGTGCGGCCTGTGAGCATGCCGCGGGTGTAGCTTACTTTCCCTCTCCCCTTGTGGGAGAGGGTGGCTCGCCGCAAAGCGGCGAGACGGGTGAGGGGTTCTCTCCGCGCGAGACCTCTTACTTTTGAATACGCGGAAACAAACCCCTCATCCGGCGCTTCGCGCCACCTTCTCCCGCAAGGGGAGAAGGGGCATCGTGCTTGTGGCTACTTCATCGCGCATTTGTCGTGGAAACGATCCTGGTCGTTTTCAACGATGGTCGCGACCGTCTTCAGCGAGAGCTGGCCTTCGCCGTCCTTTACCACGTCCTGGAGATAGAAGTTCTGCACCGGGATGTGGTTCTTGCCGTACTTGAAGGGGCCGCGCAGCGACTTGAAGTTGGCCTTCTCCATCTCGGCCTTCATCGCGTCCTTCTTGCTGGTGTCGCCCTTCACCGCGACCACGGCGCTGTTGATGAGCTGGGCCGCGTCGTAGGCTTGCGCGCCGTAATAGGTCGGGCGCAGGCCGGGGTACTTCTTGCGATAGTCGGCCACGAAGCGCTTGTTCTGCTCGTTGGGCAGATCATTCACCCATTCCTGCGCGCCGGGAACGCCGAGCGCGTTCTCCTTTTGCAGCGGCAGCGACAGCTCGTCGACGGTGAACGCCGTGTAGAGCGGCATCGTGCTCTTCAGCCCGGCCTGCGCATATTGGTTGAGGAACTGCACGCCGGCTGCACCGGGATAGAACACGAAGATCGACTCGGCGCCCGAGGCCCGCGCCTTGGAGAGCTCGGCGGAGAAGTCGAGCTGGCTCGGCCAGACTGTGTATTCCTCGCCCTTGACCTCGCCCTTGAACGTGCTCTTCACGCCCGCGAGCATGTCCTTGCCGGCGGCGTAGTTAGGGCCGATCAGGAACACGCTCTTGACGCCCTTCTGGTTCATGTAGAGGCCCATGGCGGCCGGCGTCTGGTCGTTCTGCCAGGAGGTCGAGAACACGTAAGGCGAGCAGAGCTCGCCGGCGAGCTGCGACGGACCGGCATTGGCCGAGATCAGGATGGTCTGCGAATCCACGGCGGTCTTGAGCGAGGCCAGCAGCACGTTCGACCAGATGTAGCCGACGATGAAATCGACCTTGTCGGACTGCACCAGCTTCTCGGTCTTCTGCTTGCCGACGTCGGGCTTCTGCCCGTCGTCCTCGTAAATCACCTCGACCGGCTTGCCGTCCATCTTGCGGCCGATGTGATCCAGCGCGAGCTCGAACGAGTTGCGCATGTCGTTCCCGATCACGGCGGTCGGGCCGCTGAAGGTCGAAACGAACCCGATCTTGATGGTGTCGCCGGCGGATGCCGGGCCTGCCAGCACCAGCGCCGCTGCGCCCGCCAGCCAGAATGCCGTTCTCATAACCACTCCCCTCCATATTATTATGCCCGGAAGCGGGGTGATTGCCGCCCCGGGTCATCTCTATTGAACGCAAAATCTGTCGCGCCGCCAATGGCTCAGCGCCCGCCCTGCACCATATTTCGCCCCGATCGTTAATGGCAAGAAATATAGTTCTACTCACTTCGGCGAGGGCTGCGGCGCTTTTTCGCGGGATATCGATACGCCAGGCCTATTCAGCGATTGATGACGGCTATTGGACCGCGGCGCCTGATCAGCGTTTAGATGAGTATAGAGCCGCGAGATTCGGAGGGGCGCATCATGACCACGACACCGCACCGCGTCGTCATCGTCGGAGCCGGCTTCGGCGGGCTGGAGACGACCTACCGGCTCGCCGGCAGCCCGGTCGAGATCACGCTGATCGACCGCCGCAACCATCATTTGTTCCAACCGCTGCTCTACCAGGTCGCGACGGCCTCGCTCGCCACCAGCGAGATCGCATGGCCGGTCCGGCACCTGATGCGCGACCGGCGCGATGTGACGACGCTGTTTGCGACCGTCAGCGGCGTTGACGCCGACAGGCGCTGCGTGCTGATCGACGATGGCAGCGAGGTGCCTTACGACACGCTGGTGCTCGCCACCGGCGCGCGGCATGCCTATTTCGGTCACGACGAATGGGAGCAGTTCGCGCCGGGCCTGAAGACGCTGGAGGACGCGACCACGCTGCGCCGTCACATCCTGGTGGCGTTCGAGCGCGCCGAGCGCGAGACCGATCCGGCCAAGCGCGCGGCGCGGCTGACTTTCGTCATCGTCGGCGCCGGCCCCACCGGCGTGGAGCTCGCCGGCACCATCGCGGAGATGGCGCATCACACCTTGCCCGCCGACTTCCGCAACATCGACACCAACAAGGCGCGGGTGGTGCTGATCGAGGCGGGTCCGCGCGTGCTCGCAGGCTTCCCCGACGACCTCTCGGCCTACGCGCAGGCCTCGCTGGAAAAAATCGGTGTCGAGGTCGTGCTCGGACAGGCCGTCACCGAGATCAATCGCGAGGGCGTGGTGTTCGGCGGCAAGCTGCTCGAAGCCAAGACGAGAATCTGGGCCGCCGGCGTGCGCGCATCGCCCGCCGCCGAATGGCTGGGCGCGCCGGCCGACCGCGCCGGGCGCGTGCAGGTCGAAGACGATCTTACGATCCCCGGTCATCCCGAAATCTTTGCAATCGGCGATACCGTCTTGATCAACGCCTGGGACGGCAAGCCCGTGCCCGGCATCGCGCCGGCCGCCAAGCAGCAGGGCCGTCACGTGGCCGAGACCATCAAGGCGCGGCTGCGCCGGGAGCCGACCGGCCCGTTCCGCTACAAGCATTCCGGCAGCCTCGCGCAGATCGGCAAGCGGCTGGCGGTGATCGACTTCGGCCGCATCAAGCTGCGCGGCACCATCGCGTGGTGGATCTGGGGCATCGCCCACATCTACTTCCTGATCGGCTTGCGCCACCGCCTCAGCGTCGCGCTGAGCTGGCTCTGGATCTACGCCCGCGACCAGCGGGCGGCGAGGTTGATCACGCAGGGATCGAGCAAGGTGGTGTAGGGCTTCTCCTCCCTCTCCCCGTTCTTACGGGGAGAGGGTTGGGGTGAGGGGCCTCTCCGCGAGCGAGATATTGGTGAGACCTGTACCCCCTCACCCGGATCGCAAGAGCGATCCGACCTCTCCCCGCGAGCGGGGAGAGGTTAAGTGAGACGCGCTCACCGCCCCTACTTCACCAACTCACACCCACCTTCCGCCAGCGGGCGGAACGCCTGCTCCGCAGAGATCGTCGAAACCAACTTGTAATAGTCATAGGGATATTTCGATTCCTCCGGCTTCTTCACCTCGAACAGATACATCGGATGCACGACGCGACCGTCCTGGCGGATCGTGGTGTCGCCGAACAGCTTGTCCTTGCCCTTGAATTTCTTCATCTCGGGCACGGCATCCTTGGCATTGTCGCTGCCGGTGGCGGCGACCGCGTTGAGATAAGCGAGCGTGGAGGCATAGACCCCGGCCTGGTTGCCACTCGGCATCTTGCCGTTCATGCCGGGCCGCGCCGCGAACCGCTTGGCGAAGGCGCGGGTGTCGTCGTTCATGTCCCAGTAGAAGGCCTCCATGAGCTGAAGCCCTTGCGCGACCTTGATGCCCATGCCGTGGACGTCGTTGATGAAGAGCAGGAAGGCGACGAGCTTTTGTCCGCCCTGCTGGATCCCGAACTCGGCCGCCTGCTTCACCGCGTTGATGGTGTCGCCGCCGGCATTGGCGAGCCCGATCACCTGCGCCTTCGAGCCCTGCGCCTGCAACAGGAAGGACGCGAAATCGGAGGTGCCGAGCGGATGCTTGCTGGATCCGATCACCTTACCACCATGCGCCTCGATATATTTCTGGGCTTCCGCCTCGATGCCCTTGCCGAGCGCGAAATCGACCGTGAGGAAGTACCACTCCTTGCCGCCGCGCGACACCATCGCGGCCGCCGTGGTGTTGCCGGTCGCCCAGGTGTCGTTGACCCATTGGATGGTGTTGGGCGAGCAGGCCTTGCCGGTGAGATCGGAGCTCGCGGTAGACGACGCGAGGAACGTCATGCGGCTGTCGCGCAGCAGCGTGTTGATGGAGAGACCAACGGCCGAGTTCGGCACGTCGACGATGGCATCGACGCCCTCGACATCGAGCCATTTGCGCGCGATGGCATTGCCGACATCGGCCTTGTTCTGGTGATCGGCGTAGACGATGTCGACCTTGATGCCCTTGCCGCCGCCGTTGAAATCCTCGGCGGCCATGCGCGCAGCCTCGACCGAGCCCATGCCGTTGGTGTCCTGGAAGATGCCGGAGATGTCGTTGAGCACGCCGACGCGCACGACATTGTCCGATATCTCGGCATTTGCCGCGCCGCTCACGAGGCTTGCGGCCAGCGCGAGTGTCCATTTTAGGTTCCTCATGAGTCCCTCCCCTTATCCCATTTCTTTTTTGCCGGTCGCGTCAGGCCGGCGTGATCGTCACCGGCAGGCTGTCGAGCCCGCGCAGCGTGTTGTTGAAGCGGCGCTTCGGCTCAGCCGTGATCTCGATGCTGGCGACACGACGTGCCAGCGCCGTGAGCATGGTCTCGCCTTCGAGGCGCGCGACCAGCTGCCCGACGCACATGTGAATGCCCGAGCCGTAGCCGACATGACCGGAGGTGCGGCGGGTGATGTCGTAGCTGTCCGGCTTGTCCCAGCGCCGCGGATCGCGGTTGGCGGCGGCGAGGAACATCAGCACCTTTTTGCCCTCACCGATGGTCGCGCCCGACAGTTCGACCTCGCGCGTGGTGGTGCGGAAGAAGGTCTGGACCGGGCTTTCAAAACGGACGGCCTCCTCGAAAGCGTTGCGCGCCAGCGTGAAGTCGTCGCGCAGGCGCTGCCACTGCTCAGGGAAGCGCGCGAGACAGTAGACCGCTGCACCGATGCCGTTGACGGTGGTATCGAGGCCCGCCGACAGCAGCGAACGCACCAGCAGCGGCGCTTCGGTGGCGGTGATGGCACCCTCGTCGACATGGGCATGGATGCAGGCGCCGATGCCGCCGGGCGTGAGGTTGTCCCGCTGGCACTGATCGGTGACGTAAGCCTGGTGCGGCGTCGAGCGCGCGATCGCTTCCTGGCGCAGCTCGTTCGGCGGGCCGAAGGCGTTGAACACGACACTCGCATAGGGAATCAGATGTTCGCGGCCCTCCGGCTTCAGCCCGAGCGCATCCGGAAAGATCGAGAGCGGATAGGCTTCCGCCAGATCCGCGATCGCGTCAAAACTGCGCTTCTCCAGCAGCACGTCAACCCGCTGCTCCGCCGCCGCGGCAAAGCGGTCGCGCAGCCCTTTCATCACGGTCGGCGACAGCACTTTGGACAGCACCGCGCGGGTCCGCGAATGCGCGGGCGGATCGGCTTCGAGAATCAGGCTCGGCGGCCGCCACGGCGTCTCCTTCTTGAAGTCGGAGAGGCCAACGCCGCGGCTGGAGCAGAACGTCGTGGGGTCGTTCAGGACGGCATGAACCTCGGCATAGCGCGCCACGCCATAGACGTTCCACTTGTCGAGATAGACGACAGGCCCGGCCTCCCGCAGCAGCTCATGCGTGGGATAGGGATCGGCAAAAAAAATCATGTCGAAGGGATCGACGTCGAGATGCGGGACGGCCGACGAACCGTTGATTTCCGGGGAGCTGGATGCGCTCATGGAAGTCCTCCCTTATTTTGATCTTGTGCAAGGGCGGCGCTTACCCTTAGGTCTCCAGACACGCCGCGAGACAGAATCCCGATATGCCGCCGTCTTCGACCAGAGCCCGCCAAAAACCTGCGCCCGCCGAGACGGGACCGACGCTCGATCTCGACCGCTACGTCCCCGCGTTTATCACCTTCATCGCCAACAAGCTCTCGAACAGCGCCACCGCGTTCTATCAGCGGCAGTTCGGCGTCAACGTCACGGAATGGCGGATCATGTCGCTGCTGGCGATCGAGCCCGGCATTCCCGCCTCGCGCATCTGTCACGTCATCGGTTTCGACAAGGGCCCGGTGAGCCGGACGCTGGCCGGCCTGGAGAAGCGGGGGCTGATCTCGATCCGCACCGATCCCAACGACGGGCGCACCCATTCGATCTCGCTGACCGCCAAGGGCCGCGCCATCCATGACAAGGTGATCGTCGCGGCATTCGAGCGCGAACGGCGCCTGTTGTCCTGCCTGGATAAGGACGAGCGCGAGGTGCTGATCGACCTGTTGCGCCGCCTGCACGAAAATCTCGGCGCGGTGACCGGCAGCACCGAGACCTGACGGGCCACGCAGCCGGCGCCGACCTCTGTCAGTTCCAGGCATGCGCCGACATTCGCCCGCGGCACCCTCTCTGCCGAGCATTGCTTCCTCCGATCCGACGCGGCGGTTCCTCCGCCGTCATCCTTGTCTGGAACGGTTCGCATAAATTAGTTGCTTAAGCAACAAAAGAATCATGCAGGATAGTGCGTCAGGTTGGCTGGCCGAATGGCGAGCTGTTTCTCTCCCTCTCCCCGTCCTTCGCGGGGAGAGGGAGGGGTGAGGGGCTGTTTCCGCAGATGAGATGATCGCGAGACCTGTAACCCCTCACCCGGATCGGCAAGAGCGATCCGACCTCTCCCCGCAGGCGGGGAGAGGTTAGGAGCGGCGGCGCGCAATCAGTAGCACCCGATCCACTCCCCCGGCGCATCGTCATCCAACCGCGCCAGCGCATCGGCGCGCCGCGTCAGCACGGCGCGCTGGTTGATGTAGCCCTTGTCGGTGATCTCGCCGCCGTCCACCGACGGCGGCTCGACGAGCAGCAGGGCGCGCGTGGCGTGGCCGGAGGAGTTAGCGCTCTGCTGCTTCAGTTTCGCCAGACCTTGCGCGATCGCGGCTCTGACCTTGTCATGCGTGAGCAATTCGTTCACGCCCGCAGTCTCGGGCAGGCCGGCATGCGCGCGGCAGGCCGCGATGTTCGGAAACACCAGGAAGCGCACCTCGTCGCCGCCATGGCCGGTGACGACGATGTCCTGCGCGAGCGGCGCCAGCGCGGCGATGCCGGCGAGGCGCAGCGTACCGACACTGACCCAGGTGCCGGAATTGAGCTTGAAATCCTCCGCGACGCGACCGTCGAAGAACAGGCCGCGCTCCGGCCGGTTCGCGTCGGCGAACTTCACGGCGTCACCGATGAGATAAAACCCCTCGTCGTCAAACGCCTGCCTGGTCAGCTCCGGCGCCTTCCAGTAACCCGGCGTGGCGTTGGGGCCGCGCACGCGCACCTCCAGCTTGTCGCCGGAGGTGACGAGCTTCAATTCGGTGCCGGGGATGGGCACGCCGATATTGCCCGAGCGTTCCGCGAGGAAATGGCAGTCGGTGGCCAGCGGCGACGTCTCGGTCGAGCCCCACGCCGAGACCATCGGCATCGCGCGGCCAACAGTCTTGACGGAGAGTTCTTCGAGCGCGTCCCAGAGATTCTGCGGCAGCGCAGCTCCTGCGTAGAACGCGAATTTCACCTCGCTGAAGAAGCGGCGACACAGCTCCTCGTCTGCACGCAGCGCCGTGATCAACATGTCGAAGCCGCGCGGCACGTTGAAATAGACCGTCGGCATCACGCTCTTCAAGTTGGCGAGCGACGTCGCAAACAGGCCGGGCGCCGGCTTGCCGCCGTCGATATAGAGCGCGCCGCCATTGCGCAGCACGAGATTGAAATTGTGGTTGGCGCCGAACGTGTGGCTCCAGGGCAGCCAGTCGAGAATGACGAGATCCTCGCGCGCCTGTTCGAGAAAAGTCCACGTCTGGGCCTTGGCCTGCTGGCTGGACGTCAGCATGCGCTGGGTGTTGATCACGGCTTTCGGCGCGCCGGTCGAGCCCGAAGTGAACAGGAGCTTTGCGATCGTCGCGGGCGTCACCGCGGCGAAGGCCTTTGCGACGTCGGGGCTCTCCGGCGTTGCCGCGATGGTGCGAAAGGCCAGCGCATCGGCATCGTCGGCATTGCCGCTGATGATCTGCGCGCTATGCAAAGGCTTGATCGCGGCCAGCGCCGCCGCAAACGGCTTCGTCGCGGAGACATAGATCGCGGCGGGCTCAAGCAGCGTGATCATGCTCTTGAGCTTGTCAAAATCCTTTGACATCAGCGAATAGGCCGGCGAGATCGCCGCCGAGGGCACGCCGACATGGTGGGCCGCCAGTGCCAGCAGCGCATGATCGATGCTGTTGTCGGAGAGGATCGCGAGCGGGCGCTCCGGACTGAGGCCTTGCGCCAGAATCCACGACGCCGCCGCGCGCACCTGGCGCAGCGCCTGCCCATAGGTGACGGTGCTCCATGGCGCTTCGGCGCTGCTGCGCTCCGCGAGGAAAATCGAATCGGGCCTCTGCCGCGCCCATTGCTCCAGCCAGTCGCCGATGCAGCGCGCGCCATCGCGCAGCGGTTCGGGCGAGCGCAGCACGATGCTGCCGTCGGCGCGGTGCTCGGCAACGGTTCTGGGTGTCGCGAACAGGCTCGCAGCATCACCGCGAGAGGCGGTTGTCATGGTTTCCTCCTCGCCCGGAAGCCGGGATCGGTCGCAGCCTCGTCGCGGGCCGCGTTGCTGATAATGTCGGGCATGCCGATTGTTGTCGTCAACAACAATCTTCCGCTGGCACGGCGAAGTGGTTACAAGAATGGTCCCGCAGGAGACGCGACGTGACGGCCACCACAACTCGGACTTCCCCACGCAAACGCGGCGGCAACGGCGCCGCGCGGCCGGTCGACGCGGACGAGATCGGCCTCGACGCCCTGGTCGGGCACGCCGGCTATGCGGTGCGGCGCTTCCAGATCTGGATTTTCCAGGACTTCATCAGAACGCTCGGCGATGTCGACATCCGGCCGACGCAATATTCGGTGCTCACGGTGATCGGCGCCAATCCCGGCCTGTCGCAGATGGCGGTGGCCAAGCGCCTCGGCATCGAGCGTGCGCGGTTGGTGCATCTGCTCGACAGTCTCGAGCAGCGCGATCTGCTCAAACGCGTCAAGTCGAGCACGGACCGGCGCTCCCACGCCCTGCACCTCACGCCGCCGGGCAAGACGGCGCTGGCAAAATTCAAGCGCCTCGCCGCGGAGCACGAGCGGCATGTCGAAGAGAAGATCGGCAAGGAGAACCGGAAGCGGCTGCTGCGAATCCTCGCTGACTTCACCTGATCAAAACTGCCTAATATTTGCGCAAATGCCCCCGACAGGGCGATGGCATGGCGGCCCGCCCGATCCTCGAAATATCCCACAAGCCACTGATCTCTCGGTAATATCCGCGGCACTTGTCCTGCCCGGATTCTGTACACAATGGCACATCGCTTGCTTCGATCGGGGTGAAGAGACGTAGCCGGAGATTTGTCGCCATGAAGGCTGAAATGGGGGCTGAGCAGCCTGAAACGATCGCCGCGATCGTGGCCGCGCATCGCGCGGGCACGGTCACGCCGGCGCAGACGGTCGCACGCACCTATCAGCGCATCCGCGACCACAACGATCCCGCCGTCTTCATCAGCCTGCGCGACGAAAAGGACGCGATCGCCGAGGCCGAGAAGCTCGCCGCCAAGGAGGCCGCCGGCCTGTCGCTCTATGGCGTGCCGGTGGTGGTGAAGGACAATATCGACGCGCTGGGATTTCCGACCACCGCGGCGTGCCCGGCCTTCTCGTACATCCCGACACACGATTCGACCGCGGTTGCGCGGCTGCGCGCCGCCGGCGCGATCATCATCGGCAAGACCAATCTGGACCAGTTCGCGACCGGCCTTGTCGGCGTGCGCTCGCCCCACGGCATCCCCAGAAACGCGATCCGTGAGGACCTCATTCCCGGCGGATCGAGCTCGGGATCGGCCACCGCCGTCGGCGCCGGGCTGGTGCCACTGTCGCTCGGCACCGACACCGCCGGCTCAGGTCGCGTGCCGGCGATGCTCAACAACATCGTCGGTCTCAAGCCGAGCCTCGGCATGATCTCGACCGCCGGCCTGGTGCCGGCCTGCCGGACGCTGGACTGTATCTCGGTGTTCGCGCTGACCGTGGACGACGCCGCGCTGGCGCTCTCCGTGATGGCAGGTCCCGATCAGGCCGATCCGTTCTCGCGCGACCGGCCGCTTGGCGCGATCACCCCGCTCCCGGCAAACCTGCGCCTGGGCGTGCCGCGCAGCGGACAGTTGATCTTCTTCGGCGACAAGAAGGCGGAAGCGGCTTACGCCGACGCGTTGAAGCGCTGGACCGCGCTTGGTGCAACGCTCGTCGAGTTCGACCTCGAGCCGTTCTACGAGACGGCCCGACTGCTCTACGAGGGACCGTGGGTCACGGAGCGCTATCTCGTGATCCGCGACCTGCTGGCGTCCGCGCCGGATGCCATCCATCCCGTGACGCGCGAGATCACCGCGGCCGGTGCGCGGTTGACGGCGGCGGACACCTTCTCCGCGCTCTATCGTCTGCAGGGCCTGCGCAAGATCGCCGAACGCACCTTCACCAATATCGACGCGCTGGTGCTGCCGACGGCGCCGACGGCCTATACGACTGCGCAGGTGCTGGCCAATCCGGTTGAGCTCAACAGCCGGCTCGGCACCTACACCAACTTTGTCAATCTGCTCGACCTCTGCGGTCTCGCGCTGCCGGCGGCGATGCGCGGCGACGGCATTCCGTTCGGCATCACGCTGCTCGCACCCGCCGGGCACGATGCGCTGCTCGCCAGCATCGGGCGCGTGTTTCATGCCGATACCAAACTGACGCTTGGCGCAAAGGGCGTGGCGCAACCCGCGCTGGCGCCGCTTGCCGCAAGCGGCATCGACGACATTCCCATCGCCGTCGTCGGCGCGCATCTGTCCGGCATGGTGCTGAACGGCGAGTTGAAAGCGCTGAATGGCCAGCTGATCGAGGCGACCAGGACCGCACCCGACTACAAGCTCTACGCATTGAAGACCACGCCGCCGAAGCCGGGCATGCTGCGCGTCGAAGCCGGCAAGGGCGCGTCGATCGAGCTGGAGATCTGGTCGCTGTCGTCGTCCGCCTTCGGCAAGTTCGTCAACGCCATTCCTGCGCCGATGGCGATCGGCACCGTTCGCTTGGCGGATGGCCGCAGCGTGAAGGGATTTCTCGTTGAACCCGAAGTGCTGGGCGAGGCGCGAGATATCACCGCGTATGGCGGCTGGCGGGCCTATATGGCGGACGCCGCGACAGCGTAACCATATCCTCTGATGGTGAACGGGGGAGGCGGCGGCCTCTCATTCGTTAGGACCATCAGCGCGCTTCAGGCCGGCGTGAACAGCGCGAGATCACCGATCCCGATCTGCTGTTCGAGGGTTGCCACACGGTGAATCATCATCTCGAAACCGTCCTCGCCGAACTGCTGATGCTCCTTCTTCTCGAAGTCCTCCGCCATCGCATCATATTCGTTTGGCGAGACGACGGTCTTGAGCATCGGAAAAAGATCGGTGTCCTCGCGCGCGGCGTGCGGACGGTACATGGCGATGAAAGCGCGGATCGACGCGATCAGTTTGTGACGATCATCGCCATCCTTGCGGCTTCCCGGCGCCGTCTTCAGGATCACGTCGGTCACGCGACGACCGGCCTTGTGTTGGGTCACCAATGTGTCGACGAGAGTCACGAGTTTCCCCGCACGTTTGAACCGTGGGAAGACCGCATGCTCCTCGGATTGTTCGTGATAATTTTCGATGAAGTCACGCACGATCTGCCCGGCGCTGGTGAGGACAGCGGGATCGAAATCCTCGCTGGCGTCGAATTTGCGCAAGGCCGCCTCATAAACTAGGAGGACTCGGTCGAGCACCCCATGCTCCCGCATCAAATCCTCGGGCGGGGTAACCTTGGGTACCCTTTGTTTCTCGACCATCTCCCTGCGCGCCGCCTCGGCGTCGCCGGCGGACAACCAGCCACCGGCGACGATTGCGGCGGGCACCAGCCTCAGGAGCTTTCTCCTTTGCGGCACGATGGTCTCAGGGGCCGCGCGGCGGGCCATCAAGCGAGTCATGCCCGATCACGCCGATTTGCGCCAGGCGGCCTCGTTCTTCTTCTCGTAGTCGTCGAACGCCTTCACGAGGCCGGACAAGACCTCGGCTGAAGTCTCGAACATCGCTGTCAGCTGCGGCTCGTCGACTTTGCGGATGTCCTCTCGCAGATGCGTCACGGTCTCCTGAAGACGCTGCTTCATCTTCTGGGTGTGGTGCTTGGGGTCTTTTTCAGAGGAAGCCATGGGTTTCTCCTCATCTGATCGACATCGGATCGAGGAAAACAAGCTTGCCAGGAGCAGGTTCCTGCCAAACTGCGACAGTCATTCACCTGATGGTGATGAAGCGCTACACCGACACAGCGTAGATCTCGTACTCCCCGCGCACCAGCTCGATGTGCGCGCGCATCGCGGCGGCGGCGCCCTGCTTGTCGCCGCGCATGATGGCGACCACGACGCGGTCGTGCTCGGCCTGCGATTTGGCCAATCGGCCAAGGTTGCGGAATTGGGCGCGGCGGAACGGCTGGACGCGCACGCGCGTCGCCAGCGTGATCTCGGCGATATAGCCGTTCTGCGACCCGGCATAGATCGCATTGTGGAAGCGCTCGTTGACCTCGTGGAACCGATCGGGATTGCCGGCGTAGCTGAGAACCCGCAGCTCTTCGTGGATAGCTTCCAGGCCGTGACGCTCGGCAGCTGACATGCGTTCAGCGGCAAGACCCGCGCACAGCGCTTCCAGCTCCGCCATCGCCTCGAACATGCCAGTCAGCCGTTCGAATGAAGGTTGCGCCACCACCGCGCCGCGATGGGCGCGCGCTTCGACGAGACCGCTTGCCACGAGCTGGCGCAGTGCTTCCCGCACCGGCGTGCGCGAAACGCTGAAGCGGCGCGCGATGTCGGTCTCGTCAAGCGGCGCGCCGGGGGCCAGGGCTCCGCGTACGATCTCGTCGGCGAGTTGCAGGCGCAGCTCCTCGGCCCGCGTGACCTTGTGTGCTGATGGCGACGCCCGGTCGACACGCGGCACCGCCGGTTCGGCCGGCAGCGCTCCGGGCGGAAGATCGTCAAGCGTCATACGGTCAGGTCTCTTTCGACTCGTCGATGATGCTGACATGGGCTGCGACGACGCGCCAGCCCTCCGGGAATTTTACCCAGGTCTGCATCTGCCGGCCGACCTTGCCCGGCATCGTGTCGCGATAGAACAGGGTGGATGCGACCGCGGTGTCGCGGCCATAGCTGGTGATCACGGTTTTCGCGGTGCGGCGGTTGAGGCCGACTGGCGAGCGCCCGGCGCGAAAGCCGGAGATCGCCTCATAGCCGTAGAGGTTCTCGCCGATGCCATAGCGCAGCGTGCGGGGATCGTTGCGGAAGAGCTCGCCGAGTACGGCGACGTCGTTGGTGATCAGGGCCTGTTCATAACGCTCGAACGCGGCTTTGACGTCCGCGATCACCTCGGGGAGATCGATCTCCATCTCAAAATCCTTTTGGGCTGGGCGCGGCGGCGACGCCCATCTTCTCCAACGCGTACGCGACGCGCAACGCGATGTCCTCGCGCCAGGGTGCGGCGATGATCTGCACGCCAATCGGCAGCGGCTCGAGCGGCACTGGCACGGCGACGACGGGGAGGCCGATGAATGAGATCGGCTGGGTATGGATGCCGATATTGGCGCGCACCGGCAGCTCGACGCCGCCAAGATTGAAATTGACCTGGCCGAGCTTCGGCGCGGTGCATGGCGTCGCGGGCGCGATCAGCACGTCGACGGATTTGAAAATCTCCGCGAATTGCGCGCGATACCAGCGGCGGAATTTTTGCGCACGGTCGACCAGCGGCGCCGGCACCATGGCGCCCGCGATCAGCCGGTCGCGCACGGCGGGATCGAAATCGTTCGGTCGCTTGCGCAGCCGGTCGAGATGCAGCGAGGCGCCCTCGGTGGTGGTGATGACATAGGCAGCCGCGCGGGCGCGTGCGGCTTCGGGCACCTCTACCACGCGCGTTGCGCCCAGCGCCTTGGCGACGCGGCTGACGGCTTCGACGGCTTCCGGAAACAGATTTTGCTGGAAGTACCCGCCGGCGATCGCGATGCGCAGGTCCGAAACCGGATTGGCAAGCAGCGGCAACGTCGGCTCCAGACCACGTGTGGTGGTGCAGGCGGCATCGTCCGCATCCGGTCCCTGCATGGCGTCATAGGCCAGCGCGAGATCGGTGACGGAGCGCGCGAACGGACCGAGATGATCGAGGCTCGCGACGAACGGGAACGAGCGCGCACGCGAGAGCCGGCCATAGGTCGGCTTCAGCCCGAAGATGCCGCAGAATGAGGACGGCACGCGGATCGAACCGTTGGTGTCGGAGCCGAGCGCGATCGGCACCAGCGCGCCGCCGACGGCGCTGCCCGAGCCGCCGGAGGAGCCGCCGCTCATCCGCGTCGTGTCATGCGGATTGCGCGAGGGACCGTCATGGACGTTCTCGCCGGTGAAGTCATAGGCGTATTCGCCCATGTTGAGCGCACCGACCAGCACGGCGCCGGCCGCTTCCATGCGCTCGATCAGCGTGGCGTCGCGCGTGGCGGGTGCGCGGTCTCGGTTGATCTTCGAGCCGGCGCGCGTGGCCAGCCCAGCGACGTCGAATAAATTCTTCACCGCGAAGGGCACGCCGGCCAATGGGCCGACGGTCTTGCCGGCGGCGATATCGGCATCGATCGCGCGCGCTTTGGCGCGGGCGCGATCGGCGGTGACGTCGGTGAACGCATTGAGGATGGTGTCATGCTGCTTGATGCGCGCAAGCGCCGCTTCGGTCGCATCGAGCGCGGACATCTTGCGGCCGGCAACAGCGCTCGCGATCTCGGAGGCCGTCATCTCTGGCTTGGTCGTCATGGCGGCGTCAGACCGTGAACACGGGCGCCGGCTCGGTCTCGTCCGGCAGCGCGAATTCGTCGACGAGGCGGCCAAGCCGCAGCGAGACCTCGAGATTGGCGCGAACGGACGACCTCCATGCTTCCTCGATAGGCAACGCCAACGCTTTGGTGACAGCGTCGATATAATCGTCCAGCGGTTCGGCCATCACGCTCCCAAACAAGCTCTCAGTGTGCGCCCAGTGTCTGCAGCGGCGGATGCGGGATCGCCGTCAGCAGCTCCTTGGTGTAATCGTCCTGGGGATCGCTCAACACCCGCTCGGAAGTTCCTTCCTCGACGATTCGACCCGACCGCATGACAATGACACGATCGCACAGCAAGCGCACTACGTTCAAATCATGCGAGACGAACAGATAACTCATACCTAGCCGCGCCTTGAGGTCCTGAAGCAAATTGAGGACCACGGCCTGGACCGAAACGTCGAGCGCAGCGGTCGGCTCGTCCAGGATGACGAGTTTCGGGTGCAGGGCGATGGCGCGGGCGATGCCGACGCGAGCCTTCTGGCCGCCCGACAATTGGTGCGGAAAGCGATCCAGCAGATTGTGCGGCAGGCCCACCATGGTGGCGAGCTCCTCGCAGCGGGCGCGGAGCGCGTCGCGTCCCCTGATGTCGCCGAGCTGCATGATGGGATCGGCGATGGCGCGGACGGCGGTGAAGCGCGGGTTGAGGCTGTCGGTGGGATCCTGGAACACCATCTGGATGCGGCTGCGCTGCGGCAGCCGGGCAAAGCCGGCGGGCGCGATGGCGCCGATGTCCTCGCCGTCGAACTGGATCAGGCCCGAGGTCTGGTCGAGGAGCCGCATCACCATCATCGACGTGGTCGATTTGCCGCAGCCGGACTCGCCGACCAGGCCGACGCTCTCGCCATGGCCGATCGAGAAGCTGATGCCGTCGACCGCGCGGAACACATCCGGCTCCACCGGCGGCTTGCGGCCGAACAATTTGCCGAGCGTGGCCGTGGCGCCCTGACGGGGATATTCCTTGACCAGCTTCTCGATGAGGAGAAGTGGCGTCTTCTCCCTCTCCCCGCTTGCGGGGTCGCGACGAGCTTCGCTCGCGCTGAGAGGGTCGGGGTGAGGGGGACTCTCCGCGAGCACGGTGCTGGGAGAGCCCCCCTCATCCGCCACGCTGCGCGTGTCGACCTCTCCCCGCACGCGGGGAGAGGCGAAGGAAGCGCCCTCCTCCTCCGGCAACAGATCCCGCAGGCTCACGCCGAGCCGCGGCGTCGCGCGCATCAGCTTCTTGGTGTAGGGGTGCTGCGGGTTGGCGAAGATGTCGGCGGCCTTTGCGGTCTCGACCACCCGGCCCTTCTCCATCACCACGACGCGGTCGCAATAGGCTGCGGCGAGGCCGAGATCATGCGTGATCAGGATGGTGGACATCGCCTTGCGCTTGGTCAGCTCGACGATCAGATCCATCACCGCCTTCTGCGTGGTGACGTCCAATCCAGTCGTCGGCTCGTCCGCGATCAGCAGCTGCGGATTGCAGGCGAGCGCGAGCGCGATGACGACGCGCTGGCACATGCCGCCGGACAATTCGAACGGATAGGCGTGATAGCGCTCGCGCGGGCGGGCGATCTTGACCTGCTCCAGCGCCTCGATCGCCTTCTCGCCGCGGTCCGAAACCATGGCCTGCTGGACATGGGTGCGCAGCACGTCCTCGATCTGGTCGCCGACTTTCCGGATCGGGTTGAGCGCGGCGCGCGGGTTCTGGAAGATCATCGAGACTTCGCGGCCGCGCAAATCGCGCATCTGGTCTTCGGTCGCGGCCTTGACGTCGATGCCCGAGAACATCACCGAGCCCTCGGCGATCCGCCCCGCACGGTCGAGGATGCGCATCACCGCGTACGACGTCACCGACTTGCCGGAGCCGGACTCGCCGACGATCGCCAGCGTCTCGCCCTTGGCAACGGAGATGTTGACGTGCTGCACCGCTTTCACGATGCCGCGGCGGGTGGTGAATTCGACGGTGAGATCCTGGACGTCGAGCAGCGGCTGGGCGGTCATGGGTGCCTCCCAAACAAAAACGTCGAAAACAACCCCATGCACAGTAGAATGGGATTGATTTCATTGGAGAATTTCGAGCGAAAATTTGCGCGGAATCCAGCCATCACGTCCTCCGCTGGGGGTCGACGATGTCGCGCAGGCCATCGCCGAGGAGGTTGAAGCAGAACACGGCGATCATCAAAGCGAGGCCCGGGAATAGCGCGATCCACCATTCGCCTGACACCATGAAGCCGGCGCCTTCGGCGACCATGATGCCCCATTCCGCCGTCGGCGGACGGACGCCGAGGCCGATGAACGAGAGGCCGGCGGCATTGAGGATGGCGTAGCCCATGGTCAGCGACATCTGCACAATCATGATCGGCATGATGTTCGGCAGGATATGCACGAGGAGAATGCGGAATTCGCCGTTGCCGGACAGCCGCGCGGCCTGCACGAAGCCGGCGTTGCGGCGGACATTGGCTTCGGCGCGCGCGACGCGGGCATAGAGCGGGAAGTTCACGATGGCCGTGGCCAGGATGATGTTCTGCACGGTGTTGCCCAGCGCTGCGACGATGCCCATCGCCAGCACGAACAGTGGAAACGCCATGATGGTGTCGGCGATGCGGCCGACGATGCGGTCGGTCCAGCCACCGAAATAGCCGGCCGCGATGCCGGCGAGCCCGCCCATCAGGAACACCAGCGCGACGGAGGCGACCGCGATGAACGTATCGAGCCGCGTCGCGACCACGACCCGGCTGAAGATGTCGCGGCCCAATTGGTCGGTGCCGAACCAGTGCGCGGCCGAGGGCGGCTTCAGCGACGCCGCGGTGTCGGACGCCAGCGGCTCATACGGCACCACATAGGGGCCGAAGATCGCGGCAAGAAGGATCACGATCAGCAGCGCGAAGGCAAAGCCGGTGACCTTGTTCTCGCCGAGGACGTAGCGGGTCTGGTCGAGCAGCGCGACGATTCCCGAGGTCCGCGCGGGTCCGACGGGCTCAACAGCAGGCGCAACGGTGCTCATGACTCTATCCTTTTGAGCATGATCTGATCGGAAAACCGGTACCCACTTTTCCGGATCATGCTCTACCCTTCCAAGCGCACGCGCGGATCGATCACGCCATAGAGAATGTCGATCACGAGATTGAGCAGCACGTACATCACCGCCATGGTCAGCACGAAACCCTGCACCGGCGCGAAGTCCGACGAGATCAGCGCTTCGACTGCATAGGAGCCAATGCCGGGCCAGGCGAATACTTTCTCCACCAGCACGTTGGCGCCGAGCAGGAACGAGAACACCATGCTCAGCGTGGTGATGACGGGGAGCATCGCGTTGCGGAAGGCGTAGGTGACGATGACGGTTGCCGGGGACAGGCCGCTGGCGCGCGCGGTGCGCACGAACTCGGACGACAGCACCGCCAGCATCGAGGCCCGCGTCATGCGCGCGATCGGCGCCAGCGAGAAGATCGCAAGCGTCGTCGCCGGCAGGATCAGCTGGCTGCATGCCGAACGGAACGCCTCGAAGTCGCGCGCGATCAGGGTGTCGATCAGATAGAAGCCGGTCACCGTCGGCGGCGCGCTGTAGAACACATCGAGCCGGCCGAGCGGCGCGGGCGACCAGCCGAGCCGGAAGTAGAAGACATACACCAGCACCAGGCCGGTGAAGAACACCGGTAGCGAGACGCCGGCCGTCGTCGTCACACGACAGAGATGATCAACCCATGAGCCCGGCCGCGTCGCCGCCAGCACGCCGAGAGGGATGGCGATGACGACCGAAACGATGAGGCCGAGCAGCGTCAGCTCGGCGGAGGCCGGCAAGCGGTTGCGGATCTCGGCCGCGACCGGCTGGCCCGTCGTGAGCGAGTTGCCGAAATCGCCATGGGCAAGATCGTTGGTGTAACGGAAGAACTGCTCGATCAGCGGCTTGTCGAGGCCGAGTTTTTTCCGGATCTGCTCGACGGCTTCTTTCGTTGCGGCGGGCCCTGCGAAATACGCGGCGGGATCGCCCGGCAGCGCGCGGGTGAGCAGGAAGGTGACGATGACGACCCCGATCAGCGAGGGAATCGCGAACATCAGGCGCTTGCCGATCATGGTCAGCATGATGGGGCACTCCAGGAAGATGAAACGCTCTCGCGGATCCGCGAGAGCATCGCCGCGCGCTCCGCTGCGTTCCCTCCCCCCTTGTGGGGGAGGGTTAGGGAGGGGGGTGGCTCCGGGAGAGGTCGGAGTTCGTGGCTACCCCTCACCCTGCCCCTCTCCCACAAGGGGAGAGGGAATGAGAGAGCGGTGGCCACCTCACTCAGAAAGAGAGTCGACGACGCGACCATCTCGCCCGCCATGGCCCCTTACCCCTTCGCCATCGCGCGATAATCCAGGCGGCGGTGGAACCAGTATTGGTAGCCGCTGATGTTCTTCTGCATCGCGACGTTGACGAAGGGCTGGTACAGCGGGATGCGCGGGATGTCACTGTAGGCGAGGTCGACGAAGCCCTTCACGTCGGCGTCGTAGGTCGCGGTGTCGCCGATGGCGGCAGCATTGCGCGCCCCGTCGATCAGCTTGTCCATCTCCGCCGACTTGTAGCTCATGGTGTTGAAGACGGAATTATTGCCGTGATAGCACCAGTAGAAGAAGTATTCGGGGTAATCGAGCCAGCCCGAAAATACGTTGGTGAAGAGCGGCATCTCCTTCTTGTTCAATTCGGTGCGCCAGTTGGCGCCGGGCACCTTGTTGATGGTGGTCTTGATGCCGATCTGGGCCAGGCTCTCCTGCACCAGCACGCATAGCGGCTCGTTGACGCCCGCGAAATTCAAGTCGAACGAGATCGTGGTCTCGAAGCCGTTGGGATAACCAGCTTCAGCGAGCAGCGCCTTCGCCTTGTCCATGTCGGTGTTGTATTTGTGCGGCTGCGGCCAGGCGACTTCGGTCGGCTTGTCCTTGGGCGCGCCGAACATCGGGTTCGCCAGCCCGAACATCACCGCGTCCATGATCTTCTGGTAGGGAATCGCGTAGGCCACCGCCTGACGCACTTTGGGATTGTCGAACGGCGGCTTGGTCACGTTCATGCCGATGTATTGGATGCCGTTGGAGAACGGCAGCGACACCACGTTGAGCTTGCCGCTCGCCTTCATCTCCTGGAAATCCTTGAACGGCAGCTCGTAGGAAATGTCGGCGTCGCCGCGCTCCAGCAGCGCGCGGCGATTGCCGGCCTGCGGCACCATGCGCCAGATCACGCGCTTGATCTTCGGCAAGGGCCCGCCGACCCAATCGTCGTTGCGCTCCATCACGACTTCAGTGCCGGCGGTCCACTTCGTCACCTTGTAGGCGCCAGAGCCCGCGGTCTGCTGCTTCGTGTACTCAAGACCCCATGGGTCTTTTTCGCTGGCGTTCTTCTTCACCAGCTCGGAATTGACAATGCAGGGCACGATCACCGCGAGATCGGGAATCGTCAGCTTGTCCTTCTTCAGGAAGTCGACACGCACCGTGTAGTCGTCGATCACGACGAACTGCTCGGGTTTCGTGAGCGAGCCCGCGCTCATCTGGAAAGTGGGAAAGCCGCCGACGCTGACGGCGCGGTCGAGCGACCACTTCACGTCCTTGGCGGTCACAGGCGCGCCGTCGTGGAATTTGGCATTTTTCTTCAGCTTGAAGGTGACCGACATGTCGTCGATCTTGAAGTCCTCGGCGAGCTCGCCCTTGAACTTGTCGCGATCGTAATAGGGCACGCCGCCGGGGCCGGTCTTCATCTCGTGGCTGATCAGGCGGTCGTAGCAATTCCAGGACACCTCATAGCCGGGCACGTTGGTGCCGACGCCGTGGATGTCGAGATTGTTGGGCCCGCCTTCCGAGACGATCAGCAGCGTCTCCGAGCGCGCATCGGCATAGGCCGAAGAAACCACGGAGGGCATGGCCGGAAGCGCCGCGCCTGCGGCCAATCCGGAAACGGACTTGAGGAAATCGCGGCGCTTCATGAAATGGCTCCAACACAAAGTTTTCTGGTTGGAACTGGATTCGCAAGGTTCGTGCCAAGGCTTGATGAGAGCTTAAACCGAAATAAGCCTTTGAAATGCTTAAGGGAAACGGCTATTGATCGGGCCGTCGATCAGACGCCAAGTCTTGGGGCATTGCATACAAAGATGCGCATTTGCTCATAAAATAAGCTGAATGGAGCCTCGCTTGTTTGGCAGGCGGCTTATTGAACCGCCGTCGTCCTGGCGAAAGCCAGGACCCATTACCCCAAGGTGAAGTTGCGGCGCGAAGCTGGCAACCACGAGTCTTCGCAAAATCCCTTTCTGGGGTAATGGGTCCTGGATCGCGCTGCGCTTGTCCAGGACGACCGCTGGATGAGTCCGCGGCGGTGGGGTCATTCCGCCCAGATCAGCTCCTGGAGCTCGACCAGATCATCCGCCTGCTCCTGCCAACCCTCGATGCAGATGTGGCTGTTGAGGTCGCTGGCGCGATGCAGCAGCATCAGGGCCATCAGGCGGCGCTTGAGCGCATAGTCCGGCTTGGCATAGCCAAAACCTTCGAGCAGGCTGCGCACGCGACCGGGCCGGCCCGCTGCCATGAAGGCGCTGGGGCCGAGCAGATCGTAGTCGCGCCATCCCGCCAGCACGTCGCCGAAGTCGAACAGGCCGGCGAGCGACCATTGGCCGTCGTCGCAAGCGAGCAGGAAATTCTCCGGAATGTATTCGCCGATCAGGATCACCGGGGGCGCGTCCATCGGAATGAGTTTTGCCGCATCACGCAGGAGATCGTCGAGGCCGGCGAGGAATTTCGGCGCGAGGCCGAGACGGGTGTGCCGCGCCTTGCAGCCCTGCATCTGGGCGCGCATGAAGTCGTCCCAGCGCGGCTGGATCTCCCCGAGCAGGCCGAGCGGCGCGCGCTGCACGGCGGCGATGGTCTCGCCGATCTCGCGCAGCACGCGCTCCTTCTGCGCTTCAGGTAATAGCGGCCAGACCTCCGAGCCGAGCGTGCCGGCAAGGCGCGTGATGACGAGATAAGGCCAGCCGTCACGCTCGCCTTCCGCGACGATCTCGGGGATCGGCAAATGGAGGCGGCCCGCAAGCTGGGTCAGCGAGCCGCGCTCGGAGACGAACTGCGCGCGGAGCAGCGGCGGGAAGATTTTCAGGATCAGGTGATCGCCGAGCCCGACGACGAGATTGGTGCCGGTCGCAAACACGTGCAGCGCGCTGATATCGAGACCGTGGCTGTGGGCGATGTCGAGCGCGATCGGCAGCCATCGCGATGGGTCGGAGCGAAAGGCGCGAAAGGCAGCAGCGTCGGTGAAAGTTGGCAAGATTTGCGATGGAACGCTGGTCATGCGCGCCCGATCAGGCAAGCGGGTTTGGTTGATTTGATGCGCGCCAAGCAGACGGTGCACCTCTCCCGCTTGCGGGGGAGGTCGGCGCGAAGCGCCGGGTGGGGGTTCTCTCCTCTAGGGGATTGTCCCGTTGAGGAGACACCCTCTCCCCAACCCTCCCCCGCAGGCGGGGCAGGGAGCGCACCTCGCTCTCGGCTGCAGCAGAAGCCTGACATCACCGGCATTACCGATCCGGGCTGGCGCGCTCGAACTGGCGCAGGATCTTGTTGCCGCGTTCGACCGCGGCATCGAGTGCGGCTTGCGCGCTCTTGCGGCCGGCAAAGGCCTGTTCCAGCTCGTCCTCGATCGCGCCGCGGATCAGCACGAAGGAGCCGAGCCGGATGCCCTTGGAATTCTCCGTCGGCGGATGCAGCGTGATCTCTTCGAACGACATCGCCGAGCCCGGATTGCGCTCGTAAAAGCCTTGCGCGCGGGTCAGCTCGAAGGCGGCGCGGGTGACAGGCAGATAGCCGGTGTTCTGGTGCCACGCCGCCTGCACGCCGGGCTGCGACAGATAGGCGAAGAATCGCGCCACGCCCTTGTATTCCTCGCGCGGGCGGTCGCGCAGCACCCACAGCGTGGCGCCGCCGATGATCGAATTCTGCGGCGCGCCCTTCACGTCGGGCCAATACGGCATCATGCCGTAGCCGATCTCGAACTTCGAATTTGCCTTGATGTCCGCGCGAGTCGCCGAGGAGCCGATGAAGATGCCGCATTCGCCGTTCTGGAAGCGCGGCTCGGCCGACTGGCCGCGGCCGCTATAGTCGAACACCTTCGTCTTCTGCCACTCGCTGAGCTCGGCGACGTGACGCACGAGAGACGGATTGTTGATGGTCAGCTCCGCATCGAGCGCGGCGAAGCCGTTGGTCCGCGTCGCCAGCGGCAGGTTGTGGAAGGCGGAGAAATTCTCGACATGGATCCAGGACGGCCAGGACGTGGTGAAGCCGCACGCCGCGCCGCGATCGCGCAGGCGTTTTGCAGCAGCGCCGAGCTCCGGCCAGGTCTTCGGCGGCGCCTCCGGATCGAGCCCTGCGTCGCGGAACATGGTCTTGTTGTAATAGAGGATCGGCGTCGACGAATTGAACGGGAAGGACAAGAGATTGCCGGCCGCATCCGTGTAGTAGCCGGAGACCGCGGGAAGGTAATCATTCAGCGAGAACGGCTCGTTCATGTCCCGCATCAGGCTGAACACGGGATAGATCGCGCCCTTGGCGGCCGTCATGGTGGCGGTGGCGACCTCGTTGACCTGGACGATCGCGGGCTGGCTGCGCGAGCGGAAGGCGAAGATCGCGGCCGTCACCGTCTCGGTGTAACTGCCCTTGTAAGTCGGCACCACGCGATAATCCGGCTGCGAGGCGTTGAAGTCGGAGGCGAGCTTCTCGAGCTGGCGGCCGAGCTCGCCGGACATGGCGTGCCACCACGCGATGTCGGTCGCGGCCCGCACCGGCGCGGCCAAGGAGAGGGCCGCAAGAGCGGCAACGACCTGCAAGAAGCGCAATGTTGAAATCACGATGGCTCTTTCCGTATCGCGCGACGACGGCGACGGTCCCTGCTTAAGGCGCGGCATTTGCGGTTTCAACCGGGAATGAGCGCCGGCCGCGCCGCACAATCACGCCGAAGCCCCGGGCGGGATGGCCTTCCCCCGACCATCTGCTAGATTGCATTGAACCTTTTGCTCCCGCCATAGACTCCACCACTGAGGGGTTGAGTGTGCCAGTGTTGAACCGTGCCGAACGCTCGCGGACCGGGGTGGTTTTCGTCG
The DNA here is from genome assembly GCF_000515415.1 of Bradyrhizobium sp. WSM1417. Lineage (NCBI taxonomy): Bacteria > Pseudomonadati > Pseudomonadota > Alphaproteobacteria > Hyphomicrobiales > Nitrobacteraceae > Bradyrhizobium > Bradyrhizobium sp. WSM1417. Next base: position 512,884 of record NZ_KI911783.1, read on the forward strand.
CGCTTCTGATCGCCATCTGCGCGACGGGAGCCGCTGCGCGGGAATTCCGCGCCGCCGACACCCAGACCGAGGATTATCCGACCGTGCAGGCGCTGCGCTACATGGGCGCCCTGATCGCCGAGCGCAGCGGCGGCCGGCACGAGGTCAAGGTGTTCCACTCCCGCCAGCTCGGCGAGGAGAAGGAGACCATCGAGCAGACCCGGGTCGGCGCGATCGATCTCAACCGAACGAATGTGGCGCTGATCGGCAATTTCGTCCCGGCGATGAACGTGCTGGCGATGCCGTTCCTGTTCCGGTCCATCGAGCACATGCAGAAGGTGCTGGACGGGCCGGTCGGCAGCGAGATCCTCGGCAGCTTCGAGCCCTACGGCTTCGTCGGCCTCGCCTTCTACGATTCCGGCGCGCGGTCGATCTACAACGGCGCCCGCCCGGTCAGAAACGTCGCGGACCTCAAGGGATTGCGGATCCGGGTGCAGCAGTCGGAGTTGATGAGCCAGATGATCCGCGCGCTCGGCGCGGAGCCGGTCGAGATGCCCTATGGGCAGGTGCTTGCCGGGCTTGCCAACCATTTGATCGACGGCGCCGAGAACAACTGGCCATCCTACGTGACGACGGACCATTACAAGCATGCCGGCTATCTCGCCCTCACCGAGCACACGATGAGCCCCGAAGTGCTGGTGATCTCGCTGAAGGCCTGGAAAAGCCTCTCAGTCGACGACCAGACCATCTTCCGCGAAGCCGCGCAGCGCTCCAGCCGATTCATGCGCGAGAAATGGCGCGACCTCGAGGAGCAGTCGCAGCGCAAGGCCGAAGCAGCGGGCGTCACCATCGTCAGGGATATCGACCGCAAGCCGTTCGAGGACGCGATGGTCGCGATCTACGCCAAGGCCGGGCAAGATCCGGTCGCGGCCGCGCTGATCGAACGCATTCGCAAGGTGGAGTGAGGCCACTTGCCCGGGCTTGGACACAGCCAGCATGCAGACAAGTCGCCCGGCCCGATGGGGCGGCTGCGCGCGCGGCTGGTCGGCGTGCTCCGGGCGGTGCCGATCCGCTGGCGCATCCTGTCGATCGCGGCGCTGAACTCCGCCGTGGTCATCGTGCTGGTCGGGCTGATCTGGAACGGCTCGCAGGTGCTCGGCTCGGCCTGGGAGGACGTGCGCCAGGTGCGCGAGTCCGACCGGATTCTGGCGCTACTCGAAAGCGAGACCGGGCGGCTGCACAATCTGATCCATCGCTACATCAACCAGCCAAGCCCCGATTTGTTCGCCGAGATCCTGCTGCTGCGCGAGGCGGTGCTGGGGACGCTGACCAACCGCGCCGCCAAGGACCCGATGCTGTCGGGCTCGGTCGAGGAGCTGGAGCGCACCACCGACCGCTTCCTCAACGGCTTCGGCGAGCTGCGCGGCGTGCAGGCCACCATCGCCAAGACCTATGAGGACCAGGTGCAGGGACCGGCCAGGGACATGGCCGGGCTTTACTCCATCATCGAAGGCGCCACCGGCCACCGCGACGCGCTGATCTGGCCTTCGCTGGGCAAGTCGCGCGAGGCCTTCACTGCGATGCTGGTCGCGGCCAACTCCTACTATCTGTCGCTGTCATCAGGTGCTGCCGACGACGCCCGCCGCAACACCGAGACGATCGAGAAGACCATCCCCGTGATGATCGATCTCGCCGACAACGACCTCCAGCGCATGGCGCTGCGACGGCTCGCGGCCCGGACCGCCGCGTTGCGCGAAGGCTTTGCAAAGCTCTCCGAGCAGCTCACGAACCGTACCGAGCTGCTGCGCAACACCATCGACGCCAACCAGGCCGAGGCGATCGGCGCCATCGACGATCTCTCCACCAAGATGCGCCAGCGCGAGCAGAAGGCGCAGGAGACGTTCGACCGCACGCTGGCGGACATCTCCCGCCGTGTTCTTTCCATCGCCGTGATCTTCCTCGGCATCATCCTCACTGCCGGCGTGCTGATCGCGCTGTCGATCCGGCTGCCGCTGCAGCAGATCATGGCGGCGATGCGCGCGATCACGCTCGGCGACCTCGGCCGCGAGGTGCAGGGCACGCGCGCGCGCGACGAGGTCGGGGCCATGGCGCGCGCGGTGGAAGTGTTCCGCGAAAACGCCATTGCAAAGCGCCAGACCGAGGACGAGCTGCGCGCGTCAAAGGAGAAGGCCGAAAGCGCGCTACTCGAGCTCAACGCCGCGCAGCAGAATCTGATCGATGCCGAGAGGCTTGCAGCCCTCGGCGGCCTCGTCGCCGGCGTCGCGCACGAGGTCAACAATCCGATCGGCATCAGCCTCACCGTTGCGTCGAGCTTTGCCCGGCGCACCGAGATCTTCGAGGCCCAGCTCAAGGGCGACGGCGGCCTGCGCCGCTCGCAGCTGGAAGAATTCGTGCAGTCCTCGCGCGACGCCTCGCAGCAGCTTGTTGCCAATTTGCAGCGCGCCGGCGAGCTGATCCAGTCGTTCAAGCAGGTCGCGGTCGACCGCTCCCATGCCGAACGGCGGCAGTTCTCACTCAGCGAAGCCACCGACCAGATCATCGCGAGCCTGCGCCCGGTGCTGAAGCGGTCGCCGATCACGCTCCATGTCGACATGCCCGAGGGGCTGCTGCTCGACGGCTATCCCGGCTCCTACGGCCAGATCCTGACCAATTTGTTCCTCAACGCCGCCAACCACGCCTTTGCCGACGGCCGCGCCGGCACGATCACGATCTCGGCGCGGCCCCGCGGAGCCGACGACGTCGAGATCATCTTCACCGATGACGGGGCCGGCATGACCTCCGACGTGCAGCGCCAGGCCTTTGACCCATTCTTTACCACCAGGCGCAATGAAGGTGGCACGGGACTCGGGCTCCATATCGTCTATAACCTCGTCACCCAGCAGCTCGGCGGTCGCATGATGCTGGAATCCAAGCTGGGACAAGGCACTACATTTCGCATTATCATGCCCCGGGTCGCCAGGGGCGGCGGGCAAAGCACAGAGACTGACGGGACTTCTCAATGGCCGAACAGGACGATGTCCTCCACCTGATCGACGACACCGGTACCGCATCGGAGGATGTTGACGCCCGGAAATGGAAGATCGCCGTCATCGACGACGATCCGGCCGTGCATGACGGCACGCGTTTTGCGCTGTCCGACTACAACCTCAACGGCCAGGGCCTGGAGATCCTCTCCGCCCATTCCGCGGCCGAAGGTCGCAAGCTGATGGCGGCGCACAACGACATCGCCGCCGTGCTGCTCGACGTCATCATGGAAACGGACGTCGCCGGCCTAGAGCTGGTCGAGTACATCCGCAACGAGCTCAAGAACGAGACCGTGCGCATCATCCTGCGTACCGGACAGCCCGGCCAGGCGCCCGAGCGGCGCGTGATCGTGCAGTACGACATCAACGACTACAAGGCCAAGACCGAGCTCACCGCCGACAAGCTGTTCACGTCGTTGACCGCGGCGCTGCGCTCCTACCAGCAACTCGAGCGCATGCTGCAGACAAGGCGCGGACTCGAGATCATCATCGACGCGGCTTCCACGCTGTACGACTTCAAGTCGATGCAGCGGCTCGCCGAGGGCGTGCTGACCCAGCTCGCCTCGCTGCTCAACGTCGATTGCGCCGGCATCCTGGTCTTGCGCGACAATGGCGGCCTCGACCCCGAGCTCTCGGTGCTCGCCGGCAGCGGCTGCTACAGCCGCTTCATCGGCACGACCTCGTCGAAGGCGCTCGACCCCGATCTGCGCGCGATGGTGGAAGCCGCTTTTCAGGGCCGCAAGAACGAATTCGCCGACCACCGCAGCGTGATCTATTTGCGCACCGGAAGCGGGCGCGAAGTCGTGGTGCTGCTCCAGGCCGAGCGCGAGCTGTCCGAGACCGACCGCTCGCTGGTCGAGATCTTCTCCAGCCGGCTCTCGATCGCCTTCGATAACGTCATCCTCTACCAGCAGCTCCAGGCCGCCAACACCCAGCTGGAAGACCGCGTCGCCCAGCGCACCCGCGCGCTGATGCAGGCCAACCGCCGCCTCTCGGCGCAATGGCTGCGGCTGCAGCGCGCCAACGGCTTCAAGAACGAAATCCTCGGCACCGTTGCCCACGATCTGAAGAATCCGCTCGGCGTCATCCTCGGCCGCACCGAGATGCTGAAGGAGCTGATCTCGACCGGCGCGTCATCAGGCGGCGTGGTCGCCCAGGTCGATCACATCCGCGATGCGACCAAGCGCCTGACCACGATGGTCGATCACCTGATCTCGGACGCGATGGCCGACGCCTTCGACATCACCATCCGCCGCGAGCCGGTCGACGTTGCGGCCCTGGTCAAGGAGGTCGCCGAGGCCAACCAGCCGCTCGCCGTCAACAAGCAGCAGACGATCAGCGTCACCGCGCCCGTCAACATCGTCACCATGTGCGACACCGACCGCATCCGCGAGGCGATCGACAACCTCATCAGCAACGCCATCAAATACTCGCCGATCGGCGGCAAGATCGGCGTCATCGTGAGCCATGAAGGCGGCGACACAATCGTCCGCGTCAGCGACGAGGGCGCCGGCCTGTCGCCGGAGGATCTCGGCCGCCTGTTCGGCCGGTTCCAGCGGTTGTCGGCAAAACCGACCGCCGGCGAGAGCTCGACCGGGCTTGGGTTGTCCATCGTCAAGCGTATTATCGACATGCATGGCGGCGAGGTGACCGCCGAGAGCGAGGGCCCCGGCACGGGCTCGACCTTCACCATCACCCTCCCCGCGACCGAAATTCCGTGATCCCAGGACCATGACCCAAAGCCAGCACATCATGATCGTCGACGACGAGGCCCCGGCCCGGGAGATGGTCGGCGATTACCTCAAGATGCACGGCTTCACCGTGACGCTGTGCGACGGCGGCAAGTCCTTGCGTACGGCGATCGACGGCAGCATGCCCGACCTCGTCGTGCTCGACCTCAACATGCCGGAGGAAGACGGGCTCTCGATCATCCGCGACCTCAAGAGCCGCATCAACGTGCCGGTGATCATGCTGACGGCGACGGCGAGCCCGATCGACCGCGTCGTCGGCCTCGAGCTCGGCGCCGACGATTACGTGGCCAAGCCGTGCGAGCTGCGCGAGCTGATGGCGCGCATCCGCTCGGTGCTGCGCCGGAGCGCGCCGGCGAAAGCCGTGGCGGAAACGGCGGCTGCGAAATCGGACAAGGAGCAATTGGTACGGTTCGGGACGAAGTGGCTCGATCTCGAAGCGCAGGCCTTGCGCGACGACGAGGGCAACGAGCACCCGCTGACCGCATCCGAGTTCGGGCTCTTGAAAGTGTTCGCGGCCAATCCGAAGCGCGTGCTGTCGCGCGAGCGCCTGCTGGAATTGGCCAACGCGCGCGACGCCGAAGCCTTCGACCGCGCCGTCGACCTGCGCATCATGCGCATCCGCCGCAAGATCGAGCCCGATCCGGCAAAACCCGCCGTGATCCGCACCATCCGCGGCGGGGGCTATCTGTTCTCGCCGGCGGGCGAGAAGGCTTAGAAGCGCAGGGCGTCGTCCTGGCGAAAGCCGGGACGAGACGGGAGTGCGAACGCAAAGGCCCGAAATACGTTCCCGCCGCCTCCGTCCGCCTCTAGTCCCCACCCCCGTATTTTCCGTACATTGAAATTCCACGCTTTTTTGCCCCAAATATTTCGTCGCGGCTAATCCGACGAAACAATTTGATGGCGCACGAAACCATTTTCTCCTTTTCGTGCAGACGTCCCGAAACGTTGGCTCATTAACACTTTGGTCCAAGGAAACGCCGCTCGGTTGCGGCGCTACGGGGAGCCAAGTCAATGCCGAACGTCATCGCCATCAACGCCCAAGCCAGCCAGAGCATCATTGCCGCTCAGGCGACCTCGGACGACATGCTTCTCGAAAGCATTGCCGACGGCAACCGGACGTCCATGCACATCCTTTATTGCCGGCACAATGTGCGCGTCTACCGCTTCATCCTGCGGATCGTGCGCGACGCCACCACGGCGGAAGACCTCGTCAGCCAGGTGTTTCTGGACGTGTGGCGGACCGCCGGCCAATTCCAGGGCCGCTCGCAGGTTTCGACCTGGCTGCTCTCGATCGCCCGCTTCAAGGCGCTGACCGCGATGCGGCAGCGTCGCTTCGAGGACATCGACCAGGAAGACGTGCGTCAGATCGCCGACGGCTGCGATACGCCGGAGACCTCGCTCGACCGCAGCGACACCAGCGCCATCCTGCGCGCCTGCGTTCAGAAGCTGTCACCCGCGCATCGCGAAATCATCACCCTCGTCTACTACCATGAGAAGTCGGTGGAGGAGGTCGGTCAGATCATCGGCATCCCGCAGAGCACGGTGAAGACCCGGATGTTCTACGCCCGCAAGCAACTGGCCGAATTGCTTAAGGGCTGTGGCGTCGAGCGCTTCGCCGCCTGAAGTTCAGATATTTCAATGGGATAGGGCGTTGGTTTTGGCCCTACCCCGGACACGGAAGTGTTACCGCCGACGAAACAATTGAAACAAAGCACAACATCAGGCGGAAAAACTTCCCTCCTATAAAGCTTACATACGGTTTCGTTAAACCTCCCAGGACCTCCAACGACCCGGACGGGATGCCCCCCTCCGGGTCGTTTTGTGTTTGGCGTCGAGGCGGTCGCCGCAGGCTCCCGCCTCTCCCGCTTGCGGGAGAGGCCGACGCGCCCGGGCGGTGCGAAGCATCGTCTCGAGCGCGGCGGGTGAGGGCTCTCTCCTCTTGGGAATGTCCCGTTGCGGAGACACCCTCTCCCCAACCCTCCCCCGCAAGCGGGGGAGGGAGCGCACCCCGCGATGGCAGGCACTGCTGCTCTCCGACGAAACAGCCGCACCCGTCACGAACGTGTGACGGGGCGTAACGTCCGACACATCCATCCCGAACTGCCCTCGTGACCCCCTTCACGAGTGCCCCGATGCTCGAACTCACCTTCGCTATCCTCGCCGGCATCCTCACCATCGCCGCGCCGTGCACGCTGCCGATGCTGCCGATCCTGCTCGGGGCCTCGATCGGCCGCAGCTCGCAGCTGCGCCCGGCGATGATCGCGCTCGGCTTCGTCATCTCGTTCTCCGCGACCGCGCTGTTGCTCGGCGCCATCACGCGGCTGTTTAATTTCGATCCGAACGTGCTGCGCGAGGCGGCGTCGATCCTGCTGCTCGGCTTCGGCCTGTTGATGCTGTGGCCGGCGCCGTTCGAATGGCTGTCGATCCGGCTCAACGGCTGGCTCGATCTCGGCAACTCCGGCGCCACGCAGCGCGAGGGCGCGCTCGGCGGGCTCGTGCTCGGCACCACGCTAGGTCTGGTGTGGACGCCCTGCGCCGGCCCGGTGCTCGGCTCGATCCTGACGCTGGTCGCGACCACTGAGAACGCGACCTGGGCCGGCACGCTGCTGATCGCCTACGCCATCGGCGCGGCGATTCCGATGCTGGCGATCGCCTATGGCGGGCAGGCCGCGACCACCCGGGTGCGCAGTCTCGCGCGCATCTCGCCGCGGCTGCAGCAGGGCTTTGGCGTCGTCGTGATCGGCTTCGCACTCGCCGCCTATTTCCAATACGACACGCTGATCGTGGCGTGGCTCACCGGCTTCTATCCCACCGGCCAGATCGGCCTGTGATCATCACTCATCTTCACCGGAGGATCTTTCCATGACTTTCAAGCTGCTCGCCGTCTCCGCCGCACTGATCGGCATCGCCGTAACAGGCGCCGTCATCCCCGGCATCTGCGACGAGGCCGCGCGCGCGGTCCCTGTCGTCACCGCCGCCGCCAGCCAGGACACCGCGCCCGACTTCGCCGGCATCAACAACTGGTTCAACTCGAAGCCGCTTAATATCGCCGATCTGCGCGGCAAGGTCGTGCTGGTGGATTTCTGGACCTATGGCTGCGTCAACTGCGTCAACACGCTGCCGCACGTCACCGACCTCTATGCCAAGTACAAGGACAAGGGCCTCGTCGTGGTCGGCGTGCACACGCCGGAATTCCCGTTCGAGCGCTCGGCGTCCAACGTCCAGGCGGCGCTGAAGCGCCACGGCATCACCTATCCGGTGGCACAGGACAACGATTCCAGGACCTGGAACGCCTACCGCAACCGATATTGGCCGGCGCAATACATCATCGACCAGAACGGCAAGATCGTGTTCCAGCACGAGGGCGAAGGCCGCTATGACGAGATCGACCGCACCGTGGCAAAGCTGTTGAACGCCAATAGCTGACACCCGGCGCGGGTCGCGCCGTTGTTGCTTGACTCCACGGAGCCGTCCGTGGAGTTTCGCGGGCCACGTAATCAGCCGCCCGCGATGGACGACGCCACCAGCAGCACTGACATTCGGCTTCGCGAAGGCGCCTCGATCGCGCAGCGGCTGGTCATGTCCGGCTTTGCGGCCGCCGTTGCGCTGTGCTTCACGCCGGGGCTGTTCACGCACGACACTCTGGAGATCATCATCTCCGTGGTCGCGCTGCTGGTGGGAGCGGCGTTCGTCCGAATCATCATGCTGGCGCCGGCAGTGGTGTGGATCATCACGCCGGACGAGATCCTGATCGGGGAGCAGCGTCCGTTCGGAAAACTTCGGACGCGGATCGTCGGCAAAGATGACATCAGGGGATTGCAGGTTCCCGGCAGCAAGAGGGCGAAAGCCCGCTTCCAGCTCGCCTTCACCTTGGCCTCCGGTGAGCGCCTGACCTCGCCGCCGATCGCCGATGTCACCCATGTGCACGACACGGTGGCGCGGATCGCCGCGCAATTCGACGTTCCCGACGTCGAGTCTCCGGTCAATCCGCTCGATGCCAGCAATCCCGAGATGCGTCTCGGCGACCCCCTCGAGCCGTTTTCCGCACGAGACATCAGGATCGTCGCACTGATCGTCGTCGCACTGTGCGCCGTTCCCTACGCCTACAGGCTCTGGCGTGGCCTGTCGCCCGGGCCGGTCGACATCGTGCTGCTGCCGGTCGGCGCGATCGCCGCTTTCGGCGTGTCCCGTTATGCCAATCTTGTGACCGGCGCCTTCTGGATCATCCGGCAAGGTGATATCCGCGTCGAACGCCTGTGGGGCGACGGCACGTTGCGCGCCGACCACATCGAAGGGCGCGACGTCAAGACGATCACGGTCGAGCGCCGCGGCCGTTCCGAGGACGAGCACTGCATCGTCGTGATCCGCTTGCAGTCCGGACAGCGATTTCGCAGCCCTCGCATCGGGTCGAGGCCTGAGGCCCGGGCCGTGGGGACGGAGATCGTCCGACGGCTCGGGATCGCGGAAGAGAACAACAAGATCTAGTTACAAGGATGCCCGTTGGCTCAGGTGATTTGGCCGCGTGCTCGCTCTAACCTCTCCCGCTTGCGGGAGAGGTCGGCGCAGAGCGCCGGGTGAGGGTTCTCTCCTCTGGGGGAATCTTTCTGCGGAGACACCCTCTCCCCGACCCTCTCCCGCAAGCGGGAGAGGGAGCACGTCGTGCCCGGCTCACTGCTTTTCGCGCCATCCCCTGTTTGTGGCATTGCGCGCGGTCCGTCAAAAAACCAAAGCATTCTCGTGACATACCAGCCGGGCGCGCCATCAACTTGCCATGAAGCTGCCGCTGGGTTCAGATGGTTCCGAACGATATTCGCTGTGGCAGTGGGGGAGAGCTTGAAATGACGGATTTTCGTCGCCTGACCGGGATATTTGTGGCTGCGATCGGCCTGATCCTGTCCGCGCCCCATGCCTACGCTCAGCAGCCCGACCGCGGGGACGAGCCGGGCCTGGTCGCTGACGATGCCTATGAACTCGATCCGGAATGGCAGAAGCAGGTCGTCTACTTCCGCACCACCGAAGCGCCCGGCACCCTCATCATCTCGACCGCGGAACGGCATCTCTACCTGGTGCAGCCCGGCGGTCGTGCGATTCGCTACGGCATCGGCGTCGGTCGCGACGGTTTTCAGTGGCAGGGGCTGGTGAACATCACCAACAAGAAGGAGTGGCCGGACTGGACGCCGCCGCCGGAGATGATCCAGCGCCAGCCCTATCTGCCGCGCTTCATGGCCGGCGGCCCCGGCAATCCGCTCGGCGCGCGCGCGATGTATCTCGGCACCACGGTCTACCGCATCCACGGCACGAATCGGCCCGACACGATCGGCACCAAGGTCTCCTCGGGCTGCTTCCGGCTCGTCAACCGCGACGTCGCCGATCTCTACGATCGCGTCCCGGTCGGCACCAAGGTTGTGATCCGGCAGAAGCCCGAGCTCTGATCTCCTCGCCTTAGCGAATATTCCTTTTCCCGATTATTTCGAGAGAGCAACATGATGCGCACTTTTCGTGGCGGCCTGCTGATCGGGCTCGCCGTCGCCGTGCTGGTCGCCGTCCTGGCCATCATCTATGAATTCTACGACACCCGCACGCTGAAGCGCACCGTCCGCCGCGGCGAAGTGCTGTGCGGCGTCAACAAGGGCCTGCCGGGCTTCTCGATCCCCGACGACAAGGGCAACTGGACCGGCTTCGACGTCGATTTCTGCCGTGCGGTGGCCTCCGCGATCTTCAACGACCCGAGCAAGGCGAAATTTGTCGCGCTGGATGCCAGCGAGCGCTTCAAGGAATTGCAGAGCCGAAAGGTGGACATCCTCTCGCGCAACTCGACCTGGAGCATGGCGCGCGAGCTCGACTACGATCTCTATTTTCCCGCGGTCGCCTATTACGACGGCGCAGGCTTCATGCTGCCGCGCGCGCGCAACAAGGAAACCGCGCTGGACCTGACCGGCAGCAAGGTCTGCGTCCAGACCGGGACCACCACGGCGCTCAACGTCGCGGATTACTTCCGTGCCAACAACATGAAGTATGAAGAGGTGAAATTCGACAAGCTGGACGACGTCGTGAAAGCCTACGACACCGGCAAATGCGACACGCTCTCCGCCGACGTCTCCCAGCTCTACGCGTTGCGGATCAACCTGTCGAAGCCGGGCGACCACATGATCCTTCCGGACATGATCTCCAAGGAGCCGCTCGCCCCCGTCGTGCGTCAGCGCGACGACGACTGGATGATGATCGTGAAGTGGACGCTGTACGCGATGATCAACGCCGAGGAGCTCGGCGTCTCCTCGGAGAACATCGACGAGGCCCTGAAGTCGAAGAAGCCGGAAGTGATGCGGCTGGTCGGCACCGAGGGCAATTACGGCGAGCAGCTCGGCCTCACCAAGGATTGGGTGGTCCGCATCATCCGCCACGTCGGCAATTACGGCGAGATGTACGAGCGCAACATCGGCGAGAAGTCGAAGCTGAAGATCCCGCGCGGCATGAACCAGCTGTGGAATGCGGGCGGCGTGCAGTACGCGCCGCCGGTGCGGTAAGGAGCTCTATCCGCCGTCATTGCGAGGAGCGCAGCGACGAAGCAATCCAGAGTCACTCCTCGGTGACAGACTGGATTGCTTCGCTGCGCTCGCAATGACGAGCTTGGGGCAGGCGCTTTCCACTTTCTCAACTGTCATCGCCCGGCTTGACCGGGCGATCCAGTACTCCGAGAGATCAATCGCATACTGAGGGGCCGCGGCGTACTGGATCGCCCGCTCCAGTGCGCAATTGCGCACAAGGCGGGCGATGACACCGAATGCGACGCGACGGTGCGCCTCAATACCCCCGCGCCCTTGCCAGTTGCTCGGTGTGGTAATTGGCGTCGCCGAACAACTCCTCGCACACGCGCGCGCGCTTCATGAAGAAGCCGATGTCGAACTGGTCGGTCATGCCCATGCCGCCATGCATCTGCACGCTTTCCTGCACCGCGCGTGTGGCGGTGGTGCCGGCGCGGGCTTTCGCCACTGCGACGCTTGATGCGGCCTTGGCGACGTCCGTATCCAGCGCTTGCAGCGCCTTCATCACGGCGGCGCGGGTGATCTCGATGTCGACATAGAGCTCGGCGGCGCGGTGCTGCAGCGCCTGGAATTCGCCGATCAGCTTGCCGAACTGCTTGCGGCTCTTCAGGTACTCGACGGTGCGGTTGAACACTTCTTCGCTCAAGCCCACCATTTCGGAGGCGACCGCGCCGCGCCCGATATCGAGCACGCCGTCGAGCAGCCCGCCACCCTGGTCGACTTCGCCGAGCACGCTGTCGGCATCAACCTCGACATTGGCAAGCTCGAGCCGCGCCGCATTGTGCGCGTCGACCATGATGGTGCGCTCGATCGCAACGCCCTTGGCCTTCGGGTTGACCAGGAACAGCGTCAGCCCCTCGCGCTCGCCGGCCGAGCCGGCGGTGCGCGCAGCGACGATGAGGAGATCGGCGACGTGACCGTCGACCACCAGCGCCTTGGCGCCAGAGAGCCTAAAACCGTTGCCGGCGCGCACGGCCTGGAGGCTGGTCTGAAGCGGGCGGTGTTTTGCGCCCTCGTCGATCGCGAGCGTCGCGAGCAGCGAGCCGTTGGAGATCTTCGGCAGATACTCCGATTTCTGCGCGGCATTGCCGCCACGGTTCAGCGCAGAGGCCGCGACCACGCTGGTGGCGAGGAAGGGCGACGGCATCAGCGTGCGGCCGATCTCCTCCATCACCACGCCAGCCTCGACACAGCCGAGCCCGCTGCCGCCGAACTCTTCCGGCACCAGCAAGCCGGCAAAACCCATCTCAGCGAAGGAATGCCAAAACTCCTTGGAGAAGCCGGTGGGATCTTTGCTGTCGCGCAGATGCCGCAAATGCGACACCGGCGCCTTGTCGCTGATCAGCCCGCGCGCGCTGTCGCGGAGCATCGATTGTTCTTCGGTGAGGACGAGGGCCATGACGGGCTCCAACAAAGTGCGATTCGACTGAGTTCGGTGGTTGAACCTTATGGTGAGGAGGCGCCACCGGGTCCGCGCTATGCGCGGCTCCGATGATAAACTAAGCGCCGTCTCGAACCATGTAGGCGATCCTTCGAGACGCGGCCTTGCGGCCGCTCCTCAGGATGAGGACTTTTGCTAAGCTCCCGGCAGGTCGAGGATGCGCTTGGCGACGATACCGAGCATGACCTCGGTGGTGCCGCCCTCGATCGAGTTGGCCTTGGTCCGCAGCCAGGCGCGCGGACGGGCGCCCTGCTTCGACCGGTCGCTCTCCCATTCCAGTGCGTCGACGCCGCCGGCCGACATCAGGATCTCGTAACGGCGCTTGTTGAGCTCGGTGCCATAATATTTCATCGCCGACGAGAACGCCGGATGCGCCTGCCCCGCCTTGGCGAGATCGACCGCGCGCTCGGCGCAGGCTGCAAGGGCGGCTTCATCGACGTCGAAGCTGGCGATCCGGCCGCGCAGCATGGAATCGTCGAGCCGTCCCAGCGCATCGGTGCCGACGGAATCGGCCGCGATCTGGCCGAGCGGACGGCCGACGCCGCGCTCGCCCATGCCTGATATCATCGCGCGCTCATGCTGGAGCAGATATTTGGCGACGTCCCAGCCGCGATTGACGGTGCCGACCACGTGCGATTTCGGCACGCGGACATTGTCGAAGAAGGTTTCGCAGAACGGCGAGTAGCCGGAGATCAGCAGGATCGGCTTGGTCGTCACGCCCTTCGAGGTCATGTCGAACAGGATGAAGCTGATGCCGTCATGCTTCTTCGCGGCGGGATCGGTGCGGACGAGGCAGAAGATCCAGTCGGCGTAGTTGGCGTAGGACGTCCAGATCTTCGACCCCGTGATGAGGAAATCATCGCCGTCGCTCTCGGCACGGGTCTGCAGAGAGGCGAGATCGGAGCCGGCGTTCGGCTCGGAATAGCCCTGGCACCAGCGGATCAGGCCAGCCGCGATCTTCGGCAGATGCTCCTTCTTCTGGGCGTCGTTGCCGTATTTCAGCAGCGCCGGCCCGAGCATCCAGATGCCAAAACTCGACAGCGGGGGACGCGCGCCCATCCTGGCCATTTCCGCGCGCAGCACCTTGTGCTCGGCAGCGCTGAGGCCACCGCCGCCGTACTCCTTCGGCCAATCGGGTACGGTCCAGCCCTTATCGCGCATGCGCTCGAACCAGATGCGTTGCGGCTCGGACGAGAACTTTGCATTGCGTCCGCCCCAGAACACGTCGGCGTCGGACGTCGCAGGCTTGCGCATTTCCGGCGGGCAATTGGCCTCGAGCCAGGCACGTGTTTCGCTGCGGAATGTTTCGAGATCGGCGGTCTCAGTCTCGCTGGCCCTGGAGTCAGTCATTGGTCGTTTCCATCAATCTAAATCGGCTTGTTGCCCGCGACTCTGGGCCAAGCTCCCGCGGAATTCAACCACTTCCGTGTCACGCATCCGCTATAGTCGCTGCGACGGCGAAGCTTGAAAACAAAGAGGAAACAACAATGCGCCTGAAACTTCTTTCGCCTGGCGAAATGAACGAGAGCCAGCGGCAGACCTATGACGAGTCGATTGCCGGCAAGCGCGGCAAGCCGCCGGCGCCGATGATGGCCTGGCTCAACAGCCCCGACATGGCCCGTCACGCCACGCGGCTCGGCGAGGTCCTGCGCTACGACACGATTTTTCCCGCCAAGCTCTCGGAGATCGCGATCCTGGTGACGGCGCGGCACTGGACCGCGCATTACGAATGGTACGCGCACAAGCGGCTGGCGCTTGCCGGCGGCATGGATCCTGACATCGTCGATGCCATCCGCGACCGCCGCACGCCCGTCTTCGACGATCCCAGGGCTAAGATGATCTACGACGTCGCGAAGTCGCTGCATGAGGGCCACGGCGTCGAGAAGGGCCTCTATGACGAGGCGGTGAAGCTGCTCGGCGAGCGCGGCGTGGTCGAGGTGATTGGTCTCTGCGGCTATTACACGCTGGTGTCGATGACGCTGAACACGTTTGAGTTCGAGCTGCCGGAGGGCGAGGTGCGGGAGCTCTCATAGTTTCACGTAAGGAAACGATGGGTTTCGGGATAGGTCGGTAGCACTGTTCCGGGCCCGGGCTTATGTGGAGTCCATCAACGGAGCAGCCGCCATGTCGCAGAACCAAGCCGTCGCCGCCGGCACCAGGATCGGCCACGTCCACCTCAAAGTCGCCGATCTCGACCGCGCGCTCGGCTTCTATTGCGGCGTGCTCGGTTTCGAGCTGATGCAGCGCATGGGCTCCGGCGCGGCCTTCATCTCGGCCGGCGGCTATCATCACCACATCGGGCTCAACACCTGGGAGAGCAAGGGCGGCTCGCCGCCACCGCTGGGCACGACCGGGCTCTATCACACCGCGATCCTCTATCCGACGCGGCCCGCGCTGGCGGATGCGCTGCACCGCGTGCTCTCGGCCGGCATTGCGCTCGACGGCGCCAGCGACCATGGCGTGTCCGAAGCACTGTATTTGCGCGATCCGGACCAGAACGGCGTGGAGCTGTACTGGGACAAGCCGCGGGAGCAATGGCCGTTCGGGCCGGATGGCAAGCTTTCGATGTTCACGAAGCGGCTGGATGTGGATGCACTGTTGAAGCAGCGCGAGGCGTGAACTCCGCTGCCGCCCCTCGTCATTGCGAGCGCAGCGAAGCAATCCAGACTGTCTCTGCGGAGGCAGCCTGGATTGCTTTGTCGCAAGAGCTCCTCGCAATGACGGAGCTTGTTGAAGCGCCGTCGCTCACGACTGGGATTTTCGTCCCCGCACCATGATCAACGCCGCCGCCGCCAGCTCCAGCGCAATACACAGATAGAACGGCAGCTCATAGCCACCGGAGACATCGCGCAGAAAACCGACCACGCCGGGGCCGAACGCATACGTCACCTGGTTGATCGCGGTGTTGAGGCTGATCAGCACGCCGAACGAGGCCGAATCGAATTCCTGCTGCACGATCAGCGACGGCAGCGTGATGAGATTGCCGACCGAGAAGCCGAACAATGCGCAGGCCGCGATCAGCACGTAATCATTGTGCAAATTGATGACGACACACAGCGCCACGGCCTGGCTCAGGAACGACAGCGCCGAGGCGAGCCGCTGGTTGAGGCGGTCGATCACCAGCGAGAACAGCACCCGGCCGATCACCGCCATCGCGGTCAGCACCGCAACCGCGACGGCCGCGCGCTCGCGCCCGATCACGGGGTCGAGGAACGAGATCAGGTGGACGATGAAACCGACCTGCGCGAACAGCACCAAAGCAAAGGCAATGGTCACGGTGAGGAAGCCGACATCGCGCAAGGCCTGGCTGCGGATCTGCGCCGAGGATTGCGGCTTCGCTCGCGTCGCTGCGCGCCGGCCATGGAGATCGGGCGGGCGGCCGACGACAATCAGGATCACCGGCAGGAGCAGCGCCAGCATGGCACCGGCGACGGTAAACATCGCGCTGGCGAAGCCGACATGGCCGATCAGGGTCACCAGCAGCGGCACCCCGACGATGCCGCCGAAGCTTGCGCCATTCAGCGCGAGACTGATGGCCATGCCGCGCTTGTGGTCGAACCACAGGCTGATCGTGTTGGTGATCATGGCGAGGCTGGTGCCGGCCCAGCCGAAGGCGAGCACGGCGTTCGCGAGATAAAGTTGCCACGGCTCGCGCACCGCGCCGATCGCGACCGCCGCAGCCGACATCGCCAGCGTGCCTGCGATCAGGCCGAGGCGCGGGCCGTATTTGTTGACGGCTTCGCCGACGAAGACGACGAGCAGCGCGCCGAACAGATAGAAGAACGTCGTGCCCGAGGATATCAGCGAGGCCGACCAGCCGTGCGCGCGCTGGAGTTCGGCGACATAGACGCTCTGGCCGTAGAAGCCGAGCCCCCAGCCGAAGGTCGCGAGCAGGAAGCAGACCGCAACGATGCGCCAGCCTTCGTAGCGGAGGGAGGATTCGTCGATGGATGCGTCGTGCCGGGGATTGTCGAGCATTTGCGCTTGTCCTTCGTTTCCCCCGCGAGCGCCTTGCTTCACGCTCGCCTGTTCATGACGAGCATCATGTAACAACCCAAGCCCCGGAAATCACTTCGACCTGGATCGAACTATCAACGCTGCTGACAGCCTCCCGCCAATTCAGATCGCATCCGGGAACTCGCCCATCGCCGCGTCCAGCCGCGCCTTGCGGCGGCGGGCAAAGGACGCCAGCGAGAGCACGGCGAGGCCGAGTGCTACCGGTGGGAACACCACCATGTTCACTGCGGACCAGCCGTAACTGGCGAGCAATTGGCCGGACGAGAACGAGCCGATCGCCATCATGCCGAACACCAGGAAATCGTTGAAGGCCTGCACCTTGTTGCGCTCCTGCGGCCGGTGCGTCTCCAGCACCAGCGCGGAAGCGCCGATGAAGGAGAAATTCCAGCCGATGCCGAGGACGATCAGCGTGGCCCAGAAATGCATCGCGGTGATGCCGGACAGCCCGATGCCGGCCGCGCCGGCCTCCAGCAGCAGGCCGGCGGCAACAACCTTGCGCGCGCCGAAGCGGGCGATCAGCGCGCCCGTGAAGAAGCTCGGCCCGTACATGGCGACGATGTGCCATTGAATGCCGAAATTGGAATCGGAAACGCTCAAGCCGCACAGCTTCATGGCGAGCGGCGCCGATGTCATCACCAGATTCATCATGGGGTAGGAGATGACGCCGCACAGCGCCGCCGCGATGAAGCGCGGCTGGGTCACGATCTCGAGCAGCGGCCGCCCGCCGTGAAGATCGGCCGGTGCCGGCTTCGGCATGTCGACACCTGCGACGATACCCATCGCGATGAGCGCGACGGCCGCCTGGACCAGGAAGCTGAAGGCGAACAGATAAGGCTGCCAGACATCCATGGTCCATTGCACGAGCTGCGGACCGAGCACGCCGGCGAACACGCCGCCCGCCATCACCCAGGACACCGCCTTGGGCCGATAGGCCGCACTGGCGCCGTCGGCGGCAGCGAAGCGATAAGACTGCGCCACCGCGCCGTAGAGGCCGCCGAGAAAAGTCGCCAGACAGAACAATGGAAACGAAGCGTGCAGGATCGCGAACGAGCCGAGCAGACCGGTCAGCGCGCCCAGACCTGTGCCGACGATGAAAGCCATTCGGCGGCCGAAGCGGCGCGAGATCGCGCCGGTCGGCAGCGTGCCGGCGGCGAGGCCGAGCACATACATCGAGATCGGCACGGTCGCGAACGAAACGTCGGGCGCGAGCGTCGCGCCGACGATTGCGCCGGTGGCGAAGATCACCGCCGAGTTGGCGCCGGTCAGCGCCTGCGCGGCGGCTAGGCGCACCACATTGGCGCGCACGCGGGCGTCGGCGGCGATCTCATTGGCTGCAGTCACATCCAGCATCGGCATTTCCGCCCCAACGGGCTTTCGAGGGGCTTTTAAAGGCTCGCTTGATTCCCGGCACTATGCCGGGGCGCGGGAGGCCGGGCAACCGGCGCAAACGGGCGCAGGCCATGTCTCTGACGCAATCGGACCGATCATAATGGGCCGCGCACTTGACGGTTTGCGTTCGATCAAATCCTATCCGCCGCAATCTTCCGGAGTTTCGTTCATGTCCGTCGACGACAGGCCTACGCTCAGCGCTCCCGACGACGATCCCTGGCTCTGGCTGGAGGAGATCGAAGGCAAGCAGGCGCTCGATTTCGTGGAGCGGCAGAACAGCCTGACGCTCGACGCCTTCGGCGGAGCGGCCTTCGCGCGCGACCGCGATATCCTCGCGGCGATCTACGATCGTCCCGACAACATTCCCTATGTCAGCCGGCGCGGCGACGAACTCCACAATCTCTGGAAGGACGCCACCAACCCGCGCGGCCTGTGGCGAAAGACTTCGCTCGCCGAGTTTCGCAAACCGCATCCCACGTGGGAGATCATGCTGGATGTCGACCAGCTCGCCGCGCGCGAAGGCGAGAACTGGCTGGTGAGCGGCATCACCACACAGAAGGGAAGCTCGCGGGCCATTTTGGGCCTGTCGCGCGGGGGCAGCGACGCCGTCACCTTGCGGGAATTCGACCTCGACACCAAGAGTTTCGTTGCCGACGGGTTTGCGCTGTCGGAAGCCAAGGGCGGCGTCGATTGGCTCGATGCCGACACGCTTCTGCTGTCGAGCGCCCATGGCGAAGGCATGGCGACTGCTTCCGGATATTCGCGGACGGTTCGCCTGTGGCGGCGCGGCCAGCCTGTCGATCAGGCGCAAATAATCATCGAGACGACGGCGGATCATATGGCGATCTCCGGCATCGTCGACGACACCGCGGCGGCCCCGCGCAGCTGGATCGTCGACCAGATCGATTTCTTCAATCATGCGCTCTGGCTGCGCGACGCAGACGGCACGACGACGAAGCTCGATCTGCCGACCGGCATCTGGTTGCAGGCGCATGGCGACTGGTTCGCGATGAAGCTGCGCGAAGCCTGGTCGATCGAGGGCAAAACCTATGCCGCCGATACCGTGCTCGGCATGTCGCTCTCGGCCTTCCTCGCCGGCAGCCGCGATTTCGCGGTGCTGTTCGAGCCGGAATCTCGCCGCGCCCTGCAAGGTCTGTTCTGGGCCGGAGGCAGGCTGGTGCTGTCGATCCTTGACGAGCTCCAGCCGCAATTCGAGATCTGCACGCCGTCCGTCACGAGCTGGAGCCGCGAGACGCTCGGCGGCCTGCCGCAGATCGGCGTCGTCGACATCTGGCCGCTGGATCGCCATCCCTCCGAGAGCAATGGCGACCTGCTTGCCAATGTGCAGGATCCGTTGACGCCGCCGTCGCTGCTGCTGATGGAGCGCGGCGTCGCGAGCCCGATTGTGCTGAAGCAGGCGCCGAAAACATTCAACGCCGACGGTCTCGTGGTGACCCAGCACGAGGCGATCTCGATCGACGGCGAACGCATCCCTTATGTGCAGACCGGCCCCGCCGGCGAGACCGGCGACGCACCGGTCTATATGAGCGCCTATGGCGGCTTCGCCCATTCGGTGAAGCCGTATTACAACCCGTCCCTCGGCAAGCTGTGGCTGGAGCGTGGCGGCACCACGGTGCAGGCGAATTTGCGCGGCGGCGGCGAATTCGGCACGGGCTGGCACGATGCCGGCCGACTCGCCGGCAAGAAACTGTCGCACGACGATTTCGCGGCCGTTGCCGCCGATCTCGTCCGCCGCGGCGTGACAACGGCAAAGCGCATTGCCGCACAGGGAGGATCGAACGGCGGCATCCTCATCACCAACATGCTGGTGCGATACCCCGAACGTTTCGGCGCGCTGTTCTGCACCATCCCGCTGATCGACATGCGTCGCTACACGAAGCTGCTCGCCGGCGCGAGCTGGATCGCGGAGTACGGCGATCCCGACAAGCCGGAGGAGTGGGACTGGCTGAAGACCTACTCCGCCTATCACAACGTCAAAGCCGGCCAGCCCTATCCGCCGATCCTGATCGCCACCACGCGGCGCGACGACCGTGTCCATCCCGGCCATGCGCGCAAGATGGCCGCAAAGCTGCAGGCCATGGGCTACGAAGCCTGGTTCTACGAGCCTGAAGCCGGTGGCCACGGCTACGGCAAGGACAACAAGGAGCGTGCGGGGTTCGAGGTGATTGGTTTTCGGTTTTTGAAAGAGAAGATCGGGTGGCGAGACGGGGAAGCGTGACGTTAATTTGATCGCTGCACGCCGAGGGCGCCGCTTACCTCTCCCGCTTGCGGGAGAGGTCGACGCGCTCGAAGAGCGCGGCGGGTGAGGGTTGTCTCCTCTGGGGGACATCCCGTTGCGGAGACACCCTCTCCCCAACCCTCCCCCGCAAGCGGGGGAGGGAGCGCACCGCCGTTGTGGCTTAGCGTGAAAACACCAGCGTGAAATTATTCGCCGGCATGTCGATCGTATCGACGAGGCGAAGACCTGCGCCGCGGGCGAGCGCTTCGACATCGGCGATATCACGCACGCCCCAGTCGGGATTGCCTTCACGCAAGGACGTGTCGAACACGGCGTTGCTGAGCGCGATGTGCTTGCCGCCGCGCTTGAACGGCCCGTAGAGGAACAGCTTGCCGTCGGCCCGCAAATAGCGGCCGGCGCCGGCGAACAGGCCCTCGGCGACGCTCCACGGCGCGATGTGGATGACATTGGCGCAGAACAATGCGGCAAGACTTGACGGCGCCTGCCCGCTCTTCATCTCCGGACACCAATCGGGATCGGTGAGATCGATCCGCAGCGGCGAGCGGATGTTTTTCAGGCCTGAATGAACGCGCCAGGCCTCGATGCTCTTGAGGTGGCGCGGGTTGAGATCGCTGGGCCACCAGATCAGGCCCGGCGTGTGACGAGCGAAGTGGACCACGTGCTGGCCGGTTCCGCTGCCGAGTTCGACCACGTTGCCGGTGCAGCCGGCGAGATGCTTTTCCAGTGCCGCCCAGAGCGGCTCGTGATTGCGATGAAATGCCGGTGCGTCGAGCCGCCCGTCGGACTCGACCCGACCGCCATCCCTGCCGAATTCGACGACATATTCAGCCAAGTGAGGTCCCCTTGAAAAAACGAGAACGCGATGAAAACAGGTTGAGCGGCAAAACGCTCAGGAAACAGCCGGCCCGCGCCCACGGGCCTTAACTCTCGGGCCAAATCGGCTGAACAAATAATCTCATTAGTTGCAATGGGGAAGATATTAACTTCATTTTGTCGCGTGCATAGTCTTGATTGTCAGGCGGTGCCCTTTGTGCTTTGGAACGCTTCTATTTCGCGATCGAGACCATCGATACAACGCCTCGGAATGACGCCTTGACCGCTTTTTCCCGGACGCCCGTTCTGTTCATCTTGCTGGCCATTGCGGCCGGCCTCGCCAGCCCGGCGTGGGCGCAGTCCGCTGTGGCCGACGGCAAGAAGCTCGCTTTCGACCGCGGCAAGGGCAATTGCCTGACCTGCCACGTGATCAAGGGTGGCGACCTGCCGGGAACGATCGGGCCGGAACTCAAGGACCTCAAGGCCAAGTACCCCGATCGCAACGAGCTGGCCGCGATCATCTTCGACGAGACCAAGCGCAATCCGCAGACCATGATGCCGCCGTTCGGCCGGAACCGGATTTTGACCGAACAGGAGATCAGCGCGATCGTTGATTTCCTGCAGACCCTGTGACTTCAGGCACGCCAAGAGATTGGTGAGGAGACCCGAGATGACCACACTCACCGGCCCAAGCGCGACGCGGCGCCTGATCGTTCAGGGCGCAGCCTCGGTCGCGCTGCTCGGCCTCGGCAATCTGCCGTTCGGCGCCGCTCCCGCGCGCGCCGCGGCCAACGACAAATATCCGGAAGAGGCGTTCAAGCAGAAGAGCGAGGCGGACGCCATCAAGGCGATCTACGGCAAAACCGCCGAGCCGTCCGACAAGGTCAAGCTGGACGCCCCCGAGATCGCCGAGAACGGCGGCGTGGTGCCGATCTCGGTGACGACGACGCTCGACAAGGTCACCTCGATCTCGTTCTTCGTGGCCGAGAACCCCAGCGCGCTGGCCGCGTCCTACAGGATTCCCGAAGGCACGATCCCTGCTGTCGCCAACCGGCTGAAGATGGCCAAGACCACCAACGTCGTTGCGATCGTGGAGGCCGACGGCAAGCTCTACAGCGCGACCAAAGAGGTCAAGGTCACCGTCGGCGGCTGCGGCGGCTAAGCGAGGAAGATCGAGATGGCATCCAGCATTCGCGTCCGCGCCACCGCCAACGGCGACATCACCGAGGTGCAGGCACTGATCCAGCACCCGATGGATACCGGCTTCGTCAAGGACGGCAAGGGCGAGCTGATCCCGGCGCATTACATCCAGCAGCTGAAATTCGAATGTAACGGCAAGGACGTCTTCGTTGCCGATTGGGGCACCGCGATCTCGAAGGACCCCTATGTCAAGTTCAGCTTCAAGGGGGCCAAGAAGGGCGACGATCTCAAGGTCTCCTGGACCGATAACAAGGGTGCGTCGGACACGACCACCGCGAAGATCTCGTGATGAAGGCCCGCACCTCCATCCTGCTTGGTTCGTTGAGCGCCGCGCTCGTCGCGTTCGCCCTCACCTCTCCGCGCGTGGTGGCGGCCGACAAGGTCGACCCCGTCGCCGATGCCAAGGCGTTCCAGAACTTCTTCTTCCAGAAATTCCCGACCGTGAAGCACGAGGATTTCGTCAACGGTCCTTATTCCATGAACGAGGACATGAAGCGGCAGTGGCAGGAGAAAGAGGAATTCCCGCCCTACGAGTTCGCGCTCGACGCCGGCAAGGAAATGTTCGCCACCCCGTTCAAGAACGGCAAGACCTATGCCGACTGCTTCCCGAACGGCGGCATCGGCATCCGTCAGAACTATCCTTATTTCGACGAGAAGGAAGGCAAGGTCGTCACGCTGGAGCTGGCGCTCAACCGCTGCCGCGAGGCCAATGGCGAGGCGCCTTATTCCTACGTCAAGGACGAGATGGCCTCGCTCACCGCGTACATGGCCTTCACCTCGCGCGGCAAGCCGATGGACATCAAGATTCCCGATGATCCTCGCGCGCTCGCGGCCTTCGAGAACGGCAAGCGCTATTTCTACACGCGCCGCGGCCAATTGAATTTCTCCTGCGCGAGCTGCCATGTGCAGAGCCCGGGCGAGCGCATCCGCGCCGAGATCCTGGCGCCGGCGCTCGGCATTCTGAACGCGATGCCGATCTACCGCTCCGAATGGAGCGGCATGGGCACCACCAGCCGCCGCTTCATCACCTGTAACAGCCAGACCCGCGCGGTTCCGCTGGAGCCGCAGGCGGATGAATATCGCGACGTCGAATATTTCCTGTCCTACGTCGCCAACGGCCTGCCGATATCGGGACCGGGAGCGCGGCCATGAAGCGGTCACTTGCTCTCGCCGTGGTGCTTGCCTTGCCGCTCGCCCTGAGCCTCGCGCCGGCGGCCCACGCTGCAAATGAGGCAGACTACAAGACCGCCTATTCCGCCGCCGAAGCTGCCGCAAAGGAGGCTGCCGGCTTGCGCCACCAATGGACCGTGACCGTCTCGACGCTGGCCGCCGCGAAGAAGGCGGCCGATGGCGGCGATTTCGACCGCGCCGTGGCCGCAGCCAGGGAGGCCGAGGCGCTGGCGAAAGCGTCGGTCTTCCAGGCGATTTCCGAAAAAGAAGCCTGGAAGGCGATGGAAATCCGCTAGACTGTTCGCTCCTGCAACAGCCTTGCGACCATGAGAGGGCGCGGAGAATTTCTGGATGGCGATCCGCCGCCGCGATTTCCTGAAGAATGCAGGCCTTGCTGCCGCATCGCTTAGCCTGCCACGGCTTGCGCGCGGTGCTGAGGCCGCGAGCATTTACGACCTCGAGCGGTTCGGAAATGCGCGGATCCTTCACCTCACCGACACGCATGCGCAACTCAATCCGGTCTATTTTCGCGAGCCCAGCATCAATATCGGGATCGGCGAGATGGCGGGACGGCCGCCGCACCTGGTCGGCCGCGCCTTCCTCGACCGTTTCGGCATCAGGTCTGACAGCGCCGACGCCTATGCCTTCAGCTGCTTCGAGTTCGAGAAGTCCG
Organism: Bradyrhizobium sp. WSM1417; assembly: GCF_000515415.1. NCBI lineage: Bacteria > Pseudomonadati > Pseudomonadota > Alphaproteobacteria > Hyphomicrobiales > Nitrobacteraceae > Bradyrhizobium > Bradyrhizobium sp. WSM1417. Next base: position 537,163 of record NZ_KI911783.1, read on the forward strand.
CAGGTCGCTTCGGCAAGCTCGGCGGCTTCGCCCATCTGAAGACGCTGATCGACCGCTTGCGCGGCGATGTCGGCGAAAAACACTCCGTGCTCGTTGACGGTGGCGACCTCTGGCAGGGCTCGGGACTGGCCAACATCATGCAGGGCCGCGACATGGTCGAGGCCGCAAACCTGCTCGGTATCGAGGCGATGACCGGGCATTGGGAATTCACCTACGGCGAGCAGGCGCTGCGCGACAATCTCGCGCGCTTCAAGGGCGAGTTTCTGGCGCAGAACGTTTTCCTCACCGAGGAAGCGGCATTCAACGACGCCGCCGCCTTCGACAAGGCGACGGGGCGCGTGTTCAAGCCCTCCGTGATCAAGGAGCTCGGCGGCCACCGCGTCGCGATCGTCGGCCAGGCCTTCCCTTACGTGCCGATCGCGCATCCCAAACGGTTCACACCGGACTGGAGCTTCGGCATCCGCGAGGAGGAACTTCAGAAGCATGTCGATGGCTTGCGCGGCATCGACAAGGTCGATGCGGTCATCCTGCTGTCGCACAACGGTATGGACGTCGATCTCAAGCTCGCAAGCCGCGTCACCGGCATCGACGTCATCCTCGGCGGCCATACCCATGACGCGATCCCGCAGCCCATTGCAGTGAAAAATGCGAGCGGCACGACGCTGGTCACCAATGCCGGCTCCAACGGGAAATTCCTGGCCGTGCTCGATCTCGCACTCGACAAGGGCAAGGTCGGCGACGTCAAATATCATCTGCTGCCGGTCTATTCCGAGCTGTTGAAACCTGATCCTGGGATGGCCGAACTGATCGGCCGGCTGCGGGCGCCCTACGTCAACGACTGGTTGGAGAAGATCGCGACGCCCGATCGCCTGCTGTATCGCCGCGACAATTTCGCCGGCCCGGTCGACGAGCTGATCTGCAGCGCGCTACGCACCGAGCTCAACGCCGAGATCGCGCTGTCGCCGGGCTTCCGCTGGGGCGTCACCGGGCTGTCCGGTCAGGCGCTGACGATGGAGGATTTGCTCGCCGAAACCGCGATCAGCTATCCCGAGACCTATGTGCAGGAGATGACCGGCGCCCAGATCAAGGACGTGCTGGAAGACGTCTGCGACAATCTCTTCAATACCGATCCTTATTACCAGCAGGGTGGCGACATGGTGCGCGCCGGCGGGCTCAGCTACACCTGCACGCCGACGGCGGCGATCGGCAGCCGCATCTCGGAGCTGAAGCTCCATGGCGGCAAGGCGCTCAGTGCCAGCCACCGCTACAAGGTCGCGGGCTGGGCCTCGGTCAACGGCCAGCAGGGCGCGCCGGTGTGGGATGTGGTGGCCAAATATCTGCGCTCGGGCCGGATGTTTCAGGAGCGGCTCGGCTCCGGCGTCACGCTGAAAGGCGTCGACGGCAATCCGGGCATCGCAGGACAGGGATGATGCGGTCGCAAACCCTATCCGCGATGCTGCTGGCGCTATTCGCCTGGGCGGCGCCGCCGGCTTTCGCGCAGCAGGTGCCGCTCCAGGACAAGCCGTTCGCCGAGCACAAGATCGTGCTGCAGCTCTCCGATGGCGATGCCAGGAAGCAAGCTCTGGTGCTCAGCGTCGCCAACAATTTGCTGAAAGCCTACGACCCCGACAAGGTGGCGGTCGAGGTGGTGGCGTTTGGTCCCGGCATCGATCTCCTGTTGTCAGGCAACGAGCGCCGCAAGCAGGTCGAGAGCCTGATCGCGCAAGGCGTACGCTTCGACATCTGTCTCAACACCGTCGACACGATCGAACGGGAGACCGGCAAGCGGCCGGACTTCATCCCCACGGCGACACCGGTGCAGGTCGGGGTCGGGCAGATCCTGTTTCTCAGCGAGAACGGGTACACATTGGTGAGGCCCTGAGCCTTTTGTCGGGGCAAAGCGTCGCGGCACATCGGTGTCATCGCTCGCGAAGGCGGGCGATCCAGTACTCCGAGACCGCGAGGGGTACGGAAAGGACGCGGCGTACTGGATTCCCCGCCTTCGCGGGGAATGACAGCGGTGGCCAGGTGACGCCCACTCGCCCGTCACAGGAATAAAAATCTTCCAAATTTTGCTGCTTACACAGTGAATTGCTTCTCTTGTGAGCCCGAAATGTAGTAGAATCTCGGGGTAATTCACGCCGGGTCTCGCCATGATCTTCCGTCAGCTCTTCGACAGTGTTTCGGGTACCTACAGCTATCTCCTGGCGAGCCGCCCCGGCGGCGAGGCGCTGATCCTCGATCCCGTACTGGAGAAGGTCGACCGCTACTGCCAGCTGCTGCGCGAGCTCGACCTCAAGCTGGTCAAGGCCGTCGACACCCATCTGCACGCCGACCACGTCACCGGCCTCGGCGAGCTGCGCGACCGCACCCATTGCATGACCGTGATGGGCGACCAGACCAAGGCCGACGTGGTGGCGATGCGGGTTGCCGACGGCGACAAGGTGACGATCGAGGGCCTGTCGCTCGACGTGATGTACACGCCCGGTCACACCGACGATTCCTATTCCTATTTGATGGGCGACCGCGTCTTCACCGGCGACACGCTGCTGATCCGCGGCACCGGCCGCACCGATTTCCAGAACGGCTCGTCGCGCGCGCAGTACGATTCGATCTTCAACCGCCTGCTCAAGCTGCCGGACGAGACCATGGTGTTCCCGGCGCATGACTACAAGGGCGACACCGTCTCCACCATCGGCGAGGAGAAGCGCTACAATCCGCGGCTCCAGGTGCGCTCGGTCGACGACTATATCGAGCTGATGGCCAATCTGAAGCTGCCCAATCCGAAGATGATGGACGTCGCCGTGCCCGCCAACATGCATGTCGGCCTGCACCAGGAGGAGCTGGAGAAAGAGGGCCGCGCGCTGCGCGCCGTCGAGGCCATCCGCAGCCTCGGCCGGCCCGATATCCTACTGGTCGATTTGCGCGAGGCCAACGAACGGATGAAGCACGGCATGCTCGAAGGCGCGCTGCATACGCCCTATCCGTCTGTCGAGGACAGCCTCAAGCCCGGCGGCATGCTGCGCGAGGTCGCGGCCGCCACCGGCCGCCGCGTCGTGTTCTTCTGCGCCTTCGGCGAACGCTCCGCGATGGCTGTCGCCGCCGCGAAGGAGGCCGGGCTCACCAACACCGCCCACATCGCCGGCGGCATCGATGCCTGGAAGAAGGCCGGCGGGCCGGTGGTGCACTGACCGCCTTGAGATAAGTCAGGAACCGCACATATCTTCCGGATAGGATCGGGCGCAGCATCACCATCCGGGACCAGCCATGGCCAAGATCGGCAAGCCGAACGCGCCGCCCAAAATTGCGGACGAAACGCCAGCAAAAGACAAAGCGAAGAAGCCTCCGCCTCCGCGCGACACCGAAGACGATGATTACGAAGACGGCGACATCGCGACACCGAAGCGCGACCGCTACGGGCCGGATGACGAGCCATTTTGAGGGGTCGCGCAGACAAGGCCTTAGTCGCGCGCTGGCGCAACATCATCAGTGTCGTCCCGGCGAAGGCCGGGACCCATACCGCGTGATCTCTCGATCGAGGCAGGTCGCAGTACCCCACGATCATCCTCCGCCAAACTCCTTCCTGGGGTTATGGGTCCCGGCCTTCGCCGGGACGACGATGCGGAAGCGTCCTGCCCCTCACTTCTCCCGCCCCGCGCTACTGCCATGCGCCTGCGTTCATGGACAAATAACCGCTCTGGCCGATAGTTTGCGCGTCTCCAAAGGACATAAAACGGAACTGCAATGGTCGACGTTCTCGCCGCACCGCAACAAGGCAAGGCGGACAGCGCGCTACGCACGCTGACGGGAATCTCGATCGCGCATTGGGTCAGCCATTTCCATCTGCTGGTCCTGCCGATGCTGTTTCCCTTCCTCAAGAATCAACTCGGCGTCGGCTATGTCGAGCTCGGCTTTGCGCTCACCGTGTCGGCCGTGGTGTCGGGGCTGACGCAGGCGCCGACCGGCTATCTCGTCGACCACTTTGGCGCGCGACGGATCCTGCTGGGCGGTCTCACCCTCGGCGGCTTCGCGCTGATCCTACTCGGCCTGCATCTCAGCTACACCTCGCTGATCGCCTGCGCCGTGCTGCTCGGGCTCGCCAACAGCGTCTACCATCCCGCCGATTACGCCATCCTTGCCGAGCACATGGATGAAGCGCGGATGGGTCGCGCCTTCTCGATCCATACTTTTGCCGGCTATTTCGGCGGCGCGGTGGCGCCGGCGATCGTCGCCGCGATGGTCATCGTGTCCGGTGGCGCCGGTGCGCTGATCGCATCGGGTGCGATCGGCGTTCTGGTCGCGCTGTTGCTGGTGACGATGAACATTCCCGATGCCAGCGCGCACAAGACCAAGCCGGGCACCGAGGGCGCACCAAAACAAGCCGTGATCACGCCGGCGCTGATCACGCTGACAGCACTGTTCATGCTGCTCAGCCTGTCGGTCGCCGGCATCAACAATTTCGGCGTAGTGGCGCTGATGGGCGGCTACGGTGTGACCTATTCCGCGGCCAATGTCGCGCTCACCGCGTTCCTCGGTGCAAGCGCCGCCGGCGTGCTCGCGGGCGGCTTCCTTGCCGACCGCACCGAGCGCCACGGCTATGTCGCCGCCGCCTGCTTCGCCGCGAACGCGGCGATCGTGCTGCTGATCGCGCTGGTCACGCTGCCGGGCTGGGCGCTGACCGCCACGATGGCGGCTGCGGGATTCCTCTCCGGCGTGATCGCGCCCTCGCGCGACATGCTGGTGCGCAATGCAGCGCCGCCCGGCGCGGCCGGCCGCGCCTTCGGCATCGTCTCCACCGGCTTCAATCTCGGCGGCATCGTCAGCCCGCTGCTGTTCGGCTGGATCATGGACCAGAGCGCGCCGCATTGGGTGTTCGGGGCGTCCGTGATCTTCATGCTCGCGACGGTGGTGCTGTCGCCGTTCACGGAGCGGAAGGCGAAAGCCAGTTCTTAAGTCACCAGCGCCACTACAAACTTAACCGTCGTCCCGGCGAAGGCCGGGACCCATAGCCACCGAAAGGTGTTGCGGCGCGGGCTGGTCAATACCAGTCTTCGCCCAACTAAAAATCGTGGTTATGGATCCCGGCCTTCGCCGGGATGACAGTTGTGATTGGGTTGGCTGAAGTGGCCCCCTTACGTCGGCGACACCGCGCTCTTCAGCGGCGCGGCCTGCGGCGTAGCTCCACCGGTCAGCCTGGCCTTTTCCGTGTTCGGCCAGAGCAGGAGCAGCCCGAGCAGGCCGGAGCCGACCATGATCGCGGCGTTGATGGTGAAGCCGGTCATGTAGCCGTCCAGCATGCTGCCGGCGCGCTGGATCACGCTGCCCATCACCAACGGCGCGACGATGCCCGAAAGCGTATAGAGCGCGCCGTAGATCGCGAGAACCGCGCCGCGCTGCGACGTCGGCGTGAACTCGCCGAGCATGGGCGGACAGACGACGTAGATCGCGCCGCACAGGCCGGAGCCGACCACGAGCAGGGCGATCTGAAGGCCGGCGCCTTGGACGTGCGGCATCATCGCGAGGATCAGGCCGCCGACGATCAGCGGCACCGAGCCGAGCACGCCGCGGGAGATCCGCGACGTGTAGCCGCGTGCCAGCATCACCTGCGAGATCCAGCCCGTCAGAATGACGATGGTCGCCCCGAACACCCAGGGCAGGATCGAGACGAAGCCCGCCTGAGACTGCGAGAAGCCGAGGCCCTTGACGATGAAGGGCGTGAACCAGGTGAGCCCGAGCGACAGCGCCCAATAGGCGCCGAAAGTCGCGGTCACGCAGCCGATGAAGGTGCGCGATGTCAGAAGCTGCAGATAGGGTATTTTCGGTTCGATCACGGCCGATGCGTGGGTGTCCAGCGGGCCTTCCTTGCCGAGTGCGAGCCAGGCGGCGACCCAGATCAGGCCGACGATTCCAAGCGCACCGAACGCATAGTGCCAGGAATGATTGACGATGATCCAGTTCAGCGCCGGGACCGCCAGGATCACGCCAAAGGCCGAACCTTGCGACAGGATTGCGGTCGGCATCGTGCGCTTCTCGTCGGGGAACCATTTGTAGACTGCGTGCATCGCCACCGAGGCCGCCGGGCCTTCGCCGGCGCCGAGCACGATGCGGCAGATCAGGAGCGTGGTGAAAGAGACGGTGCCGACCATCGGAAACTGCGTCAGCGCCCAGATCACCGCGAGGGTCAACAGCACCCAGCGGGTCGGTACCTTGTTGACGATGAAGCCGACCACGATCGCCGAGATCGAGAACAGGAAGAAGAACGACGAACCGAGCAGACCGAACTGCTCGGGCTCGAGCTTCAGCTCGGTCATGATCGGAACGCCCGCGAGACCGACGACGATCTTGTCGGCGAAGTTCACCAGCATGAAAAGAAACAGGAGAAATGTAACGGTCCAGGCCCCCTTTGGCGTTTCCTTGGACGTTTGCTTCGACGTTTCCTTGGACATCCCCGTCATCTTGCCCGCCGCGGGCTGCGTTGCCTGAGCGCTCATCGTTCTCCCCGTCGTCCCTTTTTGGCACTTTTTTGATGTGGTCCTCTTAGGAGCTAACAACGGCTTCAAGACCAACGCAACCCGGCATTTCCGCAGCAAGTGTGCTACGCAGCAATCCCGCTAATTCCGTCCGGCGCCATTCATCGTGCTGAGCATCCGAAACCTCTCCAAGACGTTCTCTTCGGCCGGTGAGCCGGTCCATGTCCTGCGCGGCGTCGATCTCGACCTCAAGGCCGGCGAACGCGTCGCACTGACCGGTGAGTCCGGCAGCGGCAAGAGCACGCTGTTGCACCTGATCGCAGGGCTCGATGCCGCCGATGGCGGCACGATCCGCCTGGAGGACATCGAGGTCACCAAATTGTCCGATGCGGGACGCGCGGGCCTTCGGCGCGACCGGATCGGCTTGGTGTTTCAACAGTACAATCTGATCCCGAGTCTGTCGGTCGGAGACAATCTGGTGTTTCAGGCGCGGATCGCCGGCCGGTACGACGCAGCTTGGTACAAGGAGCTGATCGAACGTCTCGGGCTTGGCGGCCTGCTCAAGCGTTATCCAGAACAATTATCGGGCGGACAGCAGCAACGGGTCGCGATCGGCCGGGCCCTCGCAACAAAGCCGTCGTTGCTGCTGGCGGACGAGCCGACCGGCAATCTCGACGAGGCCACCGCCGAGGACGTGCTGGCCCTGACGCGCGACCTCGTCACGCGCACCGGCTGCGGCTTTCTGATGGTGACGCACAGCCTGCATCTGGCCGCGACACTCGATCGCCACGTCAATCTGCATGCCGGGCGGATCGCATGAGGCGCGCGCTCTGGGTCCTCGCGGTGCTGCTCAGCCATTGGCGGCGCCACAAGATGCAGTTCGCGACGCTCCTGATCGGGCTGATTGCGGCGACCGCGCTGTGGAGCGGCGTGCAGGCGATCAACCAGCAGGCCCGCAACGCCTATGACCGCGCCGCGGCAACCTTCGGCGGCGCGCGCACGCCGATGCTGGTCGCACCTGATGCCGCGACCTTCCCGCAGGAATTGTTCGTCAGGCTCCGCCGCGCCGGCTGGCCGGTCTCGCCGATGCTGGAGGGACGGGTCCAGGTCAACGGGCGTTCGGTCCGGCTGCTCGGCATCGAGCCGGTGACGCTGCCGGTCGATGTCGGCAACGCACCGCGCCTCGGTGCCGCCGATCTGAGCAGCTTCGTGGCTCCGCCGGGCCAGACGCTGGTGGCGAAGGAAACGATGACCGATTTGCAGGAGCAGGAGGGCGCGGCACCAGCGATCAGCAACGGCGCAAAACTGCCGCCGCTGCGCGTGCTGCCGCAGCTCGTGCCCGACGTGCTCGTCGTGGATATCGGCGTGGCGCAGCGCCTGCTGAACAAGCCGGACCAGATCTCGCGGCTGCTGATCGGTAAACCGAAGGGCAAGCTCGCGCCCTTGGCGAGCGTCGTCGGCGACCGCTTGCAGCGGGTTGAGCCGGATGCGGAGACTGAGCTGGAGCGCCTCACCGACAGCTTTCACCTCAACCTCACTGCGTTCGGCCTGCTGTCGTTCTTCGTCGGTCTTTTCATCGTCAATTCGGCCGTCGGCCTCGCCTTCGAGCAGCGGCTGCCAATGCTGCGCACGCTGCGGGCCTGCGGTGCCTCGGCGCGACTGGTCAACACCGTGCTGGTTGTCGAGCTCGTGGCGCTGTCGCTGGTCGCAGGCCTGATCGGGCTTGCCTGCGGCTATTTCATTGCGGCCGCGCTCTTGCCCGACGTCGCAGCATCCCTGCGTGGACTCTATGGCGCGCAGATCCCGGGGCAGCTCAGCTTGCGACCTGAATGGTGGCTCGCCGGGATCGGCATCAGCATTGCCGGCGCGCTTGTTGCCGCGGCGACCAGCCTGATCAAGGCCGTCAGGATGCCGGTGCTGGCGACCGCGCAGCCGCGCGCCTGGCAACAGAGGCAGCGCCGTTGGCTGATCCTGCAAAGCGGAGCTGCCTGCGCCGTGTTCGCGGTCGCGCTGTTGCTGCTCCAGTACGGGCAATCGCTGATCGCGGGCTTTGGCGTGCTGGCAGCGCTGATGCTCGGCGCCGCGTTGATCCTGCCGGCCTTCCTCGACATCATCCTGCGGGCCGGGCAGCGTTTCGCACGAAGGCCGCTCGCGCTGTGGTTCTGGGCGGACAGCCGGCAGCAGCTCTCGGGTTTGTCGCTGGCGCTGATGGCGCTGCTGCTCGCGCTCGCCGTCAATGTCGGCGTGTCCACCATGGTGGAAACGTTCAGCCGCACCTTCATCGGCTGGCTCAACGGGCGGCTCGCAGCCGACGTCTACATCAGCGCCTCCGACAATGCGAAAGGCGTCGCGATCCGCAACTGGCTGAAGGAGCGCCGCGATGTCGAGGCGATCCTGTCGGGCGGACGCGCCGAGGCGCAGGTACAGGGCCAGCCGGTGGAGCTGCTCGGCCTGCCCGATCATGCGCTCTATCGCGAGCGCTGGCCGCTGCTGGAAGCCGCGCCCCGTGCCTGGACCCGGCTCGTGCCCGGTAATGCGGCCTTCATCAGCGAGCAGCTGAGCCGCCGCCTCAACGTCCGCGTCGGTGACGTCGTTGAGGTCCCGGCGCCGGGCGGCACCTGGGAGCTCGACATCGTCGGCATCTATGCCGACTACGGCAATCCCAAGGGCCAGCTCGCGGTGAATGTCGCGGCGCTGATCCGGCATTTTCCGCAGACGCCGCAGACGCGCATCGGCCTCATTGTCGCAAAGCAGAATATCCCCGGCCTGATCACGGCGTTGCAGACGCAGTTTGCGCTCGACGACCGCAGCGTCGCCGACCAGGCGACGGTGAAGGCGGAGTCGATCCGGATCTTCAACCGCACCTTTGCGGTGACGTCGGCACTGAACGCGTTCACGCTCGGCGTCGCCGGCATCGCGCTTCTGACCAGCCTTCTCACGCTGGCGAATTCCCGCCTGCCGCAGCTCGCGCCGCTCTGGGCGATCGGCATCACACGGCCACGCCTTGCCGCGATCGAATTGACCAAGACGCTGTCGGTCGCGCTGTTCACCTCGCTCCTGGCCGTGCCACTCGGGCTGCTGGTGGCGTGGTGCCTGATCGCGATCGTCAACGTGAAGGCGTTCGGCTGGCGGCTGCCGTTTCATGTATTTCCGTTGCAACTGGTCGAGCTGGTCGCGGTCGCGCTGTTTGCCTCGTTGCTTGCCGCCCTGCTGCCGATGATCCGACTGGCCCGAATGCAGCCGGCGAGCCTCGTCAAGGTGTTTGCCAATGAGCGCTGACAGGATCTCGCGACGCACCTTCGCCGGCGGCATCGCCGCACTCGCGGCAGTCCGCCGCGCGGGCGCACAAGGCTATGCCGGGCTCGGCGCGACGGCCGACGGCTTTGCCAAAGTGACGCCGGGAAAGACACTCGCCTTTCCGGCCGATCACGGGCCGCATCCGGAGTTTCGCATCGAGTGGTGGTATCTCACGGCGAATCTCGTCGATGCCAGCGGCGCGGCTTGCGGCCTGCAATGGACGCTGTTTCGCCAGGCGACGCAGCCGGGACCGCAGGGCGAAGGCTGGGCCAATCAGCAGGTGTGGATGGCGCATGCGGCGGTGACGCGCGCCGATACCCACCGTATCAACGAGCTGTTTTCCCGCGGCGGTGTGGGACAGGCCGGCGTCACGGCGAAACCGTTCTCAGCCTGGATCGACGATTGGGCGATGAACGGATCCGAGCACACTGAAGATCGCACCTTGGCGCCGCTGACGCTGAAGGCCGCTGGCACCGACTTCAGTTACGCGCTGACGCTTGAGGCCGATCGTCCGGTGGCGCTGCAGGGCGACGGCGGCTACAGCCGCAAGTCGGAGCGCGGACAGGCCTCCTATTATTACAGCCAGCCGTTTTACCGCGCCCGCGGCACGCTCAGCATCGACGACGGGACGGTCGATGTTTCCGGCCAGGCCTGGATGGACCGCGAATGGAGCAGCCAGCCGCTCGACGCCGACCAGACCGGCTGGGACTGGCTGTCGCTGCATCTCGCGTCCGGCGACAAGCTGATGCTGTACCGGCTGCGCCAGAAGGACGGCCAAAATTATCCGTTCGGCAACTGGATCTCCGCCGCCGGCGACACGCACATGATTGCGGGCGACGACATCCAGATGAGTCCGAAGGCGACCGCCGAGGTCGCGGGACACAAGCTGCCGGTGGAATGGCAGATCGCGATTCCCTCGCGGTCGTTCTCGATCCTGTGCAAGCCGCTCAATCCAAAGGCGTGGATGGGGACCGGCTTTTCCTATTGGGAAGGACCGATCAGCTTTGCCGGCACGCATGACGGCGTTGGCTATCTCGAGCTGACCGGGTATTGAACCGGGACCTCTTCGAAGGGACTAGCGATGCATCACCTCACCGCCCTCGTCACGCTGCTGGCGATCCTGTTCTAGTTTTTCACCACCATCAACGTGTCGCGCGCGCGCACCAAGACCGGCGTCAAGGTGCCGGCAATGTCTGGCCATCCGGATTTTGAACGCGCGTTCCGGATCCAGATGAACACGCTGGAATGGATGCCGATCTTCCTGCCGTCGCTCTGGCTGTTTGCGATTTACATCAATGATGCCGGTGCAGCGGCGATCGGCGCGGTCTGGATCGTCGGCCGCATCGTCTACTTCATCGGATATTCGAAGGCCGCCGCAAAACGCGGCCCGGGATTTTTTATTCAGGGTATTGCGGCCATCGCGCTGTGGGCGGGGGCGTTGGGCGCGGTGGTGCTGCGGCTGGTGTGAGGGGCGGGCTGTTCCTACACACTCGGCGTCGTCCTGGCGAAAGCCAGGACCCATAACCACAGGGCATGGTTGTGGGCACGATCGTGGCCACAGTTTGTTTCAACAATTGCCGGCTGGGGTAATGGGTCCTGGCTTTCGCCAGGACGACATCTCGCTTTTTAAGCCGCCGTCATCTCACTTCGTCAGCGGACAGCCGCTCTCCTTGGCAGTGAAGAACGCCTTGTCGCCGGGAACGACCGCGAGCTGCTTGTAATAATCCCAGGGCTTCTTCGATTCCGAGGGCTTCTTGACCTCGAACAAATACATGTCGTGGACCATGCGGCCGTTCTCGAGCACCTTGCCGCCTTGCGCGAAGTCGTCGTCGACCGGCAGCTCCTTCAGTTTCTTGGCGACCGCATCCGGATCCTTGGTGCCGGCGGCTTTGACCGCCTTGAGATAGCTCAGCGTCGCCGAATAGGTGCCGGCCTGGATCATGTTCGGCATCCGGCCGGTGCGCTTGAGAAAGCGTTCGCCGAGATTGCGCGTGCGGTCGTTGATATCCCAGTAATAGCCCTCGGTCAGCACCAGGCCTTGCGCGGCCTGCAAGCCGAGGCCGTTCACTTCGGCGAGCGTCATCAGGAGACCCGCGAGCTTCTGGCCACCGGAGACGATGCCGAACTCGGACGCCTGCTTGATCGAGTTGGTGGTGTCGAGGCCGGCATTGGCAAGGCCGACGATCTTCGCCTTCGAGCTCTGCGCCTGGAGCAGGAAGGAGGAGAAGTCCGAGGAGTTGAGCGGCACGCGCACAGAACCCAGCACCTTGCCGCCATTAGCCGTGACGATCTCGCTGGTGTCCTTCTCGAGCGCATAGCCGAAGGCGTAGTCCGCGGTGAGGAAGAACCAGCTGTCGCCGCCGGCCTTGGTCAGCGAGCCGCCGGTGCCGACGCCGAGCGCGCGAGTGTCATAGGCCCAGTGGAAACCGTAGGGCTGGCAGGCATCGCCGGTGAGGCGCGAGGTCGCAGCGCCGACGACGATGTCGATCTTCTTCTTTTCCTTGGAGAGCTCGTGGATCGCGAGCGCGACCGATGAGGTCGTCAGCTCCGTGATCATGTCGACATTCTCGACGTCATACCAGCGGCGCGCGATCGAGGTCGCAAGATCCGGCTTGTTCTGGTGGTCGGCGGTGACGAGTTCCACCTTCTGCCCCAGCACCTCGCCGCCGAAATCCTCGATCGCCATCCTGGCGGCCTCGACCGACCATTTGCCGCCGTAATCGGCATAGACGCCGGACTGGTCGTTGAGGATGCCGATCTTGACGCCTTGCGCAGAGGCCGGCTCGGCCAGCAACAGGGCGGAGCTTGCGACAGCGGCCAAAAGTGCTGATTTCATTCGTTGGCTCCCAGCAGTTTTCTGTTTTGAAATCGCGCGGATACTAGTGAAGAACCCCGCGCCTGCCCATCCATTTCGGCCTAGGCCGTTAGTATGGGCGCGGCCATCTTGATGAGGAGCTGCCGTCGTCCTGGACAAGCGAGCGGAGCGAGCGCTGATCCAGGACCCATTAGCCCAGGGAGCAGTTTGGCGAAGTCTCGGAGTTAGCAGCTCGCACAGCAACCACTCCCTGGGGTAGTGGGTCCTGGCTTTCGCCAGGACGACATTGGAGGGGAATCAGGCCACCGCCTTCGGCTTGCCCTCGTTCTTCCCCTCGGCCAGGTTCCGCACCACCACGTAGAAGATCGGCGTGAACAACAGCCCGAACAGGGTGACGCCGATCATGCCGAAGAACACGGCGACGCCGACGGCTTGCCGCATCTCCGAGCCCGAGCCCGACGAGATCACCAGCGGCAGCACGCCAAGGATGAAGGCGAAGGACGTCATCAGGATCGGCCGCAGGCGCAGGCGGCAGGCGTCGATCACGGCCTCGAGCCGCGGCTTGCCTTCGTTCTCGATGTCGCGCGCGAACTCGACGATCAGGATCGCGTTCTTTGCCGCCAGCCCCACTAGCACGACGAAACCGATCTGAGTGAGGATGTTGACGTCCTGCCCCATGATGCGCACGCCGATGGTGGCGGCCAACAGGCACATTGGCACGATCAGGATCACCGCGAACGGCAAGGTCCAGCTGCCATATTGCGCGGCGAGGACGAGATAGACGAACAGCACGCAGATCGGGAACACGTAGAGACCCGCATTGCCGCCCGTGATCTGCTGGTAGGACAGATCAGTCCATTCGAAGGTGAAGCCGCTCGGCAGGGTGTCGTCGGCGAGCTTCTTGATCGCGTTGAGCGCGGTGGTCGAGCTGGTGCCCGGCGCCGGCTCGCCCTGCAGTTCGGACGCCGCGTAGAGATTGTAGCGCGCGACACGGTCAGGGCCGGAAACATCCTTGAAGTCGACCACGCTGCCGAGCATCACCATGTCGCCGGAGGCGTTGCGCGTGCGCAGGCGCGAGAGGTCGCTTGGTTCTTTGCGGAACGGGAAGTCGGCCTGCGCGGTGACGTGGTAGGTGCGACCGAACAGGTTGAAGTCGTTGACATAGGTCGATCCGAAATAGGTCTGGATCGTGTCGTTGATGCCGGCGATGGGAACTCCGAGCTTCTGCGCCTTGGTGCGGTCGATGTCGACGAAGAGCTGCGGCGTGTTGGCCGAGAACGGGGAGAACACGGAGGGAGCGAGCAGCGAGGGCGATTTGCGCGCTGCGGCGACAAGCTCGTCAGTAGCCGCGGCGAGCATCTCCGGCCCACGGCCCTGGCGGTCCTGGATGCGGATGGTGAAGCCGCCGCCGGTGCCGATGCCCGGCACGGCCGGCGGTGGAATCACGATGATGAAGGCACCCTGAATCGCGGCCAGGCGCTTGCGTAGATCGACCGTGATGGCGTTCGCAGACAATCCCTTCTTGATCCGCGCCTCGGGCTCGTCGAACACCGGGAAGAGCGCCGCCGCGTTGCCGGCCTGCGTGCGCGTCGCGCCGGAGAAGCCCGCGAAAGCGGCGACGCGGACGATACCGGGCGTATCCAGCGAGATCCGTTCGATCTCGCGCACGACCTCGGTGGTGCGCGCCAGCGAGGCCGCGCCCGGCAATTGCACGGAGATGATGACGTAGCCGCGATCCTGCGCCGGAATGAAGCCCTGCGACGTGGTGGCGATCAGCCAGCCGGCGCTGCCGATCAGCACGACGTAGACCAGGATCATCACCACCGAATGCCGGATCACGAAATTGGCGAGGCCGGCGTAGCCATGCGCGAGACGGTCGAACAGGCGGTTAAAAAGGCCTGTGAAAGCATTCCAGCCGCGGGCGAGGATATTCCAGCGCGCCGGCGGCCGCTTCTCCTCGTGCGGGACGAGGAGAAGCGAAGCCAGCGCCGGCGATAGTGTCAATGAGCAGAAGCAGGAGATTGCGGTCGCGACCGCAATGGTGACGGCGAATTGCTGAAAGAACTGCCCGGATATGCCGCCCAGAAACGCAGTCGGGACGAACACCGCGCACAGCACCAGCGCGATCGACACCAATGCGCCGCCGACCTCCTCCATGGTCTTCAGCGCGGCATCGCGCCGGCTCATGCCATGCTCGAGATGCCGCTCGACATTCTCGACCACCACGATGGCATCGTCGACCACAATGCCGACGGCGAGAACGAGGCCGAACAGCGTGAGATTGTTGATCGAGAAGCCGAGCGCCGCCATCACCGCGAAGGTGCCGACCAGCGAAACCGGGATCGCGATGATCGGAATGATCGCAGGCCGCCATCCCTGCAGGAACACCAGCACGACGATGACCACGAGCAACATGGCCTCGTAGATGGTCTTGATCAGCTCATGGACGGACTGCGCGATGAACTCGGTCGGGTTGTAGCCGATATTGAAGTCGAGGCCTTTCGGAAAGGTCTCCTTCAACTTCGTCATCGTGTCCGAGATGTGCTTCGCGGTCGCGAGGGCGTTCGATCCCGGCCGTTGCGTCACCAGCATCGCGACCGCCGATTTGCGCAGCAGGAAGCTGTTGGTGGAGTAGGCGAGAGCACCAAGCTCGATACGGGCGACGTCACGCAGGCGCACCGTGCGGCCGTCAGAGCCGGCCTTGATCAGGATGTCCTCGAACTGCTTCTGGTCTTTCAATCGCCCGGTGAAGGTGAGGTTCGGCTGGAAGGCGCGGTCGGCGATCGGCGGCTCGGCGATCTGGCCGCCCGCGATCTGCACGTTCTGCGCGCGGATCGCAGCGAGCACCTCAGTCGCGGTCAGGCCGAGATTGGCGATCCGGTCTGGATCGAGCCACAACCGCATTGAATAGTCGCGTGCGCCGAAGATCTGGATGTCGCCGACGCCATCGATGCGGAGCAGTTGGTCGCGGACCTGCAGCAGCGCGTAATTGGAAATGTAGAGCTGGTCGAACGTGTCGTCGGGCGACAGCATGAACACGACCATCAGGATGTCGGGCGAGTTCTTGCGCGTGGTGACGCCGTTGCGCTGAACCTCTTCAGGCAAACGCGGTTGCGCGATCGCGACGCGGTTCTGCACCAGCACCTGGGCCTTGTCGAGATCGGTGCCGAGCTTGAAAGTGACGGTGATGGTGAGCTGGCCGTTCGAGGTCGCCTGGCTGTAGAGATACAGCATGTCCTCGACGCCGTTGATCTCCTGCTCGATGGGCGCTGCAACCGTGTCGGACACAGTCTGCGCGGAGGCGCCGGGATATTGCGTGGTGACGACGACGGTCGGCGGCACCACCTGCGGATATTCGGAGACTGGCAGCGTGGTGTACGCCAGCGCGCCGACGATCAGCAGCACGATCGACAGCACCATCGCGAGAATGGGCTGGTTGATGGAGAGACGGCCGAGATTCATGACTTGTCACCGGGCTTGCCACCGGCCGGCGCTGGCGCAGTCTGCGGGGCAACCTTGGCGCCGACACGGGCGCGCTGGATGCCGTTGACGATGACGCGGTCGTCTGCCTTCAATCCTTCGCGGATCACGCGCAGGCCGTCGTCGAGCGGTCCGAGCACCACGGGACGCGCCTCGACAGTGTCGTCCGGCTTGACCACGAACACGATCTTGCGCGACTGGTCGGTCGCAACCGCGACGTCCGGAATCAGCAGCGCCTCATAGGGCGCGCTGCCGATCAGGCGGACGCGACCGAACTGACCCGGCAGGATCGACAGATCGGTGTTCTTGATAACGGCGCGGCTGCGCAGCGTGCCGGTGGAGACATCGAGGCGGTTGTCGAGGAAATTGATACTGCCTTCACGGGATGGTTTGGCCTCGCCGGCGAGCGTCACCTGCACCGGGTTCGCCGTATCGCGCGAACTCGGGCGGCGGCCTTCGAACCACAGCTTGCTGTATTTGATGAAGGTCGCCTCATCCATGTCGAAATAGATGTAGATCGGGTCGAGCGTCACGATCGAGGTGAGCAGCGTCGACGTTCCGGTATCGCTACCCTGCACGAGATTGCCAGGGCTGACAAGGTGGCGGCTGACGCGGCCGGTCAGCGGCGCCGTCACATGCGTGAATTCGATATTGAGCTTGGCGACTTTGAGCGCACCCTCGGCCTGTGTTTCGGCAGCGTGCGCGGCCTGCAAGGCCTGACGGCGCTGATCGACAACCTGCTCGGAGACGGCACTGGTCTGCACCAGGCTCAAACCGCGATCGAGCTCCCGCTTTGCAAGCTCCACCTTGGCACGCGCATCGGAAAGCTGCCCCTCCGCCTGCGTGGCCACTGCCTCGAACGGACGTGGATCGATGACATAGAGCAGATCGCCCTGACGTACGATGGCGCCATCCTGGAATTCGACAGAGTTGACGAACCCGCCGACGCGCGGGCGGACCTGCACCTCCTCCATCGCCTCGAAGCGGCCGGTGAACTCGTCCCAATCGGTGACGGTGCGCTTGACCGGCTGGGCGACGGTCACCGGCGCGGGCGGCGGCGCGGCCGCTTGCGGGGTCGGCTGGCCACAGCCGGTGAGCGCAAAGGCCGCGGCGACAAGGCCGGCTATGGCGTAAGGCCGGGACTGAACGAAATCGTGCTTTTTGACAAACTGCTCGCTTCCGTCCGGTCCACTCATCCCAGGTCCTCGCATAGAAACCGCAGAAATATCAGGGTACGCCTGTACCCGCGGGCGACACAAGATGGGTCGCAATGATGAACTCTTCAAGACCAAAGCGCGGGCAATGCTCGGAGGAATGCCCTGGCCGGATGACGGGTTGACAGGGAGAGAAGCGACGCTCCTTCGCCTCTCCCCGCTTGCAGGGAGAGGCCAACGCGCGAAGCGCGGCGGGTGAGGGGGGACTCTCCGCGAGTCAAACTATCGGCTCCCTCGCGGAGAGCCCCCCTCACCCCAACCCTCTCCCCGCAAGCGGGGAGAGGGAGCAGATAGAGCTCAGCGTCTTCGCGCATGACGAATGCCGCCAGCGCGGTTAGACTACCCCCAGAAGAACAAGACGAATTGTCCGGGGAGGACAGGCGTGCATCAGGGACGTGTCGTTTACGGCGCGATCGAGGAAGTTGTTTTCGGCCACCCCGCGGCCGAGGCCGTGGTCGCGCAGATGGACCGGCTGAGGACGCGCCGCGCCTTCCTGATGGTCTCGGGCACGCTCAACCGGCAGACCGACGAAATCACGAAGATCAAACAGGCCCTGGGCACAAATTGCGCGGGCATCTTCGATGCCATGCCGGCCCACACACCGCGCGAGGCGGTGATCGCCGCAACCAATGCAGCGCGCGAGGCGGGCGCCGACCTGATCGTCACCGTGGGCGGGGGCTCGATCACCGACGGCGCCAAGGCGGTGCAGCTCTGCCTTGCCAACGGCATCGACGACGTCGACGGCATCGAACGTATCCGCGTGCACAAGGGCGTCGTGCCTGAGATGAATGCGCCGACCGTGCGTCAGATCAGCGTCCCGACCACGATCGCCGGCGGTGAGTTCAGCTCGATCGCAGGTGTCACCGACCGCACCGCCCATGTGAAACAGATGCTGCGGCATCCGCTCAGCGTTCCGCGCGCGACCATCCTCGATCCCGCCATCACCGTGCACACGCCGGAATGGCTGTTCCTCTCGACCGGCATCCGCGCCATCGATCATTGCGTCGAGGCGATCTGCTCGCGCGAGACGCACCCCTATGCCGACGCGCAGTCGGTCAAGGGCCTCGCGATGCTCGCCGACGCGCTGCCGCGGGTGAAGGCTGATCCTGCTGACCTCGACGCGCGCATGGATGCGCAGATCGGCACTTGGCTGTCGATGGGCGCCCTCGCCGCCGGCGTGCCGATGGGGGCAAGCCACGGCATCGGCTACGTGCTGGGCGCAACCTTCGACGTGCCGCATGGCTACACCTCCTGCATCATGCTGCCGGCCGTAATGCGCTGGAATGCGCCCGACAATGCCGAGCGCCAGATGATCGTCGCGGCCGCAATGGGCTTTCCGGGTCACAAGGCGGCCGATGTGCTCGATGCCTTCATCCGCTCGCTCGGCATGCCGCGCAGCCTCGCCGATGTACGCGTCTCGCCGGAGCATTTCGACGCCATCGCGGACGCTGCGATGCGCACGAACTGGATCCCGCGCAACCCGCGCAAGATCGACGGCCCCGCGCAGGTGCGCGAAATCCTGCTTCTTGCCGCATGATCTAAAGCCGGAGGACCGATGTACCCAGGTCAGCATGCCCGCCTGCGCCCGCTCCAGCCCGCCTTCATCATGGCGGGAACAGGCGAGGCCGTCACCTATCGCGAGCTCGATGCGCGCAGCAATCGGCTGGCGCATCTGTTCCGCGAGCACGGCTTGAAGCGGCTCGACCACTATTCGATCTTCATGGAGAACAATTCGCGCTACCTCGAAGCCTGCGGCGCGGGCGAGCGCTCCGGCCTCTACTACACCTGCATCAACTCGTTCCTGACGCCGGGCGAGCTCGCTTATCTCCTGGTCAACAGCCAGTCCAAAATCCTGATCACGTCGATTGCGAAGCTCGACATCGCGCGCGAGGCGATCAAGGTCTGCCCCGACATCAAACTGTGCATCGTCGCCGACGGTCCCGGCGAGAGTGAGCGCATCGTCGGCCTCACGGAGGTGACCGCCGGCCTGCCGAAGACGCCAATCCCGGATGAATGGCTCGGCACCGCCATGCTGTATTCATCGGGCACGACGGGACGGCCGAAGGGCATTATTCGGCCGCTGCCGGAGGAGCCGCCGAAACACAATCTGCCGTTGTTCGATTTCCTGACCAAACTTTGGCACTACCGCGAGGGCATGATCTATCTGTCGCCCGCGCCGCTCTATCACTCCGCGCCGCAGGCCGCGGTGAACCTCACGATCCGGATGGGAGGCACCGCCATCATCATGGAAACCTTCGATCCCGAGCGTTACCTCCAGCTCGTCGAGCGGTGGGGTATCACCCACACCCAGCTCGTGCCGACGATGTTCTCGCGCATGCTCAAGCTGCCAGAGGAGGTGCGTACGCGCTATGACCTGTCGTCGCTCGAAATCGCGATCCATGCCGCCGCGCCCTGCCCGGCCCTGGTGAAGGACGACATGATCAAATGGTGGGGGCCGATCATCCACGAATATTACGGCGCGACCGAAGGCCTCGGATTCACCGCCTGCGACAGCGCGGAATGGCTCGCCCATCGCGGCACCGTCGGCAAGGTGCTGCTCGGCGACCTCCATATTCTCGACGAAAATATGAAGCCATGCCCGACCGGCACGCCAGGACAGGTCTGGTTCAAGACGGCCACGCCATTCGAATATTTCAACGACCCGGAGAAGACCAAGAAGGCGCGATCGGCCGACGGCAGCATGAGCACGGTCGGCGACGTCGGCTATGTCGACGAGGACCGCTTCCTTCATCTAACAGACCGCGCGACCTTCATGATCATCTCCGGCGGCGTGAACATCTATCCGCAGGAGTGCGAGAATTTATTGATCACCCATCCAAAGGTTGCGGACGCCGCGGTGTTCGGCGTGCCCAATCCCGACCTCGGCGAAGAGGTGAAGGCGGTGGTGCAGCCGATGCCCGGCATCGTGCCGGGCGAGGCGCTGGCCGAAGAGCTGATCGCGTTCTGCGGAGCGTCGCTCTCGCGGCAGAAGGTGCCGCGCTCGGTCGACTTCGAGAAGGAGTTGCCGCGGCTGCCGACCGGGAAGCTGTACAAGCGGCTGCTGCGGGACCGATATTGGGGGAACAAGGCATCCAGGATCGTGTGAAGGGCCGCTGTCGCCTGAGGCGCTTCCCTCACATCGTGAGAGAACCCCCTGCGGCCTTCCGTCATCCGAATTGCCGAGAGAGTGGCAGAGCTTGTCGGTTGCCTCACCGCGCTCGCATCGCTATCGTCCGCTCAAACAGGCCGCAAAAGGCCCAAAAGACAAGACGTCCAGGGAGGATGAGCATGCGGAGCGTGTGGTCGCTCGCCGCAATGGCGGCGCTAACTGTGCTGACGACCTCGACCACTACGCTCGCCGGCGAACCAAAGCAGGGCGGGATCCTGCGGATGTATCACCGCGACAGCCCGGCGAATGCGTCCATCCTGGAGGGCGCGACCTATTCGATCAACGTGCCCTTCATGGGAGTGTTCAACAATCTCGTCGTTTACGACCAGCACATTGCGCAGAACAGCCCAGATACGCTGAGGCCAGAGCTGGCCGAGAGCTGGTCCTGGAGCGGCGACAACAAGAAGCTGACCTTCAAGCTCCGCCAAGGCGTCAAGTGGCATGACGGCAAGCCGTTCACGTCGGCCGACGTCAAATGCACCTTCGATCTCCTGATGGGCAAATCGCAACAAAAGCTGCGGCAGAATCCGCGCAAGGCCTGGTACAGCGAGGTTAACGATGTCACACCGAACGGCGATTTCGAGGTCTCCTTCGATCTGAAGCGGCCGCAGCCCTCGCTGCTGGCGATGCTCGCATCCGGCTATACGCCGATCTATCCCTGTCACGTCTCGCCGGCGGAGATGCGCACCCATCCGGTCGGAACCGGCCCGTTCAGATTCGTCGAGTTCAAGGCCAATGAATCGATCAAGCTGACGCGAAACCCGGACTATTGGAAGAAGGGCCTGCCCTATCTCGACGGCATCGAGTACACGATCATCACGAACCGCTCCACCGCGATCCTCGCCTTCGTCGCCGGCAAGTTCGACATGACCTTCCCGACGCACATCACGATCCCGCTCCTCAAGGACATCAAGTCGCAGGCGCCCAACGCCCTCTGCGTCGTCGAGCCGACCAACGTTTCGACCAACATCATCGTCAATTCGGCGTCCCCGCCGTTCGACAACATCGACATCCGCCGAGCCATGGCGATGGCGCTCGACCGCAAGGCCTTCGTCGACATCCTGTTCGAAGGCCAGGCGGATATCGGCGGCACCATGCTGCCGCCGCCGCAGGGCATCTGGGGCATGCCCAAGGACAAGCTGGAGACCATTCCAGGCTATGGTCCGAACGTGAATGCGAGCCGGGATGAGGCCAAGAAGCTGATGCAGAAGGCGGGCTACGGTCCCGACAAGCACTTGGCGGTGAAGGTCTCGACGCGCAATCTCGCGGAATATCGCGATCCCGCGGTGATCCTGATCGACCAGCTCAAGAGCATCTATATCGACGGCGAGCTCGACGTGGTCGAAACCGCAAACTGGTTCCCGAAGGTTGCGCGCAAGGATTACATGCTCGGCCTCAACTTGACCGGCAATTCCGTCGACGATCCCGACCAGTCTTTCTACGAAAATTATTCCTGCGGCTCGGAGCGGAACTACACCAATTATTGCAACAAGGAGATCGAGAAGCTGTTCGACGTGCAATCGCAGGAGATCGAGATTGGCAAACGCAAGCAACTGGTCTGGGACATCGACAAGAAGCTGCAGGAGGATGTCGCCCGCCCGATCATCTTCCATGCGCGGGCCGGCACCTGCTGGCAGCCTTATGTCAAGGGCGTGACGGTCATGTCGAACAGCTCCTATAACGGCTTTCGCTACGAGGACGTCTGGCTCGACAAGTAGCGCGCAAGGCTGACGACTAGCGGCTCGCGGAGGGCGAAGGGATGTTTGCCTATCTGGTGCGGCGCCTGTTGCTGATGCTCGTGACCCTGTTCGGGATCTCGATCGTCATCTTCTTCCTGCTGCGTGTCGTGCCCGGCAACATCGTCGACATCCTGTTTGCCGCGGCCGGCTATGTCGACCCCGCCGACAAGGCCAATCTGGAGAAGGAGCTCGGCATCGACCAGCCGCTGGTGGTGCAATATTGGCACTGGATCAGCGGCTTCCTGCGCGGCGATTTCGGCTACTCCTATGTCTCCGAGAAGCCGGCGCTTCAGGAAATTCTGCCGCGAATTCCGATCACCGCACGGCTCGCCGGGCTGGCGCTGCTGTTCTCGGCCTCGATCGGCATTCCCCTGGGCGTGATCAGCGCGGTGAAGCAGGGAACGAGGCTCGACTACGCGTTGCGTGTGGTGAGCCTGAGCGGATTGTCGCTGCCCTCGTTCTGGCTCGGCCTGCTCATCCTCACCGCATCGGTGGCGATGTTCAACCAGATGCCGATCTTCAACCCGAATCCAGCGACGTGGCTGGAGGCGTTCGCAACCTACGCCGTGCCCGCCGCCGCCGTCGGCTTTCGCAGCGCAGCGCTTACCATGCGCATCACGCGATCCTCGATGCTGGAAGTGCTGCGGCAGGACTATATCCGCACCGCGCGTGCCAAGGGCGCATCGGATGCCGCCGTGAACTATCAGCATGCGCTCAAGAACGCGATTTTGCCCGTCATCACCGTGATCGGCATCGAGGCGGCGTTCCTGATCGGCGGCCTCATCGTCACGGAGACGGTATTCAACATCCCCGGCGTCGCGCGCTTCCTGGTCGAGGCTATACGCTGGCGCGATTATCCGATCGTGCAGAACCTGGTGATGCTGATTGCCATCGTCGTGGTGAGCGCGAATTTCATCGTCGACATGCTCTACGCCGTGTTCGACCCGCGCATCAGGTACACGGATTAGGAGAACCTGTTGGCCGCAATCGACTATGACGTTGAACTGAGGCGCGCCGGGGCGCACGCGACCGTCGGCTGGCGGCGCGTGCTGTTTTTGGCGCAGCGGCATGTGCTGGGCGCGGCCGGCCTTGTGATCATGACCCTGTTCGTATTCACAGCGATCTTCGCCGACTTCATCGCGCGTTACGATCCGCTGACGATCGACGCCGCCCGGGCACTGGCGCGTCCAAGCCTGGCACACTGGATGGGCACAGATTCCTTCGGCCGCGATGTCTTCAGCCGCATCATTCATGGCGCGCGGATCTCGCTCGCGGTCGGCATCGGTTCGACCGCACTCGGTGGCTCGATCGGGGTCATCGTGGGCCTCACCTCCGGCTATCTCTCCGGCTGGGTCGATCTCGTGTTCCAGCGTGTCTCCGATGTCCTGCAGGCGCTGCCGCTGCTGGTGCTGGCCCTCATCATGACCGCGGCGCTTGGGCCGTCCTTGCCGAACGTCATCATTGCGATCGCCATTCCGCTGATCCCGACCGTCTCGCGCGTCATCCGCGCCAACACGCTGGCGCTGCGGGAGCTGCCATTCATCGAGGCCGCCAAGTCGATCGGCATGAGCGAGGTACGCATCGCGCTCCGTCACGTGCTGCCGAACACGCTGGCGCCGCTGATCGTGCTTGCGACCGCCCAGCTCGGCTCGACCATCCTCACCGAAGCCTCGCTCTCCTTCCTCGGCCTCGGCATTCCCGAGCCGTACCCGTCGTGGGGCCGCATGCTCTCTGAATCCGCCGCCGAATATGTCCGCACGGCGCCCTGGCTGGTGATCTTCCCGGGCATCGCCATCAGTCTCGCGGTGTTCGGCGCCAATCTGTTCGGCGACGCCTTGCGCGACATCCTCGATCCACGGCAGCGCGGCTGATGGCTGACAAATCCGATCTGGTGCTCGAGGTGAAGAACCTGAAGACGGTGTTCTTCACCAACTCCGGTCTGTTCAAGGCCGTCGATGATGTGTCCTTCACGGTGAAGCGCGGCGAGACGCTGGCGATCGTCGGAGAATCCGGCTGCGGCAAGAGCGTCACGGCGCTGTCGCTGATGCGGCTGGTGCCGGATCCGCCCGGCCGCATCGTCGGCGGCTCCGTCACGCTCGAAGGCACTGATCTTCTGACGCTGGACGAAGCAGAGATGCGCGCCGTCAGAGGCAACCGCATCTCGATGATCTTCCAGGAGCCGATGACTTCGCTCAACCCCGTGATGCGGATCGGCGACCAGATCGTCGAGGCCGTGCGGCTGCACCGGAGCATGTCGAACAAGGAGGCCCGGGACATCGCGATCGAGATGCTGCGCCTGGTGCGCATCCCCGAACCGGCGCGGCGCGCGCGGGAATATCCGCATCAATTGTCCGGCGGCATGCGCCAGCGCGCCATGATCGCGATGGCGCTGGCGTGCCGGCCGGCGCTGCTGATCGCGGACGAGCCCACGACCGCGCTCGACGTCACCATCCAGGCGCAGATCCTGGCGCTGATCCTGGACCTGCAGAAAAAGCTCGGCACCGGGCTCGTGCTGATCACACATGATCTCGGCGTCGTCGCGCAGACCGCGCAACGGGTCATCGTGATGTATGCGGGACGGAAGGTCGAGGAAGCGAGCGTCGAGGCACTGTTCGCCGCGCCGAAACATCCCTACACGCGCGGATTGATGGCCTCGATCCCGGCGGTGCCGGCGCCGGGCGTCGCCGCGCCGGCACGGCTGAACGAAATTCCCGGCACGGTGCCGTCGCTGGTGCAGCTGCCGAAAGGTTGCGCGTTCGCGCCGCGCTGCAAGCTCGCGATCAAGCGCTGTGAGGCCGAATATCCGCCGCTCATCGATTGGGGCGGTGGCCATCTTGCGGCCTGCTGGCGCGCGGCCGAAGTGGCGGAGGTGGCATGACCGAGGCGCTGCTCGAAGTCACCGATCTCAAGAAGCACTATCCGGTGCGCGCCGGTGTGTTGCGCCGACAAGTCGGCACAGTGCATGCGGTCGACGGCGTCTCGTTCTCGGTTGGGATCGGCGAGACGCTGGGCCTCGTCGGCGAATCCGGCTGCGGCAAGTCGACGGTGGCGCGCAGCGTGCTGCGGCTGGTCGAGCCGACCTCGGGCCAGATCCGCCTCGAAGGCGAAGACATCACGCATCTCTCCAAGTCCGCGCTGCGTCCGCACCGCCGTTCGATGCAGATCGTGTTCCAGGATCCGTTCGCCTCGCTCAACCCGCGCATGACTGCCGGGGACATCGTGGGCGAGCCGCTGTTCGTGCACGGGATCGCGACCGGCAAAGCGCTGGAGGCGCGTACCGCAAACCTGTTCGATCAGGTCGGCTTGCGGCCCGACCAGATGCGCAACTTTCCGCACCAATTCTCCGGCGGGCAGCGCCAGCGCATCTGCATCGCTCGCGCGCTGGCGCTCGGGCCCCGCCTGATCGTCTGCGACGAGCCGGTCTCCGCGCTCGACGTCTCGATCCAGGCGCAGGTGATCAATCTTCTCATTGACCTGCAGCGCGAGCACGGCTTCTCCTATCTCTTCATCGCGCATGACCTCGCGGTGGTCGCCCATATCAGCCACCGCGTCGCCGTGATGTATCTCGGTCGCATCGTCGAGATCGCCGACAAGGACGAGCTGTTCCGCAATCCGCGCCATCCCTACACGCAGGCCCTGCTCGCCTCGGTGCCGGTTGCGAACCCGCTCGCCAAGAAGCTCGTGCCGCTGGTCGACGGCGACGTGCCAAGCCCGGTCAATCCGCCGCCGGGGTGCGCGTTTCACACCCGCTGCCGGTTTGCGATGGAGCAGTGCAAGACGGAGCGGCCGGTGCTGGTGGACGCGGGCGACGGGCACCAGGTGGCGTGTTTGCTCAATGACGGGACGGGGCGCGGGCAGTAGCCCCATGTCGTCCCGGCGAAGGCCGGGACCCATAACCACAGGATCGGGTTTGGCGAAGACTCGGAGTTACCTGCTCGCCCTGTAACCGCTGCCTGGGAGTATGGGTCCCGGCCTTCGCCGGGACGACGAGTTGAGTTCGAGGTGCCTACCCCGCCCCAATCTCGGCCACGATCCGGCCGGTCGTCACCTGCTCGCCCTCGGCGACGTCGATCGCGACGACGACGCCGTCGATGCCGGCCTTGTGGACGTGCTCCATCTTCATCGCCTCCAGCGTCATCACCGGCTGACCGGCGGTGACGCGGTCGCCCGGCTGGACCAGGACGGCAACGACGCGGCCGTTCATGGCGGCACGAACCTTGCCGTCGCCGCCGTTGCTTGCGGCGGCCTTCGGCGCGGCGAGTGTGAGATCGGTCGCCGCGAGCGGGATGCCGCGGCGCTGGAGGTGGAGCCGGTCGCCATCGCGCAGGAATTTGGCGCTGTCCATCACGCCGTCATGGCGGAAGCGGATCACATCGAAATCGAGCTGGTCGATCCCGAATTTGTCTTGCCGGCCGCCGCTCGCGACGGTGTAGCTGCCATCGCGCTCCCGCGTGACTTCGAGCTCATACGCGTGGCCCGCGACCTCGATTTTCGCCGGCAGCGGGAACGTTGCCGCGAGGCTCCGTCCGCGGCGCCACGAAGGTGCCTGCGGGTTCGTGACGTAGAGCAACAGGCCGGCCAAAGCGATATCGAATGCAGCGTCCGCGCGCGCCGCCAGCAACTCGTCGCGATGCGCACCAATGAACGCCGTCGTCGCTTCACCCTTGGCAAAACCAGGATGACGCAGGCACGACAGCAGGAACGCCTGGTTGGTGGTCACGCCGAAAGCGGTGAGCTGTTCCAGGCCGACGATCAGCCGCCCCCTCGCCTCCTCGCGGGTCGCGCCATGGCCGATCACCTTGGCGATCATGGAATCGTAGAACGGCGGAATCTCGGAGCCCGATTGCAGCGCATGCTCGGCGCGGATGCCATCCGGCACCTGCCAGCGCGCCATGCGCCCGGACTGCGGCATGAAATCCTGCGCGGCGTCCTCCGAGCACAGCCGCACCTCGATGGCGTGGCCGGTGAAGCGAATGTCCTGCTGCTTCACCGGCAATGGCTCGCCGCGCGCGACGCGCAGCTGCAATTCGACGAGATCAAGCCCGGTGATCGCCTCGGTCACGGGATGCTCGACCTGGAGGCGCGTGTTCATCTCCATGAAGTAGAATTCGCCGCTCGCATCGAGCAGAAATTCGAGCGTGCCGGCGCCCTCGTAGCGCAGCGCCTTCACCGCGGCGACCGCGACCTCGCCCATCTTCGCGCGCAGTTCCGGCGTCACAGCGGGCGACGGTGCCTCCTCGATCAGCTTCTGGTGGCGCCGCTGCACCGAGCAATCGCGCTCGCCGAGATGGATGGCGTTGCCATGGCTGTCGCCGAACACCTGAATTTCAATGTGACGGGGATTCTGGATGGCGCGTTCGAGGATCACCGTCGGATCGCCAAACGCCGCCTTCGCCTCGGACCGCGCGCTACGCAGCGCATCAGGAAACGACGCCGCGTCCGTCACGAGCCGCATGCCGCGTCCGCCGCCGCCGGCGACCGCCTTGATCATCACGGGAAAGCCGATCTCTCTCGCCTCCGCGAGCATGACCTCATCGCCCTGATCGGCGCCCTGATAGCCGGGCACGACGGGCACGCCGGCCTTTTTCATGATCTCCTTGGCACCGGCCTTGTTGCCCATCGACTCGATCGCCTGGGGCGACGGGCCGATGAAGACGAGGCCGGCATCCTTGCAGGCCTGTGCAAACTCCTCGTTCTCGGCGAGGAAGCCGTAGCCGGGATGAACGGCATCCGCGCCGCTGGCCTTTGCGGCTGCAACGATCGCGGGAATGTTGAGGTAGGATTGCGCCGGCAGCGGCTCGCCGATGCGCACGGCCTGGTCGGCGTGTTGCACATGAAGCGCGTCGCGATCCGCATCCGAATAGACCGCGACGACGCCGAGGCCGAGCTTCCGCGCACTGCGCATCACGCGCAGCGCGATCTCGCCGCGATTGGCGATCAGGAGCTTGAAGAACGGCCGGTGCTGCGTTGAACCGTTCCTCATGGGCGAGCCACCGAAAACTGCATGCGCTGGGGCGTGCGCGCATCGCCCTCGCGGCAAATCGCGAGCACTTCCGACAGCAGCGCGCGGGTGTCGCGCGGATCGATCACGCCGTCGTCGAGCACGCGCGCGCTGGTCGAGAACACGTCCATCTGGCCGTCGAACACGCCGACGATCTGCGCCTTCATGGCATCGAGCTTTTCCTTTTCGACCGACTTGCCGCGGCGCGCGGCTGCGGATTCGGTGACGATCGCCATGGTCTCGGCGGCCTGCTCACCGCCCATCACGGCAGTCTTGGCGTTGGGCCAGGAGAAGCAGAAGCGCGGATGGAAGCCGCGCCCGCACATGCCGTAATTGCCGGCGCCGAACGAGGCGCCGCAATAGATGGTGATCTGCGGCACATTCGCCGACGTCACCGCCTGGATCATCTTGGAGCCATGCTTGATCATGCCGGCTTCTTCGTAAGCTTTGCCGACCATGTAGCCGGTGGTGTTGTTCAGATACAGCAATGGCGTACGGGTCTGGCAGCACGCCTGGATGAAATGCGTCGCCTTGTTGGCACCGGCCGGATCGAGCGGACCGTTGTTGGTGATGATGCCAATGGCCTGGCCCTCGATGCGGGCATGGCCGCAGACGGTGGCCGGGCCGTAGTTCGGCGCCATCTCGGTGAAGTCGGAATCGTCGACGATGCGCGCGATGACCTGCTTCATGTCGACGGCGCGCTTGTGGTCCATCGGCATGATGCCGAGCAGCTCGTCCTGGTCGTAGCGTGGCGGCTTATATTCCGCGCTCGCCCTGCCGGGCCGCTCCCATTCCAGCGCCGCCATGATCTCGCGCGCGATGCGCAGGGCGTCGCGGTCATCCTCGGCGAGGTAGTCGCCAAGTCCCGACACCTGCGTGTGCATCTCAGCCCCGCCAAGCTCCTCCTCGGTCGCGATCTCGCCGGTGGCGGCTTTCAGCAGCGGCGGGCCCGCGAGGAAGGCGCGGGTGCGGCCACGGACCATGACGATGTAGTCGGACAGGCCGGTCTGATAGGCGCCGCCGGCGGTCGAGGAGCCATGCGTCACCGTGACGACGGGCAGCCCGGCCGCCGAGAGCCGCGCGAGATTGCGGAAGATATTGCCGCCACGGACAAAATCCTCGACGCGATAGCGCAACAGATTGGCACCGGCGCTTTCGACCAGCTGGACATAGGGCAGCTTGTTTTCCAGCGCGAGCTCCTGCACGCGCAGCGTCTTGTCGAGACCGTAGGGCTGAAGAGCGCCGGCATCGATGCCGGAATCGTTGGCGCTGACCATGCAACGGATGCCCGAGACGAAACCGATGCCGGCGATGACGCCGCCGCCGGGCACGCTTTTGTCCGGATCCGATACGTCGAACATGTAGCCGGCGAGCGTGGACAGCTCGATGAAGGGCGCGCCCGGATCGAGCACCAGCGCGACGCGTTCGCGCGGCAACAGCTGGCCGCGCTTGTGGAAGCGGTCTTTCGCCGCGGCTGATGCCGCACGCGTACGCTCTTCCAGCGCGCGCATGCGGTCAATCAGGCCAAGCATGCCGTCGCGATTGGCGCGGTAGACGGCGCTGCCGGGGAAGATGGCGTTTTCGAGAATGGACATGATTATTTCCTACCCGTCATTGCGAGGAGCGGAGCGACGAAGCAATCCAGACTGCCTCAACGGAAAGATTCTGGATTGCTTCGCTTCGCTCGCAATGACGGCTGGGGCTACGTTCAGCGATTCGTCCCAAAAATCTTTCGCGCTTCCGCCGGGCTCGCGATCTCGCGGCCCGCACGGCGGGCGCAGGCGGCGATGGCCTCGATCAGCTGGCCGTTCGACGTCACCTTCTTGCCGTCGGCGAGATAGAAGGCATCTTCGAGACCGGTGCGCAGATGACCGCCGAGCTCGGCGCAGCGCTGGTGCAGCGGCCAAATTTCTTCGCGGCCGATCGCGGTGACCTGAAATTGCGCTTCGGGACGCTTCAGCTTGATCAGGATCGGCAGCAGATCGGGATCCGACGGCATGCCGGAGGCGACGCCCATCACAAAGTTATATTCGAGCGGGCCCTTGTACATGCCGACCTGACGGTACATGCCGACGCAGCGGACGATACCGACGTCAAAACATTCGAATTCGGGGATGGTACCGACCGCGTTCATGACGTCGAGATAGTCCTTCACCTTCTCGACCGCATTGTCGAACATCATCGGCGGCCAGGCCCAGCTGTTGTCGGCCTTCACCTTCAGATAGTTCAGCGAGCCGGCATTGCAGGCGGCGATTTCCGGCCTGGTCTCACGGATGCAATCCAGCGCACCGCTGTAGTTCGGCCCGGAGACGCCGGAGGTGTGGTTGATGATCACGCCGGGGCAGGCTTCGCGGATCGCCTGCTGGATCTCCTTGCTGACGCTGACCTCCCAGGACGGCAGATGCCCCTTGTCCGGCGCCTGCTGACGCAGATGGATGTGCATGATGGACGCGCCGGCATCGAACGCAGCCTTGGCCTCGCGCGCCATCTGCTCGGGCGTCACAGGCACGTTATGCTGCTTCGGGTCGGTGAGCACGCCGTTCAGCGCGCAGGTGATGACGGCCTTGTCGCTCATGCCTTGAATGTCTCGCACGTTGATAATTCAACGCTTGCGATCATGTGATGAGCGGCATGCGGCTTCTTGCGCGGAGAAGCTGGAAACAATGCGATCGTGGGGTGGGTTAGCCGAAGGCGTAACCCACCAAGGTCTCCCCGGAGAGAAAGGTGGTGGGTTACGCTTCGCTAACCCACCCTACAAGAGCGTTCCTAGCTCGCCTCCGCAAGCCTCACCGTCTCGCTGCTGCGATAGATCGCGAGATCCCGCGAGCCAACGAAGATCGCGCGCGGCTTCAAACCGTAGAAGCGGCGGATCGAGTGGCTGAAATGGGTGCTGTCGGGATAGCCGATGTCCTGCGCGAGATGGGCCAGATTGAGGTCCTGGTTGGCGAAGTGCAGCAGATGCCGCGCGCGCTTCCAGGCGCGGAAGGAGCGGAACGAGATGCCGGTCTCTTCCTTGAACAGATGCAGGAAACGCGAAGCGGAAAGTCCGGCGTCCGCCGCGCAAGTGTCCGCCGTCACGGGCTCACCTGTGAAGCGACCGATACGGGCGACCGCACGCGTTACGCGGGGGTCTAGCACCCGACGCGGCAGCGCTTCGCCAAAACACATCTCGTCGAATTCGGCGGTGGTGATGTCGCCGTAGCGGCGCTGGCGCAACAGCGTGTAGGCGGCGAGAATCTTGCGGGCATAGACGGCGCTGTCGGGTCCGGTGAGCCGCTCGGCCAGGACCTCGATCACGCCATCAGGCATGCTCTCCGGCTCCAGCGTGACGCTGATCGCGGTGCGATAGTCGCTGGCAATGGAATGCCGCTGGTTCGGCAGGGTGACGAACAGCTCGCCAGTGGCGAGGGCATCATCGATCGTCAGATGCAGGCTGCCCTTGACCGCGACATAGACATGACAGCAGCCGGGGGTCCGCTTGCGGGGGCGGCCGAGCAGGCCGGCATAGAATACCCGCTCCGGCGTGATCAGCATCAAATGGTCGGATTCGCGACCGTTATCTTCCATTGGGATCCTCCTCGCGCGGCTCTTTGGCCGCTGCGGACGGAGGTCACCTTAGCGGAAATCTGGGCGCTGTCACGGCGGGATAGCGCTATCATGAAGCGCAAAAGGTCGGCACTTCGGGAGGGATGGCGGGCGACCCGGAACTCCTGGCAACATCGTTGTCCTGGCTTTCGCCAGGACGACAATTAAGCCCTCACCCTTGGCGCGACGTTCTGCTCGATGCCGGCCTGTTGCTCCGCAGCAACCGCGCGCTTGAATCCATCGCGCTGCTGCAGGCGAGCCCAATAGGCTGCGACATTTGGCCCAAAATCCTTGGCAAGCCCGATAGTATCGGCGAGGCGGAGCGCGTAGCCAATCACGATGTCGGCGGCAGTGAAGCGACCGGCGCACAAGGCCTCGGTAGTTGCGGTGGCTGCCTCGACGGCGCGCAGCCTCCCTAAGAACCATTTGCCATAGTCGCCGGCGACCTGCGGATTGCGGCGCTCTTCCGGCTCGAGTTGGGTGTATCGGAGCACCAGCGTCTGCGGGAAGGTTAACGTGGCGTCGCTGAAATACATCCAGTTCAGGAACGCGCCATAGGCGGGATCTTCCGGCCCGACCATCAGTGGCGTCGGTCCATGCCTGACGCCGAGATAGTGGCAGATGCCGGACGATTCCGTCATCTTGGTCTCGCCATCAACCATGAAGGGAATCGTGCCGAGCGGATTGATGCCGAGATATTCCTTGGCGAAGACCCGCGGCGGGAACGGCAGCATCTTGAGCTCGTAGGGCAGCCCCATCTCCTCCAGCATCCAGAGCGGACGGAACGAGCGCGCGCCGTCGCAGTGATAGAGCGTGATCATCAGGAACTTCCTTTGCTGCCGGGCAGCGTACCCATCATCTTGCACAGGACCATCAGCATGACCTCGTCGGCGCCGCCGCCGATCGATGTCAGGCGACTGTCGCGATAGGCGCGGCTGACCGGCGTCTCATTGGTAAAGCCCATTCCGCCCCAATATTGCAAGCAGGCGTCGGTAAGCTCGCGGCCGAGTCGCCCGGCCTTCAGCTTGGCCATGGTCGCCAGTTTCGTGACGTCCTCGCCCGCCACCAGCGCCTCGCCGGCACGGTAGATCAGCGCGCGCAACAGCTCGACCTCGGTCTGCATCTCCGCGAGCTTGAAGTGAACGATCTGGTTGTCGAGGATGGACTTGCCGAAGGCCTTGCGGTTGCGGGTGTATTCGATGGTCTCGTTGATGATGTATTCGTGCGCCTTCAGGCAGGCGGCCGCGCCCCAGAGCCGCTCCTCCTGGAACTGGATCATCTGGTAGGTAAAGCCCTTGCCCTCCTCGCCGATCCGGTTGCGCTTGGGCACGCGGACGTTGTCGAAGAAGATTTGTGCGGTATCCGACGAGCGCATGCCCATCTTGTCGAGCTTGCGCGCGACGGTGACGCCCTTGGTCTTCATGGGCACGCAGATCAGCGATTTGTTGCGGTGAACGGGTCCGTCGCCGGTATTGGCGAGCAGGCAGATCCAGTCGGCCTGAGTGCCGTTGGTGATCCACATCTTGCCGCCATCGATGACGTAATCGTCGCCATCCGCGCGCGCATTGGTCTTGATCGAGGCGACGTCGGAGCCTGCGCCGGGTTCGGAGACGCCGATGCAGGCCACATAGTCGCCAGAGATCGAGGGCGCCAGGAATTCGCGCCGCACTTCATCGGAGCCGAACCGCGCCAGCGCCGGCGTCGCCATGTCGGTCTGCACCCCGATCGCCATCGGCACCCCGCCGCAATTGATGGCGCCCAGTTCCTCCGCCATCATCAGCGCATAGGAATAGTCGAGGCCGGATCCGCCGAATTCGACCGGCTTGTTCAGCCCGAGAAAGCCGAGGCTGCCCATCTTCTTGAACAGCGCGTGCGCCGGGAAGATGTCGGCCTGCTCCCATTCATCGACGTGCGGATTGATCTCGTTGGCAATGAATTTCTGTAAGGAACGACGGATCTCGTCGTGGTCGGCGGTAAACAGCATTGCTTCCTCTCGTCGTCACAACCCCATCTGCCGCGACGCCAGATCCTTCATGATCTCCTCGGTGCCGCCGCCGATGGCGTTGACCTTAACCTCGCGGTAGATGCGCTCGGCCTTGATGCCGCGCATGAAGCCGGCGCCGCCAAAAATCTGCACGGCTTCAGAGGCGCAGAATGCCATGGTCTGGGTCGCCTGGTTCTTCATCATGCAGATTTCGGCGACCGGGCTTTCGCCCTGCTCCAGCCGCCAGGCCAGCATCTCCAGCATCGCTTGCGATGCGGCGACCTTCTGCGCCATGTCGACGATCTTGTGGCGGATTACCTGGTGCTGCGCGAGCGGCTTGCCAAAGGTCTTGCGCTCCTTGGCATAGGCAATGGCTTCGTCGAGGCAGACGCGCGCGAACGCGGTGCAGCCCGCCGCCATGCCCATGCGCTCGCTGTTGAAATTCCGCATGATGATTTTGAAGCCCTGGCCTTCCTCGCCGATCAGGTTTTCCGCCGGCACGCGGCAATCGTCGAAATGCAGCGTCGCGGTGTCGGAAGCCCACCAACCCATCTTCTTCAGCTTGGTCCGGGACAGGCCAGGCGTATCCCCCTCGATCAGGAGCAGGCTGACGCCGCCGGCGCCCTCGCCGCCGGTGCGCACCGCAACGGTCAGATAGTCGGCGCGCATACCCGAGGTGATGAAGGTCTTCTCGCCGCTCACGACGTAGTGATCTCCGTCGCGTCGCGCCTTGGTGCGGAGGCCCGCGACGTCAGAGCCGCCGCCCGGCTCGGTGATCGCGAGCGCGGAGATCTTCTCACCCGCGAGCACCTGAGGCAGCACGCGCGCCTTGACCTCGGGGCGCGCGGCCCGCGCGACCGGCGGCGAACCGATCGTATGGCTCATCAGGCTGGCGCTGACGCCGCCGGCGCCAGCCCGCGCCAGCTCCTGGCTGGCGACGATCTTCATGAACTGGTCGGCGGCGATCCCGCCATATTCCTCGGGGAAACCGAGCCCCAGGAGCCCGATCTCGGCCGCCTTGCGATAGAGCGCGCGGGGGAATTCGCCGGCCTCGTCCCACTCGTGGGCGAAGGGCGCAATCTCCTTGTCGACGAAGCGGCGCATCACGTCACGAAAGGCGTCATGCTCGGCGGTATAGAACGGGCTCATCATCGCACTCTCGCCCTGCTGGCGGATTCGTCTCGTGCACCATGGCCGGAACTTTGACGGCTCACTTGCGCGGAGTGGCTGACCAAGGCTCCCCTCCGAGCAGGCTCGCTCTAGCAACTCAACGCAAGACGATTTTCATCGCTCGCGCGCCAACTCCGGATCAAAAAAAGGCGTGGTGCACAAACTCCGGCTGGCCTCAGGGCCATGCCGGGCATGGTGCATGGCAACAGGGACGCGGGCGGCACCAGACCGCCGAGGGAGGAATTTTTGTCCGTTCGTTACTACGACTGGATCGCCCATTATGGCCGCCGCTCGCCGAACAAGGTTGCGGTGATCGACCTCGCGAGCGAGCGCCGCTTCAGCTATGCGCAGCTCGATGCGCGCGTCTCGCGTCTCGCGTCATTTCTGCATCATACGCTGAAAGTCTCGCGCGGCGAGCGCGTCGCGGTGCTGGCGCTGAACACGACCGATACGCTCGAGGTCCAATTCGCCTGCGGCCGGTTAGGTGCGATCTTCGTGCCGCTGAACACTCGCCTCACCATTCCCGAGCTCCAGTTCATCACCGGCGATTGCGCGCCGAAGGTGATGATCCACGACAGCGATCTCGCCGAAACGGCGCTTGCGGTAGCAAAGCTCTGCGGCATTGAGACGAGCCTGCTGCTTGGTCCCGGCGGGACTTATGAGGCCGGCATCGCCGCCGCAAAGCCACTCGAGAAAATCGAGGAGGTCACTCTCGATGATGTCTCGACCATCATGTACACCTCCGGCACGACGGGTCATCCCAAGGGCGCCACCATCACCCATGGCATGACCTTCTGGAATTGCGTCAATCTCGGCGGCCCTGCCTGCATCGGGCCGTCCTCGGTGCTGCTCACCGTGCTGCCGCTGTTCCACACCGGCGGTTTGAATTGCTACACCAATCCGGTGCTGCATGCCGGCGGCACCGTGATGATCATGCGCGCCTTCGATCCCGGCACGGCGCTCGGCCTGATTAACGATCCCGCGCAGGGCATCAATGTGTTCTTCGGCGTGCCCGCGATCTACCAGTTCATGGCCCAGCATCCGACATTCGCCACGACTGACCTGACCCGGCTGATCGTCGGCGGTGTCGGCGGCGCACCGATGCCGGTGCCGCTGCTCAAGGTGTGGGAGGCGCGTGGCGTCGCACTCCAGCAGGGCTACGGCATGACCGAGACTTCGCCGGCCGTGCTGGTGCTCGACCGCGAGGATGCGGCACGGAAAGCAGGCTCCGCCGGCAAGCCGGTGTTGCACACGGAAGTGCGCATCGTTCGTCCCGATGGCAGCGACGCCGATGTCGGCGAGCTCGGCGAGCTCTGGGTCAAGGGGCCCAACATCACGCCCGGCTACTGGAACAGGCCGGAGGCGAACAAGACGTCGTTCACCGATGGCTGGCTGCACACGGGCGACGCGACACGCGTCGATGAGGAAGGTTTTTATTACATCGTCGACCGCTGGAAGGACATGTACATCTCCGGCGGCGAGAACGTCTATCCGGCCGAGGTCGAGAACGTCCTGCACCAACTCGACGCCATCGCGGAAGCCGCCGTGATCGGCATTCCCGATCCGCAATGGGGCGAGGTCGGCCTTGCCATCCTCGCAGCCAAGCCCGGCCAGCGGCTGACCGAGGCAGATGTCTTCGCGCATTGCGCGGCGAATCTCGCGCGCTTCAAATGTCCGCGCCAGGTCCGCTTCGTCGATGCGCTGCCACGCAACGCCACCGGCAAGATCCACAAGCCGACCTTGCGCAAGGAATTCTCGGTCACTTCCGAGCTCGACAAGAAAGCCGCCAACGCCTGATCAAAGCGCCCCTCTCGCGGGCGCTTTTCTTTTTTGAAGTGCCAAAGTCAGAAGAAACCCCAAAGAAGCCCCAAGGAATTTTCATGAACAAGAAACTCGCCCTGCTTGCCGCGGCAACAGCGATGACGCTGTTTGCGACCCACTCCGCGTATGCCCAAAAAGCGTACGACACCGGCGTCACCGACACCGAGATCAAGATCGGCAATGTCGAGGCCTATTCCGGCCCGGCTTCCGCCTACGGCGTCATCGGCAAGACCGAGGAAGCCTATTTCAAGATGATCAACGACCAGGGTGGCATCAACGGCCGCAAGATCAACTGGATCTCCTACGATGACGGCTACTCGCCGCCAAAGACCGTTGAACAGATCCGCAAGCTGATCGAAAGCGACGAGGTCTTCCTCGTGTTCAACGCGCTGGGCACCCCGACCCAGACCGCCGTTCAGAAATATCACAATTCCAAGAAGGTGCCGCAGCTGTTCCTCGCCACAGGCGCCAGCAAGTGGAACGACCCGAAGAACTTTCCCTGGACCATCGGTTTCCAGCCCAGCTACCGCGTCGAGGCACAGATCTTCGCCAAGTATATTCTGAAAGAGAAGCCGGACGGGAAGGTCGCGATTTTCTATGCCAATGACGATTTCGGCAAGGACTACCTCGCCGGCATCAAGGACGTGTTCGGCGACAGGGCATCGAAAATGATCGTGGCGGAAGAGAGCTACGAGACGTCGGAGCCTTCGATCGACGCCCATATCGTCAAGCTCAAGGGGACCGGCGCCGACGTCTTCGTCAACATCGCGACCCCGAAGTTTGCGGCGCAGGCGATCAAGAAGATTGCCGAGCTGGAGTGGAAGCCGATGCATCTCATGACCGACGTCTCGGTCTCGATCGGCGCGGTGATGAAGCCGGCCGGCCTCGAGGCATCCGAAGGCGTGCTGTCGGCCGGCTATCTGAAGGATGCGTCGGATCCGCAGTGGAAAGACGATGAGGGCATGAAGAAATTCATGGCCTTCATCGACAAATACATACCCGGTGCAAATGTTTCGGACGCCAATCTGGTTTACGCCTATGCCGCAGCCCAGACGATGGTGCAGGTGCTGAAGCAGGCGGGGGACAATCTGACCCGTGAGAATGTGATGAAGCAGGCAGCGAGCCTCAAGGATTTCGTCCCCGACACCCTGATCCCGGGCATCAAGATCAACACCTCCGCCACGGACTTCGCGCCGATCGAGCAGCTCAAGATGTGGCGGTTCAAGAAGGGCCAGTGGGAGCTGTTCGGCGATATCATCAGCGCCGAAACTGGCGGGTAGTTCGACTGAAAGTAGAGGCCTGAAGCCACCGAATAGCGGCCGAAAGGACGCTATTCTTTTCAAGCGAGCGACGACACTATTCCCGCGCTTTCGACCTCGATCATGTCCTGGCCGACATCGATCGCCGCGATCGGCAGGCCGAGACGACGCGAATCGCCGACGCCCCTGAACACGGGGCATGCCCAGGCGAGGGTGGCGATGCCTGACGGCGGCAGATCGAGGCTCAGTGTGTAGCTGTCATAACCGGTCACGACCGCTTCGGGGGCGACGGCCGTGCCGTCGACATAGAACCGCGTGTCGATCGTATCCAGCGGCGCGCGAAGTGCGGGGCTTCGAACGCGGACGATGGTGCGGCCAGGCATCCCCTTGATGCGCACGGCGGCCTCCGGTTCGCTCCAGCGGAAAGAGTGACCGGCGGAGAACTCCTCGGCATGGAATCCGATCTGCGCGATGACGTTCTCACCAAGAAGGCCGCCGGCAGACAGCGCATCTCGCCCGAGACGATGAATGCAATCGAGTCTCTGATACCGGATCAGCGCGGCGATGTATCGCGGCATCCATCGCGCGATCGCCTCGCTCGATCCGACGGCCGTCAGAACGACCAGCACGGCCCGCGCGTACCATGCCCCCAGCCGCGCGAAGCCGCGCACGTCGAGACCGCCGAGCAGCGCCGGTACGGCCCAACGCCATAACGCCAGCCATTTCTCGCCATGCTGTCCCCCGCCGCCGCCAGCGAGGCTGTAGCGCAGGAGCGCGTTCAGTGCATTGCGGGCGAGCGACGTGCCGGCCTCACTCCGCGAGCTCCACTCGATCGGAACGTCGAGCAGCTCGCTGCCAGGATCGTTGCGGGCCTCGCTCAAATAGCGAATCTCGCCTTGCACGAAGTCGAGCGTGAATTGCTTCAGCTCGTCGATCTCGCCGACGTAGTAGTGATGGAAGCGCGCCTCCTCGAGATAGCCGATGGAATAGCCTCTCGCGTGATAGGCGGCAGCAAGCACCCATTCGGCGAAATGACCGAGCTCCTCGCGCAGGCCGCCGCATTCCCAATAGACGTCGCGCCGCGTCACGAAACACTGATCCAGCACCTTGCGCCAGGGATGCTGCTTCATACCGAACTCGATGTCGGCCTGGTACATGGCGGCCTCTGCCACGGATAACCGGTTATGGCAGATCGGGATCGAACGGCAGGAAAAGCCGGCCCAATCGGGATGAGCATCGATCGCGCGAATGCAGACTTCGATCACGTCGGGTTCGGGCCGGCAGTGCGATTCCGTGAAGAACAGATAGCTGCCGCACGCCTTGGTCGCGCCGAATGCGCAGAGCCCGATGTCGTGTTCGGAATCGGTGAATTCGAGGCGAGCCCTGTTGCCGGCCAGCGCCTTCAACTGCTCGCGTGCCGTGAAATCCGGCGGCACGACCAGAATGATCTCGTAGAGCGATTTGTCGGCAGTCTGCGACGTCCAGCCGAGCCAGGACATCTCCCACTGCCCGCGGTGAGATTCGAGCGGGATAATGATTGAGAACAGCGGAGATTCGCCGTCGTCGCGTGCGGGCGCGTCCTGCATGTCCTCCTTATAGACGCATGCTGCGTCATTCCGGATAATTTCTTGCGGACTATACCGACAGAAACAGAGCGAACGATTCTTCCACCGTTCGGCGCAGATGCTTTTGGTACAGTTCATGGTTGGCATCGCCGGGCGCGACCCGACCCAGCGAGGGCTTCGCGAAGTTTCGGAGCGGCACATAGGCGATCGGCGCTGCGATCGGCGTCAGCTGCGAGCCGGGGCCGGCGCGGAGCGTCGAGATGATCCCGTACATCTCGCCGGCGACCGTCGGCCGCGACACTGTGATCACGCGATGCTGGCCGTGCTTGATGATGACGAGATAGATGAAGCCGGACTGATGCGGCACGGCGACCTCGCCGGTGTGTTCATAGGCGGCATCGGTCCGCTCGCCCTCGCGGAACACCAGTGAAGAGACTTTCGGCTCCCAGACGATCTCGGTGCGGTAGGCGAAGATCGCGTCCTTGTCGCCGAACGACGGGCGCAGCGTGACGTA
Organism: Bradyrhizobium sp. WSM1417; assembly: GCF_000515415.1. Lineage (NCBI taxonomy): Bacteria > Pseudomonadati > Pseudomonadota > Alphaproteobacteria > Hyphomicrobiales > Nitrobacteraceae > Bradyrhizobium > Bradyrhizobium sp. WSM1417. The sequence goes on from NZ_KI911783.1 coordinate 577,246, forward strand.
GACGTCCTCGAGCCAGGTCACCGCGCGATGTGCATAGGAGCCGAGGCTGTCGGGCGCGACATCGTTTGCGGCCGGCGGCGCCACCACGGCGGCGCTTCTGCGCAGGGAGACGCCCAGCGCCTGCTCCAGCCGCACCGTGGTCGCCAGCGTGAACGGCCGTCGGCCGCCGAGCACCTTCTCCAGCGTCGACAGGCTGAGCTTGGCTTGCTCAGCCAGCGCCTGCCGGGAGATCCGGCGCCTGGCGAGCTCCTCACGGATGGTCTCCGCAATCTCGCGGCTCTGCTCGTCCGACAGCTGCTTGTCGGTGAATTTGTCCTGCGTCTGCATCGTGGCCCTGCTCCAGGACGACATCCTAGCAGGGCGGACAAACCAGCACAAAACCGCACTTGGCCATCTCGGAGGCGGCCGGCCGGGCCGGCCGTGGCGGAACATTGCCGATCATTCTGCTCGCGAAACCGCGCCGTGCCGGCGGATGCTCGGGGCCAGCCAACATCCTCGGGAGCAGGCCAAATGGATACCTACGACATGACGGACAGCAACGAACACCCTTGGCTGGGCAGACTCATCGTGGTCGGACTGTTCCTTCTGGCGCAGGGCATCGCGGTGATGCTGGTCGCCTTCGTGGCCCTGCTGGTGAGCTTGGAGCCGGGCTGGTCGGCGACGACGGAGCAGGCCAGCCTGCTTCAGCCCGGCGATGCCAAATCCGGGTCTCTTCTCCTCAAGGAGGACGGCGCCTACACGGAAGCGATCCGCCTCGGCGTCGACGTCGACATCACGGTATCAGGCCCGACGCTCCGTGCCCGGGTCACCCAGATCTTCCGCAATCCGACCAAGGACTGGGTCGAGGCGACCTATGTCTATCCGCTCCCCGCCGGCGGTGCCGTCGATTCGCTGAAGATGGTGGTCGGCAACCGCGTCATCGTCGGCGACATCAAGGAGCGGCAGCAGGCGCGCGTGATCTACGAAGAGGCGCGCCGGGCCGGCCAGAAGGCCGCGCTCACCGAACAGGAGCGGCCGAACATCTTCACCAACTCGGTCGCCAATATCGGTCCCGGCGAAACCGTGCTGGTGCAGATCGAATATCAGGAGCCGGTGCATCAATCCGGCAACGAATATTCGCTGCGCCTGCCGCTGGTGGTCGGACCGCGCTACAATCCGGCGCCGATCGTCCAGAGCGTCGATTTCCGCAACGACGGTTCCGGCTGGGGCGCGACGAATTCGGACCCGGTGCCGGACCGCGACCGCATCTCGTCGCCCGTGCTGGATCCTGCCATGAATGCGCCGGTCAACCCGACCAGCATCACGGTGCGCCTGAACGCCGGCTTTGCGCTCGGCGAGGTCAAGAGCCCCCACCACAACGTCAAGGTCGAGAGCCCGGACAATACGACGCGAATCGTCACGCTTGCCGACGGTGCCGTGCCTGCCGACCGCGATTTCGAGCTGACCTGGAAGCCGGCCGCCGTGAAGGCGCCCTCGGTCGGTTTGTTCCGCGAGCGCGTCGGCGACACCGATTATCTGCTCGCCTTCGTCACCCCGCCCGCCGCCGAGCAGGCGATGCAGAAGCCACGGCCGCGCGAGGTGATATTCGTGATCGACAATTCCGGCTCGATGGGCGGCACGTCGATTGTTCAGGCCAAGGCGAGCCTCACCTACGCCCTTTCCCGTCTCCAGCCGACCGACCGTTTCAACGTCATCCGCTTCGACGACACCATGGACGTGCTGTTTCCGGCCTCCGTGGCGGCGGATGCCGAGCGTGTCGGTGAAGCGACCGCGTTCGTCAGCGCGCTGCAGGCGCGTGGCGGCACCGAGATGGTGCCGGCGATGCGGGCCGCGCTGACCGACAAACTCAGCGACGCCAGCATGGTTCGCCAGGTCGTATTCCTGACCGATGGTGCGATCGGCAACGAGCAGCAATTGTTCGAAACGATCACGGCGATGCGCGGCCGCTCGCGCGTGTTCATGGTCGGCATCGGCTCGGCGCCCAACACCTATCTGATGACGCGCGCCGCTGAGCTCGGCCGCGGTGCCTTCACCCATATCGGCTCCGTCGAGCAGGTCGAGGAGCGCATGCGCGGCCTGTTTGCCAAGCTCGAGAACCCGGCCGTGACCGGCCTGAGCGCAAAGTTCTCCGAAGCCAAGGCCGACGTCACACCGACGATCATTCCCGACGTCTATCGTGACGAGCCGCTGGTGCTCGCGGCAAAGCTCGACACGCTGGCGGGCTCGGTCGAGATCAAGGGCCGCGTCGGCGACCGCCCATGGTCGGTGACGCTGCCGCTGCAAAATGCGGCCGAAGGCAAAGGCCTGTCGAAGCTTTGGGCCAAGCGCAAGATCGATGATGCCGAAGTGGCGCGCACCCTGCGCGAGATGACGCCCGAAGACTCCGACAAAGCGATCCTGGCACTGGCACTCGACCATCAGATCGTCACCCGGCTCACCAGCCTCGTCGCGGTCGACAAGACGCCGAGCCGTCCCGAAGGCGAGCCGCTCAAGCCCAGCGAATTGCCGATCAACCTGCCGGCCGGTTGGGATTTCGCGAAGGTCTTTGGCGAACGACAGCAAGTCCCGGCGCAGCTCCGCGAGCGTCACGCCGATGCACGCAACCAGCCGGCCACGAGGCGGCCGACGCCCGCTGCACCGGATGCGATCCGCCTGCCCAAAACCGCGACCTCGGCAGAGCTGAAAATGACCGCAGGCCTGATCCTGATCGTACTCGCCCTGATCCTGTTCGTGTTCAACCGGCGTCAGACCTTGCTCACTGACGCCGCTTGAGAGAGGAGCCCCCCGAACTCCTCTGTTAGCGCGCGCGGCTGCCCGTCCCACACCAACGGCCGCGCGCGCCTTTTTGAACACGCCCTCTCAAATTCGTCATTCCGCTCCTCGCAATGACGGGAACTAGCAAATGCCCCGCCTCATCTCTCCCCTGGCTCTCGCCCTGATCGGCATCATCCTGTTCGGCGACGGCGCCTACATCCATGCCAAAGCGTGGCTCGCGCAGGTGCTGCTGGAGCGCGCGTTCGACCGGAGCATTGCGACGGGCGAGGTGGTCAGGCCATGGTCATGGGCCGATACCTGGCCGGTCGCGCGGATCGAGGTGAGGCGGATCGGCGCCAGCGCGATCGTGCTGGAAGGCGCGAGCGGCCAGGCGCTCGCTTTCGGGCCCGGCCATATCCGCCAAACGGCCGACGCGGGCGAGCGTGGTGTTGCCGTATATGCAGCGCACCGCGACACTCATTTCCGCTTCCTGCGGAATGTCGCCATTGGTGACCTGATCGATGTCACACGCAGTGATGGCAAGCACTTTCGTTTTCGCGCGGATTCTTCCGCTGTGGTTCGATTCGATGCCTCGGGGATCGATCCTGCGGCACGGGCAGCCGAACTCGTGCTCGCGACCTGCTGGCCGTTCGACGCCGTCGTGTCCGGCCCCGAGCGCTACATCCTGCATGCCACCCTGATCCGAACCGATGAATAGCGGTTCGCAATCGATCCCCACCCCCTCTTGAATCCGCCCGGCCTGTAGGGACAATCCCGCATGATGGAACCCGTGAACCGGGGCCGTCGGCCGGAGACCTATCAGAACGGCCCATTGAGCATTTTCGCTGCAATTTGCGAGAAGAACGGTGATGGATGAGGAGTTCAGGCAGCGTCTCGAGCAGCTCGAAAACCGCGTCGCGCTCCTGGAGAGGAACCAGGATCTTATCGCCTCGGGGCAAAGACGCTCCTCGCTTCGGAGCCTCTGGCGCCGACCGCCGATGTGGACCTTCGAGCAATATCCGCCGCGCCTGCTCAACCTGACGGCTTTCCCGCCAGCACCTGCGATCCATTCGGGCGCGCCACGAATCGCGATGGTCACGCCGAGCTACAACCATGCGCAATATCTCGGCGCCACGATCGACAGCATCGTCAGCCAGAACTATCCGGACCTGTATTATCACGTGCAGGACGGCGCCTCGATCGACGGCACGCTCGATCTCCTGAAGAGCCGCCGCGATAGCCTGAGCTGGAGCAGCGAACCGGACAAGGGGCAATCCAGCGCGATCAATCTCGGCTTCGCCGGCATCGAGAGCGAGATCATGGCCTATCTCAACAGCGACGATATCCTGCTGCCCGGAACACTTGCCTATGTCGCAAATTACTTCATCGCACATCCGCGTGTCGACGTCGTCTACGGCCATCGCGTCTTCATCGATCGCGAGGGACTCGAGGTGGGCCGCGCCGTGCTGCCGCCCCATGACGGCAAGGCGTTGCGATATGCCGACTACATTCCCCAAGAGACGATGTTCTGGCGCAAGCGCGTGTGGGACAGGATCGGGCCGATCGACGAGAGCTTACACTACGCGATGGACTGGGACTTCATTCTTCGCGCGCAAGCCGCGGGATTCAAATTCGCACGCTTGCCGCGATTTCTCGCCTGCTTCCGAATCCATGACGCACAAAAGACGGCATCCACCTATGCGGTCGGCGTCAGGGAGATGGGCGTCCTGCGGCGACGCATTCTCGGCTTCGAACCGACACAGATGCAGATCCGGCGCGCCATCGCTCCTTATCTGGCGAAGCAGCTGGCCTATCACTACGCCTACAAACTCGGCATGCTGAGATACTGAACGACCGCGCGAGCAGTGATCCGAAGATGTCGATCACCAGGGCTCGATGCGTGCTCATTCCATCGCACGGCATACCCGCCCACGTGGTTGCCAGTCCGAAGAACTCGCCATAGAACAGAGTGACGCACCGCCAACAAGAACAACAGGTGAGGTCACACCATGGAAGCTCGCGTATCTGCCGCCTCCGCTTCATCGCGCCCATGGTCTCCGCCGCCCGATGCCAGCGGCATCGTCAAGGGCATCCACGCCATGCTGCATCCGCGCAACATCGTGCTGGTGGGCGCGACCGACAAGCCCGGCAACTATGCCGAGCGCATCTGGAACAATCTGGTCAAATACGGCTACGAGGGCGGGCTCTATCCGGTCAATGCCAAGCGCGACACCATCTGGGGTGTCCCCTGCTACAAGGACTTTACAAGCCTCCCGGAGAAGCCCGACCACGTGCTGGTGCTGGTGCCGGCGCGCTTTGCCGTGCAGGTGATCCGCGATGCCGCCGCGGCCGGCGCGCGCTCGGCCACCATCGTCACCTCGGGCTTCAGCGAGTTGCAGGACGAGGAAAGCCAGAAGCTCGCCGCCGAGCTGCAAGCGGCCGTGCGCGAGACGGGACTGGCGGTCACCGGCCCGAACTGCCTCGGCAATTTGAGTGCCGGCGAAAAGCTCTTCACCAATATCGACGACCGTATCGTCACCATGGAACAGGGCGCGGTGGCGATTGCCGGACAATCCGGTGCCATCGTCATGGCGATCCGCCAGGCTTTGGAAGATCGCGGCGTCGGGGTCGGCTACATGGTGACGACCGGCAACGAGGCCGGGCTCGAGACGCCGGACCTGATGCGTTATTTTGCCGAGGATCCGAGCATCAAGGTGATCGTGGTCTACCTCGAAGGCGTGCGCAACACCAAGGCATTCCGGGACGCCTGCAAGGCGGCGCGCGCCGCGAGCAAACCGGTGATCGCGCTCAAGCTGGGAGCGTCCGAGGGTGGCCGCGCGGCGGCGATGGCACACACCGGCGCGCTCGCGGGCTCGATCGAGACATTCGACGCCATCGCAACGCGCGAAGGGGTCATCAGGGTCGGCGGGCTCGACGAACTGATCGAGACCACCGAATGCTTCGTCCACGCCGCTGTGCCCAAGGGCGACCGGCTCGCAGCGGTGACGCTATCCGGCGGCAAGCGCGGCATGCTGATCGACGCGTTCGATGCAGAGGGCCTGAATTTTGCACCACTCAGCTCGCATGTCGGCTCGGAACTGGCAAAGATGCTCGGGCCGGGCTCGATCGTCGGCAACCCGCTCGACGCTGGCTTTGCCGCGGTGGTCGATCCTTCCGTCTACATGAAAACGATCGGGCTCATGATCGACGACCCGGATATCGACATCGTCATCATCGATGCCGAGCTGCCGAAAGCGCCGCACGAGTTGCGCGAGCGCAATCTGCGCATCGTTGACGAGATGGCGAGCCGGGCCGGCAAGCCGGTGATCTATATCAGCGCGATGTCGATCGGCTTCACCGAATTCACCAAGACCTTGCGCAAGTCGCTGCCGCATCTTGCGGTCATGCAGGGCATGGATCGCGCGGTGACTGCGATCAAGTCGCTGCTCGACTACGCCAAGCTGCGCAAGGAAGTGCCCGATATCGTCTCGAGCTCGAAGCCTGCCGCGCGTGCCGTGCTGGAGAAGGCGCTGAAATCGGCAACCGGCGCCGCGCTCGACGAGGTCGCCTCCAAGAAGCTGCTGAAGGCCTATGGCATCCCGATCTCGAAGGAGGCAATCGCACAGACGGCAGCCGAGGCCGTGAAGATCGCCAAGCAGATCGGCTTCCCGGTCGTGGCCAAGGTCGTCAGTGCCGAGATCCTGCACAAATCAGACATCGGCGGCGTGGTGCTGAATCTCAGCAACCCGGCCGAGGTGAAAAAAGCGTTCGCCGACATCACCGCGCGGGTGAACAAGCTGAAGGGCAAGCCGAAGCTCGACGGCATCCTGATCGCGCAACAGGTCAAGGCCGATCTGGAGCTCGTGGTCGGCGCCTCCCTCGATGCCGAGATGGGTCCGGTCGTGCTGTTCGGCACCGGCGGCATCGACATCGAGCTGATGAAGGACGTCGCGCTCGCCGGTGCGCCGCTGGACGAGGCCGAAGCTCGGCTCCTGATCGGCCGCACCAAGGCCGGTATCAAGATGCGCGGCTATCGGGGCAAGCCAGCCTTGCACGAGGCCTCCGCGGTGAAGGCGCTGGTCGGCCTCTCCAACCTGATCGCGGATGCCGGCGACCGGATCGCCTCGATCGATGTCAATCCGTTCCTGATCAATGCCAAAACAGGCGTCGCCGTCGATGCCCTGATCGTGCTGAACAATGCTGCGGCAAAACGCGCTGCCGGGCATTGATGTCGCGTAGGGCGAATTGGCGCAGCGTAATCCGCCAAATCGGTCCATGGCAGCACGAGACGTTGGCGGGTTACGCTTCGCTAACCCGCCCTACGTACCATTGCAGCTCCTTCCAACTTCCCTCGTTTGGCCGTAAAATCACCCCGCATGGCACGCGCGAGCAATCTGGTGATCGGAACGGCGACGCTGGCGGTGATCGCCGTGGCGTTCGGCGGCGTGCTCGGCGTGCAGAAATGGCGCACTCTCCAGAGCCGCAGCCAATTGCGCGTGGTGTTCGAGGGCGGCTCCGCCAGCGGATTGCGTCGCGGCGGGCCGGTCAATTTCGACGGTGTTCCCGCGGGACAGATCCTGTCGATCAAGCTGGACAATCCGCGCAAGGTCGTGGCGTTGGTGATGCTGGACAATACCGCGCCAATCCGCAAGGACACCGTCGCGGGCATCGAGTTCCAGGGCCTCACCGGCGTCGCCGCGGTCTCGCTGATCGGCGGCGCACCCTCCGCGCCGCCAGTGCCGCTCGACTCGGACGGCATTCCCGTGCTGACCGCCGATCTCAGCGACGCCGAATCGATTGTCGACACCCTGCATAGTGTCGACCGCACCATCGTCAGCAACGCCCCGGCGATCAAGGAGGGCCTGCGCACGTTCGAGACCTACACCGCCGATCTCCGGAGCAAGGGCGGCGAAATCGATTCCGTCATGGCCAAGGTCGATAGCGCCTTCGCGGGCTTCGACAAGGCGGTCACAAAGATCGAAGGCGTCGTGCCCGGCTTTGCCGACGGCAAGGCGGATGAGCTGTTCGAAAAGATCCAGGGCTTGCACGAGCTCGCCGACACCATGAGGAAGAAATCGGCGAACTTCCTCGAAGACATCCGTCGCTCGCTGCTCGACGTCAGCGAGGCCGCCAACAAGATGAGCGGAACACCCACACCGGCCGCCGCTCCGCGACCGCCGCGCAAGCCGGCGCAGCAGAAGCGGTAGCGCCTACCACGCGTAGCGGACGACGCCCTTGCCGGCGTAAGAGCGGGTGACGTTCGAGAACTCCCCCTCGAAAGTCGCCGACGCAGACCAGCCGTTCATCCAGCTCATCTGCACCGCCGCTGTGGTCAGCGCGGAATCGTGCGCCTGGGCGGCGCCGTTCACCACGAACGCCGATCCCGGCAACGTCTGGAAGACCGCACCGACGGTGCGATCCGGATTGTAGTCATGCGCCCAGGCGACGCGGCCGCGCAGGGTCATCAGGCCGCCGGCTGCAGCAAATGACTTGTCCGCGCGCAGGCCGAGCTCGGTGCGGGTGCTAGTCACGTCCTTGGCGGCATAATTCAGCGCAAAGACGTTGCTGCCGACCACAGCGAACTCCGAATAGCTCGGAAGGCTGAATACGGTGGCCTGGAGTGCCGCATAGGGCGTGAGGCCGATCCACTGCGAGGCATAGCGATAGCCGCCCTCGATACGGCCCGAGAGCGCGTTGGCGTTGAACTGCGCACGCAACTGATCGACGCCGGCGGCGGTGACGATGCGGTTGGTCGTGACGTCCTGCCAACCATAGGCCAGCGCGGCCGTTATGTAGGCCGGCCCCGCCGTATGACGCACGAAGGCGCCGGCCTGGAACAGGTCGGAGCGGCCCCAGCCGAGTCCGTTGACGTTGAAGCCGGTTGCCCCGCCCGCAAGCGCAAAGCCGGCGATCGTGGACGGCGAGAAGCGGTAGTCAAGGCCGACGGCGGTGCCGTAGACGCTGCTGCTGGCGTTGTTGGAGCCGAGGCCCGCACTGCCACCGGTGGTCTGCGAACCACCATAGCCGGCAGCCCACACGTCCCAGCGTTGTTCGAAACTCGCCGGCGGCGCCTTGCGATGGATTGAGGCAAGAGCGTCGCGTGCGCCCTTGCCGGTCGCGGCATACGCATTCGCGCTCGTCTCGTCGGCGAAGGGCGTCGCACCCGGCGTCCCGCCACGCTCCGAGCCAAACACGTCGGTGAGCAGGCCGAGGAACAGGTTCATCGCGTTGAAAGTCGTCTGCTGCGTACCCGTCGCCGACTCGCCCGAGGCCTGTGTCAGCCCTGTCGGCGAGAGATTCGCGAGAGCCACGGGAAGGCTGCCGGTTCGGTTGAAGACGCTCGTCAGGGCGTTGGCGACATTCTGCTGATTGACGTTGAGACCTGTACCGTAGTTTAGCGAGAGATCCAGAAAGACGTTGTTGGGATCGTAGCTGAGGCTGGCCTTCAGGTTCGAAGACAGACCCGCGACGGCCGGATCGAATTTGTCGGGAAGCGTCGCCGAAGTCAGGATCGTGTAGTGCTTCGCGATCGAGCCGGTCGGGACGACTGTAACCGTGGCCCCATTGAGCGTGGAGGTCCCGGTGACGACAGCGATGCCGTTGCTCGTACCTGAGACCTGCACCAGGTACGTCGACGCCGCCGTGAAGGTGAGATCGCCGTTCACGTTGAGCACTCCGGTCGGGTTGCCCGGCGACAGCGTGCCACCATTGACGTTGATCGTGTTGACGCTGCCGACGCCGCCGAATGTGCCGCCGGTCGCGACGCTTACATTGCCATTGATGGTGCCGACCAGCATGAGCGTGCCGCCCAGCACATTCCAGTCCTGATTACCCGTGCCGGTCACGGTCCAGTTCGAATTGTCGACCTTGTTGAAGGTCGAGAAGCCGTCATACTGAAGAAGCGGACCGATCAGGTCGAGGTTGAACGTGTCCTTGCCGATGCCTCCGAGCTGGAAGGTGTCGACGCCGGTGCCGAGCACCAGGCCGTTGATGATGCTGCCGGGTCCTAGCGTCAGCGTGTTGGGGCCGCAGACACAAAACTCGATTGCAGCGATTCCGGCCGCAGCGTTGATTGTCCCGGAGTTGAAGACGTTGGCCCCGCCGCTCACGCTGATGCCGACGCCGCCAGCACCGACGGTAATGGTTCCGGTATTGACAACCTGATTGGTCGTTGTGAACGAGCTCACGTCGATGCCCAAGCCGGAATCGCCGACGGTGATCGTACCGCTGTTGATGATGGTGTTGGAATCACCGAGGGCTACGATGCCCTCGGCGAAATCGGCCCCTGTGATCCGTCCATTGTTGCTGATCGTGGAGGACAGGCCCGTAAACGCGATGCCCGCACCGCCCAGACCCACGCTGATCATCCCGTTTTGGTTGATCGTGGCCCGATTGCCCTGCACCGCAATGCCGGCGGATGTGCCGTCGCCCGACTTGATTGAACCACTATTGGTCACCTTGGCGTCATCACCGAACAAGGCGATGCCGACACCAAAGTCGCTGGCCAAGATGGCGCCGAAATTGCTGACGGTTTGAAAACTACCCTGCATAAAGATGCCAGCGGCATTCTGCCCGACCGAAATCGTGCCGGTGGCGGCGTTGGTGACCGTGTTGTTATCCATGATCGCAACGATGCCGCCGGAGAAGCCGGAGGAATCGCCGACCTTGATCGCGCCTGCATTGGTCACGGTCGTGCCACCGAACGAAGTGTAAATCCCGATTGAATCATCGAGGCCGGTGATCGTGCCCATCGCGGCGTTGGTGATCGTGTTGCTCTGGACCGCGAAGATGCCGGCTCCCGACGCGCCGATGGACAGTGCACCGCTGTTGCTAACGCTATTGTTGCTTCCTACCGAGATCGCGCTGCCGTGGTCGCCGGTGGTGACGGTCCCGGCATTGATAATGATGTTGTGATCGAGCGCGGAGATACCGAGGCCGTTATCAAGCACCGTGATGGCGCCGTTGTTGGTCACGGCGTTCGAATTGCCGCCATTGATGCCGGTGAGGCCCGAGCCCGCCGTCACCGTGCCGTTGTTGGTGATGACGTTGGTGTCATTGACGTTGATCGCCGCCGTGCCGTTATCGTTGACGGTAGCGCCAGTCAGCACGTTTACGGTCAGATTGGTGACGCCGCCGCCTGCCGCAAAGCCGTCGGCATCGGTGCCGCTACAGGTGACGGTTTGCCCGCTTGCCGCCGGGTCCGGCGCGCAGTCCGCCTGCGCAGGTATCGCCGATAGGCCGAGGCTGAGAACGACCACCACGACAGATGACGCGACGGCGGCAAGGCGCAGCCCACTCCGACCAGCCGCCTGCGGCCCAAATTCCACTTGATGCCCCCAGTCCAGCGCTCCCCAGCGGCGCCGCCGGCAAACTAGGCCGCCAGGCCCCTCCGTGGAACTACGGAATCGGCGGAATCGCTAGGTGGCAGCAAAACCGGACTGATTCAGGTGACCATGTTGCACCAGAGGCACGCTTTTCCGGAGCAGCCTGGTCGATCCACGACGTCTGCGTGTGCGGTTCGGTCGCAGTATTGACCGTCGTTCATATCAACGACTGATCATCCGGGGCGGCGTCCCGTCCCAACGGGAGCGAGCGGCACGCCTTCACATACACACCGGTTTGGGCAACGGCTCAGTAGTTGCTCGGCGCCGCTTCATTCGGGATGCCGTCGATCGGGCATTCGGCGGTCCCGGGCGTCGCGCGCGTCATCGCCTCGACCATGTCCCTTGTGCCCTCGGGATCGGCGATCCAGTTCTTGTAGAAATCATAGGGGCAGGCCGCGACGCCGCGCGGGCTTTCGCCGGAATTGATCATGCCGGTGTAGCCGCGATGGACCAGCTTGTAGAGATGGTTCTGCGATTGGCCGTTGCGGCGCGCATCGCGGATCAGATGCTTCGACAACTGGGCATATTGGATGCCGTAGTCCTCCTCGCCGCACTCGCCGAGGGTGCGGCCGTCGAAGCCGATGATCGCGGAGTGACCGAAATAGGAATAGACGCCGTCAAAGCCGGCAGCGTTGGCGACCGCGACATAGACGTTGTTGGCCCACGCCATCGCCTTTGAAATCAGGATCTGCTGCTCCTTGGCCGGATACATGTAGCCTTGGCAGCGCACGATCAGCTCGGCGCCCTTCATGGCGCAGTCGCGCCAGATCTCCGGGAAGTTGCCGTCGTCGCAGATGATCAGGCTGACCTTCATCCCTTTCGGGCCGTCGGAAACATAGGTGCAATTGCCGGGATACCAGCCCTCGATCGGCACCCACGGCATGATCTTGCGGTACTTCTGCACGATCTCACCCTTGTCGTTCATCAGGATCAGGGTGTTGTAGGGCGCCTTGTGCGGATGCTCCTCGTGACGTTCGCCCGTGAGCGAGAACACGCCCCACACCTTGGCCTTGCGGCAAGCCTCCGCAAAAATCGCGGTCTCTTCACCGGGGACCGCGCAAGCGGTCTCATACATCTCCTTGGAATCGTACATGATGCCCTGGGTGGAGTATTCCGGGAAAATCACCAGATCCATGCCGGGAAGACCGGTCTTCATGCCCACCACCATGTCGGCGATCTTGCGGGCGTTGTCGAGCACCTCGGCCTTGGTGTGCAGGCGGGGCATCTTGTAGTTGACCACCGCGACGCCGACGGTGTCGTTGCTGCTGGAGATGTCACCGTGAAGCATTGGATGTTCCTCTACCCTGTTTGAGATTGCCGCGTGAATCAGTGACTGATCATCCAAGGCCGCGCGGTCGGAAAACCCTTCGCGCCGCTCCTGGTCTTGGTCACCAGCCGCGCCGGCTTTTTCTTGTCCGATGGGCTTTTTCCCGTGGAGCAGCAGCCGCAACCGGGACCGTGCGAGGCCTTGTATTGCGCAAGCGTCTGCGGCGCGTGGGTGCTGCGCTCGTTGACGGCGTGAGCCTTGCGCGTCTCCGACGGCATGCAGAAGAAGTTCGGGGCGGTCAGAATGACGCGCGGCGCCATGATTTCACATTGCGGACAGACCTGCGGATCGTCGCATTCGGCCATCGGGCGCATATCCTTGAACGGACCGCAATCGTCACAGAGATATTCATAGACCGGCATCTTGTGTCCCTTTGCGTTTAGTGACGACGGAGCGTCAGCTTCACCTCGACCCGCTTGCGGGGAGAGGTCGGAACGCATCGCAAGATGCGTTCCGGGTGAGGGGGAGTCTCCGCAAACTCACTGCTACCGTTCGCGCGGAGACAGCCCCTCACGCCAACCCTCTCCCCGTAAGAACGGGGAGAGGGAGGTGGCGTCATTTGTCCGGCGAGATCGGCATCTGGATATCGCCCTTGATGTGCTTGATAGGTCCTGCCGAGGACGGCATCACGTCGAAGTCGAAAATCTCCGTCGGCAGCCATAATGTGGCGCAGGCATTCGGTACGTCGACCACGCCGGAGATGTGGCCCTGAACCGGTGCGGTGCCAAGGATCGAATAGGCCTGGGCGCCGGAATAGCCGAACTTCTTGAGGTACTCGATCGCATTCAGGCAGGCCTGGCGATAGGCGATGGTGACGTCGAGATAGTGCTGCTTGCCAGCCTCGTCGACCGAGATGCCTTCGAAGATCAGATAGTCCTTGTAGTTCGGTGTGATCGGCGATGGCTTGAAGATCGGATTCTTGACGCCGTACTTCGCCATGCCGTCCTTGATGACCTCGACCTTCAGATGCAGCCAGCCGGCCATCTCGATCGCGCCGCAGAAGGTGATCTCGCCGTCGCCCTGGCTGAAGTGGAGATCGCCCATCGAGAGACCGGCACCTGGCACGTAGACCGGGAAGTAGATCTTCGAGCCGCGCGAAAGATCCTTGATGTCGCAATTGCCGCCATGTTCGCGCGGCGGCACGGTGCGCGCGCCTTCCGCGCCGATCTTGTCCTTGACCTCGCCCTTGGCGCGGCCGCCATGAGCCGTCGGCGCGAACGGCGGATTGGCAAGGCCGGGCACGCGGGTCGGATTGGTCGCGATCAGCTCGGCCTCGCGCTTGTTCCAGGTGTCCAGCATCTTCGGATCGGGCAGACAGCCGATCAGGCCGGGATGGATCAGGCCGGCGAAGTTGACGCCGGGGATGTGCCGCGACGAGGTGTAGAGGCCCTTGATGTCCCAGATCGACTTCTGCGCCAGCGGGAAATGGTCGGTGAGGAAGCCACCGCCGTTCTGCTTGGAGAAGAAGCCGTTGAAGCCCCACATGCTCTCCTTCATCGGACCGACGTCGAGCAGGTCGACGACGAGGAGGTCGCCGGGCTCGGCGCCCTTGACGCCGATCGGGCCGGAGAGGAAGTGCACGATCGACAGATCGATGTCGCGCACGTCGTCGGCGGAATCGTTGTTCTTGATGAAGCCGCCGGTCCAGTCATAGGTCTCTATGATGAAATCGTCGCCGGGATTGACCCAGGCTACGATCGGAATGTCGGGGTGCCAGCGGTTATGCACCATGTCGTTTTCATAGGCCGACTTGGTAAGATCGACCTTGATCAGTGTCTCTGGCATCGAGAGGCTCCCCTTTTACACGGTTGGTTAGACGGACAGATATTTCGAGACCTGCGCGGCATCGACGGCGTCGCGCGGATCGTCGCGGACGATTTCGCCGTTCTCGATCACCAGCACACGGTCGGCGATATCGAGAGCGAAGCTCAGGACCTGCTCGGACACGACGATCGAAAGCCCCTTCTCGTCGCGGATGCGCTTGAGCGTGCGCGCCATCTCCTTGATGATCGACGGCTGGATACCTTCGGTCGGCTCGTCCAGCAGCAGCACTTTTGGCTTGGTCGCCAGCGCGCGCGCGATCGCGAGCTGTTGCTGCTGGCCGCCGGAGAGATTGCCGCCCCGGCGATCCTTCATCTCCAGCAGCACCGGAAACAGTTCGTAGATGTCGCCGGGCACCTCGGTTCCGCCGGAGACCACGAGGCCGGTCTCGATGTTCTCCTTCACCGTCATGGTCGAGAAGATCATGCGGCCCTGCGGCACATAGGCGAGGCCCTTGGCCACCCGCTCATAGCTCGGCAGGCTGCCGAGCTCGGCGCCGTCCATGGTCACCGAGCCGCTCTTCGCCGGCAGGATGCCCATCAGCGACTTCATCAGCGTGGTCTTGCCCATGCCGTTGCGGCCCATGATCGCCACGATCTCGTTAGGCGCGACCTTGACGTTAAGACCGTGCAGCACCTCGCTCTGGCCGTAGGCGACGTGAAGATCAGAAATAGCCAGCATCGTCGTGCTCCTTAGTGACCCAGATAGACTTCGACGACCTTGGGGTCGTTCTTCACCTTCTCCATGGTTCCTTCAGAGAGGATCTGGCCCTGGTGAAGCACGGTGACCTTGTGCGCGATGTCCTCGACGAACTTCATGTCGTGCTCGATGACGAGCACCGAGCGGTTCTTGATGATGCGGTTGAGCAGCTCGGCCGTCTTGGCGCGCTCGGACACGCTCATGCCGGCGACGGGCTCGTCGAGCATCAGCAGGTCCGGGTCCTGAATCAGCAGCATGCCGATCTCGAGCCATTGCTTCTGGCCATGACTAAGCTCGGATGCATAGGTGTTGAGCTTGTCCTTGAGGAAGATCATCTCGGCGACCTCTCCGACGCGTGACCTCACCGGCTGGTCACGCTGGAAAGTAAGTGAGCCGAATACGGTACGGCCGCGCGGAAACGAGATCTCGAGATTCTCGAACACGGTGAGGTCTTCGAACACCGACGGCGTCTGGAACTTGCGACCGACGCCGGCCTTGACGATCTCGTTCTCCTTCAGCTTGGTCAGCTCGGTGCCGCGAAACTGGATCGAGCCTTCGGTCGCCTTGGTCTTGCCGCAGATCAGGTCGAGCACCGTGGTCTTGCCAGCGCCGTTCGGCCCGATGATGACGCGGATCTCGTTCTCCTCGACGTAAAACGAGAGATCGTTGACCGCCTTGAAGCCGTCGAAGGAAACCGTCAATCCGGAGACCGCGAGCAGGAATTCCTTCGGCTGATGTCCAACAAGCATGATGGTCTCCTCACTCTGCGGGTGCGCCGTCGGCAACCGAATTGTCGCTCCAGCCCGGCTTCTTGCGCGAGGCAAACAGGCGGTCGATGCGCGGCTGCACATAGTCGGCCCAGAGCCCCGACAGGCCGTTCGGGAAAGCGAGCACGACCGCGATGAACAGCGCGCCGAGACCGAACAGCCAGAGTTGCGGGAAGGATTCCGACAGGCTGGTCTTGGCGAAGTTCACCAGAATGGCCCCCCATATCGCGCCGAAGATCGACATCCGTCCGCCGACCGCGGTGTAGATCACCATCTCGATCGACGGCACGATGCCGACAAAGGATGGCGACATGAAACCGACATTGAGCGCGAACATGGCCCCGCCGATCGCGGCGAAAACCGCGGCCATACAGAACGCAAAGATCTTGAAGTTGGCGACGCTGTAGCCGGAGAAGCGGACGCGGTCCTCCTGTTCGCGCATAGCCACGAGGATGCGGCCGAGTTTGGTCAGGCGGATGAACTGCGCGATGCCGATGCAGGCGAACAGCAGTACCACTTCGACGAAGTACAGGATGACCTTGGCGTGGTCGGGCCGGATGTCCCAACCCTTGAGGGTGCGCAGGTCGGTCATGCCGTTGATGCCGCCGGTGTAGCCCTGCTGGCCCACGATCAGGATGGTGAGGATGGCCGCCACCGCCTGGGTGATGATGGCAAAGTAGGTGCCGCCCACGCGGCGCTTGAACATCGCAGTGCCGATGATCAGCGCGAAGATGCCGGGGACCAGGATGATGGCGAGGATGGTGAAGGTGAGACTGTGAAACGGCTGCCAGAACAGTGGCAGTGACGTGATCTGATTCCAGTCCATGAAGTCCGGGATGCCTGGCGTCGACTGGATCTTGGTATTCTCGACGCTGGAGGCCTCCAGCTTGAGGAACATCGCCATGCAATAGCCGCCGAGGCCGAAGAACACGCCTTGCCCCAGACTGAGAATGCCGCCGTAGCCCCAGCACAGCACGAGACCGAGCGCGACGAAGGCGTAGGTCAGATATTTCGCGACGAGGTTGAGACGGAACACATCCAGCGAGAGCGGCAGGATCACGAACAACACAGCGGCCAGCACGAGGAAGCCCGTGAGCTCGGATCGATTGAAGAAGCGTGAGTTGATGACCATGACTTGCCTGCTTCTTGTTATTTGCGGACCTTGAGGGCGAAGAGACCCTGCGGCCGCAGCATCAGGATTCCGACAACGGCAAGCAGCGTCAGCACCTTGGCCATCGAGCCCGACAGGAAGAACTCGAGGGTTGATTGGGTCTGCGAGATCGAGAAGGCAGATGCGATGGTGCCGAGCAGGCTTGCCGCGCCCCCGAACACGACCACGAGGAACGTATCGACGATGTAGAGCTGTCCGGAGGTCGGCCCGGTCGAGCCGATCATCGTGAAGGCGCTCCCGGCGACACCGGCAATGCCGCAGCCGAGGCCGAAAGTGTAGCGATCCACCTTTTCGGTGTTGATGCCGACGGCTCCGGCCATGATGCGGTTCTGCACGACGGCGCGCACCTGCCGACCCCAGCGCGATTTGTACATCACGTAGGCGACGCCCACGGTGATCAGGACGGTGAGGCACATCACGAACACGCCGTTGATCGGCACTTCGATGCTGTCGGTCACGTGCAGCGAGCCAAGCATCCATTGCGGCAGCTCGACGCCGACCTCGCGCGCGCCGAACACGGAGCGATAGGCCTGTTGCAGGATCAGGCTGAGGCCCCAAGTCGCGAGCAGCGTGTCGAGCGGGCGCTTGTAGAGATGCCGTATCAGCACCCATTCCACCAGCATCCCCAGCGCACCGGATGCGACAAAGGCCAGGATCATCGCGAGGAAGAAATAGCCGCTGAACAGGCTCGGCAAATAGGACTGGAAGAAGCTCGAGGTCATCCAGGTGACGTAGGCCCCGAGAATCATGAACTCGCCATGGGCCATGTTGATGACGCCCATCTGGCCGAAGATGATCGCAAGTCCCAGCGCCATCAGGACGTAGACGGAGAACAGGATCAGTCCTGCAAAGCCCTGCATGACGAAGATGGAGCCAAGGTCACCAAGCGAGTAGTCGCCGAACATCGATGTCCTCCGTCGGGAAAGGGTCCCGCGTCGCGAGCAGGTTCGCGACGCGGGGGTCTTGGGCGTGGATTTGCGGTCCACGCCAGGGAGAGGTTTTGTCTGAAAGGGAAACGGCGACGAACGCCGTGCCTTACTGGTGGCTCTCGCCTTACTGGTAGCCCTTGGGGAACGGATCCGGCTCGACCAGATCGGCGGTTTCGTAGATCAGTTCGAACTGGCCATCGAGCTTGGCGCGTCCCACCCGGGTCTTCGACCAAAGGTGATGATTTTCGTGGATGCGCACATAGCCTTCCGGAGCGCCCTTGAACTCGATGCCTGGCGATGCCGCCGCGATCTTGTCGATGTCGAAGGAGCCCGCCTTCTCCACCGTCAACTTCCACAGCCACGGGCCGAGATAGGCAGCCTGGGTGACGTCTCCGATCACGGTCTTCTCGCCCCACATCTTCTTGAACGCCGGGACGAAGGTCTTGTTGTTAGGATTGTCGAGCGACTGGAAGTACTTCATGCAGGCATAGGCGCCCGCGATATTCTCGCCGCCGATGCCGTCGATCTCGTCTTCGGTCACCGAGATCGTCAGCAGCGCCTGCTTGGAGAGGTCGATGCCGGCGGCCTTGAGCTGCTTGTAGAACGCGACGTTCGAGCCGCCGACGACGTCGGTGAAGATCACGTCGGGCTTGGTCAGCTTGATCTTGTTGATGACCGAATTGAACTGGGTGTTGCCGAGTGGATAATATTCTTCGCCGACCACCTTGCCCTTCAGCACGTTCTCGACATGCTTGCGCGCGATCTTGTTCGAGGTGCGCGGCCAGATGTAGTCAGAGCCGATGAAGAAGAACGACTTCGCGCCCTTCTCCTTGGCGATCCAGTTCAGGCCGGCGAGGATCTGCTGAGTGGCTTCCTGGCCGGTATAGATCACGTTCTTGGACTGCTCGAGACCTTCGTAGAAGGTCGGGTAATAGAGCATGCCGTTGTACTGCTCCATGACGGGCAGCACGGCCTTGCGGGACGCCGAGGTCCAGCAGCCCATGATCGCCGCAACCTTGTCGTTGACCAGCAATTTCTTGGCCTTTTCGGCAAAGGTCGGCCAGTCGCTGGCGCCGTCTTCCTGGATGAACTTGATCTTGCGCCCGAGCACGCCGCCCATGGCATTGATCTGCTCGATGGCGAGCTTTTCGGCTTCGATCGAGCCGGTCTCGGAGATCGCCATGGTGCCTGTCGCCGAATGCAGAATGCCGACCGTCACCTCGGTGTCGGTAACCGCGAGGCCCGTGGTATTGACCGCCGAGGTCGCCGGGGCCTGCGCAAAAGATGCTCGCGGCAGCATGGTA
The DNA here is from genome assembly GCF_000515415.1 of Bradyrhizobium sp. WSM1417. Taxonomy (NCBI): domain Bacteria; kingdom Pseudomonadati; phylum Pseudomonadota; class Alphaproteobacteria; order Hyphomicrobiales; family Nitrobacteraceae; genus Bradyrhizobium; species Bradyrhizobium sp. WSM1417. The sequence goes on from NZ_KI911783.1 coordinate 596,402, forward strand.
ATGGCTGGCACAGCCGCCATTCCCATCAATAATTTGCGCCGGAGCGGCGATAACAGGCCCTTGTTCGCTTCGTCTGACATGAGCACCCCACTGTTGTTCGAGGACACGCGATTGGTGCCGTGAGGATGGCTCGAATTTGTGCACTGCAAGCATACGCAAGATCGCGTATACTGCACCGCAAAATGACGACGTAGGCTTTTGGTACGGGTTTTGCGAGGGGTCCGGCGCGTTCGGGAGTAGGAGTGGGGCTGAAGTGGCAGGGCGGCAGCGAATAGATCGCGTCAGGCGCCAGTACAACCAATGGGTCGCCAACCAGACGCTGGAAGACTACGCGCTGCGCTTCACCGCCAAGAGCGCGCGCAGGTGGTCCGCCGCCCGCGTCGCCAACACTGCACTGGGCGCCATCTCCTTTCTCGCGCTGGAGGCGATCGGCGGCACCATCACCCTGAACTACGGGGTTACCAACGCCACCGCCGCGATCCTCGTCGTCTCCACCATCATCTTCTGCTGCGGCGTTCCGATTGCCTATTATGCCGCCAAATGCGGCATCGACATTGACCTGCTCACCCGCGGCGCTGGCTTCGGCTATATCGGCTCGACCGTCACGTCGCTGATCTACGCCTCCTTCACCTTCATCTTCTTCGCCATCGAGGCGGTGATCCTGGCGACGGCGCTCGAGATGTGCTTCGGCATTCCGCGCCCGATCGGCTACCTCATCAGCGCGGTCGCGATCATCCCGCTTGTCACCTACGGCATCACGCTGATCAGCCGCTTCCAGCTCTGGACGCAGCCGATCTGGATCATCCTGCACATCCTGCCCTTCGCGGCGATCGCCTGGGCCAACCCTTACTCGTTCACGGAGTGGCGCAAATTCGCCGGCGAGCACGGCGACGCCGGCGGGCATTTCGATCTGCTGCTGTTCGGCGTGGCATCCTCCGTGGTGTTTTCGCTGGTGGCCCAGATCGGCGAGCAGGTCGACTTCCTCAGGTTCCTGCCGCGCGACCGCCGCACGTCGCGAACGTCGTGGTGGGCCGCCCTGCTGATCGCGGGCCCCGGCTGGATCATCTTCGGCGCGCTGAAACTGCTGCTGGGCTCGTTTCTCGCTTTCTTCGCGCTGAGCCACGGTCTCTCCAGCGAGCTGGCGGCCGAGCCTGCGCACATGTATCTCGAAGCGTTTCGCTACGTGCTGTCACAGCCGGACATGGCGCTGGCACTCACCGGCGCGTTCGTGATCCTGTCGCAGCTCAAGATCAACGTCACCAACGCGTATGCCGGCTCGATCGCCTGGTCGAACTTCTTCTCGCGGCTGACGCATAGCCACCCCGGCCGGGTCGTCTGGCTGGTGTTCAACGTGATGGTGGCGCTGCTGCTGATGGAGATCGGCGTCTACAAGGCGTTGGAGCAGACGCTCGCGCTCTACTCAAATGTCGCGATCGCCTGGGTTGGCGCGCTGGTGTCCGATCTCGTGGTCAACAAGCCGCTCGGCCTGCGCCCACCGCAGATGGAGTTCAAGCGCGCCCATCTCTACGACATCAACCCGGTCGGCGTCGGCGCGATGACGATCGCGACCATCGTCTCGATCGCGGCCTTCTACGGCCTGTTCGGCTCGACCATGAAAGCGCTCGCGGCCTTCGTCGCGCTCACGGCCGCCTTCGTCACCGCACCCGTCATCGCCTGGCTCACCGACGGTAAATACTACATCGCGCGCAAGCCGAAGAGGAGTTGGGCCAATATCGAATCGATCCAGTGCTGTATCTGCGAGCACCATTTCGAGCCGGAGGACATGACCTCCTGTCCTGCCTATGCGGGCCCGATCTGCTCGCTATGTTGCTCGCTCGATGCGCGCTGCCACGATTTGTGCAAACCGCATGCGCGCGCGCAGGTGCAGTTCGCCGACGCGCTCGCCAGGATCTTGCCGCAGGCGATCTATCAGCGGATCAACTCGCAGTTCGGCCACTACATCGGTGTGTTCGTGGTCTCCGCGGGCCTCGTCGCGCTGGTGCTGGGGCTGATCTACCTCCAGACCTCGGTCAGCGTGCCCGGCGAGAACATGCTCGTCTCCAACGTGCTCTGGAAGGTGTTCTTCTCGCTCAGCATCATCATCGGCGTCGTGGCCTGGTTGTTCGTGCTGGCGCAGCAGAGCCGACGGGCCGCCGAGGCCGAGACCCGGCGCCAGACCACGCTGCTGATCCAGGAGATCGACGCGCACAAGCGCACCGACGCCGAGCTCCAGCGTGCCAAGGAAATCGCGGAATCCGCCAACCTCGCCAAGAGCCGCTACGTGGTGGGCCTGAGCCACGAGCTGCGCTCGCCGCTCAATGCGATCAGCGGCTATGCCCAACTCCTGGAGCAGGATACGACACTCAACACCAAGCCGCGCGACCAGGTCCGCGTCGTCCGCCGCAGCGCCGATCACCTCTCCGGCCTGATCGACGGCATTCTGGACATCTCCAAGATCGAGGCGGGGCGGCTGTACCTGTCGCGCGACGAGGTGCGCCTGACCGAATTCCTCGACCAGCTCGTCGGCATGTTCCGCCTTCAGGCCGCCGCCAAGAGCATCGACTTCGTGTTCAGGCGGCCGGCGCATTTGCCGGTCGTGGTCTATGCCGACGAGAAGCGGCTGCGCCAGGTGCTGATCAATCTGCTGTCCAACGCGATCAAATTCACCCAGACCGGCAGCGTCCATTTCGTGGTGCACTACCGCAGCCCGGTCGCGGAGTTCGAGGTGATCGACACCGGCCCCGGCATCCAGGGCGACGATCTCGAACGCATCTTCGCACCGTTTGAACGCGGCGCGCTCGGTGTCTCGCAGCCGCAGACCGGCACCGGGCTGGGCCTGACCATCAGCCGGCTGCTCGCCGGCGTCATGGGCGGCGACATCAAGGTCTTGAGCACGGTCGGCAGCGGCAGCACGTTCAAGGTCAAGATGCTGCTCTCGGAAGTCACCAATCCGCAGCGTATTGCGCCGGTGGAGGCCCCGATCTCAGGCTATCACGGCGCGCGCAAGACCATCCTCATCACCGACGACGATCCCGTGCATCGTGACCTCCTGCGCGAGGTGTTGACACCACTCGGCTTCATCCTGCTCAGCGCGCCCGACGGCCCCGGCTGCCTGGCGCTGGCCCAGCACTGCCGGCCCGATCTGTTCCTGCTCGACATTTCCATGCCGGGCATGGATGGCTGGACGGTCGCGGAGACGCTACGCGCCAACGGACACCATCAGGCGCGGATCCTGATGGTGTCGGCCAGCGCCCTCGAGGCCCACGGCACACCGCTGGCACAGCCTTTCCACGATGGCTATCTGATGAAGCCGATCGACATTCCCAGGCTTTTGGAAAGCATCCGCCAGCTTCTCAAGGTCGAATGGCAATACGGCTCGGAGGAGATCGCCGTGCCGCTGTGGCGGCCGGAGAGCGGCTCGCGACCGCCGGTACAACACATCGAGGCGCTGATCGGGCTCGGTCAGATCGGCTACGTCAAGGCTATCCAGTTGAAGCTGGACGAGATCGGCAGCGAGCATCCTGAACATGCCGACTTCGTCGCGGAAATGCGGTCGCTGATCGACCGCTTCGATCTCGACCAGTACATGGCCACATTGAAGACGTTGCATGCGTATGACCACTGAGTCGAAAAAGCGCGACGTCGCGCTCGTTGTCGACGACTCCCCGGAGACGCTGCGGCTGCTCACCGACGCGCTCGACAGCGCCGGAATGACGGTGATGGTGGCGCTCGACGGCGCGGCCGCGATGCGCATCGTCGACCAGATCACGCCTGACATCGTGCTGCTCGACGCGGTGATGCCGGGCATGGACGGATTCGAGACCTGCCGCCGCCTCAAGCGTGATGCGGGCCTTGCCAATGTCCCGGTGATCTTCATGACGGGGCTCGCCGAGACAGAGCACATCGTGCGCGGGCTGGAGGCCGGCGGCGTCGACTACGTGACCAAGCCGATTGTGATCGAGGAGATGCTGGCGCGCATCCGCGTTCACCTCGGCAATGCGCGACTGACGCAAAGCGCACGCGCCGCGCTCGACGTCTCCGGCCGATTCCTGTTCGCGATCAATCGCCAGGGCAAATTGTTGTGGGCGACCCCGCATGCGCAGAAGCTGCTGGCGGACCACCACGGCGCGCAGACCGAGGACGACTTCGTGCTGCCAGTATCATTGCTGCAATGGCTGGAGCAGGCAAAGGGCAAGGGCAGCTCGAAATCTCAGGCAGCTTCCTTGCCCGACAATCCTCAGCTCCGCCTGTACTACATGGGCGAGACCGCGCCGAACGAGTTCCTGCTGCGGCTCTCCAGGGAATCCGGCACCGCGCCGCCACCCGAGTTCACTAGCGAGCTCGGCCTCACTACCCGCGAAGGCGAGGTGCTGGCCTGGCTCAGCAAGGGCAAAACCAACCGCGACATCGCCCAGATTTTGGGCTTGAGCCCGCGCACGGTCGACAAGCATCTCGAGCAGATCTACTCCAAGCTCGGCGTCGAGAACCGGACTGCGGCGGCGGCGATTGCAACGAATGCGACAAGAAGGAATTCCTGACGCCCCCACCGCCGTCGTCCTGGATAAGCGCAGCGAAGCGGAGCGCCGATCCAGGACCCATTACCACAGTACGTGGTTTGGCGAAGACTCTTGATGACAAGCACGCGCCGAAACTTCTCCCTGGGGTAATGGGTCCTGGCTTTCGCCAGGACGACGGAGAAGTTTGTAGCGCCGCTTATCCCACCTCACCCATACACAAACTCCCCGCCATCCAGATCCGTTTTCGGGATCTCGTCCTTTTCGGTCCAGTAATCCTGGCTGTGCTGCCATTCCGGTTTGTCGCCGCGCTTGGGCAGCAGGTCCATGTTGCGCATCATATAGCCGGGATTGAAGTTCTCCGGATCGATCCAGGGCAGGATCGGCATGTTATGGTCTTCGGCGCGTAACTTGACCTCGACCTTCTTCTTGCCTTTGGCCTTCATGTGACCGAGCAGGCGGCAGACGAAGTCGGCGACGAGGTCGACGCGCAGCGTCCAGCTGGCGCGGAAATAGCCGAACACCCAGACCATGTTCGGCACGCCCGTGAACATCATGCCGCGATAGGTGACGGTGTCGCCGAAGGCGAGCGGCTTGCCGTCGACCTCGAAGGCAATGTCGCCGAGCGCCGCGAGATTGAAGCCGGTTGCGGTGACGATGATGTCGGCTTCGAGCAGCTTGCCGGATTTGAGCTGGATACCGTTCTCGACGAAACATTCGATCTCGTCGGTGACGACGGACGCCTTGCCGCTGGCGATGCCCTTGAACAGATCGGCATCGGGCACGAAGGCGATACGCTGCCGCCATGGCCGGTAGCTCGGCGTGAAATGGGTATCGACATCGTACTCCGGACCGAGCACGGCGCTGATCTGGCCGATCAGCTCCTTTTTCACCTGCTCGGGTTTTGACAAGCAAAGCTTGGTGAAGGCATCCTGCTCGAACAGGATCTTTCGCCGGACGATCTCGTGGATCCATGCTTCGTCAACCTGAAGCCTGCGTAGCTCCTCTGCGATCTCGATGGCGTTGCGGCCCAAACGGAAATAGGTGGGCGAACGCTGCAGCATCGTGACATGCGCGCATTTGTCGGCGATGTTCGGCACCAGCGTCGCCGCCGTCGCGCCGGAGCCGATCACGACGACTTTCTTGTTCGCGAGCTCGATATCATCAGGCCAGGTCTGTGGATGAACGATGCGGCCCTTGAAGCGATCCGTGCCCTTCCATTCCGGCGTATAGCCTTCCGAATGGCGGTAATAGCCCTGGCACATCCAGAGGAAGTTCGCCGTGAAAGTTTTTGGCTCGCCGGTGTCGGTCGTCACCGCCTCGATGGTCCAGAGGTTTTGCTCGCTCGACCAGCTCGCCGAATTGATCCTGTGCTTGTAGCGGATATGCCGCGCGATATCGTTTTCGTCGATCACCTCGTTCATGTAGGCGAGGATTTCCTCGGCGGTCGCGATCGGCGGCCCGACCCAGGGCTTGAAGCTATACCCGAAGGTGTGGAGGTCGCTGTCCGAACGAATTCCGGGATAGCGATGAGTGGTCCATGTGCCACCGAACGTCGCCTGCGTTTCCAGGATGACGAAGCTCGCATTCGGAAGCTGCCTGGTCATGTGATAGGCGCTGCCGATGCCCGAGATACCGGCGCCGACGATCAGCACGTCGAAATGTTCAGAAGCCTGTTTGGCCGTGGCGTGACTGCGAACAGCGACATTCATTGTTGCTTCTATGCCTTGCTTGTTTTTGTGGCCGCCCTTGATTGGGCGGCGCGTTTCCTCCGCGACGGACGTGGTTGCCCATCGCGCTTCCGCTTCAAGATGACATAGATCGGGACGCGGTCAAATCACAGCGCCGCACCCCAGCTCCGCGCGGTCTGCAAGATCCAGTCGCGATAGAGCGTGAGCGGCGTGACTCCGGTCAGCCCGCCGCAGCCGGCGGCTCCGTTCGGCCCCGTGGACCAGCTGATCACGCCGACGAGCACGGCTCCGGCCGGCTTGTCCTCGAACACGGGACCGCCGGAATCACCGGTGCAGGCGCCAATTCCGTCGCGAACACCGTTGGTTACGGGGTCGACCAACCGGATCTGGAGCGTGCCGGGCTGCCCCGTCGCAACGAGGCCGGCAACGCGCGTCGCGCCGCCACTCTTGCCGTCGCCACGCACCGTGACGCCGATGCCGGCGATGACGAAGCGGCTGCCGACCTGGATCGGAATATTCGGCGCACCGACCGGTACCGTCGATTTTCCCTTCAATGGAATTTCCAGCTGCAGCAGCGCCAGGTCGGCGGTAGCGCGATGCCCTTGCATCGCCTGCATGTTGAAACTCGGATGGATCGCGACGGTGCGGACATTCAGCAGTTGCGGCTGCCCGTCGGTGCCACGATCGACGATCTTGTAGTCCGCGCCAGGCTGCACGCAGTGGGCAACGGTGAGCACCAGTTTTGGCGCAACCAGGGTGCCGGTGCAGAAATTGCCGCGCGAGCCGACGATCGTGACAACGGCGCGCGCGACGCCATCGGCCTGCGGCGTGCCGCCGCCAACGATGGCATAAGCGGGCGTGGCGAGCAGCAGCGCGGTCGTAATGAGGGTTACGAGCTTCTTCATGGGAACACGCTTTGGTATCGGCCTCGGTGACGGCGGTGGGATGGCTTCGGACTGGCCCTTGCCGATAGCGCATGCTAGCGCCCTGGAAAGGAATTGACGAGGGCGGGATCTTGACGATCGAGGCTGTGATCTTTGATTTTGGCGGCGTGCTGACGAGTTCGCCGTTCGAGGCGTTCACGCGGTTCGAGACAGAGCGTGGCCTGCCCATCGACATCATCCGGCGCACCAACGCGGCCAATCATCTGGAAAATGCCTGGGCCAAATTCGAGCGCGCCGAGGTCGATATCGACACGTTCGATCATTTGTTCGCGACGGAGTCGCTCGCGCTCGGCGCGGAGGTGCGCGGCCGCGATGTGCTGCCGCTGCTTCAGGGTGATCTGCGCCCCGAGATGGTCGAAGCGCTGAAGCGCATCAAGGCGCAATTCAAGACCGGCTGCATTACCAACAATCTGCCGGCCAATGCGATCGGCAGCATGACCGGCCGCTCACTCTATGTCGCCGAGGTGATGGTGCTGTTCGACCATGTCATCGAGTCCGCCAAGATCGGCCTGCGCAAGCCCGACCCGCGCATTTATCAGCTGATGGTCGAGACGCTGAAGGTTGATCCGAAGAATTGCGTCTATCTCGACGATCTCGGCGTCAATCTGAAGCCGGCACGCGAGATGGGCATGACGACGATCAAGGTGACCAGCGGCGCCCAGGCGATCGCCGAGCTCGAGGCCGCGACGGGATTGAAGCTGGGCTAGCTGGCGCGTCGTTCTCCGTCATTGCGAGCGGAGCGAAGCAATCCAGACCGCCTCCGCGGTGGGATTTTGGATTGCTTCGCTGCGCTCGCAATGACAGCGTGGAAAAATCTCGCCTGGCGAACTGATTATTCCGCGGCTGCTGCGATCCGCTCGGGGAAGGCGGCGGCAAGTGACGCACGATTGGGCTTCAGCACGCCGCGCTCGGTGATGAGGCCGGTGACGAGCCGCGCCGGGGTGACGTCGAAGGCATAATTCGCGACCGGCGAGCCCTCCGGCACGATGCGTACCGTCTCAAGCCTTCCGTCCGCGGTGCGGCCGGTCATGTCGGTGACCTCCGTTCCGCTGCGCTGCTCAATGGGGATGTCGCGGACGCCGTCATCAACGGCAAAATCGATCGTCGGCGACGGCAGCGCGACATAGAACGGCACGTTATTGTCGTGAGCGGCGAGCGCCTTCAAATAGGTGCCGATCTTGTTGCAGACGTCACCATTGGCGGCAACGCGATCGGTGCCGACGATGGCGAGATCGACCATGCCGTGCTGCATCAGATGCCCCCCGGTGTTGTCCGGAATGACCGTATGCGCCACACCGTGGTGGCCGAGTTCCCAGGCCGTGAGCGAGGCGCCCTGGTTGCGCGGACGCGTCTCGTCGACCCAGACATGGATCTTGATGCCGCGCTCGTGCGCAAGATAGATCGGCGCCGTCGCCGTGCCCCAATCGACCGTCGCAAGCCAGCCGGCATTGCAATGGGTCAGCACGTGCACCGTCTCGCCTGGCTTCTTCCTTGCGACGATCGCCTCGATGAGTTTCAGGCCATTGCCGGCAATGCCGCGGTTGATCTCGACGTCCTGCTCGACGATCTCGTCGGCGCGCGCATAGGCAGCTTCGGCGCGCTCCAGCGGATCGATCGGCGCGAGGCTCGCGCGCATCTCGTCCAGGGCCCATTTCAGATTGATCGCGGTCGGCCGCGCCACCACGAGCGTGTCGTAGGCGCGCTTCAGGCCGGCGTCGGAAGCGTCCTCGCGCATTGCGAGCGCCATGCCGTAGGCCGCGGTCGCGCCGATCAACGGCGCACCACGCACCAGCATGTCTCGGATGGCGAGGGCCGCGTCCTCGCATGAGGTCAGCTTCGCAACGATGAACTCGTGCGGCAGCCGGCGCTGGTCGATTGCGCCGACCGACCAGCCGTCGCGCTCACGCCAGATGCTGCGGAAATGCTTGCCGTCGACCTTCATGGCATTCTGCCTTTCGTATCACGTTCGCAGGATGCGCCCGGCCACCGCATCGAGCTTCTTCAAGAGCTCGGGATCGCGCGCCTCGGGCGCGGTGATCAGCGCGGTATCGAGCGCGCGGTCCGAGCCGATCGGGCACGGCTCATGCTCGCGCGGGAAGTCTTTCGCCAGCCGCGCCACCAACGCTTTTGCCTTGTCGGCGTTCGAGCTCAGAACGCGAATGATGTCCTGCACGGTGACGGCGTCGTGATCGGGATGCCAGCAATCGAAATCCGTCACCATTGCAACGGTAGCGTAGCAAAGCTCGGCCTCGCGCGCGAGTTTCGCCTCGGGCATGTTGGTCATGCCGATCACGGAATAGCCAAGCGTCTTGTAGGTCATGCTTTCCGCATAGGTCGAGAATTGCGGTCCCTCCATGCAGACATAGGTGCCGCCGCGCGCAAACGCGATGCCCTCGGCTTCGGCCGCCGTGGCAAGATGGATGCGCAGCCGCGGCGAGACCGGATGCGCCATCGACACATGCGCAACGCATCCCCTCCCGAAGAACGAGCTCTCGCGCTTATGGGTGCGATCGACGAATTGGTCGACGAGAACGAAGGTTCCCGGCGGCAGTTCCTCCCTGAACGAGCCGCAGGCCGACAGCGAGATCAGGTCGGTGACGCCGGCGCGCTTGAGGACGTCGATATTGGCGCGATAGTTGATGTCGGATGGCGACAGCCGGTGGCCCTTGTCGTGGCGCGGCAGGAACACGATCGGCAAGCCGGCCATGGAGCCGCGCCGCAGGGGCGCCGACGGCTCGCCCCAGGGGCTCTTGATCACCTCTTCGCGAGCGCCCTCCAGTCCTGGCAGATCGTAGATGCCGGAGCCCCCGATGATGCCCAATACCGCCTGCGTCATGCCTGCTCCACCCCCGTTCGCGCCATCGCGATTCCGTGGGGAAGCTATGCCAGTTTTACGTCGGTTTTGGAACGGGTGATGGGGTCAGGAAGTGCCGTCAGGAGGATGGGCGCCAGCGCGCCTGATTATGCCGCGGCCGCCGACTGCAGCTGGGTCGCGACCATACGCTCCAGCGTCTCGACCGACTGGAAGTTCTCCGGTGTGATCTCGGACTGGGGAATCGTGAAGTCGAACTCGGCTTCGACGCCGAGCATCAGATTGACCATGTCCATCGAGGTCAGGCCGACGTCGACGAGCTTGGCCTGCGGCGTGACCTCGGCGGGGAGCGAGTTCTGGGCGAGGATGCCCTTCACCAGCTTGATGATGCGATTGCGCAATTCGGTATTGAAAGCCTGCATCGGTAAATTCCCATCTGTCGACAAAGGTCGGACCGGTTGCCGGCTAGGATGGGCACGGCGGTCCGATCCCGCAATGGACGCCACCATTACTTCGCGTTTCTTAGTAAACGATGACTCAGATTGTCTGGATTTCCGGCTTCTTACAGATCCCTAACGCGATCGCGGAAATCCGGACGATGCAAACAACCCGAACTTAACTGTTCGTTCGGAATTGGGCTTTGTTTACCCTCTATTTCATCGACGAATTTGAATTAAATCCGTAGCCTCATCTCATAAGCAAAGATGGTCGAAGGATCGCTCAAGCGGCATCGCGAATGATGCCGGCGATCCTGAACGGCAAACCGGAGGCGGACGAGTATGAACGTGCGTGAAGCAGTCCTCACTGTCGACGAGACGCAGACGAGTTTTCTCGAGCAGGGTCCGTCCCTCGTCGAACGCGCCGCCCGAACCGCCACCGTGGCGGCAGCCGACGCAGACGGGGTCGATCGCGATGCCCGCTTCCCCCACAAGGCCTTCGAGGTCGCGCGTGAGCAGAAGCTGCTCGGCGTCATGATCCCGGCCGAGTTCGGCGGCTTCGGTGCTTCGATCCACGACGTCACCGACGTCTGCTACACGCTCGGACGCGCCTGCGCCTCCACGGCGATGATCTACGCCATGCACACGACAAAGGTCGCCTGCGTCGTCAGGCACGGCCACGGCATCCCATGGATGGAGACCATGATGCGCCGGGTCGCGCGCGACCAGTGGCTGCTCGCCTCCTCCACCACCGAAGGCCAGAACGGCGGCAACATCCGCGCCAGCGCCGCCGCCGTCGACGTCGCCGGCGACACCGTCTCGCTGCTGCGCGACGCCACCGTGATCTCCTACGGCGCCGAGGCCGACGGCCTCGTCACCATCGCCCGCCGCGCCACCGACGCTTCTGCGTCGGACCAGGTGCTGCTGGCGCTCGCCAGGGACGATTATTCGCTGAAGCGGACGCTGGGCTGGGAAACGCTCGGCATGCGCGGCACCTGTTCGACCGGCTTCGAGCTGAAGGTCGACTGCCCGACCGACCGCGTCTTCCCGGAATCCTACGACAAGATCCACGCCCAGACCATGACGCCGTTCGCGCATCTGTGCTGGTCCTCGGCCTGGGCTGGTATCGCTGCAGCCGCCGTTACCCGTGCGCAGGCCTTCGTCCGCAAGGCGGCCCGCACCTCGGGCGGACAGATGCCTCCGGCGGCCGCGCATTTCACCGCCGCCAAGATGTCGCTGGCCAAGCTGCGGGCGCTGATATCAGCCAATATCGACGCCTTTGCACGCGCCGAACACGACGAACGCGCGCTCGGCTCGCTCGACTTCCAGTCTTCGATCACGCTTCTGAAGGTGCAGGCCTCGGAGCTCGCGGTCGAGACCGTGATGCATGCGATGCGCACCGCAGGCCTGTCCGGCTACCGCAACGACGGTGAGTTCACCATGGGCCGCCACCTGCGCGACGTGCTGTCGTCGCCGATCATGATCAACAACGATCGCATTCTGGCCAATGCGGCAACATCGACCCTGATGAGCGGCGTGCCGACAAGCCTTCGGGACTGACGAGCTTTCGAGACCGACGTGCCTTCGTTCAATAAGAATAATTTCAGATAGCAGGAAGCCGAACATGAACATTGCTGTTCTCCCCAACTCGCCTGAGACCGCGCCGCAGATGGCGGATCCGCTGGATCATCTCGCCGAGAAGCTGTTCCACTCCATGGGCTCGGACGGCGTCTATGCCCGCACCGCGCTTTATGAAGGCATCGTCGAGCGGCTCTCCGCGCTGATCACGAGCCATCGCGAGGCCGGCACTGAGGTGATGCGCTTCCCGCCGGTGATGAGCCGGTCTCAGCTAGAAAAATCCGGCTACCTCAAGAGCTTTCCGAACCTGCTCGGTTGCGTCTGCGGTCTGCACGGCACCGAGCGCGAGATCAACGCCGCGGTCAGCCGCTTCGATGCTGGCGGCGACTGGACCAGCTCGCTCTCGCCGGCAGACCTCGTGCTGTCGCCGGCCGCCTGTTATCCCGTCTATCCGATCGCGGCGAGCCGCGGCCAGTTGCCGAAGGGCGGCCTGCGCTTCGACGTCGCCGCCGACTGCTTCCGCCGTGAACCGTCGAAACATCTCGACCGGCTGCAATCGTTCCGGATGCGGGAATATGTCTGCATCGGCAGCCCCGATGACGTCGCCGACTTCCGCGAGCGCTGGATGGTGCGCGCGCAGGCGATTGCGACCGATCTCGGTCTCACCTTCCGCGTCGACTATGCCAGCGATCCGTTCTTCGGCCGCGTCGGTCAGATGAAGGCGGTGAGCCAGAAGCAGCAGCAGCTCAAGTTCGAACTGCTGATCCCGCTGCGTTCGGAAGAGCAGCCGACGGCCTGCATGAGCTTCAATTATCACCGCGAGCATTTCGGCACGACCTGGGACATCAAGGACGCCAATGGCGAGCCGGCCCACACCGGCTGCGTCGCCTTCGGCATGGACCGCCTGGCCGTCGCCATGTTCCATACCCACGGCACCGACCCTTCCGCCTGGCCCGCCAAGGTGCGGGAGATCATGGGCCTGCAGCCGCAGATCGCAGCCGATGCCCACGGCGAAGGCTGGCGCTAACGGAACGAGGCCGGTCATTTCCACGGGAAAGACGAGCGTGATCCATACCAAGGTCCGATGCCGCGAGATCACCGAGTCCGACGTCGATGCGGTCGCGGACTTGCTGACGCGCGGCTTCGTCGGCCGCTCGCGCGGCTACTGGATCCAGGGCCTGCGCCGGCAAGCCTTCCGACCGGTACCGGACGGCTACCCGCGCTTCGGCTACATGCTCGACAATGACGGCACGCCGGTCGGCGTGCTGCTGTTGATCTACACGGCGCGGAGAGATGGCGATGAGACCGCCATCCAATGCAATTTGTCGAGCTGGTACGTCGATCCGGCCTACCGCAACTACGCCCCGCTCCTGACCAAGATCGCGCAGCGCCACAAGGACGTCACCTATCTCAACATCAGCCCGGCGCCGTGGACCTGGCCGATCATCGAGACGCAGGGCTTTCGCGCCTATTGCCGCGGCATATTCTTCTCCGTGCCTGCTTTGGCGCGCGTCCCACGCTGGAGCACGATCGAGGTCATCTCGCAGCACGCCAAGACGATCGACGGGCTTTCCGATGCCGAGACCGATCTCTTGACGCGGCATGCGCGCTACAATTGCCTCAGCCTCGTCTGCCGCACGCCGAAGGGAACGTTCCCCTTCATCCTGCAACCGGTGCGCATCCGCCGTGGCATCATTGCGCCGCCCGCGATGAAGCTGATCTACTGCCGCAACGCGGCCGAATACACCGAATGCGCAGGCCGCATCGGCCGGCTGCTGCTGCGGCTCGGCAAGATCGCGGTCGCCGTCGATTCCAACGGCCCGGTTCCCGGCCTCGTCGGCATCTACACCGAGCGTCGCGGCCGCAAATATTTCAAGGGCCCACACCGGCCGCAGCTCGCCGATCTCACGGATACGGAACTCGTGCTGTACGGGCCGTAGGCCGCGTTTTGAACTAGATGCCCTCCGGGCCTAGTGCGCAATTGCGCAGGCCGCCTTGCACACCCCTCTGCATTCGCACGCATCCCTGCATCGCCGGTCACCCTCCGTAAACTACGGCGCTTAAGGGAATTTTCCCGCCTCTTCGCTAGCCTCGGCGACTGAATTACATCGCGTTAAGTCTATCGCCCGCCGAGACCCCGCCGCCCCATGACGTCGATCCGCGACAACGAGCTTGATGCACGCCGCGAGCAAGGCCCGAAGGCCCTAGTCGGGCTGAGCCAGCTTGCGCTCGACTACATGGAGCAAGGCGTCTGCGTCTACGATGCCGGCAACCGGATCGTGCTGGTCAATCAGCGCTACCTCAGCCTGTTCAACATGTCGGCCGACATCGTGCGGGTCGGCACGAGCTACCGCGACGTGCTCGCCCACAGCGTGGCCCTCGGCAACATCCCTGCAGGGGAAGTCGACGCACTCTATGCCGCGCGCATGGCACGGATCGCAGCCGGCCAGCCGTTCCGGACTCAACAGACGCTTGCAAGCGGCCTCGTCATGGCGCTCGAACTGAAGCCCCTCCCCGGCGGCGGCTGGATGACGATCTGCGACGACGTCAGCCGCCTCGCCCGGGTCGAGGCGGAGCTGCGCGTGCAGACCGAGCGCAGCCAGCACGCGCTCGCCAACATGGCGCACGGGCTGATCATGTACGATGCCGACAGCCGCGTCGTCGTCTGCAACGAACGTTTCCTGAAGCTCTACAATCTCGACCCGGACATCGTGAAGCCGGGCGTCTCGCATTGTACGGTCATCGAGCATTGGATGTCGCGCGGTAACCTGCCGGGGATGTCGGCCGACGAATTCCACGACACCAGGCTGGAGGACGTGCGCACCAAGAAGGCGAAAAACCTGCTGGTGATGCGCTATGACGGACGGATGGTGCAGGTGGTTTCCCGTTTTCTGCCCGACGGCGGCTGGGTGACCGTGCACGAAGACGTCACCGAGCGGCTGCAATACGAGGAGATGCTGAGGCAGCAGAACTTCATGCTCGATGCGGCGCTGGAGAACATGGCGCACGGACTCGCCTTCTACGACAGCGAGATGCGCCTGCGCGTCTGCAACACCACCTACCGGAAGATCTATCGGCTCTCGCCGGAGGAAGCCAAGCCGGGCACGCATCTCGGCGAACTGATCGAACGCGCGATGGCAAACGGCGCGTTCTCGTCCGAGTATACTCCGCGACAACTCCTGGAAGCCGCCAGCGCGAGGATCGCCGACCGCAACTCCTCGCCGATGCGCCGGCGGATGTCGAACGACACCACGATCTCGGTGCGCTATTGCGCCCTGGCCGAGGGTGGTTTTGTGGCCACCTACGAGGACATCACCGAGCGCGAGCACGCAGTCGAGGAGCTGAGCGAGCAGTATCGGCGCTTCGACGCGGCCCTGAACAACATGAGTCAGGGCCTGTGTATGCTCGATTCGAGCTTGCGCGTCATCGTCTGCAATCGGCGCTACATCGAGATGTACGGATTGTCACCCGAATTGGTGAAGCCGGGGGTGTCGATGCGCGAGATCATGGAGCACAGCTGCGAGCTCGGCATCCATCCAAACACCACCGCCGCGCGGCTCTATGCCGACTATGTCGAGAGGCTGCGCGAGGGCGAGCACACACTGCACCGCTATTTGGGCGACGGCCGCATCATCAAGCTCAATCACAAGCGAATGGAGCATGGCGGCTGGGTCGTCACCTATGAGGATGTCACCGAACGCCACAAAGCCCAGGCCCGCGTGGCGCACATGGCGCGGCACGATTCACTCACCGACCTGCCCAATCGCACTCTGTTCCGCGAGAAGATGGGCGAGGGACTGAACCAGGTCGCGATCGCCGGCGGCGCGATGGCCGTGCTGTGCTTCGACCTCGACAATTTCAAGACCGTCAACGATCGCCTCGGCCACGCGGCCGGCGACCGGCTGTTGCGCTGGGTCGCGGCGCAGCTGAAGGAGAATGTCGGCGAGCACGACACCGTCGCGCGGCTCGGTGGCGACGAGTTCGCGGTTCTCCAGCGCGGGCCGCAGCCGCAATCGGCGGAAAGGCTCGCGCGCCGCCTGGTGGAGATCATCGGTCACCCGCCTCCTTTGGAGCACCAGTCGATCCATGTCGGCGTCTCCGTCGGCATCGCAATCGCGCCCGATCATGGGCTCGACGCCGACGAGCTGATGAAATGCGCCGACCTCGCGCTGTACCAGGCCAAGGCCAAGGGGCGCGGCGCCTATCAGCTGTTCGAGCCCGAAATGGAGAAAGAGGCTCGCAGCCGGCACGCGCTCGAGCACGATCTGCGCGGCGCGCTGGAGGCCCGTGAATTCCACCTGGCATTCCAGCCGCAGGTGCGGCTCGACACCACCGAACTTACCGGCTTCGAGGCGCTGCTGCGCTGGAAGCATCCGTCGCGCGGCCTCGTCTCACCGGCCGAATTCATTCCGATCGCGGAAGAGAACGCGCTGATCGTTCCGATCGGAGAATGGGTGCTGCGCACGGCCTGTGCGACCGCCGCGACCTGGCCCGATCTCACCGTTGCGGTGAACCTGTCGCCGGTGCAATTCCGCTCGCGCGGGCTGGTGACGATGGTGACGAGCGCGCTTGCGGAGGCCGGCCTGCCGCCGCATCGGCTCGAGCTAGAGCTCACCGAGACGGCGCTGCTCGACGACAGCGAGGCGACGATCGAGATCCTGCACCAGCTGCGCGCGTTGGGCGTGCGCGTCAGCCTCGACGATTTCGGCGTCGGCTATTCTTCGCTGAGCTATTTGCGCAGATTTCCGTTCGATCGCATCAAGATCGACCGCTCCTTCGTCGGCACGCTCGGCGAAAGCCCGGAGAGTGTGGCGATCGTCCGCACCATCGCCAGCCTCGGCTCGGTGCTCGGCGTCGAGACCACAGCGGAAGGCGTGGAGACGATTGAACAACTCGACTTCGTCCGCGAATGCGGCTGCACCGCCGTGCAGGGATATTATTTCGGCAAGCCCTCCCCGGCCGCAGAGGTCGGACACATGATCGAGATGCTGAGCGCAGTACGCCGCGTGGCGTAAGGGCTCAGCCGATAGCCAAATTCCGTATCTCGGGACGCCTCCAAACGACCAATTGTCGCACGTGCGCTTTTCGGCGGGATCACCGTATCGCGCCTGCGGAGCGGTCGCGCAATGCGCTTTTCTTCTCCGATGATTTCGAGGACAATCCCGTCATAACAATGAGAAACGGCGGCCCGAATGAGGCCACCGCGAGGGAGGAGTTTCGATGTCGCGATTCGGGCTGAAGACAATCGCCTTTGCCGCCATGCATACCGTCGCGAGCGCGTTGCTCGCAACCGCGGCCAATGCGCAGGACTATCCCACCAAGCCGGTGACGCTGATCGTGCCGTGGCCGGCCGGCGGGTCGACCGACATCTCGATGCGCGCGATCGCCGACAGCGCCTCCAAAGTCCTGGGGCAACCGATCGTGATCGACAACAAGGCCGGCGGCGGCGGCACTGTTGGACCTGCCACCATGGCCGCGGCTGCGAAGCCGGACGGCTACACCATCTCACAGCTTCCGATCACCGTCTTCCGCCTGCCCTTGATGCAGGAGGTGTCCTGGGATCCGGCGAAGGACTTCACCTATATCGTTCACCTCACCGGCTACACCTTCGGCGTAACCACCAGCGCGGAGTCGCAGTTCAAGTCCTGGAAGGACGTGGTCGAGTTCGCGAAGGCAAATCCCGGCAAGGTGACTTACGCGACGCCGGGCACCGGCACCTCGCTTCATATCGGCATGGAGCAGATCGCCGCGATGTCCGGCATCAAGCTCACACAGGTGCCGTTCAAGGGCGGGGCGGAAACCAACGCCGCGGTACTCGGCCAGCACACCATGCTGCAAGCCGACTCCACCGGTTGGCGGCCCTTGGTCGATGCTGGCAAGCTGAAGCTTCTCATGGTGTGGACCGGCGCGCGATCGCCGAATTATCCTGACGTGCCAACGCTGAAGGAACTCGGCTATCCCATGGTCTATGATTCCCCGTTCGGCATCGCCGGCCCCAAGGGCATGGATCCCAAGATCGTCGCCAAGCTGCACGACGCCTTCAAGAAGGCGGTCGAGGACCCCGCGGTGATCGCCACGCTCGCCAAATACGATATGGTGCCGAGCTACAAGAATACCGAGGACTACAAGAAGTTCGTCGTCGAGGTCACGGAGTCAGAGCGCAAGGTGATCGACACGCTCGGGCTTGCGAAGAAGTAGGATTGAGCCACTTTCGTGTCCCGGATCTGCAGCGCACCGCGTCGCGCTGCGTAGTGTCCGGGGCACGGCCGAGAGGGTATCGATGAACGACCAAACCACCGTCAAACTCCGTCTCAACAACTCCGAACTCTGGGGCGGCTTGATCGGGCTCGCGCTCGGCGGCTTCGTGATCTGGCAGGGCGTGAAGCTCAAGCTTGGCACCATCAACGACCCCGGCTCCGGCTACGTGCTGTTCTACACGGGCATCCTGATGTGCGTGTTTGCGGCCAGCATTATCATCTCGGCCATCACCGAGGGCGGGCCGACGCTAGCTTCGCGCTGGCAGAGCGTGAGCTGGAGCAAGCCGCTTCTCGTCATCGTCTGCCTCACCGCGTTCTCATTTGCCCTCGAGCCGCTGGGATTCCTGCTGTCGTCGATTCCGCTCATGTTGCTTTTGCTGCGCTTGATCGATCCCGTGCGTTGGACGCTGGCCATCCCGATCGCCGCGCTGGTGCCGCTCGGAATGTGGTGGGTACTCAAGCGGTTGCTGCTGATCCAGCTACCCTCGGGCCTGTTCGGGATCGGTTGATCGCATGGATACGCTCGTCAACGTCGCTCATGGGTTTGGCGTCGCGCTCCTGCCGATCAACCTGCTCTATTGCTTCATCGGCGTCTTCATCGGTACGCTGGTCGGCGTGCTGCCAGGCATCGGGCCGATCTCGGCGATGTCTCTGTTGCTTCCAGTGACACTGTCAGGAACGCCGGAATCCGGCATCATCATGATGGCGGGGATCTATTACGGCTCGATGTATGGCGGCTCGACCACCTCGATCCTGGTCAATATCCCGGGCGAGGCGGCTTCCGTCGTGACCTGTATCGACGGCCACCAGATGGCGAAGCAGGGCCGTGCCGGCCCTGCGCTGGGCATCTCCGCCTTCGGCTCCTTCATCGCCGGCACATTTTCGCTCGTTGCGCTGATGCTGGTGGCGCCTCGGCTCGCCAACATCGCCATCGCGTTTGGCCCTGCCGAATATTTTAGCCTGATGGTGCTCGGCCTCATCGTGCTCACGTTCCTCACACAGGGATCAATGCCGAAGGCGCTCCTGATGGCGTGTATCGGCGTCGTGCTCGGACTGATCGGGCTCGACAGCATCACGGCGCAGCCGCGGCTGACGTTCGGCCGCATGGAGCTGATCGACGGCATCGGACTCGTGCCCGTCGTGATGGGCCTGTTCGGCGTCGCCGAGGTGCTGCTCAATACCGAGCAGGCGATCAAACGCGATATCATCAACGCCAAGATCACGCAGCTGTTGCCCAACAAGGCCGATTGGCAAGCGAGCGCCGGCCCGGTGGCGCGCGGCACGTTACTCGGCTTCCTGCTCGGCATCCTCCCGGGCGGCGGCGCGGTGGTGGCCTCGTTCGCGTCCTATGCCCTGGAGAAGCGGCTGTCGAAAACACCGGAGCGTTTCGGCCATGGCGCGATCGAGGGCGTAGCGGGTCCCGAATCCGCCAACAACGCGGCGGCCGGAGGCGCTTTCATTCCGCTGATGACCTTGGGCATCCCTCCGAACGTGGTGATGGCGCTGCTGCTCGGCGCCTTCGTCATCCACGGCCTGCAACCGGGGCCGCTGCTGATCACGCAAAACCCCGGCCTGTTCTGGGGCATCATCGCCAGCATGTATATCGGCAACGTGATGCTGCTGATCCTCAATTTGCCGCTGATCGGCATGTGGGTGCAGCTGCTCAAGCTGCCCTACAACATCCTGTTCCCGCTGATCATCCTGTTCACGATCCTGGGGGTCTATTGCTCGAGCAACAATGTGTTCGACGTCTATGTGATGATCGCGTTCGGGATCATCGGCTATTTCATGCGCAAGCTCGGCTTCGAACCCGCGCCGCTGGTGCTGGCATTCGTGCTGGGACCGATGATGGAGAACAATTTGCGCAAGTCGCTGATCCTGTCGCAGGGCGACCTCTGGACCTTCGTGCAGCGGCCGATCTCGGCAGCGTGTCTTGCGCTCGCGCTGGTGCTGCTGATAGCGCCGCTATTGCCCGCGTTGCGCAAGAAGCGCGAGCTCGTGGCGCTGGATGAGGGGGCGTGAGGGTTTGGTCTCAGCTTGCCGCGGGCAGTGCGCTGTCCGGCGGCGCTCCCCAGGGGCGGTCGGCTGAGGCGAGCCCGATCAGGCGGCCCTGGATGTAGTCGCAGCCCCAGTCGCGCAGCATGTTCGCGGCTTCTTCGTCCTGGACCCATTCGGCCACCGTCTTGATGTCGAGGCGGCGGGCGAGGTCGATCAGGGTCTGCACGAAGGCGCGGTCGTCGGCGGAACGAGTGATGTTCTGCACGAAGGCGCCGTCGATCTTCACGATATCCACGCCGAGCTTGCGCAGATTGCGGAACGAGGTGTAGCCGGCGCCGAAATCGTCGATGGCGATGCGACTGCCGAAATTCTTCAGCCGGGTGACGAAGCCGCGCACATCGTCGATGTCCTGGATCGCGACGGTTTCGGTGATCTCTACGATCAGCCGCTCGGCGACACCCGGATGGGCGCGCATCAGAGATTCGATTCCCGCCCACCAATCCGGATCCATGGTGGTGTCCGGCGAAATGTTGAGGCTGAGGCAGATGTCGGGCGCGGCCGCGAGCTCGGCGACCACGAGCTCGAGCACGCGGTGATCGACCAAGCGGATCAGCCCGAGCCGTTCCGCGACCGGCACGATGTCGGGCGCGAGCAGCACCTGGCCGTCGCCCTGGTCCATCCGCACCAGGCATTCGTGAAAGGCGCACTCGCGCGAGAGGGCAGCAACCACCGGCTCATAGGCAAGCTTGATGCGGCGCTCGTTCAGTGCGGTGACGATCTCGTCGGTGACGCGGATGTTGACGCGGCGTTGGGCGTCGCGCGCGGCATCCGGGCGCCAGGCTGCGAACGAGCCGACGCGGCGTTGTTTGGCGGTGTCCAGGGTCTCGTGGGCGCGATTGACGGCTTCATCGGTGTTGCGGGCATAGCGCGGCACGCTGACCGCGCCGATCGAGGCGGTAACCGATACCGGGCCGGATTTGGTCGGCACGACCTCGTCGCGGATGCCGGCGAGGAAGCGCTCGGCGGCGACGTTCATGTCGTCGACGGTGCAGTTCTTCAGGATCAGGCCGAACTTGTTGCCGGAGAAGCGGCCGAGCACGTCGCCGCCGCGCAAGCGCGCGCGAATGCGCGTGGCGACGTCGAGGATCACGGCGTCGGCGACGTCGAAGCCGAAGGCGTCGTTGACACGCGCGAGATGATCTATGCCGACCAGCATGAAGGCTGCGGTCGAGCGAAAACGGGTCGTCTCCTCGATGGCTTCGGCCAGCGCGGCGATCAGATGCGAGCGATTGAGCTCGCCGGTCAGCGGATCGAGCCGGGCCAGCTTCGTCAGTTCCTCGTCGCGGGCATGGCGTTCATTGTTGATGCGGACGGATCCGATCGCACGCACCGGACGGCCGTCGGGGCCGGCGAACCAGCGGCCGGTCTCCTCGATCCAGACCACGGGATCGGCGGCGCTCATGCGCACGCCGTACTCGACCCGGTAGGGCGTGCCGTCGGCGCCATGCACGGCTGAGGTCTGCGCCAGCGCGGCGGTCCGCAGCGATTGCGCGGGCTCGATCAGCCTGGCGAATTCCGCGCCGGTGGCCATCCGTTCGGCGGGAATCCCGGGGAAGATGGCGATGACCTGCTCACCCCAGACGATGGCATCGCTGGCGATGTCCCAGGCGAACACGGCCTGGCCAAGGGCGGCCAGGATGTCGGAGGCTTGCGGCAATGCGGGGGTCAAAATCGCCTCGTTTCGGGACAGCGGGGAGTCCTGAGTCGGCACAGGATAAAGCCAGATTCGCCATTGACCCTAGGCAAAGTTGATAAACAATTTGGAAACCACGTTTCCTCACGCGCAGGAACCAAACCGGCCCGCCCGGCATAGGCCTTGCGAGTACATGACACGCACTGGCGCCAGCGTCTCGAAACGCGACAATCTGCGCCGGGTCAACGGTGATTGCGATGTTGAGTACCGATCGATCGAACGCGTCGGACAACGGCACGGGCTCGGCCCTGGTGCCGCTGATGCCGATTTTGCAGTGGGTCCACAAGGCACCGCTGCCGCGCCCCGACCCCAGCTTCGTCACCCAGCTCATGGCCAATGCCGAGCATCTGCCCCAGGCGAGCCGGCTGCGCCGCGTGTCTTCCGAGGATGCGCAGGTTGCCTATGGCAGCAAGCGCCCGCTTCCAAGCGTCACCGCGCGTACGCGGCAGGTGGCTTGAAGCCTTGAAGTAGATCAGCGAGGCGCGTCGGGAGACGGCTGGGTGCCGTTGCCCGGCTGCAAATGCGGCGAAGGGATTTCCGGCGAGGCCGTGCTCTGGACCGGCTTCGGCGCAGGATGATCCATCAGCACGGATTCGGCGACCGACTGCGCGGAGGGTGCGGATGCGGGCGGCGCAACGACCGGCTCGAACTTGGGCTCGACCACTGCTTCATCGACTGCCGCTTCAGCCTGACGCCTGCCCTTTCGCGGCGCTGGTGCCGCTTCGGTGACATAAGCGACGCGGCGGCGCGTGCGCTGGGCGATGCCGCCGAGGAAATCGGCCATCGCCAGCAGCACCAGAAGGAAATAGGTGGAGTTGCCGAATTTCGGCCACATGACGAACTCGGCCGCAGCCGCACCGAACACGATCAGCGACAGCAAATGATCCATGAGGAATTTCGAGCCGGGCCGTGCGCCCTTGACCACTTCGAGCAGCAGCAGCACGACACCTAGCGCGAGCATCACGTCGGAGAGCGTGACCGGCCAGGCCTCGCCCGTGATCATCGGCACCTTGAACAGCACGTCCGTAAAGGACACGCTCGGCATCAGGAAGGCGATGATGTTGTAGACCGCGAGCGGGATCAGGAGCAGCGGGAAACCGACCATCGGCGAAATGCCTTCTCGATCAAGATAACCAGACAGGACAATGCGGCGGCGAAGCATTCGCTCCGCCGCCGTCACTGTCATATCTCATGGGTTGGCCGAAATCAGGCAGGCGAAATCATCCTGCCTGGGGAAAGGTCCTGAATTCAGGACTCTTTCTTCTTCAGGACCTGACGGCCCTTGTACATGCCGGTCTTGAGGTCGAGATGATGCGGACGACGGAGCTCGCCGGAATCCTTGTCTTCCACATAGGCCGGCTTCTTGATGGCGTCAGCCGAGCGGCGCATGCCACGGCGCGACGGCGAGGTTTTTCTTCTCGGAACGGCCATTTCAGTATCCTCTAGGGATTGGTGTCATCAGGGCATCGTCCACGAGGGGACGGCTCAGCACCCGCAAACCGAGGCGAGCTGAATGCCGGTCAAGGCCGGGCTTATAGAGGAAGGCCTGCCTTAAATCTAGGGCTCTGGGCCGGAAAAAGCGCCCGAAAAGGACCCGAAATCAGCGATTCTCCCGCCAGCAGGTTGAAAGCGAGCTGGCCTGCGCCCTCGCCACATAGGTCCCGGCCAGTCGCCGGACGCCCGGTCCCGGCGTTCTGGCGCTGCGCTTGACCGGATTCGGCAGGATCGAGGCCAGAAGCGCCGCCTCCCGGGGGGAGAGGTTAGCTGCCGACTTGCCGAAAGCATAGGCGCTGGCCGCCTCGGCCCCAAATTGGCCCTGCGGGCCGAGCTCGGCGATGTTGAGGTAGATTTCCAGAATCCGTGTCTTGGGCAGGACGAGATCGATCCACAGCGCCAACGGGAATTCCAGCGCCTTGCGGACGAAGTCCCGCCCCTGCCAGAGAAACAGGTTTTTCGCCACCTGCTGGGTAATGGTGGAGGCGCCCCGGAACGGGGTGCCGTCCTCCCGGGCATCGTCGACCGCCTCACGCAGCGCCCCCCAATCGATGCCGTGATGCTTGCAGAAATGGGCGTCCTCAGCCGCCACCACCGAGCGTGGCAGCGAGGGCGACATCGCCGCCAGATCGATCCAATCCCGCTGCATCGGCGCCCCCCGAAGCGAGCGCCAAATCATCAGCGTCGAAACGGGATGGCCGGTGCGGTAGAACGGCGCGATGACATAGGGCGCGAGAGCCGCGACCGCGAGCACCAGGAGAAGGATTTTGACGACGCGCAAATCAACCTTTCCGGCGCAGAACGAAACGCGGCCACAAGCCCGGCATTAAGTCTGTGATAATTCGGGCCTTTTCCAGCACTTTTTAGGCCTTCCAAACGATTGACTGAGGCGGGCGCATAAAGGATTGTCCCGCCGAATTTTAGTTCTGGAGCCCTTCTTGATGACCGGCACGTCCCCGTCCGATTTCGCCAAACGTCTGGACAAGACCGCTGATGACACCGAAGCCCTGCTCGGGCGCCTGCTGTCGGACGACATTCTGCCCGATGAGATCGCCCGGCCCAAGCGACTGATGGACGCAATGCGCTATTCGAGCCTCAACGGCGGCAAGCGCCTGCGGCCGTTCCTGGTGGTCGAGAGCGCGGCCGTGTTCGGCGTGCCGCGCGAAGCCGCGCTGCTCGCCGGTGCGGCGCTCGAATGCATCCACTGCTATTCGCTGATCCATGACGATCTGCCGGCGATGGACAATTCGGACCTGCGTCGCGGCCGTCCGACCCTGCACAAGAAGACCGACGACGCGACCGCGATCCTCGCCGGCGACGGCCTCCTGACGCTCGCCTTCGACATCATCACCCGCGACGAGATCCATCGCGACGCCAATGTGCGGCTTTTGCTGACCCGCGCGCTGGCGCGCTGCGCCGGCATCGGCGGCATGGTCGGCGGTCAGATCCTCGATCTCGCCGGCGAAGGGCGCTTTGGCGGCAACGAACCGATCGACGTCGCCCGTATTCAGCAGATGAAGACCGGCGCGCTGCTGCGCTACGGCTGCATCGCCGGCGCGATCCTCGGCCAGGCCTCGCAAAAGGAATATCAGGCGCTCGACGATTACGGTCGCGCGCTCGGCGAAGCCTTCCAGATCGCCGACGATCTGCTCGACGTCGAAGGAGATGCCGCCGCGCTCGGCAAGCCTGCCGGCGCCGATGCAGCGCTCGGCAAGACCACCTTCGTCACCCAGCTCGGAATTGAAGGCGCCAAGCAGCGCGTCCGCGACCTGCTCGCGCGGGCTGACAGTGCCGTGTCGATCTTCGGCGAACGGGCCGCCGTGTTGCAAGCGGCTGCGCGGTTCGTCGCCGAACGCAAGAACTAGCCGTGCGATGACGGGCGGCACCAAAGAGGATCCCGCCCTCGCCCGCTTTCGCAAGATGTCGCGGCCGATGCGGCTGATTTATGCGCGGCCGCGGACGTTCATCTCCCTTGGTGTCGGTATCCTCGTCTGCCTGCTTTTGCCGGGCTCACCCCGGCTGACGACGCGGCTTGTGCTCGGCTGGGATGCGCTGATCGCGGTCTATCTCGTGCTGGTCTACGCGATGATGCTGTGCAACGACCACCAGCACATCCGCCGCGCCGCTGCGATGCAGGACGACGGCCGCTTCGTGATTCTGCTGGTGACGGCGATCGGCGCATTTGCGAGCATCGCAGCCATTGTCGCCGAGCTCGGCGTCCACCGCGGCGCCGCGGAGCTGACCATCGCGATCACGACCATCGCACTATCCTGGGCCGCGGTGCACACGACTTTCGCTCTGCATTACGCGCATGATTATTATCGGCACCCAACGCCAGGTGGCCTCGAGTTTCCCAGTCGCGACAAGGAGGACCACGCCGATTATTGGGACTTCGTCTACTTCTCGTTCGTGATCGGCATGACCGCGCAGGTCTCCGACGTCGGCATATCCGACAAGACCATCCGCCGCACCGCCACCGCGCACGGCATTATCTCATTCATCTACAACACGGCCTTGCTGGCGCTGACGGTCAACATCGCGGCGAGCGCGATCTCGACGTAGTCGTCGTCCTGGCGAAAGCCAGGACCCATTGCCACCGGCTGTGGTTTTGCGAAGACTGGTGGTTGGCTCCTCGGCGCCGCAACTTCTCCCTGGGGTAATGAGTCCTGGCTTTCGCCAGGACGACATTGGGAGTTAATTACAGACCTCGGCGTTGGCATCGTTGCCGGGGCCGCCGCCGCCGCGATATTCGAGATGGCAGCCGCGGTTGACCGCACGACAGCCGCTGTTGTTGCAGAATAGCTGCCCGCCACTTGAGCGGCGGCTGGTGCCAGCGGCAGCAGCGATGCCCGCAGCGCCACCAAAGCCGCCCGCTGCTCCGGCAGCCTCACCGCCGGCTTGGCGCCGCTGCCGTGCGGGACGCTCGTCGGCATCGTCACGCTTTGCGGTCGCAGGCTTGGCGGTCGCAGGCTTGGCGGGCTTGGCGACACGCTGCTTCTCGCATTCGTTGTCGTCGTTGATCGCAAAGCCATCACGGCAGACGATCTTGGTGCACTTGTCGCCGTCGGCCTTGAAGCCGTGCTCGCAAACCAGCGGACAGACGCGCGACTGTTTCGACTTGACCGTGTCGAGTGCATCGGTGCTCGCCACCTTCACGTCGAGCTTGGTGCCGGCATAACGATTGAACTGCGACAACGAGCGCTGCGCGGACGTCGTCCAGTTGCCGTCGGCGGCGCCGGAGAAGCAGCCGACGCGCCCGAGCTCGGTCTGCACCGAGCGGCTGAGATCGGCCGGCGCGGTGGCTGGCGTCAGCGACGCAACGTTGGTGCCGGCTGGGCTTGCCGTGCTGGCTGGCGCTGCACTGGGCGCCGCGGCGGCGAGATTGACGCGCTGCTGCTCGGCGGCGGCCGCCTGCTGCTGCGCCTGCTCCTTGGCCTTTTGCGCGGCAAGCTGTACCTGCTCTGCGGCCTTCGCATCGGCGGCTGCCTTGGCCTGCGTATCCTTCTGCGCGCCAACCGCGGCAAGACGATCGCGCTCGGCCTCGGCCTGTTTCGCCTTCTCGGTGGCCGCCGCATGAGCCTGCTCGGCGCCGATTTTTTCGAGCTGAAGCTTGGCAAGGCTCGCATAGAAGCCGTCGGAATGCTGGGCGAGGAACGCCTCCCATGCCGGCCTGTTGCCGACCTGGAGCGCGAGCTCGTAATCGCGGCGGATGTCGGCTTGCGGGTTCGGCGCGGGCGCAGCGGCAGCCGCAGCCGTCACCTTAACCGGCACCAGCGGCACGTCCTCGCCGCCGAGCGAGCCATAGACGAACGGCTCCTGCTTGTTACCTGTCGACTTGAGCACGTCGTCGCGCACGAAGCCGAAGGCGCGGCGGACGTCGAGGCCCGGCGTCGTCAGATGCTTGGACAGCGCCACGGTGAAGGGGCTGTTCGCACCGTCGCCGTCCTGCGCCGTGAAGCCGGCCTTGGCCGAATAGGCGATCAGCGTGTTGGGGCTGGTCGGCTCAACCTGGGCGAGGCCGCGGCCGATGCCGCGCGAGGCGACCGTGCGCTTCATGGTCTTGCCGAACGGATTGTCACGGCAGGCATCCAGGATCACCAGGCGAAGCTGCTTGGCCGGTTCGACCGCGACCAGGACGCGGTCGAGGGAGAGCGCCTCGTCAAAGACGTCGGTGTCACGCTCCAGCTTGGCGTCGACAGGGATCAGATAGTTCGAGCCTTCGACCTCGATGCCGTGGCCGGCATAATAGACCACAGCGATATCGGCATCGCGGGTCCCGTCGGCGAATTCGCGCAGCACGCGCCGCGTCTCCTGCGCCGTCAGATCGCGCCGGGAATCGACGATGTCGAACCCGGCCTCCTTCAGCGTCCTGGCCATCACCGAACCGTCATTGACGGGGTTCGTCAGCGACGGCGCATGCTGATAGGCGGAGTTGGCGATCACCAGCGCGACGCGCTTCCCGGCGAAAGCGGGCCCGGCGCCGAATAGCAGCGCGACGGCGAGGAGAAGTGGGCAAAGTCTGAGCAATTTGCGCATGACACGACTTCCAAGTTCAGGGCAGTTCGAGCCCCTTTGGGATGGCTTTAGCAGGGTCCGCCGCGAGCGCTTGTGATGGAGGTCACGAAGGTGGTGCCAGCGGCAGGCCGAAAGACCCCTTTTGTTTGTCGCGCCAGTTCGGCCGCGGTTCGCCGCGAAACGGGTGCACAGCAGGTCAGGCATTCCCGATGTGGCCCCGATATCGAGGCAGATTGTCCGTAATCTCGTGCCAGGGCGCCTTCGAGCCCACGAAAATGTGGGCGTTCGGTCGGATCGAGGGGGCATCCACCAGGGTTCCCATGGCGACATGGACCCATTTCCCGTCGCGCACCCGGGAATAAAGCAGCGAGCCGCAGCGGGCGCAGTGGGCGTCATGGGTGGTGTCGTCACCGTAGATGGTGCGCTGGTTCTCGCCGCCAACGATGCGGAACTTGCTCTGCTCGATGCCGGCGAACGGCTTGAAGGCGGCGCCGGTGGTGCGGCGGCAATTCGAGCAGTGGCAGTTCATTGCATAGGAGAACGCGTCCGCCACCTCGTAGCGCACGGCGCGGCAATAGCATTCGCCGACCAGGATACGAGCGTTCGAATTCTCTGATCCGGTCATCACAGTGTCCTCGCGCAAATGGTACGCACTCTTATAGCGCATTTTGATCTGTACGACTAAGTTCGGCCCGAGCCATCAGTCAAAGGGATGACCCATGAGCCAGAACCGTTCGAGCGTCGAAGCCGTCGTGCAATCCTATTTCGATGGACTTTACGAGGGCGATGCCGAAAAACTCGGCGCCATCTTCCATCCCTCCGCCGATTTGCGCTGGGTCGAAAAGGGCGAGCTGCAGGTGCTGACCGTGCCGGACTGGCTCGACCGGGTGCGCAAGCGCCCCTCCGGCAAGGCCGAAGGCAAGCCGCGCGAGGATTTCATTGTCACCATCGACCGTTCCGACGACAAGACCGCCTTCATCAAGGTCCGGTGCCAACTGCCGCCGCGTTTTTTCACCGACTATCTGGTGGCGATGAAGCTCGCCGACGGCTGGCAGATCGTGTCGAAGTCTTATCGGTATGATCTGCGGGAGTGAGAGGGGCCTAATCTTGCGCTGCCCGAAATCGGGCGCACTCGTCCCACATCCTCCGTCATTGCGAGCGCAGCGAAGCATCCAGAGTCTTTCCGCGGAGGCAGACTGGATTGCTTCGCTGCGCTCGCAATGACGATGCGGATGGAGTGCATGCCGCATCTCCACCCCGCCCCCGCCTCGCTCAAAAGGTCCCCCATGCTTTTCGATCGCCGTTCGCTGCTTGCCTCATTGTGCTGGATTGCCGCCTCTCCCGCGCTCGCCGCAGACGGATTACCTGAGCTCGAAACCTATGAGCGCGAGAGTGGCGGCCGGATCGGGGTCTATGCCGAGAACCTCGCGACCGGCGCAAAGCTCGCATGGCGCGCCGACGAACGGTTCGTCATGTGCTCGACATTCAAGGCTTCGCTGGCGGCTTGCGTACTGGCGCGAGTCGATCGTGGCGAGGATCAGCTTGCCGCCATGATCCCGTACGGCAAGGCCGACCTGCTGGAGTACGCACCGGTCGCCAAGCAGAACGTTGCCGCCGGAGCAATGTCGGTCACCGAGATGTGCAAGGCGATTGTCGAGCTCAGCGACAACACCTGCGCCAATTTGCTGCTGGCGCGGATCGGCGGTCCCGCCGCACTCACCGCATTCTGGCGCTCGCTCGGCGACACCACCTCTCGGCTCGACCACAACGAGCCCGAGCTCAACCGCTCACCGCCCGGCGATCCCCGCGACACTACGACTCCGGCGGCGATGGCAGGCAATCTGCGCCGGCTGGTGACGGGCGAGGCGCTGTCGACCACCTCGCGCGCGCAGCTCACGGAGTGGCTGGTGGGTTGCAAGACCGGCGCGAACCGGCTGCGTGCCGGCCTCCCCGCAAGCTGGAAGATCGGCGACAAGACCGGCAACAACGGCAAGGACGCCTCCGGCGACATCGCGGTGGCCTGGCCCAAGCCCGATACGAAGCCCGATGCACCGATCCTGATCGCGGCCTATACCCAGGGCGGCACGCCGAGCGCGGCGCAGATCGAAACCGTGTTCGCACGCATCGGCCACATGGTGGCCGAGCGGCTGGCGTGAGCCGCATGCATTGACCTTCCGGCCGCTTCCGAGTGAAGACAGATCATCATGGAAGCGAAATTTCAGACCTTTCTCATCCTGCTCGCCGTGCTGGCGGGCACCGCGCTTGTCGCCCGCCGCTTCAACATCGCGCCTGCCATTCTGCTGATGCTCTCCGGCGTCGGCCTCGCCTTCGTGCCGGGCATGCCGCCGGTCGAACTGCCGCCGGAGCTGGTGCTGCTGATGGTGCTGCCGCCGCTGATCTACTCGGCAAGCGTCGCGATGAGCTGGCGCGAATTCAAAAAGAATCTTCGCCCCATCGTGCTGCTGGCGGTGGGCGCGGTGATCTTCACCGCGGCGTTGGTCGCAACCGCCACGCATTATTTCATCGGCCTGCCCTGGACCGTTGGCTTCCTGCTCGGCGCCATCGTCGCGCCGCCCGACGTGGTGGCGCCGCTCGCGATCGCGCGCCGGCTGCATTTGCCGCGCAGGCTGATGGTCATCCTCGAAGGCGAAGGGCTCGCGAATGACGCCACCGCGCTGATCCTCTACCGCTTCGCGCTCGCCGCAATCATGGTCGGGCATTTCTCGCTGCCTCTGGCAGGCGGCGAGTTCTTGCTCATCGTCGCCGGCGAGATCGCCTTCGGCATCGGTGTCGGCTGGCTCTCCCTGAGGTTCCGCAAATGGTCGGGAGACCCGCAGGTCGAGCTGACACTTTCGCTGATCACGCCCTACGTGTCCTACTGGCTGCCCGAGCATCTCGGCGGCTCCGGCGTGATCGCCACCGTCGCCTGTGGCCTCTATGTGAGCTGGAACGGTCCGCTGTTGATCTCGGCATCGACGCGCCTGCAAGGCATCTTCTTCTGGGACCTCGTGATCTATCTTATCGAGGGCTTGCTGTTCCTGCTCACCGGGTTCCAGATGCGTGCGCTCTACGAGAAGTCGAAGGCGTTCCCGCTCGATGACATCGTGATCGCGACCGTCGTGGTGCTGGCGGTCGTCGTGATCGCGCGCTTCGCCTGGCTCTATCCCGCGACCTATCTGCCACGGATGCTCAGCAAGTCGCTGCGCGCTCGCGACCCCTCCCCGCCATGGCAATGGCCGTTCGTGCTTGCGTTCACCGGCGTGCGCGGCGCGGTGTCGCTGGCGGCGGCGCTGGCGCTGCCGTTCACGCTTCCGGGCGGCGAGACCTTTCCGTTTCGCGACCTGATCCTGTTCGTTGCCTTCGGCGTCATCTTCATCACGCTGATCGGCGTCGGCCTCACGCTGCCCCCGGTGGTCCGTTGGCTCGGTGTCGCCGAAGCCGGTCGCAACGAGCATGCCGCCGAGCACGAGGCCGAGATCGCGGCACGGCGCCAGACCCTCGATGCCGCCCTGAAGTCGCTCGACGCGCTGACAGAGGAGAAGGACGTGTCCGACGAGGTGATGCGGCTCCTGCGCGCCCGCCACGAGATCCGTGTCAACCAGCTACCGGACTCGCTCGATCCCACCCGCCACGACGTCTCCGCCGCCGGCACCGCCCTGACCCGCGGCCTGATCGCCGCCGAGCGCAAATTCATCCACGAACTGCTGCGCGACGGCCAGATCACCGACGAGACGCGGCGGCGGATCGAGCGCGATCTGGATCTGGAGGAAGCGAGTTTAGCGAACCGGGAATATCGGGGAGGGCCGCTGTAGCTCCTCGTCATTGCGAGCGTAGCGAAGCAATCCAGACTTGAGCCTCCCCTAAATCGGTGGACACCTATAGCTTAGGCAGCGAGAGGTGTCAGATGGCGAAACGGCAGCGACGGTCCTATTCGGACGAGTACAAGCGGCAGGCAGTCGATCTGGTCTTGTCGAGCGGCCGCTCGGCGAAGTCGGTATCGAAGGAGCTCGGGCTTGACGGCTCCGTGCTGAGCCGATGGGTGAAGGATCGGAGCACGGTGGCAGCCGGCGGCAGCGCCGTGGCGCCCACATCGCAAGCGGCGGTGCCGTCGGCGGACCAAGCTGACCTGGTCGCACGGTTGCAGCGGGAAAACGAACAGCTGCGCATGGAGCGCGACATTTTAAAAAAGTCGATAGCGATCTTTGCTGGACCCCGGACATGAGGTTCCGTTTCATCGAAGATCGCCGGGCGGACTATCCGGTTAAGATCATGTGCCGTGTGCTCGGCGTCTCGCCCGCGGGCTACTATGCTTGGAGGTCGCGCCCGGAAAGCCCTCGGGCCGTGGCCAATCGAGATCTGCTGGAAGGCATCAAGCGGGTTCATCGCGAGAGCCATGGCCGCTATGGCAGCCCGCGCATCCATGTCGAGCTCAAAGCCCAGGGACATCATGCAAGCCGTGGCCGGATCGAGCGGCAGATGCGCCGTCATGGCGTTCGAGCCATCTCCGCCGGGCCGCGACGATGCCGCACCACCGATAGCGGGCATGGCTTCCCGATCGCGCCGAACCTGCTCGGCCGGAACTTCTCGGCCGCCATGCGCAATCAGGTTTGGCTCGCCGACATCACCTATGTCTGGACCGGCCAGGGATGGTTGTACCTGGCCGCCGTTATGGATCTGTACAGTCGCCGCATCGTGGGCTGGGCAATGGACGACCATCTACGCGCCGAATTGCCGCTCGCCGCATTACGAATGGCGATCAAGGGACAAAAGCCCGGCGCCGGCCTGATCCATCATTCCGATCGCGGCATCCAATATGCTTCAACCGAGTACCGCCAAGCGCTGCAAGCCGCCGGCTTTCGGCCTTCGATGAGCCGCAGAGCCGACTGCTACGACAACGCCCCGATGGAAAGCTTCTTCCACACGCTCAAGACCGAACTGATCCATCACAGTCAATATGAGACCCGCAATGAAGCCGAGCGCGACATCTTCGCTTACGTCGAAGGCTTCTACAATCAGACCCGAAGGCACTCGGCTATCGGCTATATCAGCCCGGTCGAGATGGAGCTAAAATCGGCTTGAACCCTGTCCACTTTTTTGGGGGAAGATCAGAATCTTTCCGCTGCGGCAGCCTGGATTGCTTCGCTACGCTCGCAATGACGGCTGTTGAAGCGGCGGCGCAAACTACCGCCTCTCGCAAAATTCCCTCATCGCCACCGCCACGGCGCCCGCAATGATCTGCTGCCGCTCCGGGGAGTTCATCGCCATCTCCTCGTCCCGGTTGATAATGGAGCCCGCTTCGAGCAGCACTGCGGCACTGCGGGTTTGCGAGAGCACGACGAGCCCGTCATAGCGGTAAACGCCGACATCCTTGTCGAGCAATTGGCGCCGGTAGCGGCCCATCACCGGCAGGGCATATTGGCCGGCATAATGCAGGTCTTGATCCTTCAGCTGCCGGCCGATCATCCGGGCCAGCATCAGGCTCGCAGCGTAGTGCGGATTCCGCTGCGACACGAACAGAGAGTGGCCCGAAAAGCGGTCGCTGAAATAGCTGTTCGCGCCGTCGAACTCCCAGGTCTCGATCAGCTTGTCCGGCACCGAATCGTGATGGATCGACAGGAAGAGATCGGCCCGGGCGCCATTCGCGGTACTGACGCGTTTGAGCAAACTCGGCCGCGCCTTGCCGTCCGTGACGAGCAGCCGGGTCGCGGCAAAGCCTTCGGCCTTGAGCTTCGCCGCGATCAATCTTGCAAGCCGGAAGTTGAAGCCGAATTCCGTGTCGTTGCGTGCGCTCAACGCGCCGTAGGAGTCCGGGGTGTGCCCAACATCCACGACGATCCGGAATTTCGACATCTCACATTTGACCGGCGCGTGCGGCGGCTTGGGTTTCGCGATCTTCCGCGCGATAGCAGCATGGCCCTTACCTGCAGGCGCCAGCGACCATAGCAAGATCGACGCGACCAGCGTCGAGACGAGACTTGCAAGGATGCTGCGCGGCTGCCCCAAGTGCTACTCCGCTGCCGCTGTTCGCGGCCGGCCGACAAAGCCTGTGACGTCACCGAAACGCTCCAGCATCACCGCGGAAAGGTCCTTGGCCTTGCTGGTGACGCAGGCGCCCGAGCGCACGGCGTAGCGATCCTGATGCGCGGCCTGCGGCGGCGGCTCGCCCTGCTGAAGCGCTCGCGCCAGCTCCATCACGACTTTCCGGAAATGCATGATGCCGAGATCGGTCGGACCGAGATGCTCGCGGGTGCGGTCGGCAATCGGGCCCTGGCTGTCCTGCACGGCCGCATCCTGTTCGGAGACGCCCTTGATGCCGGTGTAGCTCCTGGTCTTCTGCAGCTTGCGGTCGATCAGATAGTCGTTGCCCTTGTGGCGCAGCGGCACGTAATTGTCGCCGACTTCCGCGATCACGCCGTTGCCGCGATCGAAGGCGTCACGCTCGGCTTGCGTCAGCGGCCGCTCCGGATTCCAGGCATAGGTGTAGATCCAGCAATTGGTGTCGGTGACGGGGACGAAGGTCTGGCCAAAGATGTTCTCGCCCGGCATCGCGCTCGGGGCATAGGCGTGGAACGGCATCAGGAACTGCGCGATGCGCCAGTAGATGTTGTCGTCGCCGGTGATCCGCCCGCCGGCGATGGTGAGGCCCGCCGCATGCGGGGCGATCTTGATCACCGGGCGCGGATCCTCCGCGATCCAGCGCATGTGGTCGCTTGACATCCGCGCGATCGGATTCACGAAATGCTTCTTGATATCCAAAATCTCGTTCTCCTCCTTGTCGAAGGAGAGATGGGCGAAGGTGAAATGCGCGGTGTCGATCGAGCCTTCCAGCGCCTGCACCCAGTTGCAGTCCTGCCATTTCTTGCTGACGTAGCGGTGCGAGGCCGGCAGCAGCGCCATTTCGAGATCGGGCAGCTCGGGCATCGCATCCGCGGGACCCATATAGGCCCAGATCATCTCGCCCCATTCGCGCGCCGGATAGGATTTGATGCGGATGAGATCCTTGGCGTTGAGATCGGGATAGGAGGTCGGCATGTCGACGCACCTTCCGTCGGTGTCGAACTTCCAGCCGTGATAGACGCAGCGGATGCCGCATTCCTCATTGCGCCCAAGCCAGAGATTGGCGCCCCGATGCGGGCAATACTGGTCGATGATTCCGACGACGCCGCGCGTATCGCGGAACGCAAGCAGCTCCTCGCCGAGCACGACGATCTTCTTCGGCTCGCCGTCGGGTTCGGGAAGTTCTTCGGACAGCAGGACAGGAATCCAGAACCGGCGCAACAATTCGCCCATGCCGGTTCCGGGGCCGGACTCGGTCAGGAATTTGTTGTCCTCGGCGCGGAGCATGGATGATCCTCCCGACGGTCTTTGTTTTCGGCAAGATTGGCGCGGCCGCGGGAAGACGTCAACGCGGAACGCGGTGCGCAGGCCGGTTAAACCGGCCGCT
The DNA here is from genome assembly GCF_000515415.1 of Bradyrhizobium sp. WSM1417. Classification (NCBI taxonomy): domain Bacteria; kingdom Pseudomonadati; phylum Pseudomonadota; class Alphaproteobacteria; order Hyphomicrobiales; family Nitrobacteraceae; genus Bradyrhizobium; species Bradyrhizobium sp. WSM1417. The sequence goes on from NZ_KI911783.1 coordinate 631,839, forward strand.
CCCCCTTCACCGTCACGCGCGTGCCGGAGCGCGTGTGCGGCCAGTAGTCCCACATCGCGCGGTGCTGGGTGCAGCGGTTGTCCCAGAAGGCGATGGCGTTCTCGGTCCAGCGGAAGCGGCACTGGAACAGCGGGTTTTCCGCGTGCTGATAGAGATAGGCCAGCATCGCATCGCTCTCGTCGCGCGGGATTCCGTTGATGTGCCGGGTGAAGCCGCGATTGACGTAGAGCGCCTTCCTGCCGGTGACCGGATGCGTGCGCACCACGGGATGCTCGGCACTCGGATAGGACGGGCGGTCGGCGACGCCGTAATTGGCGTAGAGCCCGCGATAGATCGGCTCGCCGTCATGCAGTGCGGTCAGCCCGTCGAGATAGGCCTTCATCCGGTCCGACAGCGCCTCGTAGGCCGCGTACATGTTGGCGAACAGCGTGTCGCCGCCGCGCGGCGGGCACTGCTTGATGTAGAGGATCGAGCCCATCGGCGGCTCGAGATCGCAGGACACGTCGGAATGCCAGCCCTCGCCGTTGGCGCGCGGCGAGTTCGCATCCGCATAGATCTTCATCAGCGCCGGGTCTTCATCCTCGTGCGGCGCGGCAGGATGGAAATGCAGCTCGCCGAACTTGCGGCCGAAGGCGAGATGCTGCTGTGGCGTGATGGTCTGGTCGCGGAAGAAGATGACGAGGTTTTCGGCGAGCGCGCGATGGACCTCGTCCATCTGTTGATTGGAGCGGGCATCGTCGGAAACGAGCTTGCCGATGTCGACGCCGGAGATTTCCGCGCCGATGATCGGGGTGAGCTTTTCGACCGAGATGGTCTCGTAAGGCGCGCTGTCGTCCGCCGCATGGCGATAGCGCGGGCCCTGCTTGCCGGCGAGTGAGCTCATGGCGTGTCTCCCGATCGCTCTTGATTGGGGACATCGTAGCCCGGATGGAGCGAAGCGCAATCCGGGTTGAGTTCGTCAGCTTGCGAGAACCCGGATTTCGCTGCGCTCCATCCGGGCTACACGCCGCAAAAGGGCTACTCCGCCGCGGTCACCGGCACCTTGGCGCCCTGGCCGTAGCGCTGCTCGATGTAGTCGATCACGAGCGCCTTGAAGTCGGCGGAGATGGTCGGGCCGCGCAGGGTGCGGAACTTCTTGCCGTCGACGAACACCGGGGCAGCCGGCGCCTCGCCCGTGCCCGGCAGCGAGATGCCGATATTGGCGTGCTTGGATTCGCCGGGGCCGTTGACGATGCAGCCCATCACCGCGACGTTGAGCTCTTCCACGCCGGGATATTTCGTCTTCCAGGTCGGCATCTCGTCGCGGATGAACCCCTGGATCGAGCTGGCCAGTTCCTGGAAGGTGGTCGAGGTGGTGCGGCCGCAGCCGGGGCACGCCGCAACCAGCGGCACGAAGGTGCGGAAGCCCATGGTCTGCAAGAGCTCCTGACCGACCTGCACCTCGCGGGTACGGTCGCCGCCGGGCTCCGGCGTCAGTGAGATGCGGATGGTGTCGCCGATGCCCTGCTGCAACAGGATGCCGAGCGCGGCCGAGGACGCCACGATGCCCTTGGTGCCCATGCCGGCCTCGGTCAGGCCGAGATGGATCGCGTAGTCGGAACGGCTGGCGAGATCCTGATAGACCGCGATCAGATCCTGCACGGCCGAGACTTTGGCCGAGAGGATGATGCGATCCTTCGGCATGCCGAGCTCTTCGGCGCGCGCGGCCGAGAGCAGCGCGGACTGCACCATGGCCTCGCGCGTCACCGCGCGCACGTCGCGCGGATCGGCGGACGCGGCGTTCTCGTCCATCAGCTTGGTCAGCAGCTCCTGATCGAGCGAACCCCAATTGGCGCCGATGCGCACCGGCTTGTTGTTCTTGTTGGCGATCTCGATGATGTCGGCAAACTGGGTGTCGCGCTTGTCCTTGAAGCCGACATTGCCGGGATTGATACGATATTTGGCGAGCGCCTCGGCGCAGGCCGGATAGGCCGCGAGCAGCTTGTGGCCGATATAGTGGAAGTCGCCGATCAGCGGCGTGGTGATGCCGCGCTTGAGCAGGCCGTCGCGGATGTGCGGAACGGCGGCGGCCGCCTCCTCACGGTCCACGGTGATGCGGACCATTTCGGAGCCGGCGCGGGCGAGCGCTGCGACCTGGGCAATGGTGCCGTCGATATCGGCGGTGTCGGTGTTGGTCATCGACTGCACGACGATCGGCGCACCGCCGCCGACGGCGACGTCGCCGACCTTGACCTGGGTGGTCTTGTGCCGGGGCGCGGGGCCCGCAACGTCGGAATCGATGGTCTTTTCGAGCTTGTTCATGGCGTCCAAATATCAGGTTTTGGTGACGTTCAGCAATGCATCGCGCGGTGCCGCAGCGGATTGGCTGGGACGGTTAACCAGAAAAAGCCCAGCAATGACAAGGACGGCGGCAGCCCCGAATGTCAGGTTGAGCGTGTCGTGCATGATGAAATAGCTACCCACCACGCCAAACAAAGGGGTGATGAAGGTAAAAGCCGACAATTTGCTGGCCGAATAGGTCTTCACCAGCGCGAACCAAAGCGTGAACGTGGTTCCCACGACCCAGATCGCCTGGAAGGCCATCAGGCCCAGCGACAGCGGCGACGGGGTGTGGGGGATGGTCTCCCCGAACAGCCAGGCGGCCAGCCCCAGGATCGGGATCGAGGTCGCGACCTGGTAGCCCAGCGCCTTCTCGGGCGCGGCGAAGCGCAGCCGCGTTCCCTTGGCAACCAGCGTGGTCGCCGCCCACAGCGCGGCGCCGCCGACAATCATGAGGTCGCCGAGCAGAACATGCGAATCGACGTTGGGCTGCGGCACGCCGATCGCGAGTGCGACGCCTGCAAAGCTGATGGCGAGCCCCAGCCATTGCGTCCCGCCAAGTCGCTCGCCGAGCACCTGGTAGGAGCCGAGCGCGACGAAGAACGGCGCGGTGTAGAGGAACACGACCGCCCGCGATGCCGGTGTGAAGCGCAGGCCCTGGAAGATCAGCACGAACTCGATGCCGAACATCAGTCCGGCGATCACGCCGGGCTTCCAGGTGCCGTCGCGCTCGAAGAATTTAACGCCGCGCAAGCTGCCGATGATGAACAGCACCGGCAGCGCGCCCATCGAGCGGAACGTGGCCTGAAGCATCGGCGGAATGTCCGGCAGCACCAGCTTCACCGCGATCTGGTTGAATCCCCAGGTCAGGCACAGCATGAGCATCAGGGCGATGGCGCCGGCACTGAGGGGACGACCGGCGGACGGTATGGCTTGAGGTGAGGACATTTCTTCCTGAAAAACCAGCTTTGCGCCGTTGTTGCTCTATGCAGCTTTCTGACAATGCGCACAAACGCCCGTGATTTCCACCACGGACAATTTGGGAGCGAAGCCTGAGCTGCGCGCGGCGGCGTTGAGATCCCTGGCGAAGGAAGCCGACGGAATCTCACCGACCAGGCCACAGCGCTCGCAGATCAGGAACGTCACCGCCGAGGTCGCGTCGTGGTCGTGAGCGGCGCAGGCGAGATAGGCGTTGCGGCTTTCGATGCGGTGCACGAGGCCGTTGGCCATCAGGAAATCGAGAGCACGATAGACCGTGATCGGCGCCGGCCGCGGCATCGACTTTGCCAGCTCGTCGATCACCTCATAGGCGCCGAGCGGCCGGTGGCTCGAGAGCAGCGCCCCCAGCACATGGCGGCGTATCGGCGTGAATTTCTGCGCGCGCTCTCCGCAGACGGCCTCGGCATGCGCCAGCGCATCCGCGGTGCAGCGGCCGTGATCGTGGTCGGGCGCGGGAAATGCCGGCTTTGCGAAGGTCATGCGACGGCCTTCTAGCATTTCGAAAGGGGAACCCAAAGCGGGACCGGCGATGCGGCCATCAGCCATGCTCGGCCTGCGGGACAGTGTCCCGCAAACCCGCCATGAAATAATCATAAGCTTGCTTATTATATTCCAAGCTTATTGGAGACCAAGCTCATGAGCCCAGGGCCCGTGGACCAAAACTTCCTGTTTACGCTCGCCGAGCTCTATCGCCTGCTCCGGGTCTATGCCGACAAGGAAGCCTCGCGCTTCGGCATCACCCGCGCGCAATGGGCGGTGCTGGCCAAGGTCGAGCGCAGCGAAGGCATGAAGCAGTCGGAACTCGCCGAGCTTCTCGAGGTGCAGCCGATCACGCTGACGCGCCTGATCGACAAGCTCTGCGACAGCGACTGGATCGAGCGACGCAACGATCCTTCGGATCGCCGCGTCAAGCGGCTGTATCTGAAGAAGGCCGGGCGGCAATTGCTCGGGCGGATGAGCGGGCTGAAGTCCGAGCTCACGGCCAACGCGCTCGACGGTATCACTCCGGCGGACGCCCACCGCCTCCTCACCCAACTCGAAACAATCAAGGAAAACGTGCGGTCCGCGATCCAGACCAGCGGAGCGGAACAAGCGCGTAAGGAGCAGCGCTATGGCTGATCAGGTTCTCAAGTTCCAGCCCGAGCAGAAAATCGACGGCGGCAAGCCCACCAAGAAAGCCGGCACCAATCCGCGCCGCCGCCTGGTGGCGGGCCTGCGCCGCTATCGCCGCGTGCTGCTCCTGGTCGTGCTGCCGATCGTCGTCGCGGTTGCCGGCTTCACCTTCTATCTCAATGGCGGCCGTTACGTCGGCACCGACGACGCCTATGTCGGCGCCCAGAAGGTGCTGGTGACGCCCGATATCTCCGGCAAAATCCAGAAAGTTGTCGTCAAGGAAGGCCAGATCGTCAAGCACGGCGACGAGCTGTTCGAGATCGACCCCGCTCCGTTCCGTCACGCATTGGAAGAAGCCAAGGCGCAACTCGCCCAAGCCCGCATCACCTATGACAATCTCGTTGCCAACATCAAGATCTACGGCGACATGCTCAATCTCGCCCAGCAGGGCATGGACCTCAAGCAGCGCGACGTCGAACGCAAGCAGTCGCTGGTGAAGAACAATTACGGCTCGCAGCTCGATCTCGACAACGCGTCGAATGCACTGGTGACTGCCGGCGCGCAGGCGCAATACATCAAGCAGCAACTCTCCAATGCCAGGACGCAATTGCTTGGCAACCCCGAGTTGCCGCTGGAGCAATTCCCCGCCTACGCGCAGGCGAAAGCCAAGCTGGACGATGCCCAGCGCAACCTCGACCACACCGTGCTGCGCGCGCCGATGGATGGCGTGGCAACACAAGTCGAGCAGATCCAGCTCGGCCGCTACGTCGCCGCCGGCACGCCGGTGTTCTCCATCATCGACGTCGCCCATCCCTGGGTCGACGCCAATCCGAAGGAGAGCGATCTCACCTACGTCACCGAAGGACAGCCGGTCACACTCGAGGTCGACGCCTTCCCGAACCATACCTTCAAGGGCAAGATCGGCTCGCTCTCGCCCGGCACCGGCGCGCAATTCGCGATCCTGCCGCCGCAGAACGCCAGCGGCAATTTCGTCAAGGTGGTGCAGCGCGTGCCGATCCGCATCTATTTCGACGAGACCGACAAATCCGTGCGCAAGCTGAAGGCCGGCATGAGCGTCTACGCCACCATCGACACCGGCCACCGGCGCTCGCTCGCCGGCCTGCTCGGCCTGTCGGCGACCGCGAGCCAAGACAAAGATACGGACAAAGACTGAGACAGGGACTGATCCGATGTCCGGCCCCAATGCCCATTTGATGGTTCCCGGTCTGCGCCGGAACATGGTGACGATCTGCGCCATGACGGCAACCATCATGCAGGCGCTGGACACCACCATCGCCAACGTCGCCCTGCCCTATATGCAGGGCACGCTGTCGGCCTCGCAGGACCAGATCAACTGGGTGCTGACCTCCTACATCGTCGCCGCCGCTATCATGACCGCGCCGGTGGGCTGGATCGCCAACCGCTTCGGCCGCAAGCGCATCTTCATCATCTGCTCGGCCGGCTTCACCATGGCATCGGTACTATGCGGGCTTGCGCAGGACATCAACCAGATGGTGCTGTTCCGTCTGCTGCAGGGCGTGTTCGGCGCCGCCCTGGTGCCGTTGTCGCAATCGGTGATGCTCGACTATTACACGCTCCAGGAACGCGCCAAGGCGATGTCGATCTGGGGCATGGGCGTGATGATGGGGCCGATCATGGGTCCCTCGCTCGGCGCCTGGCTGACCGAGACTTATTCCTGGCACTGGGTGTTCTTCGTGAATTTGCCGTTCGGCGCCATAACCGTGATCGGGCTGATCATCTTCATGGACGAGACCCGGAAGGATCTCAGTCTCAGATTCGACTGGTTCGGCTTCGCGGCGCTGGCGGTCGCGATCGGCTCGCTTCAGCTCGCGCTCGACCGCGGCGAGCAATTGGGCTGGCTCGAATCGGCCGAGATCCTTGCCGAGTTCATCGTCTCGGCAGTCGCCTTCTACTTCTTCATCGCGCACTCCTTCACGACCTCGACGCCGTTCATCCGCTTCGCGCTCTTCAGGGATCGCAACTTCGTCACCGGCTGCATGTTCATGGTCGTGATGGGCCTCGTGCTGTTCTCGACCATGGCGCTGGCCTCGCCCTACATGCAGAACGTGATCGGCTATCCCATCATCACCGCGGGCCTGCTGCTGGCGAGCCGCGGCTTCGGCACCTTCTTCGCCATGATGCTGGTCGGCCGCATGATGCGTTATGTCGAGGCCCGCACGCTGATCATCACCGGCCTGACGCTGACCGCGGGCTCGCTGTTCCAGATGACCGGCTGGACCGATTTGACCCAGGTGCCGGAGATCGTGACCGTCAGCGTCATCCAGGGCTTCGGCTTCGGCCTCGTCTTCGTGCCGCTATCGACGGTGGCGTTCCTGACCTTGTCGAATGAGCTGCGCACCGACGGCACCGCGATGCTGACCCTGATGCGCAACGTCGCGAGCTCAGTGGGCATTTCCGTCGTCATCGCCCAGCTGACACAGGGCACGCGGCGGACCTACGCGATCCTGTCCGAGCACATCAACCCATTCAACCACGCGCTCCAGATGCCCAGCGTCAGCGGCATGATCAATCTCTCCACCGACGCCGGCCGCGCCATGGCCGATCGCATGGTCAGCGTGCAGGCGCAGATCATCGCCTTCGCGCACGACTACGAGCTGGTGATGTTCTTCATCCTCTGCACCATCCCGCTCGCCCTGCTGATCGGCTCGACCAAGGCCACCCTGCGCAAGCAGGCGGCCGGGCCGGAACACGCGGTGATGGAGTAACGCCGTCGTCCCGGCCTAGTGCGCAATTGCGCACGGGGGCCGGGACCCATACCCACCGGATGCAGTTTGACGAAGACTGGGAGTGACCTTCGTTTGGGACGAACGTCACTCAAGACCGATAGACCTCGCGGTATGGGTCCCGGCCTTCGCCGGGACGACAGCGGTTTTGTGGTGCGAGCAGTTACAAAAGCTCCTCGCAGCCCAAATCCTCGACCGCCATCATCACCCGCTCCAGATTATTCCACCAGATCAACGGCGGGAGGTTGATGCTCCATTGCCAGACCGGCCTCGTGATGTGCCACAGCACCGACAGACGATAGTCCTGGTCGAGCGCGCCGCGCGTGTAGCCGCTGACGCCGCTGGCGATCAGCGTCTCGTGATACAGATTGAGCAGCGGCCGCTCGAGCATCTGCCTGCGGTCCGGATACCACTGCATCGCCATCATGTAGGCGAGGTCACTCGTAGGCACGTTGATGCGCCACTGGTCGAAATCGAAGATGCGTGCGGTATCCGCGACACCGGGGCGCGGCAGCAGGAAATTCCAGATGTGGGCATCACCATGGGCAATGCTGATGTGACGTCGCGAATGGTAGCGCTGGGATAGCCGGTCCGAGTGCTCGATCAGGCGGCGGTAGAGGGTGCGGCGCTCTTCACCGAGGCGATCGCCGAGCAGATCGGCAAAACGGTCGTAATGGCCGGCGAAGGTCTCCATGTGCTGCCTGCGGTCCTCGGGGCTCGCCCAGGTACCGACGGTATCACCAAGACCAGGATGGTCCCACCATGCCGCATGCCAGCGTGCCAGCGTCGTGACGATCGCCACCGCCTGCCCACGCGACGGCGGCAGCGGCCATTGGGTCGCGATCTCATGGCTGTCGGTGAGATCCTCGAGCAGCAGGTGCCAACCGAGGCTCTCCTCGTCGAAACTCCCGTCGAAGCAGCGCGGCACGAGCCCCTGCGGCATGCTTGGCGCAAGCTCTGTGTAGAAAACCACTTCCTGTCGACCCGCATCTGCAAGCGTTTCGGCGAAGTCGGAATTCGCAGTCTTCAGGATCAGCGATTGCGGCGCACCGGCGGACTCGCCGACATAGCGCAGGCCGAGGCGAACGATGTGTGAGACGACGGTGTCGCGCTGATGCAGCACCTTCACTTCGCGCACTGCACCAGCGTCCAGTACGCCACTCCTGCGCAGCGCAGCTGTCAGTTGGGCCGGCTCAACGACCGCCGGCAATTGTGGAGTTGTCATAACCACGATGCCCCTGCCTCGCGTCATCCTGCACGTTCACGGCCGCAGGCGCCAGCGAACGACGTCGCGCCCGGCTCAGGCCGCCGCTGTCGAGTCGCGCACCGTCCGGACCACGACCGACCGGAGCTGTTCGAGATTGGCCGCCATGCCGGCGATCGCCTGTCTGACCTCCGCGGCGCGCTCGTTCACGGAGGCGGCGTCGCGGCTGACATCACCGATCTTGGCCGAGACCTCCTTGGCCGCGGACGCCGATTCGGAGATCGACCGCGTGATCTCTCGCGTCGCCGCGTCCTGCTCTTCCATCGCGGCGGCAACCGAGGTGGCAACGCCGTCGATCTCGACGATGTGACCTCCCATGGTTTCGACTGCATCGACTGCGGCCTGCGTCGAGGCCTGGATCTCGGCAATCAGCCGCGCGATCTCCTCGGTGGATTTGGCGGTTTGGTCGGAGAGGGATTTCACTTCCGCGGCGACCACCGCGAAGCCACGGCCGGCCTCCCCGGCGCGCGCCGCCTCGATGGTGGCGTTGAGTGCCAGCAGATTGGTCTGGCCGGCGATGCCGCCGATGAGGTCGGAGACCTCGGCGATCTTCTTCACCGATCCGGCCAGCGTCTGGATGGTCGAGCGCGCCTGTTCCCGACCGGCGACCGCCGATTTCGTCACCGTACTGGTCCGCGCGACCTGGGTTGCGATCTCGCGGATCGAAGCACTGAGTTCTTCAGCTGCGGCCGAGACAGTCTGCGAGCTGCCGAGAGCCTGGTTGGAGGCGGCTGCGACCGCCTGCGATTGTGTCGAGAGCGACCTTGCGATCTCGGACAGACTGGAGGCGGCACGCTCCACGCCTTGCGTTGCGGCGCTCGCGGTGTCGACCGAGCGGCCGGTCTCGCGCTCGACGGTTTCGGCCATCTGGTGCAGGGCCTCACGTTTGGCGAGCGCCGCCTCCTGCGCCTTCTGCAACTGCTCCTCGCGCAGGCGGGAATTCTCGACCGCCGCCTGCTTGAACACCAGGAGCGCGCCCGCCATCGAGCCGACCTCGTCCTGCCGGTGCGCGAAAGGAATGTCGGCGGCGAGATCGCCGGTCGCGAGCTTTTGCATCGTGCTGGTCATGCGCACGATCGGGCGCATCACGCCGAGGGCGACGCCGAGCAGGCCCGCCGCAATGAAGGCGAGGACGGCGGCGGAGACGCCGAGGAGGATATAAAGCATGGAGCTGTCGCGGTCCGCGGCCAGCTTCTCCATGTCGGCATTCTGCTTGTTGGCGCTCTCGACGATGCTGTCGATGATGGCGCGATGCGCGGTGTAGGCGTCCTTGAGCTGCGCGTAGGCGCGCTCGGAAGCGGCCGTGTCCTTGGCCTTGAGCGCGGGGAGGAGCTGGTCGGACAACAGCTTCCAGAATTTCTGCACCTCGACGTCGGATTTCGACACCAGGGCCGTCTTCAGGTCGGCCGAGAGGCTGGAGGTGACCCAGAATGCCTTGCGCTCGTCGTAATCCTTGCGGAGCTGGACCAGGCGTTCGCCATGAGCCGCCAGCTGGTCGGGCTCGCGCATGGCGAGCGTGGCCTCGAGGTAGGCCTCGATCACATATTCCGGCGGCGGCAGGATGTCGGCGATGAGATCGTTGCCCAGCTTGATGTCGGAATAGAGCGGGCCGCCGACCTTGAGCTCTTTCAAGGCGTAAAGGCTGGTGGAGACCACGGCGGTGAAACCGATCGCCAGAACGACGCCGAAAGCAATGATTGCGGAAGAAAGGGAAAGGCGAATTTTCATGGAACAATCCAATGGGGCCGCGCCGAATCCCACGGACCCTAAAGGATTACGGTAAACACGGGATTGCATCGCGCGGAAATTGCATCGCGCGAACTCCGGAAAAATACGGGAAACGGCGTCAGGTGAACGGTTTCGGGCAGCGAAGCCTGGGTCCGTCCTCCGCTGTCGTCCGGGGTCGGCGCTCCGCCTGTCCGGGACGACGCTGGACTCACACGTCGAAAAACACCGTTTCGTTGTCGCCCTGAAGCCGCAGGTCGAGCCGGTACACCGGCTTGCCGGCCTCGCGCACGGCCGTCAGCGTGGCGCGACGGTCGGCGGGCACCACCGCCAGCACGGGATCGGCGGCATTGCCGGCCTCGTCGCTGAAATAGATGCGGGTATAGAGATGCCGCAGCATGCCGCGGCCGAACACCGCAAGCAGGATATGCGGTGCCTGCGGCTTGCCGTCGGGATCGGGCACCGCGCCCGGCTTGACGGTTTCAAAGGAATAATTGCCGTCCTTGTCGGTGCCGCAGCGGGCAAAGCCACGGAAGCTCGCATTCGGCAGCGCGCGCTTGTCCTGCGGATCGGCAAAGCGCCCCTGCGCGTCGGCCTGCCAGATCTCCAGCATGACATCGGGCACGACGACGCCATCTCCGTCGAACACGCGGCCCTCGATCCGGACGCGATCGCCGGTGACGTCGGGCGTCAGGGTGGAGTTGGTAAACGCATCGTTCCAGGCATACTCGCCGGTCGGCGTCAAGCCATATTTGAAGAACGGGCCGACGGTCTGCGACGGCGTGATCCCATTGTCCTGCACTTAATGGTTCTCCATAGGGGTGGCGTTCTTGCCGCGCAGCACGATGTCAAAGCGGTAACACAGCGCCCATTCGGGCTGGGTGTTCTCGAGATCGAACGATGACACCATCCGCGCCCGCGCCTTTTCGTCCGGCACCGAATTGAAGATCGGATCGAACGGGAATAGCGGATCGGCCGGGAAGTACATCTGCGTCACGAGACGCGTGACGAAGGAATGGCCGAACACCGAGAGATGGATGTGTGCGGGACGCCAGGCGTTGTGATGATTGCCCCAAGGATAGGCGCCAGGCTTGATCGTGACAAAGCGATAGTAACCGGAGGCGTCGCTCACGGTGCGACCGGCGCCCGTAAAGTTCGGATCCAGCGGCGCCGGATGCTGGTCGCGGACGTGAACGTAACGGCCGCAGGAATTGGCCTGCCAGATCTCGACCAGCGAGTTCGGCACGCCGCGGCCGTCCTCGTCGCGCACATGGCCGTGCACAATGATGCGTTCGCCGAGCGGCTCGCCAGTGTGTTGGGTGGTGAGGTCGTTGTCGCCCTCGCGCACGGTCTCGTGGCCGTAGACCGGGCCGGTCAGCTCCGACAGCGTATGGCGCATCGGGATCAAGGGCTTGTTCGGCGCGCGCTTGATCGAGCTCTTGTACTCGGGCGACAGCGGCAACGGATGCGCCGTGTTGCTGTCGACGGGATAGATGAATGTCATTGGCGAACTCCTCCCCCGGCCCTTTTCCGACCGGTCTACGCTTCCGCCAATCATTATAGGATATAACTAATTGGGGGAAGCGGCTTTGCGCCCTATTTGATCGGCGGACGCGGCAGGACGGCCTCGCCGGCTTCGAGCCGGTAGACATGGTCGAGCGAATACCAGGGCGTCGCGACGTCGCGCTCGGACGGATGTGGCGTGTCATGGCGCAGGAACTTGCCGATCAGCGCCTTGGTCACGCCGAACTGCACGTCGCTGTCGATATGCGGATCGGCGGGGTCGTAGACCTGCGAGATCAGCACCTTGAATCCGGGCTTGAAGACCAGCGCGTGCAGGTGCGCGGGACGATAGGGATGCCGGCTCTGCGCCTCCAGAAGGCGGCCGACCACTCCGTCGGTCGGAATGGGATAGCCGACCATCATCACGGAGCGGAAGGAGAAGCCTCCGTCCTGGTCGGTCGTAAACTTGCCGCGCAGGTTCATGTCGGCCTGCTCGGGGTCCTGGTTTTCATAGAGACCAACCGGCGACGCGTGCCAGACGTCGACCTCGGCGCCCGCAACGGGACGGCTGTCCTTGCCTACGACGCGGCCGTTGACGAACAGCGGCGCGCCTGGGGTCTCGGAGCGGACGATCGATCCGCCATTCTCCACCCGTGGCGAGTTCAACCGCCAGAACGGTCCGAGCAGCGACTGGTCGGTCTCCGTGTTGCCCTCATCGCCATTGTTCAGCAGGCACACCAGCGGCGAGACGCCGAGCGAGCCTGCCATCAGCACAACCTCGTTATGCGTGTCGGTCGAGAGCTTGCCGAGTTCGGCGATCACAGCCGTGGCGTCGCGGAATTCCTTCTCGGTCAGGCGAACGTCGCGAACAAAACCGTGCAGATGCTTGACCAGGGAGACCATGATCTGGCGCAGGCGGGGATCGGATGTCCGCTCCATCACCGCCAATGCCGCGGCCGTGACGTCCTGCTCGCCCGCGATGATCATGGGCTACTTTCTCCCTGTCGTTCCGGGGCAGCCCGACAGGGCTGAACCCGGAATTTCGAGATCCCGGGTTCGGTGCAAATGCACCGCCCCGGGATGACGGAACGCTGCCCGTCCGGTCAGTTCAGCTTCTCGATCGCGACAGCCACGCCCTGGCCGACGCCGACGCACATGGTGGCGAGCGCCAGCTTGCCGCCGCGCTTCTCCATGCCGTGCACGGCGGTGAGCGCAAGGCGCGCGCCGCTCATGCCGAGGGGATGACCGAGTGCGATCGCGCCGCCGTGCGGATTGACGAAATCGGCATCGTCGGCAACGCCGAGCTGGCGCATGCAGGCGATCCCCTGCGAGGCAAAGGCTTCGTTGAGCTCGATCAGGTCGAAATCGCTGATTTTCTTGCCGAGACGCTCCATCAGCTTGCGGGTGGCCGGCACCGGGCCGATGCCCATGATGCGCGGCGGCACGCCGGCCGAGGCGAGGCCGAGGATGCGCGCGCGCGGCGTCAGGCCGTGCTTCTTCACGGCAGCCTCGGATGCCAGGATCATCGCGGCGGCGCCGTCATTGACCCCGGAGGCGTTGCCGGCCGTCACCGTGCCGGGATTGCGCACGATCGGCCTGAGCTTCGTCAGAGCTTCGAGCGTGGTCTCGGGGCGCGGGTGCTCGTCCTTGTCGACGGTGACGGGGCCAGCCTTGCCGCCGGGAATGGTGATCGGGATGATCTCCTCGGCGAAATAGCCGGCCGCAATCGCGGCGCCCGCGCGCTGCTGCGAGCGGATCGCGAAGGCGTCCTGATCGGCGCGCGAGACCTGGAATTCCTCGGCGACGTTCTCGCCGGTCTCGGGCATCGCGTCGACGCCATACTGCGCCTTCAACAGCGGATTGATGAAGCGCCAGCCGATCGTGGTGTCGAAGATCTCAGCCGAGCGCGAGAACGCTTCCTGCGCCTTGCCCATCACGAAAGGCGCGCGCGTCATGGATTCGACGCCGCCGGCAATCGCAAGCTCGATCTCGCCGGAGCGGATGGCGCGGCCGGCGGCACCGACCGCATCGAGACCGGAGGCACAGAGCCGGTTCAGGGTCTGGCCCGGAACCGAATCCGGGAGGCCCGCAAGCAGGAGCGCCATGCGTGCCACGTTGCGGTTGTCCTCGCCGGCCTGGTTGGCACAGCCGAAGAAGACCTCGTCAACCTGTGCCCAATCGAGATTGGGGTGCTTGGCCATCAGAGCCTTGATCGGGGCCGCAGCCAAGTCGTCGGCACGCACCTTGGCGAGCGAGCCGCCAAAACGGCCGATCGGGGTCCGCACGGCATCGCAGATAAAGACGTCACGCATCGTTGTTCTCCCTGAATGCCGCGATCCGGCCTGAATTCTTCAATGTCGACGGAGTTTTAGGAGGGCGCCCGCGGCAGGTCAATTGACCGATACGCCCGTGTTCCGAGGGGGACGCGCGCGAGTTGCGCATGCCGCGGTGCGGACAACGTGGAAAACCTCTCCTCCGCGGCCAAAGCGATAGGAGCGCGGGGTGAAATTTTGTAGGTTGCGCCGCCCATGACAATGCAACAACCGATCCCTGTACCGCCCCCTGACGATACGCCCGCGCCGCAGGCGGAAGCCGCCGCACGCGTCACGCCGATGATGGAACAGTACCTTGAAATCAAGGCGGCGCATCAGGGCCTCTTGCTGTTCTACCGGATGGGCGACTTTTACGAGCTGTTCTTCGAGGACGCAGAGATCGCCTCCAGGACACTCGGCATCGTCCTGACCAAGCGCGGCAAACATCAGGGCGCCGATATCCCGATGTGCGGCGTGCCGGTCGAGCGCTCCGAGGATTATCTGCACCGGCTGATCACCGCCGGCCACCGGGTCGCAGTGTGCGAGCAGACCGAGGATCCCGCCGCCGCCAGGGCGCGCGGCAACAAGAGCGTCGTGCGCCGGGGCGTGGTGCGACTGGTCACACCGGGCACGCTGACCGAAGACACGCTGCTCGACGCGCGCGCCAACAATTACCTGCTGGCGCTGGCGCGCGCGCGCTCATCGGCGGGCGGTGACCGCTTTGGCCTCGCCTGGATCGACATCTCGACCGCCGAATTCATGGTGACGGAATGTTCGGGCGGCGAACTCGCCGCGACGCTCGCGCGCATCAATCCGAACGAGGTGATCGTCACTGACGCGCTCTATAACGATAGCGAGCTCGGACAGACCCTGCGCGAGCTGCCGGCGGTGACGCCGCTGACCCGCGACGTCTTCGACGGCGCCACCGCCGAGAAGCGGCTGTGCGACTATTTTGCCGTCGCAACCATGGACGGACTGTCGCAGCTCACGCGGCTGGAAGCCACTGCTGCCGCCGCTGCCGTCACCTATGTTGACCGCACCCAGGTCGGCAAGCATCCGCCGCTGTCGCCGCCAGCGCGTGAAGCCTCGGGCGCGACCATGGCGATCGATCCGGCGACGCGCGCCAATCTCGAACTGACGCGGACGCTGGCCGGAGAACGCCGCGGTTCGCTGCTCGATGCGATCGACTGCACGGTGACCTCGGCCGGCTCGCGCCTGCTGGCGCAGCGGCTTGCCGCGCCGCTGACCGATGCGACGGCGATTGCGCGGCGGCTCGATGCCGTCGGCAGCTTCGTTGCCGACTCGGCCGCGCGCGAGGACATCCGCAGCATCCTGCGTGGCGCCCCGGACATGTCGCGGGCGCTGGCCCGTATATCCGTCGGCCGCGGCGGACCGCGCGACCTCGCCGGCCTGCGCGACGGCATCATCGCCGCCGACCAGGTGCTGACGCGGCTTGACGAACTCGACCAGCCGCCGCAGGAGATCGCCGCGGTGACGGCGGCGCTGCAAAGGCCATCGCGCGAGCTCGCGGCGGAATTCGCCCGGGCGCTCGACGATCAACTGCCGCTGATCAAGCGGGACGGCGGGTTCGTTCGACAGGGCTATGAGCCTGCGCTGGACGAAACGCGAAACCTGCGCGACGCCTCGCGCCTGGTGGTGGCCTCGATGCAGGCGCGCTACGCCGACAACACGGGTGTGAAGGGTCTCAAGATCCGGCACAACAACGTGCTCGGCTATTTCGTCGAAGTCACCGCGCAGCACGGCGACAAGCTGATGTCGGCGCCGCTGAACGCGACCTTCATCCACCGCCAGACGCTGGCCGGCCAGGTCCGCTTCACCACCTCGGAGCTCGGAGAGATCGAAGCCAAGATCGCCAATGCCGGCGACCGCGCACTCGGGCTCGAGCTCGAGATTTTCGAGCGGCTCTGCGCCAAGGCGTTGGCAATCAGCGAGGAGCTGCGCGCCGCCGCCCATGCCTTTGCGCTGCTCGACGTCGCGACGTCGCTTGCCAAGCTGGCGATCGACGAGAACTATGTACGGCCCGAGGTGGACTCGTCTCTCGGCTTTGCGATCGAGGCCGGCCGTCATCCGGTGGTCGAGCAGGCCTTGAAGCGCAATGGCGAGCCATTCATCGCCAATGCCTGCGACCTCTCGCCGGGCCCTGCGCAAAAGTCCGGCCAGCTCTGGTTGCTCACCGGCCCAAATATGGCGGGTAAATCGACCTTCCTGCGCCAGAACGCGCTGATTGCGCTGCTTGCTCAAATCGGCAGTTTCGTGCCGGCGACACGCGCGCGGATCGGCATCATCGACCGCCTGTTTTCGCGTGTCGGCGCCGCCGACGATCTCGCCCGCGGCCGTTCCACCTTCATGGTCGAGATGGTCGAGACGGCTGCGATCCTGAACCAGGCCGGCGAGCGCGCGCTCGTGATCCTCGATGAAATCGGCCGCGGCACCGCGACCTTCGACGGCCTCTCGATCGCCTGGGCCGCGATCGAGCACCTGCACGAGAGCAATCGTTGCCGCACGCTGTTCGCGACGCATTACCACGAACTGACCGCGCTCTCCGCAAAGCTGCCCCGGATGTTCAACGCGACCGTGCGGGTGAAGGAATGGCAGGGCAACGTCGTGTTCCTGCACGAGGTATTGCCGGGTTCGGCCGATCGCTCCTACGGCATCCAGGTCGCCAAGCTCGCGGGCCTGCCGCCGGCCGTGATCACGCGCGCCAAATCGGTATTGGCGAAGCTGGAAGCCCAGGACCGCGGTCAGACCGCGCGCGCGCTCGCCGACGATCTGCCGCTGTTCGCAGTGCCCTCGCGCGCCGCCGCAGAAGCCGCCCCACCGAGCGCGGCCGAACTGCTGATGGACGCGCTGAAGGCGCTGCATCCGGACGAGATGTCGCCACGCGAAGCGCTCGATGCGCTGTATGCGTTGAAGGCCAAGCTGCCGAAGCAGTGACGGTGCCGTAGGTGGTCAGCCGAAGGCGTAACCCACCACCTTTGCCATCGCGCGAGAAGTGGTGGCTTACGCTGCGCTAATCCACCTACGCTTCTGACCGCTATGCCCTCGCCGAGATCGCCGCTGCTTCCGCTGCAGCGCGCTGCATGCTGGTCGACATCTCGTTGGTCACGGTGCTTTGCTCTTCGATTGCCGCGGCCGTCGACGTCACATATTCGCTGACGTTGCTGATGGCCGTCTTGATCGAAGCCAGGGCGGTGACGACGTCTCCGGAGATGCCGTTGAGGCTGCCGATCTCCGCGCCGATCTTGTCAGTGGCCTGCTTGGCTTGGTTGGCGAGGCTCTTGACCTCCGAGGCCACCACCGCAAAGCCCCGACCGGCTTCGCCGGCGCGGGCGGATTCGATGGTGGCGTTAAGGGCCAGGAGGTTGATCTGCCCGGTGATGTTGTTGATGAGCTCGACGATCCCGCTCATCGCCAGCGCCGCTTCAGTGAGGCGCTGAGCCTGGGCATCAGCGGACGCGACCTGCTCCACCGCGCTCATCGCGGTCTCGCGCGATTTGGTCATGGCCTCGGAAATCTCCCGCACCGAGGCGTTCAGCTCTTCCGATCCGGCGGCGACCGATTCCATCATGCCGCGGACGCGCTCGTTGCCCATGCGGACCAGCACCTGCTTCGTGACGTCGGTCGCATATTTCACGACCTTGAACGGCTTGCCGTTGAGATCCATGATCGGGTTGTAGGAGGCCTGGATATAGACCTCCCTGCCGCCCTTGCCGATGCGCTTGTATTCGGCCGCTTGGTACTGACCGCGGTTGAGCGCCGCCCAGAACTCGCGATAGCCATTGCCATCGCGCTCCGACGGCTCGACGAACATGCTGTGGTGCTTGCCCTTGATCTCCGCCAGCGAATAGCCGAGTGCGCCGAGGAAATTGGAGTTAGCGGTGATGATCGTGCCGTCCATGTTGAACTCGATCACGGCTTGCGCCTTGTCGATCGCCGCGATCTGGCCCGCAAGGTCGGCACTCTTGAGCTTCTGTTCAGTGACATCGGTCGCGAACTTCACCACCTTGGTGGGCCTGCCCTTCTCGTCGAAAACGGGATTGTATGAGGCTTGGATCCAGACTTCCTTGGCGCCCTTGCCGATCCGCTTGTATTCGGCGGCCTGATATTCGCCGCGGTTGAGCGCGGCCCAGAACTCACGATAGGCCGGGCTTTCGCGTTCGACAGACGGAACGAACATGCTGTGATGTTTGCCCTGGATCTCGTTCATCGTGTAGCCGAGCGTACGCAGGAAATTCTCGTTGGCGGTGAGGACCGTGCCATCCATCGCGAACTCGATGACCGCCTGTGAGCGGTTCGCGGCCGCAACCTGCCCCCCGAAGTCGAGGTTCTGGAGGCGGATCGAGGCATCCGACCATTCCACGACAGTTCCGGCCCGGCTCCCGTCTTCGTTCTTCAGCGGTGTCGCGACGAGGTCGAATTTGTGGCCACCGACCTGGATCATTGCGCGATGCACCGCGCTGAGGCTCGCCAGCATCTTGCGCTGATGCTGGGGATTCTTATGAAACACATCGATGTTGGTTCCAACGAGCGTGGCCACGTTGAAGTGGGGCAGTTCTTTCTTGAGGTCGGACTCAGCCGCGCGCAGCAGGTCTGTCACCGCGTCATTCATGTAGACGATGTTCAGGTCGTTGTCGGCCACCATCAGGTTGGCGCTCACGGCCTTGGCAGCCATCATAACCAAAGCACCACTATTCGACTTGCGCTTGAACATGGTCTCTCCAAATTGATCTGGTTGTGCTCGGTGCCACGGACCGATGGCCGATAAAAAAACGGCGGAGAACGCTAAACTGGACGCCAACAAGTCCAAGTATAGGACGCAAGCAGAAACAAACCGCTAACTAAGCTATCGAAAAATGGCACGCGCGAGTGATTGAAGAACGCTCGAAACAATCTGCACCGGCGCGCCGACGCATCGACAGATGAATGATCATTCAATGACTTAGCGGGGCGATGATGCCTAGCAAGAACGAAGAGCGCACTGCAAAGTGCAACTGCTGCCGCGCGTCAGCCCACCACCGTAGTACTGCGGGTGACTTCGGTTTCTGCAAAAAGTCTGCTTGACGATGCTGTCAGGCCTCGTTGCCTCTAAGCTTCCGCCGGCCCCTCCACCACAGCGTCAGATTCCAGGTCACGCAAGTGCCAAGCGCAAGAGAGAGTCCGGCGGCGGAGCCGAACCACACGACCGCAACGTGCAACATGGCGATGGCCATTCCGAATCCGAGCAGGCCCCAAGCCGAATTGGCCAGCACCGCGGCGGTCGGCGGACCGCCGATGCGCGGATGCAGGATCACCATGATGCTGGAGAACACCACCGGATACAGCGCGATGATGCCGCTGATCCGGGGACCGACCCAACCCGAGGTCGAGACGACGATCGCGACCAGGGTCGCGACCAGTGCAGCCCGCATCGGCACGTCATACCAGCGCCGCGTCACCAGCGGCATCTTCACGTGGCGATAGCCCGCGAGCAGCGGAATGCAGATGCCGAACGCGATCAGATTGGCGGCGAGCCCGGCGGTGAGCGGCCAGTCGAACTGCTTGATGATCGATGCGAACACGATCCAGACCGCGACCGCGCTTCCGCAACTCACCAGAAGGCTGCGCCGCTGTGCCAGCACCACATAGGTAACGCACATGAAGATCGTCGCTGCATTGACCGGCAAGCTCGACAGAGCTCCCTGTGCGATGAAGGCGGCATCGTGGTCGAGCGCGAGAAAGACGTAGGACGGACCGGCGGAGACCGGCAAGGTCGCGACCAGCGCGCCGATCACCGGCCCTGAACGCTCGGTGATGATCGACGCCGTCACGACGAACGCCGCCGCGATCATCATGCGCAGAACGAGGATGAGGATGAAGTGGAGCTCGGGGGACATTTGTTTTGTCGTCCCGGCGAAGGCCGGGACCCATAACCACAGGCTTCCCTGTGTTAGACGAATGGCGGTTGTCAGTATCGCAAGACAATCAGCATCGGGATAATGGGTCCCGGCCTTCGCCGGGACGACACCGATTGTTGGAGTGCGGTCCGCGCCTTACATCCGCTGCATCGAGACCGAGACCTTCGGACCGTTCTTGATGGTCTGATAGACCACGCAATAGCGCTCGGTGAGCTTGAGCAGCAGGTCGAGCTTGTCTTGCGGCGCATCAGTGTCGACCTCGAAGCGCAGACGGATCTCGGCGAAACCGACCGGGGTCTCCTTGTCGACGCCGAGCGTGCCGCGGAAATCGAGATCGCCCTCGGCGTAGACGTTGCCGGTCTTCAGCGGCACCTCGATCGCGGTCGCGACCGATTTCAACGTGACCCCGGCGCAGGCGACCAGCGCCTCGAGCAGCATGTCGCCGGAGCAGAGCTCGAGGCCGGAGCCGCCGGTTGCGGGATGCAGGCCGGCCATTGCGATGGCGCGGCCGGTCTCGACCTTGCAGGCGATGCCTTCGCTGTCGGTCGAGCCCTTGGCCTTCAACGTGATCATCGCGGTCTTGGGGTCGGTCTTGTAGCGCTCCTTGATCGGGGCCTGCATCTGGCGCAGTGCTGCGGCGTCCATTTTGTCTCTCCCGGGAAAATTGCCTCTACGAAGTACCGGATTGCGATGTACCGGCTCGGAGAGAAATTGTCACCACCACATGGCCTGACCGGGACCCTGGGTTGCGTCACGGTCGGGCACGCTGCGGTCGAGCGAACGGTCGAGTGACGTCAGCACACTTCGCTTGAAATTCTCGAACAGCGGCGAATTGCGGTCGCGCGGCCGGCCGAGATTGATCTCGATCTGGTCGAACAGCCGGCCCGGCCGCGGCCGCATCACCAGCACGCGGTCGGCCAGCACCACGGCCTCGTCGACGTCATGCGTGACGAGGATGAGCGTCGGCCGCGTGTCGGCCCAGAGATCGAGCAGATGATCCTGGAGGTCCCTGCGGGTGAAGGCGTCGAGCGCCGAGAACGGCTCGTCGAGCAAGAGCACCTCGGGCTGCGGCACCAGCGCGCGGGCGATCGCGACGCGCTGTGCCTGCCCGCCCGAGAGCTCGCGCGGCCAGGCCTGCGCTTTCTCGGCGAGCCCAACACGCTCGAGCGCACGCGCCACCTTTTCACGCCGCTCAGTCGCGGGCCCATCGGCAAGCCCAAAGCCGATATTGTCGGCGACGCTGAGCCAGGGCAGCAGCCGCGGCTCCTGGAAGATGATGCCGATCTTGGCATGCGGCGCGGCGATCGCCTCGTTGTCGAGCGTCACCGTGCCCGAGCTTGCGCGGTCGAGGCCGGCGATGGCGCGCAGCAGCGTGGACTTGCCGCAGCCCGAGCCGCCGATGATGGCGACGATCTCGCCTTGCCTGATCTCGGCGGAGAAGCGCGCCAGCGCCTGCACGCCGTTGGGATAGGTCTTGCTGACCCGGTCGAGCGCCAGCATCGCCTTATGCTCCCGTCGCACGCCCGAAGGCGTCCTGCCAGCGCAGGAAGGGCGCAGCCGCGATCTCGATCAACCAATCCGTGAGCTTGCCGAGGATCGCGAAGATCACGATGGCGGCGAGGATCTGCGCGGGCTTGCCGAGCTGCTGGCCATCGAGCAGGAGATAGCCGAGGCCTTCGGACGCGCCGATCAGCTCGGCCGCCACCACGAACATCCAGCCCAGACCAAGACCGACGCGCAAGGACACGACATAGGCCGGCAGCACCGCCGGCAGCAGGATCCGCCGGATCATGGCAGGTCCAGAGAGACGGAAGGTGCGACCGACCTCGACGATCTTGCGATCGACAATGAGGATCGCGCCCATCACGCCGAGATAGACCGGGAAGAACACGCCGACCGCGATCAGCGCGATCTTCGAGGTCTCGAAGATGCCGAGCCAGAGAATGAACAGCGGCACCCAGGCCAGCGAAGGGATCGCGCGCAGCGCCTGCACGGTCGGATCGAGCAGCCGCCGCGCCAGCAACCAATAACCGGATATGGCGCCGAGCAACGTGCCCGCGACCACGCCGAACGCGAAACCAAGACCGACGCGCCACAGTGTCGCGGCGATGTGACGGACCAGCTCGCCGGAGCGGGCAAGATCAACGATGGTGGCGAACACGCGCGAGGGCGGCGGCACCAGGCGGCCATTGGACCAGCCGAGCCAGACCAGGAACTCCCAACCGAGCGCGAGGATGAGCGGCAGCAACACACCCAGCAATGGACGCGCATAACGCGACAACCACGAAGGCGCGGCGGCGCTTTCGGCCGGTTCCGTAGTCTGTTGCAGGACTGGCGCGTCAGAGATCATGGCCGGTAGGAAGCGCGTCTGGTCAGGGATTGCAAGGGCGCGCGGCATTCTCGGCGTTATCCCGGGCTCGCTTCGCGCCCCGGGACGACGACCGAGTTTGCCGCGCACCTGCCTTCAATTCGTCGGCAGCGGAACTTGGTCGTCGATCAGAGCATCCAGCGTTGCCTTCACATCGACCTTGGCATCGACCACGCCGGCCTGTTGCAGGGCGAGGCCCGCGGCGAGGATCGATTCGCGCTGGGGTGCGCCGATGCGGCTGTGGGTCAGCTCGGTGCGCTCCTTGAGCTGCTTGTCGACGACAGGTTCCGGCAGCTTGGTCACGGCCATGAACGTCTTTTTGAGCTCGTCGTAATTCGCCAGCGAATACTTTCGCGCTTCCTCGTAAACGGCAAGCACGCGGCGGGCGGCGTCCGGATAGTCTTTCAAAAACTGCTCGCGCACATTGAGGATGCCCCAAGTGTTGGCGTCGGCCTTGCGGTAGAACAGTTTCGCGCCGTCCTCGACCTCGGCCTGCGCCATCATAGGATCGAGCCCGGCCCACGCATCGACGTCGCCGCGGATCAGCGCGGTCTTGCCGTCGGCGTGCTGGAGCAGCACGGGCGTGATGTCCTTTTCGGTGAGACCTGCGCCAAGCAGCGCGCGCACCAGGAAGATGTGCGGATCGGTGCCGCGCGTCACCGCGACGCGCTTGCCCTTGAGGGCCGCGACATCAGCGATCTTGGAATCCTTTGATGTCACCAACGCCGTCCATTCGGGACGCGAATAGACGTAGATCGACTTGATCGGGTTGCCGTTGATACGTGCAACAAGCGCCGCCGAGCCCGCGGTCGAGCCGAAGTCGATCGAGCCCGCATTGAGGAATTCGAGCGCCTTGTTGGAGCCGGCCGACTGCACCCAGGTGACCGTGATGCCGTCCTTGGCGAACTCCTTTTCCAGGAGCCCCTTCTGCTTCAGGACCATCGACACAGGATTATAGGTCGCCCAGTCGATCCGGATTTCCTTGAGTGGATCCGCCGCTCGCGCCGCGGGGGACATGGCAAGAGCGACCGCTCCCGCCAAAAGTATGCGTCGTGTAACTTTAGTCATGCCCGGCCTCCTCAAAACTTCATTGTTTTTCAATGAGTTATATCTAGAGGTCAACGAGAAAATCCGTCCCTCGAAAGCACGCCGGCTGAGAACAGCTTTGCTCAAAGCCGCACCTTTCCAGCATGGAACGACTATTGCGAGAGAATGGCGGGTGACAGCGCCTGCCGCCTCTTATATCCGGTGAGACATGGACAGCGTCGCGACTGAGCACAAGGCCGAGGTGGACGATCGCTTCGACACCGCGCGGATCACCGCCGCGGTCGATGCGCTTGCCGAGAAGCACCAGGGACGCGAGGACGCGTTCCGCACGGCCATGGCGCAATTGCTCAAGGCCGAGCTGATTGCGTCGCGCGCCGCGGCACAGACGATCCTGCTGAAGGACCGCCACGGCCGGCACTGCGCCGAGCGGCTGTGCCACGTGCAGGACGAGATCATTCGCATCCTGTATTCGGCCGCGACCCGCCATCTCTACCGCTCGCCGATCCCGAGCGGTGCTGAGCGCATGGCAGTGGTGGCGACCGGCGGCTATGGCCGCGGCCTGATGGCTCCGGAGTCCGACATCGATCTGCTCTTCATCCTGCCCTACAAGCAGACCGCCTGGGGCGAGCAGGTCGCCGAGGCCATTCTCTATTGTCTCTGGGACATGGGGCTGAAGGTCGGTCACGCCACGCGCTCGGTCGACGAGTCGATCCGGCAGGCGCGCGGCGACATGACCATCCGCACCGCGATCCTGGAGACGCGCTTCCTCACCGGCGACCGGCCGCTCTATGACGAGCTGGTTGCCCGCTTCGACAAAGAGGTCGTGCAAGGCACCGCGTCCGAGTTCGTCACCGCGAAACTCGCCGAGCGTGAGGAGCGGCATCGCCGCGGCGGTCAATCGCGATATCTGGTCGAACCTAACGTCAAGGACGGCAAGGGCGCTCTGCGCGACCTGCACACGCTGTTCTGGATCGCGAAATACGTCTACCGCGTGAGCGACACCGACGAGCTGGTCGACCGCGGCGTGTTCGACGCGCAGGAATACCGCACCTTCCGCCGCTGCGCCGACTTCCTCTGGTCGGTGCGTTGCAATCTTCACTTTTACTCCGGCCGCGCCGAAGAGCGCCTCTCCTTCGACCTGCAGCGCGAGATCGCGGTCCGGCTCGGCTACACCTCGCATCCCGGCATGCAGGACGTCGAGCGGTTCATGAAGCACTACTTCCTGGTCGCCAAGGAAGTCGGTAACCTCACCGCCATTCTTTGCGCCAAGCTCGAGGACCAGCAGGCCAAGCCCGCACCGGTGCTGAGCCGGATGATGGCGCGGCTGCGCCCCACCGCGGTGAAGCGGCGGGTGCCCGACAGCGACGACTTCATCGTCGACAACAACCGCATCAACGTCGCCGCGCCCGACGTGTTCAAGCACGATCCGGTCAATCTGATCCGCATCTTCCGCCTGGCGCAGAAGAACAATCTCGCCTTCCACCCGGACGCGATGCGCGACGTGACGCGTTCGCTTGGCCTGATCAACGCGCAGATGCGCGAGAATCCGGAGGCCAACCGGCTGTTCATGGAGATCCTGACGTCCGACAACGCGGAAATCGTGCTGCGGCGAATGAACGAGACCGGCGTGCTCGGCCATTTCATCCGCGCCTTCGGCAAGATCGTCTCGATGATGCAGTTCAACATGTATCATCACTACACCGTCGACGAGCATTTGATCCGTTGCGTCGGCTTCCTCCAGGACATCGAGCGCGGCGGCATCGAGGAATTCGCGGTGGCGAGCGACCTGATGCGCAAGATCCGGCCGGAGCATCGCTCCGTGATCTACATCGCGACCCTGCTGCACGACGTCGCCAAGGGCCGGCCCGAAGACCACTCGATCGCCGGCGCCAAGGTGGCGCGACGGCTTTGCCCACGGCTCGGCTTCAGTCCGGCCGACACCGAACTCGTGGCCTGGCTGATCGAGGAGCATCTGACGATGTCCACGGTCGCACAGTCGCGCGACCTCTCCGACCGCAAGACCATCGAGAACTTCGCCGCCGTGGTGCAGTCGGTCGAGCAGATGAAGCTCTTGACGATCCTGACTACCGCCGACATCCGCGGCGTCGGCCCGGGCGTGTGGAACGGCTGGAAGGCGCAGCTCTTGCGCTCGCTGTACTACGAGACGGAACCGGTGCTGACGGGCGGGTTCTCGGAGGTTGACCGCGGCAAGCGCCTCACGGCCGCATACGCCGAATTCCGTAACGCCTTCGCGGAATGGCCGGCGGAAGAGCTCGACGCCTACATCGGCCGGCACTATCCGGCCTATTGGCTCAAGGTCGAACTGCCGCGCAAGATCCGCCACGCGCGCTTTGTCCGTGCCAGCGAGCAGGCCGGCCACAAGCTCGCGATCAATGTCGGCTTCGACGAGGTGCGTGGCGTCACCGAGCTGACCATCTTCGCCGCCGACCATCCTTGGCTGCTGTCGATCATCGCGGGCGCCTGCGCCTCGGCCGGCGCCAACATCGTCGACGCCCAGATCTACACCACGACCGACGGGCGCGCGCTCGACACGATCTCGATCTCCAGGGAATACGACCGTGACGAGGACGAGGGACGGCGGGCGACGCGCATCGGCGAGATGATCGAGGACGTGCTGGAAGGCAAGCTGCGTCTGCCCGAAGTGGTGGCGCGGCGCACGGTGCGCGGCAAGGCGCGGCCGTTCGTGATCGAGCCGGAAGTGACCATCAACAACCAGTGGTCCGACCGCTACACCGTGATCGAAATGTCCGGCCTCGACCGGCCCGGCCTGCTCTACGAGCTGACCACCGCGATCTCGAAGCTTAACCTCAATATTGCGTCTGCCCATGTCGCGACCTTCGGCGAGCGCGCCCGCGACGTGTTCTACGTCACCGACCTCCTGGGCGCACAGATCAGCGCGCCGACACGCCAGGCCGCGATCAAGAGCGCGCTGACCCACGTGATGGCCGGCGACAAGCAGGTTCAGCCAGCGGCGTGAGCGGAGAGATCTAGACCGCCACGCCCTCGTGCCGCAGCAGCCAGAGCTTGCGCTCGAGGCCGCCGCCGTACTTCACCAGAGAACCATCGGCGCCGATCAGACGGTGGCACGGCAGCACCACGCTGATCGGGTTGGAGCCGTTGGCATGGCCGACGGCGCGAATGGCCTTGGGCATGTCGATCCTGGCGGCGAGCGCGCCGTAACTCATCGTGGTGCCGGCAGGGATTTGCGCCAACGCATTCCAGACCTTCTGCTGGAACGGCGTGCCGGCGATGCGCCAGGCAATGCCTGAGAGTTGGCCGAGATCGCCGTCGAAATAATCCGACAGCGCAGTCCGCATGGCTGCGGGCGCGGGCTGGTCACGCAACTCCACCACACCGTAATGCAGGCGCAAGAGCTCGCGCATGCGGTGCTCGTAATCCTCCCAGTCGAGCGCGCGCAAGGCGCCCGCAGCGTCGGTGACCAGCAGCGCAATCCCGATCGGCGTCGCCAGCCGATCGAGGCCGAAGCTTACAGGTGATTTGGTCGGTCGCGCGGGCATTGCGGCACCATGGCATCGAAACACGCCATCGCACTTGCCACGCCCGCCGTGCTAACGTCCACCCGAAAGCTGACGCTGGGGGAGCTCAACTTGATTTGGATCGCGAATATTTTGGTGGCGCTGGTCGCCGCACTGCACGCTTACTTCCTGATCCTGGAGATGTTTCTCTGGGACAAGCCGCAGGGCTTGAAGGTTTTCCGCAACACGCCGGAGAAGGCAGCGACCACAAAGGTGCTGGCCGCCAACCAGGGGCTCTATAACGGCTTCCTGGCCGCGGGCTTGGTCTGGGGGCTGGTGCACGGCAATCCCGCCTTCGCGTTCCAGATCAAGGCGTTCTTCCTGCTCTGCGTGATCGTGGCGGGCGCTTATGGCGCAGCGACCGTCAGCACGCGCATCCTGATGGTGCAGGCCCTGCCGGCGGCGCTCGCTCTGCTAGTCTTGTTCCTGACCTGAGACGCCATAGCGCGGCGCCGCGATCCTTGCGCCCCGCCTGCCGTTCCTCCACAATCTCCGACAGCGATGGCGACCGTTGGCAATCAACGGGACAAGACCGTCGGTCGGAAATTCCGTCAGGAGGAACAACCCCACATGAGCAATCGCAGAGCCTTCATCACTGCCACGACGGCGCTCGCCTTCGCGTTCTCCGCCAACCAAGCTCTCGCCCAGAAGAAATACGACGCCGGCGCGAGCGACACCGAGATCAAGATCGGCCAGACCGTGCCGTTCTCCGGGCCCTATTCCGTCTACGCCAATATCGGCAAGACCCAGGCCGCCTATTTCAAGATGATCAACGATCAGGGTGGCATCAACGGCCGCAAGATCAATCTGATCCAGTATGACGACGCCTATTCGCCGCCGAAGACGGTCGAGCAGGTGCGCAAGCTCGTCGAAGGCGACGAAGTGCTGTTCACCTTCCAGATCATCGGCACCGCCGCGAACGCCGCCGTGCAAAAATATCTCAACGGCAAGAAGATCCCGCAGCTGCTGGCCTCGACCGGCGCCGCGCGCTTCAATGATCCGCAGAACTATCCCTGGACCATTGCCTATAATCCCAATTACGTGTCCGAGGGACGCATCTACGCCAAGTACATTCTCAAGGAGCATCCGAACGCCAAGATCGGCGTGCTCTATCAGAACGACGACATGGGCCGCGACTATCTCGCGGGCCTCAAGAGCGGTCTCGGCGACAAGGCCACCAGCATGATCGTCGGCGAGGTGTCCTACGAGGTCACCGATCCGACGGTGGACTCGCAGGTGGTCAAGCTGAAGTCGTTGGGCGCCGATCTTTTCTATGATGCCTCGACACCCAAGTTCGCGGCGCAGGCGATCAAGAAAGTCGCCGAGCTCGGTTGGACGCCGGTGCACATTCTCGACATCAACGCGAGCCCGATCTCGGCGACGCTGAAGCCGGCCGGCCTCGATATCTCCAAGGGCATTATCTCGACCCAGTACGGCAAGGAGCCCGGCGATCCCCAGTGGAAGGACGATCCGGGCGTGAAAGCCTTCTTCGCCTTCATGGACAAGTATTTCCCCGAGGGCGACAAGCTCAATACCGTCAACACCTATGCTTATTCCGTCGCCGAGTTGCTGACGCAAGTGCTGAAGCAATGTGGCGACGACCTGTCCCGTGAGAACGTGATGAAGCAGGTTGCCAACATCAAGGACTTCACCCCGAGCTTCGCGCTGCCCGGCATCAAGATCAACACCGGGCCGAACGACTACCGCGTCAACAAGCAGATGCAGATGATGAAGTTCAACGGCGAACGCTGGGAGCTGTTCGGCCCGATCATGGAGGATGCGGGTCCAGCGGGTTAGATTTCACAGTCTGGGTTGCGCCCGGTGGACGCGTTTCGCGCATCCGCCGGGCTGGCCCCCTTACGAACCTGCTACGAAGCAGCGCATGCTACGAACTACGGGCGCACGCCCAGCTTGCGTTGCAACAACGCCTCCTCCACTATCGCCCTCAGCGGTGACGTCCGGTGCGCACAAACGCACCCGATTGATCACCGGCAATAAACAATGAGGAAATGCGAATGAGGAATGGAATTCTGCATCTGGCCACTGCAACGGCGCTGACCCTGGCGCTGTCGATGCCGGCGGCCAATGCCCAGAAGAAATATGATCCGGGCGCCAGCGATACCGAGATCAAAGTCGGCCAGACGATGCCGTTTTCTGGACCGGCGTCGGCCTATTCGTCGATCGGCAAGACCCAGGCCGCCTATTTCAAGATGATCAACGACCAGGGCGGCATCAACGGCCGCAAGATCAATCTGATCCAGTATGACGACGCTTACTCGCCGCCGAAAGCCGTGGAGCAGATTCGCAAGCTCGTCGAGAGCGACGAAGTCCTGCTGACCTTCCAGATCATCGGCACGCCGGTGAACGCAGCCGTGCAGAAATATCTCAATTCGAAGAAGGTGCCGCAACTGTTCGCGGCGACCGGAGCCTCGAGGTTCACGGATCCGAAGAACTTTCCGTGGACGATGGGCTTCAACCCCAACTACTTCGTCGAAGGCCGCATCTACGGACAGTACATCCTGAAGGAGCATCCGAACGCCAAGATCGGCGTGCTCTATCAGAACGACGACCTCGGCAAGGACTATCTGAACGGCATCAAGGCCGGCCTCGGCGACAAAGCTGCCAAGATGATCGTGACTGAAGCTTCCTACGAAGTCTCCGATCCGACTGTCGATTCGCAGATCCTCAAGATCAAGGATGCCGGCGCCGATTTGTTCTTCAGCGCCACCACGCCGAAGCAGGCGGCCCAGGCGATCAAGAAGATCGCCGAGATGGGCTGGCATCCGGTGCAGATCGTCGACATCAACGCCACCTCGGTCGGCGCGGTGCTGAAGCCGGCCGGCCTCGACGCCGCCAAGGGCCTGATCAGCGTCAATTACGGCAAGGAACCGCTCGATCCGACCTGGAAGGACGATGCCGGCCTCAAGAGGTATTTCGACTTCATGGCCAAGTATTATCCGGATGGCGACAAGGATTCGAACTTCAACACCTACGGCTACAGCACGGCGCAGCTGCTGGTCCATGTGCTGAAGCAGTGCGGCGACGACCTCACGCGCGAGAACGTGATGAAGCAGGCCGCGTCGCTGAAGGACGTGACCAGCGACACCGCGTTGCCCGGCATCAAGGCCAACACCTCACCGACCGACTACCGGGTCAACAAGCAGCTTCAGATGATGAAGTTCAACGGCGAACGCTGGGAGCTGTTCGGCCCGATCATTGAGGATGCGGGTCCGGCGGGTTAGTTCTCGGAAGCAACTGCCTCAACGCTGTCATGGCCGGGCCAAGCCCGGCCATGACAGAAAATCACTCCGGCACCTCCCCAAAATTCTTCCCCACCGGCAGCACCGCGTGCCGAATGAGCCGTGAATCCTCCACTGCGGCCTGCCTGTGCTTCACCGCTTCGCGATAGACGGGATCGCGGATCATCTCGACGAAGGCGGCAACGCTTGGGTATTCGGCGATGAAGCAATGGTCCCAGCGCTCGGTCTCCGGGCCGATCAGCATCAGCTCGAATTTGCCCTGCCACACGATGCGGCCGCCGAGGCGTTCGAACACCGGGCCGCTCTCGCGGCCATAGGCCGCATAGGCTTCCGCGCCGCTGGCCTTGCGGCCATCCGGATAGGCTGCCTCCTTGCGCAAGCGCACCAGGTTGAGCATGTGGATCGGGCCGGGACGGTCGTTGTCCCGGAACTGCGCGAAAATCTCCTTGGTTGGATCGATGTGGCCCATCTGAGCTCCCTTTTGTTTTATGCCGGCGATCCTAGCTCTGCCGACCTCCCAGCGGAACTGCGGCCATCGAATGCCGCACCTCCTAATCACGCGTTAAGCTCTGGGTAACCGGGCCTTAAACAGCGACCGCTAGCGTGCGGCGGGGCGGGCTGACCGGGCGTTTGCGTATGGGGTTGGGAAAGAAAAAGGGTGGGCGGAAGGAGCCGTTGTTCGGCTTGCCTGCAGCACTCGCCGATCTGCGCCTGACCGCAGCCGACCGCATACCCGGCAGCGATGACAAGCCGAAGAAATCAACGAAATCATCCGCCAGGCGCAAGAGCGAGGATGCCGGCGACGAGCAGCCGCGCGAGCGGAAGGCGCCAGCCGGCCGCGGCAGTGCCAAGCGGCGATCGAAGTCGCGCATCGGCGCGAGCCTTGGCCGCCTGGTCTATTGGGGCGCGGTGCTGGGCCTGTGGGGCGCGATCGCCGTGATCGGCGTCGTGATCTATGTCGGCGCTCATCTGCCGCCGATCCAGTCGCTGGAAATCCCCAAGCGGCCGCCGACGATCCAGATCGTCGGCATCGACGGCAGCATGCTGGCGCAACGCGGCGAGATGGCCGGCGCCAACGTCTCGCTGAAGGATCTGCCGCAATATCTGCCCAAGGCGTTCATCGCCATCGAGGATCGCCGCTTCTATTCGCATTTCGGCATCGATCCCGTAGGCATCCTGCGCGCGCTCGTCACAAACGTGCTCCATCGCGGTGTGTCGCAGGGCGGCTCGACACTGACGCAGCAATTGGCGAAAAATCTGTTCCTGACCCAGGAGCGCACCATGGCGCGCAAGCTGCAGGAAGCGGAGCTCGCGATCTGGCTGGAGCGCAAGCATTCCAAGAACGAGATCTTGGAGCTTTATCTCAACCGCGTCTATTTCGGCTCCGGCGCCTATGGCGTCGAGGCCGCCGCGCAGCGCTATTTCGGCAAGTCGGCCAAGAACGTCACCGTCGCGGAGGCCGCGATGCTGGCCGGCCTCGTCAAATCGCCCTCGCGGCTCGCGCCGAACCGCAATCCCGAGGGCGCGGAAGCGCGCGCGAAAATCGTGCTCACGGCGATGGCCGATGCCAAATTCATCACCGAGGCACAGGCGCAGGCCTCGATCGGCCAACCCTCCTACAATGTGAAGCCGGTCGGCGCCGGCACGATCAACTACGTTGCCGACTGGATCGGCGAGGTGCTGGACGATCTGGTCGGCCAGATCGACGAGAGCATCAAGGTCGAGACCACGATCGATCCGAAGCTCCAGAGCGTGGCGGAAGCCGCCATCATCGACGAGCTGGCAGCCAAGAGCGTGAAGTTCAACGTCAGCCAGGGCGCGCTGGTGGCGATGACGCCTGACGGCGCGGTGCGCGCCATGGTCGGCGGCAGGAACTATTCCGAGAGCCAGTACAACCGCGCGGTCACCGCCAGGCGCCAGCCGGGCTCCTCGTTCAAGCCTTTCGTGTACCTGACCGCGCTGGAGCAGGGGCTGACGCCCGACACGCTCCGCCAGGACGCGCCGATTGAGGTCAAGGGCTGGAAGCCTGAGAACTACACCCACGAATATTTCGGCGCGGTGACGCTGACCCAGGCGCTCGCGATGTCGCTCAACACAGTCGCCATCCGCCTCGGCCTCGAGGTCGGGCCGAAGAACGTGGTGCGCACCGCGCACCGGCTCGGCATCTCGTCGAAACTCGAGCCCAACGCCTCGATCGCGCTCGGCACCTCCGAAGTCTCGATGGTCGAGCTGGTCGGCGCCTATGCACCATTCGCCAATGGCGGCTTCACGGCGACGCCGCATGTCGTCACGCGGATCAGGACGCTCGGTGGCAAGCTGCTCTACATGCGCCAGCCGGACGAGCACAACCAGGTGGTCGACCCGCGCTATGTCGGCATGATGAACGCAATGATGCGGGAAACGCTGATCAGCGGCACCGCCAAGAAGGCGGAGATCCCGGGCTGGCCGGCGGCTGGCAAGACCGGTACCAGCCAGGACTACCGCGACGCCTGGTTCATCGGCTACACCGCCAACCTCGTCACCGGCGTGTGGCTCGGCAATGACGACAATTCGCCGACCAAGAAGGCGACCGGCGGCGGCTTGCCGGTGGAAGTCTGGTCGCGCTTCATGAAGACGGCGCACGAGGGCGTGCCGGTGGCAGCGCTGCCGAGCTCTCCAGGTGGCTGGGGCCTGTCGAACCTGGCGCAGGCGACATCGCAGGTGTCGGCACCAACAGCGGCAGCGCCCGCACCGCCACCTGTCAACAACGGCGGCTATCGTCCGCCGCCGACGCGCGCCAATGCGCGGCCGGAGGCAGCCGCAGGGCTCGACGGCTGGCTGATGGACCGGCTGTTCGGCGGGAATCGATAGGTTCTGCGTGGGGTACGGGTGACCTCACAAAAACTGCGAAAACAACCCCATGCACAGTAGCCGAGGATAACAAAATCAACGGCTTGCGCGGGCAGCACATACGCTTGAATCGCGCGCGCGGCTGTCATTCCCCGCGAACGCGGGAATCCAGTACGCCGCGGCTTCTCGATTCAATAACAATCGCCTCGGAATACTGGATCGCCCGCTTTCGCAGGCGATGACAGCGTCACATGAGGCATCTACGAGCCCTAATCCTCGACCCCGTACCGGTGCAAATCGTTGCCGTACGTATCGAGCCATTTCTTGGCGCGCTCCATCGACGGGCAGACCTTGCCGCAGACGCGCCAGAATCGCGCCGAGTGGTTCATCTCGACGAGATGGGCGACCTCGTGGGCGGCGAGATAGTCGAGCACGTACGGAGGCGCGAGGATCAGGCGCCAGGAGAACGACAGCGAGCCGGCCGAGGTGCAGGAGCCCCAGCGGCTCGATTGATCGCGGATCGAGAGCCGCTTCACCTTGACGCCGAGCTCGGCGGCATAGGATTCTGCGGCACGCTGAAGATCGCGGCGCGCCTCGCGCTTGAGGAAGTCGCTGACGCGACGGTCCGCATGTTCGACGCCGCCGGCGACGCAGAGAATGCGTTCCCCGCTGTCGCGCACTTCCGTCCACACCGTACCGCGGGTGCCGGCGCGATGAACGATGCGATGAGAAACGCCGCGAAGCGGTATCACTGTGCCAGGCTGGAACGGTGCGGCCTTCGGCAAACGGCCGAGACGTGCCGCGATCCACGCGCCATGGCGCTGCGCAAAGTCTTTTGCTTCGGCGAGCGTGCCGCGCGGCGGCATGGTGAGGATGGCTTCGCGATCGCTCGGATGAATTCTGAGCGTGTAACGACGTGCGCGGCGATGCCGGCGCAGCCGGATCGCAAAATATTGCGATCCATGGGTGATCAGGAGGGTCTTCGGCTCGTGGGGCCGGCGATAGAGGAGTGCGCGAGTGGCCATGTCTGTCAGTCCGGGGGGCAGGAGAGCGCCCGGATTCTGCCATAACCGCCGCCAGGGAAAGCGCTCGGCGCAAAAACAAATCATTTGCCCAATATACAGGGGTCTGGCGTCCGGGAGACCCT
Source organism: Bradyrhizobium sp. WSM1417 (assembly GCF_000515415.1). NCBI lineage: Bacteria > Pseudomonadati > Pseudomonadota > Alphaproteobacteria > Hyphomicrobiales > Nitrobacteraceae > Bradyrhizobium > Bradyrhizobium sp. WSM1417. The sequence continues at coordinate 665,962 of NZ_KI911783.1, forward strand.
ACAGACTGGGGTTGGAACCGGCTTTTTTCGCCCCCTTCCGGCGCATGCGCCGCCCCCAAGGGGTGAGGTTGGACTCACTCCTACAAAGCTACCTAAATACCGCGAATCTGGCGGGAACTTGCCCCTGTCGGAGCCTCCGACAGGGCGTCGATTTTCAGCGGGAAAGCCGAAAAACGCGATTATTCGGCTGCGAGCGCCTGCAATGAGCTCGGATTCGCCGCCGAGACCATGAAGTCATGGATGCGCGGCACGATTTCCGATTTGAAGCGCGAGCCATTGAACACGCCGTAATGTCCGACGCCCTTCTGGACGTAATGAACGCGGCGATGATCGGGAATCGAGCTGCACAATGTGTGCGTTGCTTCGGTCTGACCGATGCCTGAGATGTCGTCGTTCTCGCCTTCGACTGTCATCAACGCAACGCGCGTGACCTTGGAGGGATCGACACGTGTTCCACGATGGCTCATCTCGCCCTTCGGCAGCGAATGCTTCACGAACACGGTGTCGACCGTCTGCAGGTAATACTCGGCCGAGAGATCCATCACCGCGAGATATTCGTCATAGAAGTCGCGATGCTTGTCGACGAGGTCGCCGTCGCCCTTCACCAGATTGGCGAACAGCTGCTTGTGGGCATCCATGTGCCGGTCGAGATTCATGCTGATGAAGCCGTTGAGCTGCAGGAAGCCCGGATAGACGTCGCGCATCATGCCTGGATGCGGGAACGGCACCTTGGTGATGACATGGTTGCGGAACCAGTCGATGCCGCGCTCCTGGGCGAGGTTGTTCACCGCCGTCGGATTGCGCCGGGTGTCAATCGGACCGCCCATCAGCGTCATCGAGGTCGGCACGAAGGGATCACGCCGCGCTTCCATGATCGAAACGGCAGCGACGACGGGAACCGAGGGCTGGCACACCGCCAACACATGCGTGTTGCCGCCGAGGACATGCAGCATCTCGATGACGTAGTCGATGTAGTCGTCGAGATCGAAGCGGCCGTCGCTGAGCGGCACCATGCGGGCATCGGCCCAATCGGTGATGTAGACCTCATGCCCCGGCAGGAAAGCCTCGACGGTGCCGCGCAGCAGCGTCGCGTAATGACCGGACATCGGCGCGACGATCAGCACGCGCGGCTGCGGGCTGCGCAGCGGACGGGTGAACTTGCGATCGAAGTAGAGCAGGCGGCAGAACGGCTTTTCCCAGACCGAGCGGACCTCGACGGGGACGCGGATGCCGTTGACCTCGGTGTCGTTGAGGCCCCATTCCGGCTTGCCGTAGCGGCGCGTGGTGCGTTCGAACAACTCGCAGGCCGCGGCAACCGACTTGCCGACCTCGGTGCGTGCCCATGGATTGAGGGGATTTTGAAACAGCAGCTTGGTTGCGTCGGTGATCGCACGCGCCGGATTGAGAGAGGCTTGCCCCATCTCGTACATCCAGTACATCGGCGTCGTCAGGACCGGACTGCCTTCGGCCACCAGGGGCGGCGCGCCGCCAAACTCACCAATCGGCATCGCTATATTCCTCTTCGCATCGCAGCATACTGCCGAATGCGTAATATTGCGTCAATGCATGGTTCCGTACATCTACGTGGCCCAGGTGCCCAAACCGGGCTGAATCCACGAGAAAGTGACGTTATTCGCCGCCTGACAGCAACGAGCCCTGCATCCGGGCGCTGCGCAAAAGGGCAAGGAATGCCCCAAAAGATGCAACCAGCAGCACCGCGTTGATGGCCAACGCGCTCAGCATCAGATCGGTCCTGAAGGTGTTTTCGATCAACAGCGCGCGCATTCCTTCGAACACGTAGGTCGGCGGCAGCGTCCAGGCAATATATTGCAACCAGACCGGCAGCACGCTGACGGGATAATAGACGCAGGCGAGCGGCATGATGCCGAACATCAAGGTCCAGACGATGCTCTCGGCGCCGAGGCCGTTTCGCAGCACCAGGCCGGAGACGAAGATGCCGACCGACCAGCTGGTGAAGATCAGGTTGCAGAAGAACGCGATCAGCGGGACGCCGAGCGCATAAACATTGAAGTGAAACAGGAATAGCGCGAGCAGCGTCATCGGAATGACGCCGATCGCGAGCCTGATCAGGCTCATGATCATCAGCGACAGCAGGAATTCGATCGGCTTCAGCGGGCTCATCATGAGATTGCCGAGGTTGCGCGCCCACATCTCTTCCAGAAATGAGATCGAAAAGCCGAGCTGCCCGCGAAACAGGATGTCCCAGAGGATGACGGCGCCGATCAGGGTGCCGCCGGCGCGCGCGAAGAAGTTGGCATTCTGCGCGATGTAAAGCTGAAGAAAGCCCCAGGTGATGACTTGCAGCGCCGGCCAGTAGAGCAGCTCAAGCAGCCGCGGCCAGGACGACAGCAACAGGTACCAATAGCGCAGGATCATCGCGCCGATGCGATGGAGCGAGATGCCGCGATGGAGGGAGGAATCAATCATGGCCGCTCCGGGATCTGCACGCACCTCATTGCGAGGAGCCCTTGCGACGAAGCAATCCAGAATTCTTCCGCGGAGAGATTCTGGATTGCTTCGCTTCGCTCGCAATGACGAAGGAAGCGCCCCGGCCTTCTCATCGTGCCGCCTCCTGCGCGCCGTTCACCCTTCCGCGCGCGACGTCCAGAAACACCTCTTCCAGCGTGGTGCGGTTATAGCGCGCCATGATGGCTTCGGGCGTATCGTCGTCCTCGATACGGCCGCGCTTCATGATGATGACGCGGTCGCAGAGCCGCTCGACCTCGAGCATGTTGTGCGAGGCCAGGAGGATGGTGGCGTTGTTCGCCTTGCGATAACGCTCCAGATGGCCTCGGACCCAGTCGGCGGTGTCGGGATCGAGCGAGGCGGTCGGCTCGTCCAGCAACAGCAGCTCGGGCTGGTTGATCAGCGCCTTGGCAAGCGCAACGCGCGTCTTTTGTCCTGCGGAGAGCTTGCCGTTGGCGCGGTCGATGAACTCGGTGAGATCGAGGTCGCAGGCCAGCTCAGCGATGCGGTCGGAGAGGTTCTTCACCGCATAGAGCTTGCCGAACACGGTGAGGTTCTGACGCACCGTGAGCCGCATGGGCATGTCGACATAGGGGCTCTCGAAATTCATCCGCCCCAGCACGGAGGCGCTGTCCTCCGGCATTCGATGCCCGAGCACCTGCACGCGGCCGGAGGTCGGCAGCACCAGGCCCATGATCGTCGCGATTGTCGTGGTCTTGCCGGCGCCGTTACCGCCAAGCAGCCCGGTGATGCTGCCGCGCGGAAGCGAAAAGGAGATGTCGTCGACAGCGCGGGTCTGCTTGTACACCTTGACGAGGTGATCGACCGCGATTGCCGCGGAGAGGCTGCGATCCGCGACAGTCGGCCAGCTTGAAGCCTTGTCATTCTCGGTCATGCTGGGCGTTCTTCTGCTATTGCAGCGGAGAGCGCAAGGCTTGTAATCCGGTGGTTCCGTGAGCCGCGCGCTTGTGATCGAGAAGGCACCGCCCCATTGGCCGAAATGACCGAACTTGCCGCTTCCGACTTTCGCCCCGCGCAGCGGCATATCCGCCTGGATACCATCCTGCGGCTGCGCTGGCTCGCGGTGCTGGGCCAGCTCGCCGCGATCTTCATCGTGGCGCAGGGGCTGGAATTCAACGTCGAGATCGTCCCCTGCGTCAGCATCATCGCGCTGTCGGCGGCGCTCAATCTGGGGCTCCAGACCGTGTCCAATCCGCTGCAGCGGCTGGAGCCAATGCAGGCGGCCGGACTGCTCGCGCTCAACATCGTGGAGTTGGCGGGTCTCCTGTTCTTCACCGGTGGACTCCAGAACCCGTTCTCGTTCCTGTTCCTCGCGCCCGTGCTGATCTCGGCGACCGCGCTGCCGGCCCGCTTCACCTTCGGCCTCGGCGTGCTGGCTGTCGCCTGCGCCTCGGTGCTGTTCTTTTTCCATCTGCCGCTGCCCTGGGATTCCGACGATCCGCTGGTGCTGCCGCCGGTCTATCTCGTCGGCGTCTGGCTTTCGATCGCGCTCGCGATCGGGGTCACCAGCCTCTACTCGTTCCAGGTCACCGAAGAGGCGCGCAAGCTCGCCGACGCGCTGGCCGCGACCGAGCTGGTGCTGACGCGGGAGCAGCATCTGACCCAGCTCGACGGCCTGGCTGCGGCCGCAGCGCACGAGCTCGGCACGCCGCTCGCGACGATCTTCCTGATCTCGCGCGAGCTGGAGAAGACGGTGAAGGAGCCGAACTTTGCCGCCGACCTGAAGACCTTGCGCGAGCAGACGCAGCGTTGCCGCGACATATTGAGCAAGATCACCCAGCTCTCCGCCACCGGCGCGCCGTTCGACCGCATGAAGCTGTCGGAGCTGATCGAGGAAGTGGTGGCGCCGCACCGCGATTTCGGCGTGGATATCAAGGTGCGTATCGCCGTCGCCATCGTGGCCGAGCCGGTCGGCTCGCGCAATCCGGCGATCCTCTACGGGGTCGGCAACATCGTCGAGAACGCGGTCGATTTCGCCCGCACCACCGTCGAGGTGAATGCGTGGTGGAACAAGGACACGATCGAGCTCGTGATTTCCGACGATGGTCCCGGTATTCCGCCTGACATCCTGAACCGGATCGGCGAGCCCTATTTGTCGCGGCGGCGCAGCCAGGACGAAGGCGGCGGCCTCGGGCTCGGCGTGTTCATCGCGCGCACTTTGCTGGAGCGCACCGGCGCCAAGGTCTCGTTTACCAACCGCACCTTTCCGGACCATGGCGCAGTGGTCCAGATCACGTGGCCGAGAGAGCGTTTTGAGGCTATCGAGACCTTCGAAGAAACAATAGGATAGCCGCGACCTTGCGTCGCACAACGGGGCCGATCGACTATTGGCGCCCTTGGCACCGCCCGATTGCGCCGCCATATGTAGAAGCGCTGGAGAGAGGACGAAACCTTGAACGCCATCGCCGAACTGAACGAACAGACCGACCGCTCGCTCCTGATCGTGGAGGACGACAAGCCGTTTCTGGAGCGGCTGTCGCGCGCCATGGAAACGCGCGGCTTTGCGGTGACGTCATGCGACACAGTCTCGGACGGTCTGGCGCAGATCGGCAAGGCGGCTCCCGCATTCGCCGTGGTCGATCTGCGGCTCGGCGACGGCAACGGTCTCGACGTGGTCTCGGCACTGAAGAAGAAGCGCCCCGACGCCCGCGCAATCGTGCTGACCGGCTATGGCAACATCGCCACCGCCGTCACCGCGGTGAAGATGGGCGCGGTCGATTATCTCTCAAAGCCCGCGGATGCCGACGACGTCGTCGCGGCGCTGCTGTCGACCGGCTCGGACAAGTCCGAATTGCCGGCGAACCCGATGTCGGCCGACCGCGTGCGCTGGGAACACATCCAGCGCATCTATGAGATGTGCAACCGCAACGTTTCGGAGACGGCGCGGCGGCTGAACATGCACCGGCGTACGTTGCAGCGGATTTTGGCGAAGCGCGCGCCGCGATAATCCAGGTCATTACCCATGGCGCGCAGAGGTCGGCCTCGAGGCTAAGACGGCGGTATTCTGCTCGGTCAACGCATTGCTGCGTTTGACCCCGGAACAGCCAATTGCCGGAGCAGCCTGCAACGTCGCTTTTACACGCTGTGAATGTAACCGAGACCACGCGCCGAATCTGGCAACATCGCCGTTCGGCAGAAAGCGCGGGCGGTCTATTCGTGACCATAGTAGCGCTGGTTGCACTGGTGGCGGCCCCGCTCGTAACTCGCCTCTCGGTACGCGGGCCCTTTCATGACGCTACTTACGTCGGCGAGCATCCGCGCGTTCTTAAGGCACTCCACGTAGGGTTTGTTTGAAAGCCAATCGAGGCCGAGTCCGCCAGCATAGGATGACTGCGTCGAGGTCACGAACGAAGTCAGTCCGGCTAGTGCGGCAAAGGTAAAGAGAGCGGTGCGGAAGATCTTCATGGCACATTCCTTGTGGCCGGTTAGTTGCGGAACAAGGGGTACCGTGCCGTAGGCCTGAAGTATGTGCGGCCCGTCACGTCCGCTGCCGCTCATAAAAGAACGAAGCGTCCACGTCGCTGCTTGATCTTCATGTTGCCGAACAAGAGTTCGGGGTGGTGGCGTGGGGAGAGACATCCGGACGGAGCCTACTCCCAAAGCTCCGCATGCCCCTGCGGATCGACCAGCCGGTTGATCCGCAATGCCGCCGCCATGCCAAATCGCACCGTCATCTGCTTGCGCGTGGCCGCAGCGAGCTTGTGCTCGGGCGCCTCACACTGCAGGTGCGCGCCATAGGCGTCCGCGATGATCAGGCCGGTATCTTGCGGAAAGATCTCGCAAGGCAGGTCCTGCGTGAAGGCGAAGAACAGCCGATCACAATGCGCCCGGTATTCGTGCCATTTCTGATCGGCGCGCAAATCCTCCACCGACGATTTGATCTCGACGATCCAGATCTCGCCCCGCTCGTTCAGCGCGACGAGATCGGCGCGCCGCCCGGAGGGCAGCGGCAATTCGCTGATGCAGGTGAAGCCGAGCGAGCGCAACAACCGCGCCGTGCCGCGCGAGATCGCCAGCGCCGTCTCGGATTGACGGCGGTCCGGCGGTGGCACGAGGGCAATGCGGGCGGTGTTGTCCATGGGGGGAGGATAGCCGATTCCGTCATCACTGTCGTCCCGGCGTAGGCCGGGACGACCCGTAGCGCGGAACCTCCCCTCCCTTACGCACTTATCACGCAGCCGCCGCACCTCGGCGGAACCACCGAGGCTGCGCGCGCATGATCGACGATCTCTGGTACAAGAACGCCATCATCTATTGCCTGTCCGTCGGCACCTATATGGATGCCAATGGCGACGGTATCGGCGATTTCAAGGGCCTGCTGCGCCGGCTCGATTATCTGCACGGCCTCGGCATCACCACGATCTGGCTGATGCCGTTCCAGACCTCGCCCGGCCGCGACGACGGCTACGATGTCGCGGATTATTACAGCGTCGATGCCCGCTACGGCACGCTCGGCGATTTCGTCGAGTTCACCCATGGCTGCAAGCAGCGCGGCATTCGCGTCATCATCGATCTCGTCGTCAACCACACCTCCGACCAGCATCCCTGGTTCAAGGCGGCGCGGAGCGACAGGAATTCGCCCTACCGCGACTGGTATGTCTGGTCCGACAAGAAGCCGGCCAACGCCAATCAGGGCATGGTGTTTCCCGGCGTTCAGAAATCGACCTGGACGCGCGACAAGGAAGCCGGCGCCTGGTACTTCCACCGCTTCTACGATTTCCAGCCCGATCTCAACACCTCGAACCCGCGCGTGCAGGCCGAGATTCTGAAGATCATGGGCTTCTGGATCCAACTCGGCGTCTCAGGCTTCCGCATGGATGCCGTGCCTTTCGTCATCGCGACCAAAGGCGCCAAGGTGAAAAAGCCGGCCGAGCAGTACGACATGCTGCGGACGTTTCGTGAATTCCTGCAATGGCGGCAGGGCGATGCCATCATCCTCGCCGAGGCCAACGTGCTGCCAAAGACGGACATGGAATATTTCGGCCGCGATGCCGACCGCATGCATATGATGTTCAATTTCCAGGTGAACCAGCATCTGTTCTATGCGCTGGCCTCATCCGATTCCCGCCCGCTGGCGAAAGCGCTGAAGGCGACCAAGCCGCGGCCCGCCTCGGCACAATGGGGCCTGTTCCTGCGCAATCACGACGAGCTCGATCTCGGCCGATTGACCAAAGCGCAGCGCGACACCGTGTTCAAGAGCTTCGGTCCTGACAAGGACATGCAGCTCTACGACCGCGGCATTCGTCGTCGGCTGGCACCGATGCTGGGCGGCGACCGCCGGCGGCTCGAGCTCGCCTACAGCCTGATGTGCACACTGCCGGGAACGCCGGTGATCCGCTATGGCGACGAGATCGCGATGGGCGATGATCTTTCGCTGCCGGAACGCAATTGCGCGCGCACGCCGATGCAATGGTCGACCGAGCCGCATGGCGGCTTCACCACCAGCGACAAGCCGGCCTTGCCCGTCATCGACGAAGGACCGTACGGCTATCCGCACGTCAACGTCGCCAAGCAGCGGCGCGATCCCAACTCGATGCTGAACTGGACCGAGCGCATCGTCCGCATGCGCAAGGAGGTGCCGGAGATCGGCTGGGGCGATTTTTCGATCATCGCGACGCGCGATCCCGCCGTGTTCATCATGCGCTACGACTGGCGCAACAATTCCGTGCTGTTCGTGCACAATCTCGACGAGAAGCCGCGCGAGATCGCGTTCTCGACGGGGCTGCCGGGCGAGGCCGGCGCGCATCTGATCAATCTGCTCGCGGAGGACCACAGCCACGCCGACAAGCGCGGCCAGCACCGCGTCGTGCTGGAGCCCTACGGCTATCGCTGGTACCGCGTCGGCGGATTGGACTATCTGCTGAAGCGCAGTGATATCGACAAGACGGTGCGGGGCAACAAGCATCCGGGGTGATGTCGTCCCGGCGAAGGCCGGGACCCATAACCCCAGGAGGTAGTTTGGCGAAGACTTGTCGTTCGGTACGCCTTCCGACCACAGCTGCTAGATCACGCGGTATGGGTCCCGGCCTTCGCCGGGACGACAGCTAAGGCGGCATCACCACCACCCCCTCGTTGCCGCGCAGATCCAGCACGCCTTCGATCCGCTCTCCTTCGCGATCCAGGAATGTCGACAGCAGAATCTCGCTGCCGAACCTGATCGCGCTCGTGGTGACCGCGATCGGCTCGGGGCCGAGATTAAGCACCACAACCACCGCCCTGCCCTCGGCCTCGCGGCGATAGATCAGGAGATCGCCTTGTGCGGCGACCGGATGATAGTCGCCCGCAACCAGCGGCGGACAGCCCTTGCGCAACGCGATCAGGCGCTTGTAGAGCGTCAGGATCGAACGTGAATCGGCGTCGAGATCGACGACGTTGTTGCGGATGTGATCCTCCGGCAGCGGCAGCCATGGCCTGACGTCCGAGAAGCCGGCGAAGTTGGAGGAATCCCACTGCATCGGCGTGCGGCAGCCGTCGCGGCCGACACCGATGCCGGGCACATTCTTCTCGAAGGGGTCGCGCACGTCCTCAGGTGCGATCGCGAGCTGATGCATGCCGATCTCGTCGCCATAATAGAGCGTCGGCGTGCCGCGCAGCGTCAGCAGCAGCATCGCGGCGATGCGGGCCTGCTCCGGCCCGACGCGGCTTGCGACGCGCGGGCGATCGTGATTGCCGAGCACCCAGTTCGGCCAGGCGCCCTTCGGCAGCGCCTTCTCGTAATCCTCGACGATCTTCTCGATCGAGCGCGCGCTCCAGAAGGTCTGGAGCAGCGCAAAATTGAACGGCATCTGCGCACCGGTGAGGTCGTTGCCGTAATAGGCCATCAGGCGATGCAGCGGCAGATAGATCTCGCCGATCAGGACGCGGGCATCATAGGCATCCGTGACGCGCCGCATCTCGGCAATGACGTCGTGCACCTCCGGCTGGTCGGTGGAATATTGCGTCAGTATCTTTTCGTTCGGCGGCCGGCTCTCGATATAATGCGGATTGGGCGGGTTGTCGCGGAACTCGGCGTCCTTGATCAGGTGCCAGATCACGTCGACGCGAAAGCCGTCGACGCCTTTCTCCAGCCAGAACCGCATCACGTCGTAGATCGCCGCGCGGACATCGGGATTGCGCCAGTTGAGATCCGGCTGCTGGGCGAGGAAGGCGTGATAGTAGTATTGACCGGTGGTCTCGTCGAACTGCCACGCACTGCCGCCGAACTCGGACAGCCAATTGTTCGGCACGCCGCCACCCTCGGCCGGGTCGCGCCAGATGTACCAATCGCGTTTGGGATTGTCGCGCGAGGAACGGCTCTCGACGAACCAGGGATGCTGGTCCGAGGTGTGGTTCGGCACGAGGTCGAGGATCAACTTGAGGCCGTTGTCATGCGTGGCGGCAAGCAGCGCATCGAAATCCGCCATCGTGCCGAACAGCGGCTCGATGCCGGTGTAGTCGGAAATGTCGTAGCCGAAATCGGCCATTGGCGATGGGAAGATCGGCGACAGCCAGATCGCGTCGACGCCGAGCGATTTCACATAAGGCAGCCGCTGTAAAATGCCGGCGAGATCGCCGACACCGTCACCGTTTGAATCCTGAAAGGAGCGCGGATAGACCTGATAGAAGATGCCGTCGCGCCACCAATTGCTGCCGCTCTGAGCCATGCGGGAAATCCATCCAAAAACTGCTTGTCGCGCGGGAGAACGCGGAAGGAGCGCCCCGGTTCAAAACAGCAGGCGAATTGGGACGGCCGTGTGACGATGTCCGCGGCTGTTCCCGAACCCCGAGGACAAATCTTTTGCTTGGCGGCATGGCAAAAATCGGCATTGTGGCGCCATGACAGAGCAAAACGAGACACAAGCCCAGGCAGGCGCGAAGGCGGGCGCGATCATCGTTCCCGTGACGCTGTTCGAGCAGAATTGCACCATTATCTGGGACGAGCCTTCCAAGAAGGCCGTGGTGATCGATCCCGGCGGCGACGTGCCGAAGATCCTGGACGCCATCAAGCAGACCGGCGTCACCGTGGAGAAGATCTGGCTCACTCACGGTCATATCGACCATGTCGGCGGCGCGGACGAACTGCGCGACGCGCTGAGGGTGCCGATCGAGGGCCCGCACGTCGCGGACAAATTCCTGCTCGACAACGTGGTCGAGAGCGGCGCCCGCTTCGGCATGACGGGGGTGCGCAATTTCGAGCCGGACCGCTGGCTCGACGAAGGCGACAGCGTGGCTATCGGCGATCTCCAGTTCGAGATCTATCATTGCCCCGGCCACTCGCCCGGCAGCGTGGTGTTCTTCAACAAGGACCTGCGCTTCGCCCATGTCGGCGACGTCCTGTTCGCCGGCTCGGTCGGGCGCACCGATCTGCCCGGCGGCAGTCATGCGACCCTGATCGACTCGATCAAGACCAAGCTGCTGCCGCTCGGCGACGATGTCGGCTTCATTTGCGGCCACGGCGCCGGCTCGAGCATCGGCCAGGAGCGGATGACCAATCCGTTCATCACCGGCGAGATGTAGGCCCTACTCGGCGGCGTCCGCCAGCACTTGGGGCACACTCAGATTGCGGTCGCCCCAGTCGCGGATCGCGGCGACGACCGGCACGAAGCTCTTGCCCTTGCGGGTGAGGCGATACTCGACTTTCGGCGGCACCTCGCCGAAATCCTTGCGATCAATCAGGCCGCTCGCCGTCAGCGCCTTCAATTCGCGGCTCAGCACGCGCGGGGTGATCTCGGCGCTGCCTTCCGTGCCGCGCAGCAGGCCGCTGCGGATTTCACCATAGCGGCGCGGGCCGTCCTTGAGGTCCCAGACGATGCGCAGCTTGTACTTGCCGCTGATCATCTTCTGAAACGCCGCGACCGGGCAGTTGCGCGCGGGGACTGGCTTTGTCCTTTCCTTCGCCACGTCGTTTCCTCCATGTGCGGGATGAAGAATAGGAGCGACGTCGAAAAAGTCCATACTATCAATTTTGTCCATACTTGCAGGATCGCATCCAGCACGCAGATGATGACGCACAACGCCAACAGGGAGCGTCACATGAAGCATTTCATGATCCGGTACGAATTCAAGAACGGCACGACGGAGGCCTGGCACCAGGAGGTCGGCCGCTTCATCAAGGCGATCGACGGCGATCCGGAACTCAAAGGACGGATCGGCTATCGCGTCCTGAAAAACCGCGACAATGGCAGCTATTTCCATCTCGCCAGCGTCAGCGACGAAGCCGCGCAAAAGGCGCTGCAATCGCGCGACTTCTTCAAGGCCTATCAGGAGATGACGCGCAAGGTCGCCGGCGGCGAGGTGACGGCGACGCCGATCGAATGGATCGGCGCGACGGCCTGAGTTACTTCATCAATCCCGCGGCCGTGAGCGCGCGCGTGATGATCTGGCCGAGATCGAAGCCGCGGGCCTCCTCGCGCTTCGGCTCGGCCGTCGCTTCGGCGACCGCAGCGCGGATCGAGCGTGCCAGATGCGGGGCGGGCGAGCGGGCCGGCGTCGGCTTTGCCTCGGCCTTCTTCGCCGCGTCGGGAATCCAGCCGGTGAGGCCGAAGAATTTGGCAATGTGATAGGACGAGGAGATGCCGGCCTCGATCAGGAACGCGCCTTCCACGCCATAGCGCTGGTCGTTGTCGGCAAGGCCGAGCGGCGTGCCGTGGGCCATGTCGGTGATGGCGTAGGATTCGACGAGGGTCTCGCCGTCCTTGTTCCACCAGGCCTGGCGCGGATAGCCGTCGATGTCAGTTTCCGCCATCGGCGCCTCGGGCAGATCGTGCAGGTCGAGCCATTGCTTGACGATCTCGTTGGCATTGCCGGGATTGACGGTGCGATCGGCGCTGCCGTGCCACACCGAGATCCTCGGCCACGGTCCGCGATGATTCGAGGCCCGCCGCACCAGATCGCCAAGTTCGCGCGCCGGCCGCTCCGGGGAATGAAACATGCCGTCGAGCGCCTCGCGCAGATTGGTCGCGATGCCGTAGGGAAGTCCCGCGATGACCGCGCCGGCCGCGAAGACTTCAGGGTAGGTCGCGAGCATCACCGACGTCATGCCGCCGCCGGCCGACAGGCCCGTGATGAAGATGCGCTTGGGATCGACGCGATGCGTCTCGGTCATATGCGCGATCATCTCGCGAATCGAACACGCCTCGCCGCTGTCCCGCGCCGTGTCTTCCGGATTGAACCAGTTGAAGCAGGTGTTGCTGTTGTTGACGCGCTGCTGCTCGGGCATCAACAGCGCGAAGCCGTAGTGCTCGGCGAGCGTCGACCATCCGGCACCGAGGTCGTAGCTTGCCGCCGTCTGGCCGCAGCCGTGCAGAACGACGACGAGCGCGCGCGGCTTCTGCAGTTGCGGCGGCACGAACGCGAACAGGCGCAGATTGCCGGGATTGTCGCCGAAGCCCGTGACCTCTTGCAACGGACTGGATGCATCGGCGCTCCGGCCAAAGTCGGCGAAGCGCAATCCGTCCAGCTTTGGCAGACGTCTCAAGAGGTCGACATTTCTGGTTAACGACACGGCAGCTCCTGGCAGGCGACGTTCAACGTCCAGCCAAACCAAATAGTTGCTGCAGCGCAAAATAAAAAGACCGTGTGCTGTCGATGAGGTGCTAAATCTCAGGAAAACCTGCAGAAATCCGCACGTATTAACCCCAATGCCTCAACTTCGTGCAGATACGCGGCGCATCCACGCCAGGAATGCGGCGCAGATCATGATTAATGTTGCGAACAGCGCGAGCGAGACGAGAAATCCTGCGCGCGCTGATTGCACCGCTTCGACGGCAAAGAAAACGGCGCCGATTGCGGCCACTCCGGCCGCATTTCCGATCTGCGCCGTGGTGCCGTAAATGCCGGAGGCAGAACCTGCGGCCACAGGCTTCACCGTCGAGAGCACCGCGCCGGACAGCGGAGCCATCACCAGCCCCTGACCGTAGCCGAAGATGATCATGGTGAGCGCGAGCAGGAGCGCGGACGGCGCATCGACAGAGAACGCGACAAGCGCAAGCGCCGCGAGGCCCGCGATCTGAAGCGCGCAGCCTTCGATCAAGACCCTGGTGCCGCGATGGCGCGCCCGTGCGCCGCTATGGCGCGAGGCCACGACGAAAGCGAGCGCGAGCGGAATGAAGGCCATGCCGGCCGCGAGCGGCGGGATGTTGAGGCCTCGCTGCATGAACAGCGTCATGACCAGATAGAACGAGAGATTGGCAGAGAAGAAAAAGAACGCCGCGCCAAGGCCGCGCAAGAAAGCGGCGTCCGCCAGCAGCGAGAGATCGATCAGCGGCATGCCGCCGGCGCGCGCGACCACATGCTCCAGTTTCGGGAATGCCAGGAGAATCATGGCGCCGATCGCCATCACCAGCCACAGCCACGGTGCCCAGCCGACATCGTGACCGAGCAGCAGCGGACCGATCATGCAGAGCAATCCGGCGAACAGGACGATGCTGCCCGCGATATCGAGCCGCGTGCCGGCGCGATGCGGCACCGAGGGCATGATGCGCCAGGCCGCAGCCGCGATGACGAGACCGCACGGCACATTGACGAAGAACAGCGAGCGCCAACCGGTGCCGGCGAGATCAATCGTGACCAGGAGACCGCCGAGCAGAAAGCCCGCGGCACCCGCGAGTCCCAGCACGATGCCGTAGATGGCGAAGGCGCGGTTGCGCTGTTCGTCGGTGAACAGGAGATGCAGCGTCGCCAGCACCTGCGGCACCATCAGCGCGGCGGAGGCACCCTGCGTCAGCCGCGCCACGATCAATTCCGCACCGGATCGCGCCAGTCCGCACCACAGCGACGTCAGGGTGAAGCCGAGCAGGCCAGCCAGGAACACGTTCCTGGTGCCGTGAATGTCACCAAGCCGGCCGCCGGTGACCACCAGCGTGGCATAGGCGATCAGGTAGATCGCGACGACGGATTCGATCTGTGCAGGCGACGCCTTCAACTCGACGGCGATGGTCGGAATGGCGACGTTGACCACGAAAGCGTCGACGCCGAACATGAACTGGGCGGCCACGACGATCGCCAGCACCCACCAGCGACGCGACGTATCGAGAGGCTTTGTGACGGTTTGATGCATCGGCGCGCGATCCTTCGGATGTCGTTGCCGATCATCGCAGGCCTCATGCGGCGCCGCGATTACCTCGGAGGTAGGATCCTCGCGCGTTCCGCCACTCTCTGCGTGCCACGGAGAGGGAGACGACACACGCATGGCTGCATTCCGCCGCGCGGGACATCGCGCGATTGCGTTCGCTGCCTCCAGCACGTAGCTTCGCGCCACAAACAAACAAAAAATGTAAGCTGGAGAGAACGCCATGGCGCGCCTGAAGTTCGGAGCCTTCCTTGCCCCGCATCATCCGATCGGGGAGCATCCGATGCTCCAGTTCCGGCGCGATCTCGACCTGGTGGAGCAGCTCGATGCGCTGGGCTATGACGAGTTCTGGTGCGGCGAGCATCATTCCTCCGGCTGGGAGATGATCGCCTCGCCGGAGATGTTCCTGGCTGCGGCCGGTGAGCGCACCAAGCGGATCAGGCTCGGGACCGGCGTGGTGTCGCTGCCCTATCACCATCCCTACAACGTCGCGCAGCGCATGGTGCAGCTCGATCACATGACCGGCGGCCGCGCCATCTTCGGCTCCGGTCCTGGCGCGCTCGCCTCCGACGCGCATACGCTCGGCATCGATCCGATGACGCAGCGCGACCGTCAGGACGAGGCGATTGGGGTGATCCGCCGTCTCTTCAACGGCGAGCGCGTCACCGCGAAGAGCGACTGGTTCACCATGAACGACGCCGCGCTGCAGCTCCTGCCGTTGCAGGAGGAGATGCCGTTCGTGGTGGCCTCGCAGATCTCGCCCTCCGGCATGACGCTCGCCGGAAAATACGGCATCGGCATCATCTCGCTGGGTTCGATGACGACGCAGGGGCTGATGTCGTTGCAGCAACAATGGCAGTTCGCCGAGGACGCGGCGAAAAAGCACGGCACCAAAGTCGATCGCGCGAACTGGCGCGTGCTGCTGACCTGGCACATCGCCGAGACCCGCGAGCAAGCCCGCCGCGAGGCCGGCGCCGGGCTGATGCGCTGGCACAACGAATATAATGTCGGCACGCTGCAACGGCCCGGGTTGACCGCGTTCGCCTCGCTGGACGAGGCCGTGGATAAGACCGCTTTCGTCGACGGCGCGGCCTCGGTCATCGGCACACCCGACGACCTCGTCAAGATGATCAAGAACGTGATGCAGGTCTCCGGCGGCATCGGCGCCGTCATCGGCTTCGTGCACGACTGGGCCAATCCGGAGAACACGCGCCGGAGCTGGGACATGGTCGCGCGCTACGTCGTGCCGGAGATCAACGGCTACATCGACGGCTTGCGCAAGTCGCAAAAATTCGTGATCGAGAACCGCGCGATCTTCGAACGCGCGGGACAGGCCGTGATGGCCAAGATCATGGAAAACGAGAAGGCCGCCGAGGCCTTGAAGGTGACCGGCGCCGGCCGCGTCGCGATTCCGGCCGTCAACGCGCCGGATTTGCAGAAAGAAGCGGCGAAACGGTAAGCGCAGAGTCATCCTAGCCGGATTGTGCTATGTTGGCGGCAAGCCAACCGGAGCAATCGTCATGTCGATGCAGAATGTGGCCGCCCCTGCGCTCGGCTTCACTCCGCCCAAGCGCAATGAGCTGACCCACATCCCCGGCGACGAAGGCTGGCCGATCATCGGCAAGACCTTTCAGGTGCTCGCCGACCCCAAGGGGCATATCGAGGCGAACGGCGCCAAATACGGTCTGGTCTATCGCACGCATTTCTTCGGCGAGACCAATGTCGTGCTGCTGGGCCCCGAGGCCAACGAGCTCGTGCTGTTCGACCAGCAAAAGCTGTTCTCCTCGACCCATGGCTGGAACAAGGTGCTCGGCCTGTTGTTTCCGCGCGGATTGATGCTGCTGGATTTCGAGGAGCACCGGCTGCACCGCAAGGCGCTGTCGGTCGCATTCAAGTCCGGACCGATGAAATCGTATCTGAGCGATCTCGACCGCGGCATCGCCGCCCGCGTCGCGCAGTGGAAGGCAAAGCCCGGCGAGATGCAGCTTTATCCGGCGATGAAGCAGCTCACGCTCGATCTCGCCGCCGCGTCCTTTCTCGGCGCCGATATCGGGCCGGAGGTCGACGAGATCAACCGCGCCTTCGTCGACATGGTCGCCGCCGCCGTCGCCCCGATCCGCCGGCCGCTGCCCGGCACGCAGATGGCGGCCGGCGTCAGGGGGCGCAAGCGCATCGTCGCTTACTTCCGCGAGCAGATTCCGCTGCGGCGCGGCAACCATGGCGGCGATGATCTGTTCTCGCAGCTCTGCCGCGCCACTCACGAGGACGGCGCGCTGCTCTCGGAACAGGACATCATCGACCACATGAGCTTCCTGATGATGGCGGCGCACGATACGTTGACCTCGTCGCTGACATCGTTCATCGGCGAACTCGCCGCAAATCCCGACTGGCAGGAGAAGCTTCGCGCGGAGGTGATGGCGCTAGGGCTCGCCCCTGGTGCGCCAAGCAGCTTCGACGACCTCGAAAAGATGCCGCTGTCGGAGATGGCGTTCAAGGAAGCGCTGCGGATCAAGCCGCCGGTGCCCTCAATGCCGCGCCGCGCCATGCGCGATTTCACCTTCAAGGGTTTTTCGATTCCGGCCGGCACCGCGATCGGTGTCAATCCGCTCTACACCCACCACATGAAGGAGATCTGGCCGGAGCCGGACCGCTTCGATCCGCTGCGTTTCACCGAGGAGGCCCAGCGCAACCGCCACCGCTTCGCCTGGGTGCCGTTCGGCGGTGGCGCACATATGTGCCTCGGCCTGCACTTCGCCTACATGCAGGCCAAATGCTTCGCGCGGCACTTCTTGCAGAACATCGAGGTATCGCTGGAGCCCGGCTACAAGCCGGACTGGCAGATGTGGCCGATCCCGAAACCGCGCGACGGATTGCGGGTGCGGGTGAAGGCGGTGTGAGCATCGCTCTCGTCATTGCGAGCGAAGCGAAGCAATCCAGACTGCGTCCGCGGAAGCAGCCTGGATTGCTTCGTCGCTCCGCTCCTCGCAATGACGAAAACTACCCGGCCCCCTGATCGAACGCCTTGCGCAGCGCCACGTAGCCCTGCTGCTGCTGGCTCCAATTGCGGCCGCCGGTCATCGCGCCGTCGATGACGAGGTCATGGCCGTTGATGAAGCTGGATTCGTCGCTGGCCAGGAACACCGCTGCATGGGCGATGTCATCGGGCAGGCCGGCGCGCGGAATCGGCTGCGCGGTCTTGTAGACCTCGCGCATCACCGCCGGCGTCTTCTCCGCCGCGTCGGTCGAAAGCCCGAGCGCCTTGCCGAAAATGCCGGTCGCGATGGCGCCGGGCGAGATCGAGTTGACGCGGACGTTGGATTCGCCGAGCTCCATCGCCACGCATTTGGTGAGGTGGATCACCGCCGCCTTCGCCGCACCATAGACCATCGAGGACGAGAACCCGGCGAGACGGCCGGCGATGCTGCCATTGTTGATGATGCTGCCAAAGCCCTGCTTCTTCATGTGGGGCGCGACGTGCTTCATGCCGAGCATGACGCTGCGCACCAGGGTCGCCATCGCCGCGTCGAAGCGCTCGACCTCGAGGCCTTCGATGCCGCCGGTCTGCGCCGGGCCGCCAGCATTGTTGAACAGGCAGTCGATGCGGCCGAATTTGTCCACCGCGAGCGCGATCAGCGCCTGCATCTGCGCTTCGACCGTCACATCCGTCTGGCGGAAGACGCAATTCTCCCCGAGCTGCTTCGCCAGAGCCTCGCCTTCCGGTATGCGCCGGCCCGCGATCACAATTTTGGCACCTTCGGCAACGAAGACTTCAGCAGTCCGCAACCCGATCCCGCTCGTCGCGCCCGTGATCACCGCGACCTTGCCATCCAGCCTGCCCATGGAATGTCCCTGTTTTCGAACCACTTGACGCCAAATGGCGGACCCGATCAACGACGGCGCCGCGACGGTTGGCGCCGCAGCAGGCACTATTCCTGCCGGCTTCCGACAAGGCAAGCTTTGCTTGGGGCCTGCGACATGCGTAACATTCCTGGCGACCGCTCGATTGTCGAACGCATCTCGCGACCGGACTGCGTATGGGGAAGCTGATCGACGAATTCCGCAAAGGCTGGCAGGGAGTGGCACCGCCATCGCTCGGCCTGAGCCTTGCGTTTGCGGTCGCCTGCCTGCTGGTTGCGACGCTGGCGCGCTGGGCCCTCGCCCATGTGCGGCCCGACGTCTATTTCACGCCGTATTTCCCCGCCGTGTTCTTTGCGGCCGCGTTCGGCGGCTTCCGCATCGGCATCATCACGGCGCTGGTCGGCGGCGTGCTCGGCGTCGTCGTGAATTTCGGGGATGCGCTTGCCGATAACGCGCGATTCGCCCTGCTGGCGCTCTATTGGGCGGTCTGCGCGCTCACCATCTGGGGCGTCGAGCACTATCGCACGCTCCTCGTCGAGCAGCGCCGGATTTCCAGGCGCCTGATCGAGGAAGAAGACTACCGCAAGCTGCTGGTCGACGAGCTCCAGCACCGGCTCAAGAACAAGCTGTCGACGGTGCATGCGGTGCTTCATCAGGTGCTGCACGATCAGCCGCAAATCTGGGCCCGGATCGATCCGCGGCTGCGGTCGCTTGCCGCGACCGACGATTTGATCTCGCGGATCGACAAGGCGGGCTGCGATATTCGCGACCTCCTGATCTCCGAGCTCGGCCCTTACGGCCATGTCCGCTTCACGCTCAACGGCGACCGGCTGTTCCTGCCGCCGAAGCTTGCGGTCACGCTGTCCCTGATGTTTCACGAACTCGCCACCAACGCGGGCAAATATGGCGCGTTCTCCGCGCCACGCGGGTTGTTGCAGGTATCATGGACCGTCAGCGACGACCGTCTGACCGTGACCTGGGATGAGACCGAGGGCCCGAGCGTCGACAAGGTCTCCGAGCCGGGTTTCGGCACCAAGCTGTTGAAGTCGGCGCTGTCGGCCTTCGACGGCAAGACGGAGGTCTCCTATCTCAGGACCGGACTCCATTGCACCATGCAATGCCGCATCCCCAAGGACGGTTAGAGACGGCGCAAACGAAACCCGTTCGCATGCGTCGTTCGCGGTTTCGCCAAGCGCGTTGACGCCCTGTTAATGACGATGGGCTGCGCGCGTCGCATCGCCGCAAAACACCACCGTAATTCTCCGGACCCCTTAACCAAACTTAAGAGGGAACCGCGCAAGATCGCGGCCATTGCAAAAAGCGCGCTGAAACAACAAGATTCATGACTTCTATGAACGACAACAAATATTCCGGCGCGAGTGAAGCCGAACTCGGATTTCTCAAGGAAATCGTTAGAATGCTGCCTGCCGGCCTGACCGTGCAGGACGCGCAAGGCGAACTTCTCCTGGTCAACGATGTCGCGGCCGCCCAGCTCGGCATGGACGGCAGCCGCCCCTCGCGCGATCTCGCGCCCCGCCAGGAAGCCTGCCGACAGGCTCTGATCTCCGGCCGTGCGGTCGTCGCCGAGGAAGCGCTCCACGACGGAGCCGCACGCCAGGTGCTGCTGACCACCCACCGGCCGGTCCGCTTCGACGGACGCGAGCTGCTGATCTCGGCCTCGTCCGACATCACCGAGCAGAAGAATTTCGAGGACCAGCTGTTCCGCTCGGCCTATTTCGACGAGCTGACCGGCCTGCCCTCGCGGCGCGTGATCGAGCATCGCGCCACCGGCCTGCTCGCGCAGGGTCGCGCCAGCGAGCGCTTTGCGCTCGCCTTTCTCGACGTCGACAATTTCAAGCACATCAACGACTATTACGGCCACGCGGTGGGCGATGCCCTGCTGGTCGAGCTGTCGAAGCGGCTTGGACGCGGCTTGCGCGAGTCGGACATGCTGTCGCGCATCTCCGGCGACGAATTCCTGCTGCTGCTGTCGCCGATCCAGAGCCAGGAGGAAGTCGCCGAATTCATGCAATCGACGCTGGAGCGGCTGACGGCGCCGTTCTTCATCGACAATTCGGAAGTGTTCGCCTCGACCTCCGTCGGCATCAGCCTCTATCCCGATCACGGAAGCAGCTTCGAGACCCTGCGTCAGAACGCCGACATCGCGATGTACCGCATCAAGAACGACGGCAAGGGATCGGCGGCCTTCTTCGATTCCAGCATGGAGCGCGAGGCCCTGGCGCGCATGAAGATCGAGCAGTCGCTGCGGCAGGCCATCCTGGAGAAGCGCTTCTGCTGCGCCTTCCAGCCCAAGGTCGACATCCGCACGCAGGATGTGAAGGGCATCGAGGCCCTGGTGCGGCTGCGCGACGACGAGGGCGTGATCCAGGCGCCCGGATCGTTCATCAATCTTGCCACCGAACTCGGGCTGATCGACGAGCTGACCCATCTCGTGCTCGCCGAGATCGTCAAGTCGATCGATCTGATCAACGAGACGTTCGGTGCGGAAGCGACCATCAGCATCAACGTCGCGGCCAAGCAGGCCGGAAACCCCGAATTCATGCGCAGCTTCGCCCAGGCGCTCGACGACACCGGCTTTCCGCAGCGCTTCATGATCGAGGTGACGGAAGACGCCTTCGTCGCCAAGAATCATTTCCAGGCCGAGATCCTGCCGATGTTCCGCAAGCTCGGCGTCGCCATCTCGATCGACGATTTCGGCACCGGCTATTCCTCGCTCTCGGCGCTGGCCGACATCACCGCGGACGAGATCAAGATCGACCGCTCCTTCATCACCGATATCCATAAGCGTCCGCGCAACCAGGGCATCCTGCGCGCGATCGAATCCCTGAGCGAAGCGCTCGGCATGACCGTCATCGCCGAAGGCATCGAATCCTACGAGGAGCTCGCCTACCTCCAGGCTGCGACCAAGATCCGTTACGCGCAGGGCTATTATTTCTCTCGGCCGATCTTCCTGGAGGAGCTGAAGCTCGCAACGCCCATCTCCAGCGAAGCACGCGCCAGCGTCACAAACCGCTCGACGCAACAGAACCGGCAGGGCTATTCCCGCGCGAACGGATACCGGCGATAACCCGGGCCTGATCGTTACTTTGCAAAGCCTGAGTAACCCGTTCCACGGGTGAGGTCACAATTGCATCTGCCGATTTCCTCGGCAGAAGCGATCCGGCGCGGCCGGGCCGGGACAATGTCACACATGCCCGCCGCGTGGTCCGCCGGAAGGTGGAATTGCAATGTCCGCACGGTTGTGCAAATCGCTAGGGCCAAAGCATTTCATCAGGAGGGACCACCGTGCGTCGATCACTCGTCATGGCAACCACCATCCTCGCCCTCGCCGCGGGCACCTCCGCACAGGCCGACGATCTCAAGGTCGCGCTGATCTATGGCAAGACCGGCCCGCTCGAGGCCTATGCCAAGCAGACCGAGACCGGCCTGCAAATGGGTTTTGAATACGCCACCAAGGGCACCATGACGCTCGACGGGCGCAAGATCGTCGTCATCACCAAGGACGACCAGGGCAAGCCCGATCTCTCCAAGACCGCGCTGGCGGAAGCCTATCAGGACGACAAGGCGGATATCGCGATCGGCACGACCTCGTCGGCCGCGGCACTCGCGATCCTGCCCGTCGCCGAGGAGAACAAGAAGATCCTGATCGTCGAGCCCGCGGTCGCGGACCAGATTACCGGCGAGAAGTGGAATCGCTACATCTTCCGCACCGCGCGCAACTCGTCGCAGGACGCGATCTCGAACGCGGTCGCGATCGGCAAGCAGGGCGTCACCGTCGCGACGCTGGCGCAGGACTACGCCTTCGGCCGTGACGGCGTCGCCGCCTTCAAGGAGGCGCTCGGCAAGACCGGCGCGACGCTCGCCGCCGAAGAATATGCCCCGACTTCGACCACGGACTTCACCGCGGTCGGCCAGCGCCTGTTCGACGCACTGAAGGACAAGCCGGGCCGCAAGGTGATCTGGGTGATCTGGGCCGGCGCCGGCAATCCGCTGGCAAAACTCCAGGACATGGATCCGAAGCGCTACGGCATCGAACTGTCCACCGGCGGCAACATCCTGCCGGCCCTCGCCGCCTATAAGGGCCTGCCCGGCATGGAAGGCGCGACCTATTATTTCTACACGATCCCGAAGAACCCGGTGAATGACTGGTTGGTCGCCGAGCACCAGAAGCGCTTCAACGCGCCGCCGGACTTCTTCACCGCGGGCGGGTTCGCCGCCGCGATGTCCGTCGTCGCCGCCGTCACCAAGGCGAAGTCGACCGACACCGAGAAGCTGATCACGGCCATGGAAGGCCTGGAGTTCGACACGCCGAAGGGCAAGATGATGTTCCGCAAGGAAGACCATCAGGCGCTCCAGAGCATGTATCACTTCAAGGTCAAGGTCGATCCGAATGTCGCCTGGGCCGTGCTCGAGCCGGTGCGCGAGCTGAAGATCGAGGACATGGACGTTCCGATCAAGAACAAGCGCTGATCTGTCTTCCTTCACCTCTCCCGCTTGCGGGAGAGGCCGGGAGAGGGCTCTGTCCTCTTGGGGGTTCTCGATTGCTGAGACACCCTCTCCCCAACCCTCCCCCGCAAGCGGGGGAGGGAGCCCAGCGTGATCGCGGAAATACTCTCTCTCATTATTTGCCAGACCCATGACGCTCACCCTCGAAACCCGCGACCTCACCATCCGCTTCGGCGGCCATGTCGCGGTCAACAGCGTCACCTGCAGCTTCCGCCCGGGCGAACTCACGGCCATCGTCGGCCCAAACGGCGCCGGCAAGACCACTTATTTCAACCTGATCTCCGGCCAGCTCCGCGCATCGAGCGGCAGCATTCTGTTCGATGGCATCGACATCACCCAGCATTCCGCGCCGATGCGGACGCGCGCGGGCCTGGGACGCGCCTTCCAGCTCACAAACCTCTTCCCGAACCTGTCGGTGGAGGAAAACATCCGCCTCGCCGTACAGGCCGCCGCCGGCACTCACTATGACATGCTGCGGCCCTGGATGGTCCGCCGCGACCTGATCGCCCGCGCCGATGCTATCCTGGATCAGGTCGCGCTCGGCAGCCGCCGCGGCGTCGCCGCGACCGCACTGTCGCATGGCGACCAGCGCAAGCTCGAGGTCGCGCTGATGATAGCGCTCGAACCGAAGGTTTTCATGTTCGACGAGCCTACTGCGGGCATGAGCATCGACGAGGTGCCGGTCGTGCTGAACCTGATCGCGCAGCTCAAGCAGGACAAGAGCAGGATCATTCTCCTGGTCGAGCACAAGATGGACGTGGTGCGATCGCTCGCCGACCGCATCATCGTGCTGCATAACGGGCAGCTTGTTGCGGACGGTCCGCCTGCCGAGGTGATTGCGTCACCGATCGTGCAGGAAGCCTATCTCGGCGTCGCGCCCAAGACATCTGAAGGGAATAAAGTTGCAGGGGGCGCAGCATGACCGATCTGTTGAAGCTCTCCGGGGTGCACACCCATATCGGCCGCTATCACATCCTCCAGGGCATCGATCTCGCTGTCGCACAGGGGCAGACCACGATGCTGCTCGGCCGCAATGGCGCCGGCAAGACCACGACGTTGCGCACCATCATGGGGCTCTGGCAGGCCTCCTCCGGCGAGATCAGCCTCGCCGGCGAGCGCATCCAGAACCGTGCGACGCCCGACATCGCGCGGCTCGGCGTCGGCTACGTGCCGGAGAGCATGGCGGTGTTCTCGGATCTCACGGTGAAGGAAAACCTGGTGCTGGCGGCGCGCGACGGGCCGCTCGACGACGTGCAGCTCGACTGGATTTTTGGCTTCTTCCCGGCGCTGCGCCGGTTCTGGTTATCGCGCGCGGGAAGTCTCTCGGGCGGACAGAAGCAGATGTTGTCGATTGCCCGCGCCATCGTCGAACCGCGCAAACTCCTGCTGATCGACGAGCCGACCAAGGGGCTGGCGCCCGCGATCGTGATGGCGCTGATCGAGTGCCTGAAGGAGATCAAGCGCAAGGGCGCCACCATCCTGATGGTCGAGCAGAATTTCTTTGCCGCCCGCGAGCTCGGCGACAACGTGCTGGTGATGGACAACGGCACCATCGTTCATCGCGGCGAGATGGCGGCCTTGGCCTCCGACGTGCCGCTGCAGGAGCGGCTGCTCGGCCTGAGCCTGGAGACGCATCAATGACCGAGCTCGCCGCAACCGATCCGCTGCCGAAGCCCAAGCGCGACATCGCGCCGATCCTGCTGCCGATCGCGGTCGCGCTCGTGATGATCCCGCTGATCGGCTCGCCCAGCACCTGGCTGACCCTGACGGCCGCGAGCCTCGCGATGGGCATGATGATCTTCATCATGGCCTCCGGCCTTACGCTCGTGTTCGGCCTGATGGACGTGCTCAATTTCGGCCACGGCGCCTTCATCGCGGTCGGGGCCTATGTCGCGACCCTCGTGCTGGCGCCGTTCGCGGCCTCGCTCCAGGTGGATTCGCTGTGGATCAACCTCGCGGTGCTGGCGCCGGCGGCACTGCTGTCGATGGCGGTGTCCGGCGCGCTCGGCCTCATCGTCGAGCGGGTGCTGATCCTGCCCGTCTACGGCCAGCATCTGAAGCAGATCCTGATGACGACGGGCGGCCTGATCGTCGCCGAGCAGACGCTCTATGCGGTGTGGGGGCCGCAGATCATCCCGACGCCGCTGCCGACGTCGTTGCGCGGCTCCTTCATCCTCGGCGACGTCGCGATCGCGAAATACCGCGTGCTGGCGACGCTGATCGGCCTTGCCGTCTTCATCGCGATCCAGCTCGTGCTCAACCGAACCAAGCTCGGGCTTCTGATCCGCGCTGGCGTCGAGAACCGCGAGATGGTCGAGGCGCTCGGCTATCGCATCCGCCGTCTGTTCCTCGGCGTGTTCATGACGGGATCGGCGCTGGCCGGCCTCGGCGGCGTGATGTGGGCGCTGTATCGCGAGCAGGTCCACGCCTCCATGAGCGACGACCTCACCGTCCTGATCTTCATCGTCGTCATCATCGGCGGCCTCGGCTCGATCGGCGGCTGCTTCATCGGCGCGATCCTGGTGGCGATGATTGCCAATTACGGTGGCTTCCTGGTGCCGAAGCTCGCCCTCGTCTCCAATATCCTGCTGATGGTCGCCATTCTGATGTGGCGGCCGCGCGGCCTTTATGCGGTGACCAGCCGATGATGATCCTGTCAGGCGATCCGCCGCGCAGCCGCGTGCTCACGCTCGTTCTCGTCCTCATCATCCTGGCGCTGGTGGCGACGCCGTTCCTGTTCCCCGGGGCGAAGGCGCTGAACGTCGCGGCCAAGATCTGCGTCTTCGCCGCACTGGTCGCCTCCTACGATTTGCTGCTCGGCTACACCGGCTCGGTGTCGTTCGCTCACACCATGTTCTACGGGATCGGCAGCTACGCGATCGCGATCGCGCTGTACGGGATGGGCCCGCATTGGAGTGCGGTTGCAACCGGCATCGTGATCGGCCTGCCGCTTGCCGCGCTGCTTGCGCTTGCGATCGGATTGTTCTCGCTGCGGGTCGCCGCGATCTTCTTTGCCATGATCACGCTCGCGGTCGCATCCGCCTTCCAGGTGCTGGCCTCGCAACTGTCCTGGCTGACCGGCGGCGAAGATGGCCGCAGCTTTCAGCTGCCCGAGCTGCTCAGGCCCGGCACGGTGCTGATCTCCAGGAACGTGCTCGGATTCGAGTTCAACGGCCGCATCCTGACCTACTATCTGGTGTTCGCCGTCTCGGCCCTGATGATCCTCGCTTTGCTGCGGGTGGTGAATTCGCCGTTTGGGCGCGTGCTGCAGGCGATCCGCGAAAACCGCTTCCGCGCCGAGGCGCTCGGCTTCCGCACCGTCTTCCACCTGAGCTACGCCAACTGCATCGCCGCACTGGTCGCCGCCGGCGCCGGCATTCTCAATGCACTGTGGCTGCGCTATGCTGGCCCCGACACCTCGCTCAGCTTCTCGATCATGCTGGACATTCTCCTGATGGTCGTGATCGGCGGCATGGGCACAATCTACGGCGCGATCATCGGCGCCACCATCTTCATCCTCGCGCAGAACTATCTGCAGGCGCTGATGGGCGTCGCCTCCAAGGCTGCGTCGGAAGCCGGCCTGCCGCTGCTGCCGGGGCTGTTGCATCCGGATCGCTGGCTGCTGTGGCTCGGGCTGCTCTTCATCGCCAGCGTCTACTTCTTTCCGACCGGCGTGGTCGGACGGCTGCGCAATCTCGGCGGCGACAAGAGCGCGGGCAGTTCGCATTAACGCGCGACTCATGATGCGGCGCGGCGGCTCGCTGGACACGACCGCGATCACGCAACGAGATTAACGCTCAGGTAACTGGCTTTCCTAAGCTTTACGCCATTTGTGTGGTGTATCCCTGTCCCTTCAGGGAGGGGGAATGCGCCAGGTCTTTGCAAGGATTGCAGCCGGAATGTTCCTAGCCGCGAAGCACGGCTGGGAGGCAGCGATTCGGCGCGGACCGGTGCTGTGGCTCACCTTGTGCGGCGTGTTGCTGGTCGCCGGCATTTTCGCGGTGACCGCGATGGCCGTCGGCGAATTTCGCGAACGTACCCTGGCCAACCGCGAGCGCGAGCTGGAAAACACGGTACAGCTGATCGCGCGGCACTTCGATCAGCAATTCGAAGATTCCGACGTCGTCGCCGCCGATGTGATCGGGCAGATGAATCTGCCGGAGATCAGTTCGGCCGCGATGTTTCGCGAGCGCATGTCCGGACCCGCGACGAACCAGATGCTGCGGAGCAAGATCAGCTCCGTGTCTTACCTCGGCGACATCGCGATCTACGATGCCGACGGCGAACTGATCAACTGGTCGCGGGCCCAGCCGCTGCCCAAGATCAACATCACCTCGCGCGGATACTTTCAGACGTTCAAATCCAATCCGACGGCCGAACCAGTGATTCTGGAGTCGGTCCGCAGCTTCATCATCGGAAAATGGACCACGGTCGTCGCGCGCCGGCTGAACGGCGCGGACGGCAGCTTCTATGGCGCACTGGTCCGCCGGATCGATCCGGACAGCTACCAGAACTATTTCGCGTCCGTCGCGCTTGCTGAGGGTACGGCGATCTCGCTGTTCGACCGCAATGGCAAGATGCTGTCGCGCTACCCGCATGTCGAAGAGCTGATCGGCAGGGACTTCAAGGACGCGCCGCTGATGCGCAAGATGCTGACCGAAGGTGGCCGGCACACCCTGCGCGTCAAGGGCCCGATCGACGGCGACGAGCGCCTCGGCTCCGGGGCCTCGCTGTCGCATTTCCCGCTGGTCATCGTCGCGACCAACACCACGAAAGCCGCGCTGGCCGACTGGCGGCAGCAGACCGGTTTCATGGTCACCACCGCCGCGCTTTCGGCCACCGTGATTGCGCTGATCCTGTTCCTGATCGTTCGCCAGATCAACCGGCAGAACCGCGAGGCGCAGCAGCGGCTGGAAGCGGAGCGAGGGCGGCTCGACACCGCCTTGAACAACATGTCGCAAGGGCTGATCCTGTACGATGCCGCGGGCTACATCGTCACCTGCAACCGCCGCTACGCCGACATGTTCGGCCTCTCTCACGACGTCATCAAGCCCGGCTGTCACATCCGTGAGGCGATGTATCACCGCAAGGAGCGCGGCGCGTTCGACGGCGATGTCGAGGCATTTTGCGCCGACGTCATGAGGGTCGTCGCGGAGGGCACGGTCTCCACCAGAAGCCATCACTTGCCGAGCGGCCGCGCTTTCCAGGTCATCAACACCCCGCTCGCGCAGGGCGGATGGGTGGCCACGATCGAAGACATCACCGAGCGCCGCAAGCTGGAGCAGGAACGCGATCGCAATTACATGTTCCTGCGCGAGATCATCGACCACATCCCGTCGCAGATCACGGTGAAGGATGCCCAAACGCGGCGATATCTGCTGGTCAACCGGACCGCCGAAGAGCAATTCGGTCAATTGAGTGAAGACATCGTCGGCAAGACTCCCTTCGACATCTACCCGGATGTCTCCGCCAGGATCGTCACCGAGGACGACAGCAAGGCGCTGAAGTCGGGCGGGGGATTGTTCAAGGACGAGCATGCCTGGCAGAGCCAGGCCAAGGGGATGCGCTACATCACCTCGACCCGGATCGGAATCCGCGACGAATCCGGCGAGCCGCGTTACCTGATCAATGTCGTCGAGGATGTCACCGAACGGCGGCGCGCCGACGAGAAGATCGCGCATATGGCGCATTACGATGCGCTCACCGACCTCCCCAACCGGACGCTGTTCCGCGAGCAGATCGAGCGCGAACTTGAGAAGGTCGGCGGCGGCAATCAGTTCGCGCTGCTCTATATCGACGTCGACGAGTTCAAGGGCATCAACGATTCGCTCGGTCATCACGTCGGCGACGAGCTGTTGAAGGGCATCGCGGCGCGCATCCGCGGCTGCCTCGGGCCGGGCGACCTGATCGCGCGGCTCGGCGGCGACGAATTCGCGGTGATCCAGACCGGGATCGAGTCATCCGCCGACGTGGTGTCATTCGTGATGCGGATCTTCGAGGCGATCCGCCGGCCCTATCATTGCTTCGGCCATCAGCTCTCCACCGACGCCAGCATCGGCATCGCGATGGCGCCGCAGGACGGCACCGATCTCGACCAGCTCATCAAGAATGCCGATCTCGCGATGTACGGCGCCAAGGCCGAGGGACGCCGCACCCACCGCTTCTTCGAACCGGAGATGGATGCGAGCGCCAAGGCGCGCCTGAGCCTGGAGCAGGATTTGCGGCAGGCCCTGGTGAACGGCGGCTTCGAGATCCACTATCAGCCGCTGGTGGACCTGCGCACCAACGAGGTCACGGGCTGCGAGGCGCTGCTGCGCTGGCGGCATCCCGAGCGCGGCATGGTGTCGCCGGCAGAGTTCATCCCGATTGCCGAGGACACCGGCCTGATCAACGAGCTCGGCGACTGGGTGCTGCGCATGGCCTGCAACGAGGCCGCGACCTGGCCGGCGCATGTGCGCGTCGCGGTCAACGTCTCGCCGGTGCAGCTCAAATGCGAGACGCTGGCACTGCGGATCGCCGGCGCGCTCGCGGATTCCGGACTTGCCCCGTGCCGGCTCGAGCTCGAAATCACGGAGGCCGTGCTGATCCGCGACGACGAGGCGGCGCTCTCGATCCTGCACCAGCTCCGCGCCATCGGCGTGCGCATCGCGCTCGACGATTTCGGCACCGGCTACTCCTCGCTCAGCTATCTCAAGCGCTTCCCGTTCGACAAGATCAAGATCGACCGCTGCTTCGTCGCTGATATCGCCGAGGCGAGCGGCGCGCCCGTGATCGTGCAGGCCGTGGTGAACATCGCCGCCGCCAGCAACATGACCACGGTTGCGGAAGGCGTCGAGACCGAGGCGCAGCGCGAGATGCTGCGCGCGCTCGGCTGCACGGAGATGCAGGGCTATCTTTTCAGCAGACCGAAGCCGGCCAGCGAAGTGCGACAGCTGTTCGGTCCGAGCCATGCCTTGCCGGTGGCGGCGGTGGCCTGAGATGGCGAAGCCGGGGAAAGCGTCAGCCAAGACGGTCGACGTTGCGGATTCCTACGCCGTGCGGCTGATGCAGCATTTGGTGGTGCCGACCTTCGTGATCGACCCCAAGCGCCGCGTGGTGATCTGGAACAGAGCCTGCGAGCGGCTGACCGGCGTCGCCGCCTCCGAGGTGATCGGTACCAATAAGCACTGGCAGGCCTTCTACGAGACCAGGCGCCCTTGCCTCGCCGACCTCGTGGCGCTCGACCGCCCGGAGCAGCTGCCGGAGTTCTATTCCGAATATGCCGCGCGCGGCCATAACGGGCTCGGCTTCAGCGCCGAGAACTGGTGCGTGATGCCGAAGCTCGGCAGCCAGCTCTATCTGGCCATCGACGCCGGCCCGATCCACGACGAGGCCGGCCATCTGATCGCGGTGGTGGAGACGCTGCGCGACCTCACCGACCAGAAGCGCGCCGAGATGGCCCTGAAGGAGCTTGCCACCAAGGACGGGCTGACCGGCCTGTCGAACCGTCGCGCGTTCGACCAGATGCTGATGAGCGAATGGGCCCGCGCCCAGCGGACGCAGAAGCCGATGGCGCTGCTGTTCGTCGACGTCGATCATTTCAAGCTGTTCAACGACCGCCACGGCCACCAGAGCGGCGACGAATGCCTGCGCGCGGTCGCGTCCGTCGTCAGCCGCTATGCCGTGCGCCCGCTCGATCTCGCCAGCCGTTATGGCGGGGAGGAATTCGCGCTGATCCTGCCGGACATGGATTGCGATACCGCCTGCGTCATCGCCGACGAGATCCGCTGCGCCGTGATGGCCTTGCGGATCACCCACGGCGACATCGGGGCCGGCGACCACGTCACTCTCAGCGTCGGCGTCGCCAGCCACATTCCCGGCGAAACCGACGGCAGCCCCGACCGGCTGCTGGGCGCCGCCGACCAGGCGCTCTATGCGGCCAAACGGCTCGGCCGCAACCGCGTCATATGTGCCGAACGGCTGCTCGCCGAGTTCGCCAAGCTCGGGCGGGACGGCGTACCGGTTCCTGGCCGCGCGGCCCGAAAATCAGCCTAGCCCAAATCAGCCTGGCAGGAGACGGTGGAAGCGGTTGCCCGCCCCTCGCCAATCGGCTAAATGAACCTCGACTAGCACCCGTAGCTCAGCTGGATAGAGCGTTGCCCTCCGAAGGCAAAGGTCACACGTTCGAATCGTGTCGGGTGCGCCAGCGAAATCAAGCACTTGGGCCAATTTCAACGCCGCAATGACTTCGTCGGGTAAGCGCCGGGTAAGCGGCGCGCGAGGAATGATGACGCCGGCGCAGATTTTTTCGAGCTGCAAGATCGGAGCGAGCCCGCTCTACTCTATCGGGACTTTTCATACCATAAAAGGGCGAATTAGTCGTCCGTGAACAAGGCTCTAAGCGATTGAGCAGGAGTCAGTTTTCCGGTTGCGGCGGCATTTGAGATTGCAGGGATTGGGGGCTTGAGGCCGCCAAACCTTGCAATTCTCGTTTGTGGATTCCCATTCGTTGCGGACCATGATTCTGTGGTGCATCGGAGGGGCCGGATGCGACCAAAGAAGCACAGGACGACGGGATTGAACGATCTGTTCCGCGCCAGGCTGGACCAGATCATCAACATGAAGCACGAGCTGGTTCAGCTCGCCGGCAGGGTCGATTGGGATTGGATCGACGGCGAGGTCGCGCCGCTCTACAGCGAGAACGGCCGGCCCGGGATCGAGACCCGGTTCATGATCGGGCTGTTGTTGCTCAAGCACACTTACGGGCTGTCCGATGAGGGCGTTTGCGAGCGCTGGGTTCACGACCCGTATTTCCAGTTCTTCACCGGGGAAGAGTTCTTTCAGCACGCCTTCCCGCACGAACGCTCGGACCTGAGCCATTGGCGCAAGCGGCTCGGCGACAAGTTGGATCTGCTGCTGGCGGAGAGCCTGCGGGTGGCGCACGAGGCCGGCGCGCTACGCGGCCAGGACCTCAAGCGCGTCACCGTCGACACCACCGTGCAGCCGAAGGCCATCACCTTTCCGACCGATGCCAAGCTGCTGCACGCGGCGATCAAGGGGCTCAACCGCCTGGCGAGGAGGCACGGGGTCAGGCTGCGTCAGTCCTATGTTCGCATTGCCAGGACCGCGGCAATGATGGCGGGGCGCTACGCTCATGCCCAGCAATTCAAGCGGCATCAGCGGCAGTTGCGCATTCTGCGCAGCCGGCTCGGCCGGATCATTCGAGACATCCGCCGCAAGATCGAAGGTCAGCCGTGCTCGAGAACGCCTTCGCCCTCCCGCTCGGCAGGGCCTCGCAAATCCGCTCGCAGCAGCAGCGCCAGCGCGGCTGGAAGCTCTATTCCTTCCATGCCCCGGAGGTGGAATGCATCGGCAAGGGCAAGGCCGCCGCGCCTTACGAGTTCGGCGTGAAGGCCTCCATCGTCACCAACAACCGCCGGGCTCCCGGTGGCCTGTTCGTGCTGCACGCCAGGTCGCTGCCCGATAATCCCTACGACGGTCATACCCTGCGGGACGTCATTGACCGCACCGAGGCGCTCACCGGCTGCCCGATCGAACGGGCCTATGTCGACAAGGGATATCGCGGCCACAACACGCAAAATCCCCGTCGCGTCTTCATTTCGGGCCAGAAGCGCGGCGTCTTCGGCGCCATCAAGCGCGAGCTGCGCCGCCGCTCCGCCATCGAGCCCATCATCGGACACCTGAAAGCGGAAGGTCACCTTGGCCGCTGCTACCTCAAGGGCCGCGCCGGCGACGCCGCCAACGTCGTGCTCTCAGCAACCGGCCACAACTTCCGCCGTATCCTCGCCTGGCTCAGAGAACTTTTGTGCCTGTTCCTGATCCAGCTCTCGCGCACGTCCACCTGTCCGGCCCCGTTCAATTCGGGTTCTTAACGGACGACGAATTAATTTTCGCCGCTAGACGGCACGATCCCCTGATTCTGTACGGCAGAAAATCATCTTAAAAGGAACCGATTTTCGGGTTTGCGATAGCTAGTGCCGCTTGCTCACTAACGCTGTAAGTCGGAGGAAAAGCCCGACGGGTTCTAATTTCCTAGCTCAGCAAAGCCTGAATAATCAGTAAGAAGCGTTTTGCCTGACGCGCCAGCATGGATCTTGACCTCAGGCGCATAGCAATTGTGAGGGACTATTCCGTCCACGCCAAATCTCCCCGCAGAATAACAGTTGTCAGTCTGCGAATAATCGCCCTCATCGCCGCCTTTACCGGGATGACCAGGATTGCCATACTTTCCGATCTGACCTGCGTTGCCGCCATTTAAGGAAGTCACGACTTTCCCAAAATTTTGGAGTTCATCGGTAGCAACAAACATAAACAATGTTGCGCCATCGCCACCATCACCTCCGTATCCTGGCCATCCCCCCAAGCCAGCATTGCCGCCGCGTCCACCTTGCCCGGGGCCGCAGGCACAATTTCCAATGCCTAAGACGGTACCACCATCCACGGCGGGTGATCCGCGGTTGCCGTCTGTACCGTCACTTCCATCTCCTCCGTCTCCTCCATTCCCACCGTCTACACCATCTAAATTGAAGACCGCATCAATGTCGGCACCGTTTGCTCGACGCCACCCGCCGGCGCCGTCCTGAACAAACACTCTCTGTGCGATTATGACGACCTGAGGGAGAATTGATCCTCGCAGCCCTTGTCGTCCGGGTAGTCCCATCAATCCGTCGTTGCCAGAAACTCCATCACCTGCAGGTGTTGGAGACGCAGAAGGCGCATTTGCGCCATTAGCGCCATCAAGATTCGGAAGATTGGTTGTGGTGCGTCGTATCTCAAAATGGCCATTCAGATACCAGTCGTCGGCGTAAACAATCCAAAATGGATTATTAGTATCTTCAAATTCCAGGGCCGCGTTGCCTGTCAGATAAATCTCGTTTGCCTTGATGTATGGACCCTTGATTGGATAAGTCCCGAACACCCTCAACTGCGGCGTCTTGTTGGCACCGAGAAGAGTTGTCTTCACAAGATCAAATTGAGGCGGAAGAGAGGGAAGAGGAGCCATGACGCTAATGCCGAAAATATTGCCTAACTAAGAGCGCTAGTCTGGCTGAAGGTGCGTAGGAGTCAATCCTCTCCAAGGGAGTCATCCGTCTTTCTAAGGCCGGCGCTGGCGGGATCCTCGAACGAGGGTCTGCCGATCTTTGCAGTCAGCTGAGCAATCCGCCTGTTGTCCTTCGCCTTGATCGCCTTGCGAAGCTCTTTCAGGTCCTCATGGTTAAATTCAGTGCTTCGGTTCGCCCCTCTGGGGTGAGAAGCCTCGATCGCTGCCGCCAGCCGCTCGCCCAATCTCCGTTTGGGAGTCTGCGGCGGACCGAGATCCACATCATCCCAACTGGCCGCCAACCCCTTCTTCGTTAGCCGAGTTCGCGGCTTTGGCGGCAGCGATGGCCGCTTCAGCTCCTCGAGCGTCTCGATTCCCCGCTCGATCACTCTCTCCGAGAGCATGCCACCGAAGGCTGGCTCTTCGCCAAGCACCTTATGTGCTGCCAGGCGGAGGGCTCCTTGGCGTCGCTAGGCTTTAGGCCGCTCCGCGCTACGGGAGCGCGAGTTGCAGCGCGAACGGCGCGAGGCATTGGCTCTCGATGAGGCTTGCCTATTGAAGAACAATCTTCTGTAGAACCACCGAGGGGCCGCCGGCATTATTCAAAATGGTCCATCGAAAATAGCGATAGGCTCTTGGGCAATTTACGTCGAACAGTTCTGTGGGGCTCTTTTCAGCCCATTGTTGATTTTTTTGAATGTCTAGCAATGTCCAGGTTTGCCCGTCTTCTGATCCATCCAATGTCCAGTCTTTGGGTGCCCGATCAAGCCAAGCTCTAGCAGCAGTCATTTTGTAAGCTTTACATTTAAGTGGATTCCCGGTCAGTTCATAACCGACCCAGCCTTGCTGACCAGATATCTCCCATCCGCGAGAGCTGTCGGAAAACAGGTTAGCAGCTTCGTATCCCGCGACACCTTGTGTGCCTGTGATTTTACGTTCCGTTGATGACGCCGACGCATTTAGGCCTATTTGGTCTTGGCCCGAATCTCGGTCCGATCTACTCGAGATGTTGGGTCGCGATGTAGGCGCGGGTCGCGTGGGCTCCTCCACATTCAGCAGCCTTGTGTTTATAGTCCGTAGGGACTGATCGAGCTGGGGCACAACCGCGTCGAGTTGGACTATCAGGCTGTTCGTGAAGTCCGTCTGTCTTTGAACTAGCGCACGGCGCTGGACCTCTGACAAAACTATGCCGATGCAATTTAAAACGACCAAAGAAATCAAAATTGTGCGCGCGCTAAGTTTCATTGTTTTCATTCGTGTTTGATCTGTCCCGATTTGACAAGTTGATCCGGCTGCATCGAATCCAAAAGTTCGTTCCTCTTGACGGCTGCTCGAAAATCACAGGCGGGTCTTCACGCTGGCGGGCTTGTTCTCGCGTACTTTCCGGTTCTCTACAGCACGGGGGCCTGTGTCCGGTTCGTGTGTTCCATTAGCCGGGCGATCTCCGCTCGGCCTGGCCCCCGGTGATGAGGTGCCGGAGGACGTCTTCGGCATTATCGAGACTGCTTTAAGGTTGTACTATCTCGGTGCTAGATTGGAGCGACCAAAAAAGGGCCTTTAAGCTGGAGGCACGGTGCTGTCGGAGTTTGCTATCTGCTGTTGAACTCTGTCGCGTAGACCTGGGTCACTCTCTTCGAGTTGCCTAACGTACTCGCTCTTTAAGCTCTTGTAGGCGCGACTGAAGTGAGCCAGTCCGTTGATGCCTCCGTTTACTGCCCGGCGCGCTTCGCTCAGTTGGTTATCCCCGAGCGCATCTAAGATCCTCTGTCGGTTTCGCTTGTCCAATACGTAAGCAACAAGGAGCTTCGCAGCGTTGTCTGGCGTAGCTGCCAGTTCAGGGTTTACCGTCAGACCAGGTATGCCGGCCTGCGCGCCATAATGGGAATAGTTTTCTTTGCCGGTGAGCTGAACGTAACCCCGGCCGTAGTAAGTCTGTGCATCATAGAGCGATTGATTCCCGGCCGAGTTTTTGTACTTGTTGAAAGGTACTTTGACAAAATCTCCTGGATTCAAGTACTCGGATTTGAACAATGTCATATTTGCGCTTCCGGGTGATGAGGTATTCGACCAATTGGCAGTCTCATCGTTTTTGGGAGAAAACTTGTCGTTCTCCGCACGCACGGTCGCATAAGTATAATGGCGCAGAGATTCAACTTGATCGTCTGTCAGTTTTGTCCCGTTGCCGGCAAGCCGATTCACCTGTCGATCAAATTCGGCTTCGATAGTTTCGTAGCCACTCTCTACATTCTTCTGAGCTGAACTAGGAAAAATCGCCTTCACATGATTGACGTTCACGCCGGTGGGTTTGTTGTCATTCCGCAACGACCCAGCTTGACTGAAAGGTGTGGTTAGTTTCGGCGAACTGGCCATGATTGCGGTCTCCTTCTAGGAAGAACCTCCGTTCGCATAAACATTACATCTACCGCGCGCTAAAGTCACTGGTGCCGGTAACGGTCCGCGCGCAGCCCTCCGCCAAGTTGCCGAGATGAAGTGAGGTCATCTTCTCACCCTTGCGGCCTCCGGCGCCACAAAGCCGTGCATCGTGATTTATCCGCG